>NZ_JQAR01000040.1 GCF_001437155.1 Liquorilactobacillus mali
GAAAGAATCAGAACAAGTGTCTAGAAAAACATGTGCCAAATATTGACTTAGGAGCATGCTAACCTTATAAAGGTTAGCACATTTATAAAACGCTTACACATTTAAAAACAAATACTTCTAATACTATGGTTAAAATCCAACTTTAATTTTATAGTTGCTTTTACTTTTAAAGGTAATACATTATCATAGTAATTTTTCAAATTTATATTTGTCCAGTTATCTTTTACAATTTCTATAAATTTATCGTCACTTACATTATCTAATTGCGATAAATTTAATTTCAGGCATCGTTGCTTAAACCATTTATAGTTTGATGTTTCATCAACATCAATAAAAATAGATTCATTTAGTATTTGATAAAATTCAGGTTGCAGGATTAGTAATCCTTCTAAAATTACAATATCTGGTTTATTAACAATTACACTTTTATTTAAATTAATGTCATTAATTTTGTGGCTATACAATGGCAATTCGATCTTTTTTTTTGCAAGTATTGCGTGTATAAATTTTCTAATCATATTATAGTTATAACTTTCAGGGAACCCCTTTTTACTATATAAGTTACGTGCTTTTAATTGACTATTTGTGTATAAAAAATTATCTGTTGAAATATTAGAAATAGTTAGGTTAGGGAAACGTGTTTTACAAATTTTCTCAATTTCACTAGCCAAAGTTGTTTTCCCAGATGCAACATTTCCTGTAATGCCTATAACTACTGGCCGATCTCTTAAATTATTCCTAATTATAGAAACAATAAAATTTTTAAACGAGGAATTGTCCAATACTTTTGTCTCCATATATACTCACCTTGATTTTTAAGATTACTTATACCCGAAATAAGGTTTACATATTACTTATATGTGTTTTTGCTTTTAACTTTATGTAATTAAGATAAACGTTCTAATGGTTAATTGAGAACATCTATCTTAAAAAACTCAATAATATTACAACTAAACTGTAGTCATAGGTTTATGGGCTTTACTTAAATTATTATTTGTTTTCATAAGAGCTTCTTGAAAAATACGTTTGTCCATCTCGTGTAATTGTGGGCTAATAATTGGCTTGAAAGCCATATGATCTAAAACGTCTTTTTCTAAATCGATACCAGGAGCAATTTCGATAAGTTCAATGCCATCTTTTACGAGATGGAATAAAGCTCTTTCAGTAACATAGTAAATATGTTGCTTGTTTTCATACGCCACAGGTCCAGAGAAGGTTATTTGTTGTACGTTATTAACAAACTTGTCAAATTTTCCTTCTTTAAGAATATGAAGCTCACCATTAGAAATCTCTTCTTTTAATCCACCCGCAGTAAAAGTACCAGTAAATATAATCGTGGAAGTATTCTGCGTGATATCAACAAATCCTCCTGTTCCTGCAATTTTAGGTCCAAATTTAGAAACATTAACATTCCCAACTTTATCTGATTCTGCAAGTCCTAGGAATGTGATATCAATACCACCCCCATCGTAAAAATCGAACATATATGGCTCATCAATAGTTGATTCGGGAGCAATCGCACATCCAAAGTTTCCACCACCTAAAGGAACGCCACCAAAAGTGCCAGGTTCAACGGTAGTTGTTATATTGTCAGCGGCACCTTCCTCTTTTAAAATTAATGAGACAGTTTCAGGATATTTGCCAATACCATAATTTACTATAGAATCAGAATCCTTTTTAAACATAGATGCTCTTCGAGCTATCACTTTTTTTGCATCTAAAGGTACATTAATATCTTTAGCAGTTTTTAATATATTTTGATGAATGAAATCCGGATTATATAAGGTTGAAGTGCTTTGCATTGTCATAGCTTCATCTGAAGTCTCAACAACATAGTCAACCAAAACACCAGGTATTCGAATATCTTTAGGCTTTAATGAACCAGATTTTACAACTCGCTTTACTTGAACAAATACTTTTCCTCCATTATTGTGAGCTGCCATAGCGACAGATGTCGCTACTAGAGTTAAGGGCTCATCCTCAAAAGTAATATTTCCATTTTCATCAGCAAAAGTACCTCTTAAAAGAGCAACGTTAGGTTTAGGGACCTCATAAGCCAAATAGTCTTTATTATGAATTTTCACTTTGGATACCAAAGTATCTGCTTTAGCAGCATCATTTAAGCGGCCTCCACTAATGTCGGGATCAACAAAAGTCCCTAAGCCGACTCTATTTATTTGTACAGGCTTATGAGCTGCAGAATCACGGAAAATTTGTGATAAAACTCCTTGAGGAAAATTAAAAGCTTCAAAATCGTTATGCGCGGCAAGCGGCTGAAGTTGAGGAGCTAATGCCCAATGACCACCAACTAATCGGTGTAACAATCCTTTAACAGCAAAATTATTAGTTCCTTTATTCTTACCATCGCCTATCCCAGACGCATGCCAAACATCTATCTCTTTAGGGTGACCTTCAGTTTCAAAACGATGTTTTATATTTTCCAGTATTTCTTCAGGAACATCAGTTCCAAGGAAACCATCTAAGGCAATTATTGCTTTATCTGGTATAAGCTGAGCAGCTTTTTTACTATCAATAAATTGTACTGACATATAATTCATCTCCTAGCTATATTTATAAATAAATTTAACTACTGTTTTAATTTTTTAAGTTCATTTAAATTAACACTTTTTTGGTCAGCACCTGGAACTTCAAATCCATTTAACTGTAAAAATTCACGTTTGAAAGTCTCATACCCAGTGAATTTTGTATTAAAATTATCTTCTGTAATTTTACTCATAAGTTGATCGACTTTTTCTTGAACATCGGCACGCAATTCCCATGAGTCTGGTCTTAAACGACCTTTGGAATCTATTTCTCGTTTATTTCCATAAACCATATCTCTAAATAATCTATCTTTATGCAGGATAGGAGTTTCATGTGTACCAGTTTCTTCCTCAACTTTGTATAAAGCTAAACAATAAAGAGGGAAAATTGGAATAACAACAGATGCTTTAGTGGTTTGAGCACGAGAAACAGATATCAAAGCTTCTCCTTGAATATCATCAATACTTTTTTGAATTTTAAGTGATGATTTTTCTGCAGCATCTTTAGCCGCTCCTAATGTACCTTCATGGTAAAAAGCATAAGTACTTTTAGGCCCGATATAGGAAAACAAGATAGTTTTAAAACCATTTGCTAATACACCAGCTTTTTTAAGCTGATTTACCCAAAGTTCCCAATCTTCACCACCCATTACATGCTTGGTAGCCTCGACCTCTTCTTTAGATGCTGGTTCAATAGTCTGATCAACTAAAGTATTTTTTTCTAGATTAATAGTTTTACCGCTTACACTCTCACCCACAGGTTTAAGAACCGAGCGCCAAACTTCATTAGGATTGTTAGGATTAGTCCTTTTAGGAGCTGCTACAGAATAGACTAACAGGTCAATTTTTCCTCCAAAATCACTCTTTATATAGTCAATAACCTGCTCTTTCATAGACTGAGTGAAGCAATCACCAATAAAGTTCTTAGCTTTTAATCCTTTTTTTTCTGCCTCTTCACGAAAATAAATATTGTTATACCATCCAGCTGTTCCAAGCATGTTTTCATTCTTAGGTGGGCGTTCAAAGGCAACATTTATAGTATCTGCTCCTTGCCCGAATGCTGTAGTAATACGACTGGCCAATCCATAGCTTGAAGATCCTCCGACAATTAAAGCTTTTTTAGCTCCTTTGTAGGGCCCTTTACTTTGAACATAAGCAATTTGATTCAAAATTTCCTGACGACAACCATATGGGTTTACAGAACGAGCAAGGTTCCCCTTTAATTTTTCATTTAGTTTTACTAATTGCTCAGTTTCTGACATCCTTAGGACTCCTTACTATAATTTAATTTAGATCTAGTTAATCAACAGAATAAGCTTTAAAAAATACTATTTTTTGAAATAATAAAAATTACTGATTTATCTGCAAAATTACTAAGGAAAATATTATTCTTTGAGAGTATTCACCATTTTTTAACACGTTTACAAGATAGTAAACTAATTTTTCCCTATTCTTCAAACCTTTAAATCAAAATAAATAGTTATTATTTTCACAAATAGTAATAAACAAGAAACCGCTATACAAAGCTATTGAATTATAGAATTATACTTGTTTACACATTTACAGTATAACTATGTTCACCTTTTTTCAAATAACACATTCTTATTGCTTCCATAACTATTAATTATAGTATCTGATATATATAGCTTTATTAGAATAAAACAGAGTACAAAATAATTTAATATTATTTTAGATACATCTATTTTTATCTTATAAACCAAAACATATTTTATATACATATATGCCAATCACACCTCCAATAATTGTTGCAATTACAGGAATCAAACTATAGTTCCAATCCGACCTTCCTTTGTTAGGAATTGGCAACAAGAAATGTACTATGCGGGGCCCTAGATCTCGAGCCGGATTTAAAGCAGGACCAGTAGGCCCACCAAGAGATATTACTAAAGTTTCAATTACGAATCCAACTCCCAAATTTGCAAGGTCAATATTTTGTTTAAAGAACATTCCTCTGTATAGCCCCATTGCTACAAAAACAAGAATCGCAGTTGCTACTAATTCTGTCCAAAAACCATTAAGTTTACTTCCAGAACAATCAGCAGTAGAAAACGTTGCTAATATAGAATTCTTGTTATCTGTTTGCTTATAATGGGGCCAATAAACCAAAACTACCAATAATTGCCCAGCAATTGCTCCTAAAAACTGCGATAAAATGTATGGGAAAACATGCCTCCATGGGAAAATTCCTGCAGATGCTTCAGCAATAGTGATAGCTGGGTTAATATGATTACCAGATAAAGAACCAAACATCATGGCGGGTAGCATAACACCAAATCCCCATCCTAATGCAATAAACATCCATCCACCATTAGCTTGACCAGTTTTCCCATTGCCTGTTGTGCCCTTAAGAAATGAATTAGCAACTGCTCCATTCCCAAAAAGTACCAATATTAAAGTTCCAAAAAATTCTGCTAAATAACGCATAAACCATGTTCCACTCATAATAGATTACTTCCCTTCTTTTTATGATCAACTAAATAATTCAGACTATAACTAAAATAAATTTTGATGTAAACCCTTACAATAATGTCATTGATGCTATAACTTTATGTTATATAGCGCAGTATTCCTTGTCGCAAAAGCATCTATACTTTTTAAAGTTTAGTAAATTCACAAACTTTGTTAAAAAAAAATTTTTTTGAATTTTCTGCAATAGTTATAAAAGTTTAAAAATAGGCATTCCTCGTTTTAACAAAAATAAATTTTATTTTTATAAAATTGAAAAATTGTATTTCATAAGTATTATTAACGTTGAGAGTATTCATCAAGGTTATTTTAAAAGCGCTTACAATAATTATGAAAGGTGTGTAATGAAATGTTAGATACTAAAACGTACAAAAATGTTTTACTAGCTGTTGATAATGGAATAGCTACATTGACCATTAATCGTCCTAAGTCACTTAACGCATTGAATTCAGACACATTAACGGAAATAGGACAGGCTTTAGATGAAGTAAAAGCAAATGAGGAAAGTATTAAAGTGTTAGTTATTACTGGTGCAGGTGAAAAATCATTTGTAGCAGGAGCAGATATTTCTCAAATGCATAATATGAATTCATTAGAGGCTGCAAAATTATCAAAATTAGCCCATACTTCATTTCGAAAAATTGAAGATTTATCCCAACTTACAATTGCAGCAGTTAATGGTTATGCATTAGGTGGAGGGCTAGAGCTTGCAGCTTCATGTGATATCCGTGTTGCTTCTAATAAAGCAAAGTTTGGACAACCCGAAGTTACATTAGGAATTATTCCTGGGTTCGGAGGAACACAACGTTTAACCCGTTTAGTTGGGCGTGGTAAAGCAAAAGAAATGATTGCAACTGGCAAGATGATTGATGCAGAAGAGGCTGCTCGTGTTGGCCTTATTGAGGAAATTACAGAACCTCAAAATTTAATGACTAAAGTAAAAGAAATCGCAAACCAGGTTATGAAAAATGGTTTAATTGCTGTAGGAATGGCTAAATACGTTATTGACCGTGCTGCTGACTTGCCGCTAGATACAGCTATTGATTTTGAAACACAGTTATGGTCCGAAACATTCTCTACAAAAGACCAAACTGAAGGAATGACTGCATTTTTGGAGAAAAGGAAACCTACTTTTAAAGGGCAATAAAATATATTAATTAATAAATAATGGGAGATGTTTTAATTGAATAGAGTTACTAAACTTTTAGGTACTAAATATCCGATCATACAAGGCGCCATGCAAGAAGTAGCTACGGCAGAATTAGCTGCTGCTGTGTCGAATGGGGGAGGGTTAGGAATCATAGCTGCTGGTGGTAAAACACCTCAAGAAGTTAGAGAAGAAATTAAAAAAGCAAGAAAACTAACAAAAAATCCCTTCGCTGTTAATCTTATGCTAATGGACAGGAGTACTCCAGGAGTTGTAAAGGTAGTTATTGAAGAACATGTTCCAGTTGTAACCACAGGAGCTGGTACACCTAAAAATTACATGCCTGATTTAAAAAAAGCCGGTATTAAAGTGATTCCAGTAATTCCTAATGTTAAAATAGCCAAAAAAATGGAAGCGCTAGGAGCAGATGCTGTAATTGCAGAAGGAATGGAAGGCGGTGGACATATTGGAGAATTAACATCTCAAGTATTATGGCCGCAAATTGCTGATGCAATTTCTATTCCACTTATAGCTGCTGGTGGTATTGGCGATGGTCGAGGCGTTGTAAATGCTTTTGTTGCTGGTGCTGAAGGAGTTCAATGTGGCACTATCTTTTCAATTTCTAAGGAAAGTCCAGTAGGAGACAACTGGAGAAAAGCCGTTATCAATGCCAATGATGCTTCTACTGTTGTAGTTGGGCATAGTATCAGAGATGCTAGCCGAGCTATTCAAAATAAGAAAACAGAGCAACTCTTGCAATTAGAAAATCAGAAAGTTTCAAGAGAAGAGTTTAATAGCTCTATGAATGTGGGATTAAAAAACGCTGTCAAAGAAGATGATTCAGAAAATGGTGTTTTGTTTAGTGGCGAAATTTCAGGCTTAATTAGTGAATCAAAACCTGCTGCAGAAATTGTAAAAACTTTAATCGAAGAAGCAAAAAATATTGTTGATAATAAAAAAATAGAATTATTTTAAATACTCAACTATAGCATTTCAATTCTTTATTAAATTACAAAATTTAAGCAGGAATAGTACAATCAAGGTCAATTAAAGTACATGTCTTTGATAGAACTTCGTACAAGCTAAACGTTTTATAAACTAATTTGTTTAACTTTTTATGGAGTTCTATTTTTTTCAATAAATAAATACTTTCAGAAATTTATAGGTTAAAAGGTAAAGAGTGATGTGTGTGGAATATGAAATTATTTTGTATGTGAATACTTAAGATAGTCTAATAAAGAAAAAAGTATCAAAAAATTAGGGGGTTCTTAGATGCAAGTAATTTATCTGAACAATGTCAACTTAAAAAAAAATAAATTTTTTTCCTGTAGTACTAGCGCTAGGCTTTTTTGACGGTGTTCATCTTGGACACCAACGGGTTATAAAAATTGCTCGCCGTAAAGCTAAACAACAACAGCTCCCCTTAGCAGTAATGACTTTTAACAGACATGCCTCAATGTTATTTGACTCACAAAATAAGGCTTCTTTTCGATATTTGACTTCATTAAAACAAAAAATAGAGCTAATGCGGATGAATGGCGTTGATATTTTATATGTAGTGGATTTTAACTTGTCCTTTGCACAGTTAACCCCTCAGCGATTCATTGATCAGTATATCGTTGGCTTAGCTTCACGAGTAGTTGTGGCGGGATATGATTATACTTTTGGAAAATTCGGATTGGCAGATATGAATTTAATGAAAAACTATAGCCATGGGAGGTTTGATACTGTCATCGTGTCTAAATTAGAAGAAGGAAGGTCTAAGGTCAGCTCAACTAGAATTCGTAAGTTGATTGAAAGGGGGGATTTATTTAAAGCTACACAACTTTTAGGGCATAGTTATTTTTCTGAAGGTGAGTTAATCAACGGCGAAAAACTGCTATTGTTTAACAATCTGCAACAATTACCTTCACAAGGAAGTTACGAATGTATTATTAAAGTTCAAAGCAAAGAGTATCAAGTAATCGTCAACGTTAATAATATAATGTCTGCTACAAATGGTAAGGATTCTTTTATTGATGTCCTGCCATTTGAAAACAATTTGCCTGAATTAGTTCGCGTTAAACTTTTATGGCAAGAGAAAGTTGAGAGTAACGTAAAATACTTTGCAAAAACAAGCAATGTTGATCTCATTTAACTTCTAGTTAACTGAGACACATTGAAAATATAAGGAAGAAGGCGGTTTTATTGGATGGTTTTATTGGTGAATTAATTGGTACTTGTATTTTGATGATTATTGGTGCCGGATGCGGGGCCACGCTTAACCTTAAAAAATCCTATGGTCAAGCGAATAATTGGTTTTATGTTTCCATTGCTTGGGGCTTTGCGGTCGCTTTTGGAGTTTATGTTGCTGGTCAGTTTGGTTCCCAAGGACATTTAAATCCAGCAGTCACGCTCGGTTTTGCACTTTTTGGTTTTTTCCCTTGGAAAGAAGTTATTCCTTACATTTTAGGTCAATTCATTGGCGCATTCATCGGCGCAACAATTGTGGTAATTCATTACTATCCTCATTTTAAAGAAACTAAAACAGCAGAAGAAGGCAACACAGTCGGAATTTTTGCGACATTGCCAAGTATTAATAACCCTCTGTTCAACTTTTTAAGTGAAGTAATTGCGACATTTGTCTTTATCTTCACCTTACTTAATTTAGGTAATTTCACCCAAGGTCTTAAACCCTTAATTGTTGGCTTTTTAATTGCGACAATCGGGTTAGCTTTGGGGGGGACCACAGGCTTTGCCTTAAATCCAGCTCGTGATTGGGGCCCCAGGTTCGCATACACTATTTTACCGGTACCAAATAAAACAAATGCTCATTGGGATTACGCTTGGGTGCCTATGTGCGGTCCTTTAGTAGGCGGTATCCTGGCGGCCGGGTTACAGTTTATTCTGCATTAATTAAAGGGGGAGATGCTTAATAGATCTTTTAAAGACTCTATGAAAATAAATGTTCTTATTTCAACTTAATTAAATCTATAATTTTGAGTTTGGAGGAGAGAGTAATGGCAGAAAAATATATTTTAGCGATCGACGAAGGAACTACCAGTACACGGTCCATAATTTTTAATCATGATGGGAAGAAAGTAATTGATTCTCAAAAAGAATTTAGGCAGTACTTTCCACAGCCAGGCTGGGTAGAACATGATGCTAACGAAATCTGGAATGCTGTGTTATCAACTATTGCAAACGTTTTTATAGAATCCGGAATTAAACCTAATCAAATAAGCGGAATTGGGATTACTAACCAACGTGAAACGACTATTATTTGGGATAAAAAAACTGGGTTACCGATTTATCATGCTGTTGTTTGGCAATCAAGACAGACTTCAAAAATTGCGGACAAACTTATTAGCGATGGGCATAAAGACATGATTCATCAAAAAACTGGTTTAATTGCGGACGCCTATTTCTCAGCTACGAAAATTCGCTGGATTTTAGACCAAGTTCCTGGTGCTCAAGAAAGAGCCGAAAAAGGAGAATTATTATTTGGTACCATTGATACATGGCTAGTATGGAAACTAACAGGCGGGAAAGTGCATGTTACCGACTATTCTAACGCCAGTCGAACAATGCTGTTTAACATTCATAAGTTGTCATGGGATAAGGATATTCTTGATCTGTTGAATATCCCAGAAAAAATGCTGCCAGAAGTTAAATCAAATTCTGAAGTTTATGGTAAAACCGCAGATTATCATTTTTATGGCAGTCAAGTTCCAATTGCTGGCATGGCAGGAGATCAGCAGGCCGCGCTTTTTGGCCAATTTGCCTTTGAACCAGGAATGGTTAAGAATACCTATGGTACTGGGGCCTTTGTGGTTATGAATACGGGTACTTCTCCGCAGCTGTCAGATAATAACCTCTTAACAACTATTGGCTATGGAATAAACGGTAAAATCTACTATGCTTTGGAAGGAAGCATTTATGTAGCCGGATCTGCAATTCAATGGCTCAGAGATGGTATGAAACTTGTGGAAACCGCGCCTGAATCTGAAGCTGCCGCTAAGGCTTCAACAAGTAATAATGAAGTTTACGTGGTTCCGGCATTTACGGGGCTGGGCGCTCCATACTGGGATTCTGATGTTAGAGGTTCAGTATTTGGATTAACACGAGGTACTACTAAAGAAGACTTCATTAAAGCAACTTTGCAATCACTGGCTTATCAAAGTAAGGATGTGATTGATACCATGAAGTTAGACTCAGGAATTAATATTCCTAAATTAAAAGTAGATGGTGGAGCCGCAAATAATGACTATTTAATGCAATTTCAGGCTGACATATTAAATATTGAAATTGATCGAGCAGCTGACTTAGAAACCACAGCCTTAGGCGCTGCATTCTTAGCTGGTTTAGCCGTAGGCTATTGGGACAATACAGATGAAGTTCAAAGAATCCAAAAACCAGGTAAAATTTTCAAACCTCAAATGTCAGACACAGAACGTGAAACTCTGTATGCAGGGTGGCAAGCGGCAGTTAGTGCGGCACAAACCTTTGTTCATCAACCATACAAAGACTCAAGTAAAAATAAACAAGAAAAAGTTCACGTATAAAAATGTTGAACTGCTAGAAAATTATCAATTTTAAGTATAAAAATTAATTAGGAGGTTCGATTATGAGTTTTTCAATTAATAGTCGAAAAAGTGATATTCAAAAGTTAAAACGTGAACAACAGGATCTGTTGATTATTGGTGGCGGTATTACCGGGGCAGGAGTCGCTCTTCAAGCAAGTGCCGCTGGAATGAAAACAGCGTTGATTGATATGCAAGATTTTGGTGGCGGGACTTCCTCACGTTCTACTCGTTTAGTCCATGGTGGAATCCGTTATCTTAAGACATTCGATGTTGAAGTAGTTTCCGATACCGTTAAAGAACGGGCTGTTGTACAGCATATTGCACCTCACATGGTTCGCCCTGACCCGATGCTGTTGCCTATCTATGATGAACCGGGAACTACTTTTACAATGTTCTCGGTAAAAGTTGCAATGGATTTATATGATCATTTAGCCGGTATTAATAAAACACCTAACTTGAAAAAATATGCCAATTATATGTTGACTAAAGAAGAAGTTCTAAAACGAGAACCACAGTTAAATCCAGAAAACCTTGCGGGCGGTGGTGTCTATCTTGATTATCAGAATAATGATTCTCGTTTGGTAGTTGAAAATATTAAAAAAGCACATGAAAAGGGCGGCCTGATGGTTAGCCGCCTGAAAGCAATCAAAATTCTTAACGATGGCAATGGACATGTCATCGGCGTAAAAGTTAAAGACACGCTGACCAATGAAGAATTTGATATTCAGGCAAAAGTTGTTATTAATACTTCAGGCCCGTGGTCTGACTTTGTTCGTCATCTAGATGAAGACGAAGATAAAAAATCTCAAATGAGACCTACAAAAGGAGTTCATTTAGTGGTTGATCAGTCTCGCCTGAAAGTCCCACAGCCTACCTACTTTGGTTCTGGCACCAACGATGGCCGGATGATCTTTACAATCCCACGTGAAGGCAAGACGTATTTTGGAACAACTGATACTGACTACAAGGGCGATTTAACTAACCCACGTGTTGATATGAATGATGTTGACTATTTGCTTAAAATCATTAACAAAAAATATCCACATGCACATTTAACATTAGCCGATGTTGAAACTAGTTGGGCAGGTGTTCGTCCATTAGTTGCTGCTGAAGAACCTGAAACTGATGTTGTCTCAGGCGCAAGCGACGCAGGTAACGCCTCGGCCCCTTCAGCAGTGTCACGTGGAAGCTCTTTGAAAGTTGCCCAAGATGGACTGATCACTTTAGCCGGAGGAAAATTAACTGATTATCGCGTAATGGCCGATGGTGCTATGAAGAAAATTATCACAATTTTACATGATCAGTTTGATGAAAACTTTGAGGAAGTTAATTCAGCAGAATTAAAGGTTTCTGGTGGCGACTTTGATTCTGATAAAGCTGAAGAAATTCTTGATTCATATGCTAAACAAGGCGTAGCTAAAGGCTTTACTCCAGCAGAAGCCGAGGAAATCGTAACGTTATTTGGTTCCAATTCTCTCAAAATTTTTGCAGCTGCCGATAAAGCAACTGCAGCTCCTGGTTTGAGTTTGGCGGAAACACTTAGTTTGCACTACTCTTTAGATGAAGAAATGACCTTAACTCCAGTAGACTATTTGTTACGCCGGACTTACCATCTGTTATTCAGAAGTGAAACCCTTGATAAAGTTAAACAAGGCGTAATTAACGAAATGGCAAGATACTTTGCTTGGGATCAAGCAGAAGTTGCTGAACAAACTGAACTGTTGGATAAAGAAATTGCAGCAGCCAAGCTTGTTGATTTAAAGCACAATAGGAGCGTCACTAATTAAGTGTTAATTAGGTTATAAAAGAGCTATCAAATTGTTTTCATGACCTTATCGAAAAGATCATAAAAACTGTATGGTATTGTGAGCTTATTTCTTGTTATTATTACACTCAGGATAAGCTTATAATACCGTTATACATAATAATGTGACAAAAATTCATATTAGAGGCGTTTAAAATGGCCGTAGTAGCTAAAACTTATCATGGACTGGGAACAAAGATTATTTTAACCGTGTTTACTCCAGCAACAATTAAAGACCTTGATAATGCGTATACATTGGTCAAACACTATGAAGATCTTCTGACAGTTAATCGTATTGAATCAGAAATTATGGATATTAATCATGCAGCCGGAAATCATGCGGTTAAGGTCAGCTCAATTAGTTACCAGCTGGTGAAACAGGCTGTTGAAATCAGTCAAAAAGATTTGGGCTTTGACGTTGCAATAGGACCCTTGGTAAAGCTGTGGCACATTGGATTCTCAGATGCGCAAGTCCCGGCAGTTAGGGATATTCAAGCCCGTTTAAAATTAATTGACCCGCGACAAATAGAACTTAATGATGTAGAAAAATCCGTTTTCCTCTTACATGCAGGTATGGAACTAGATTTAGGGGGAATTGCTAAAGGATACATCGCAGATGCTATAAAGCAATTATGGTTAAATAATGGTGTTAACCAAGGAATTATTAATTTAGGTGGAAATATTGTATTGCTTGGTCCTGGCCCTCACCAAGATCAGCAATGGAAAGTGGGCATACAAGATCCTTTCGATGTACGAAATAGGCCACTAGGTGTATTAACCACTAAGGCATGTTCAGTTGTTACCTCTGGAATTTATGAAAGATTTCTAAATTATAATGGTCAAAAATATCATCATATTTTTGATCCTAAAACTGGCTATCCTGTTAAGACAAAGCTTGTAAGTGTAACGGTCATCAGTAAAAAATCAATTACAGGTGAAATTTGGTCTAGTATAGGTTTCTACAATGGAACAAATACTCTGAAACTATCTTCAATTGATGATTCACTTGGGTTTGTCTTTATCACACAGCAGCGACAAGTCTTTGTTACCAAAAACCTACGAAAATGCTTTAAAATTACTAATAGTAATTATCATTTAGCACAAAACTAAATTCTGCAAATATTTTAAATCAGGAGGTAAAGATATGATTGTCATAAGATATTATTCTAAAACTGGGAATACTAAAAAAATGGCAGAATTGATTGCCGAAAAGTTAGGAGTCAAGGCTGAATCTATTGCTACCCCACTGGCATCAGGACAAGTGGCTGACACCTTGCTTCTTGGAGGAGCAGTGCATATGATGTCACTGGACAAAGAATTAAAAGAATTTGTACAAACCTTAGATCCGCAACAGGTTAAAGAAGTTGTCATGTTTGGTACTTCTGGTGGTGTAATGTCGATTGAAAAGAAATTAACAAAAGTACTGGAAAAAAATAAACTAAACATTGCTAAACCACGTCTGTTTTTACATGGTTTAGCTCCTAGTATTTGGCACATTACACAGCATCAACGAGAAGAACTTGCAGAATTTGTAAAAGATACACAAAAAACATATTAAATAACTACAGATCATAAAATGCTAATTTGTTTAATTAGGTTTATACGCAAATCGCTCTTTTATTTTTCACTATATCAAAGAAAAATCCTTGAGTAGACAGTTTATGTAACATAATTCGAAACTTGCTCCTTTTGAGTGTACCCAGGTGGTACACTTTTTTAGTTGTGCTATACTAAGAAAAACATGTGTACC
>NZ_JQAR01000041.1:0-2908 GCF_001437155.1 Liquorilactobacillus mali
TAGATACATATTATATGTACGAAGGCATTTCATTTACACAAGATTCTTGACGCTACCTATAAATGACGTGCTTGCTAATACTTTAGGATTTGTAGTTGGTTATTATCTATCAAAGTTAATTGATAAATAACCCGTAGGTAAATTTATTTGGGTCTAGAATTTTTGGTGTTGGAAAGTATTTCCATTCCAAAAGTACTAGGCCCTAATTTAAAAAGCCATTGATAATGGATCAAAAAAGGCCACTAGGGTATACCCTATTGGTCTTTTTTGCTTCTGTGCTATACTAGGAATTACAAATGTTCATTAGAACTGTCCAAAAGGAAGCGCTAAAAATGGCTAAAATCGGGTATGCCCGGGTAAGTTCCAGAGAGCAACATTTAGATCGACAGTTAGCGGCTTTAAAGGGCGTTGATAAATTATTTACGGATAAATTAAGTGGGGCTAACACTAATCGGCCAGAACTGCAAAAAATGTTGGCCTATATTCGTGAGGGTGATATTGTAGGGTCTAGAATTTTTGGTGTTGGAAAGTATTTCCATTCCAAAAGTACTAGGCCCTTTTTGATAACAAAAAAAGGCATCTAAGCCTCCCTAGTGCTATGCTTTAAGCGACAAAACTCAACAGTTGTGGCCTATTTTTTGATGCTGTATAATTAAAGGGTTAGAAACGTGTCATTACTTAATGACATAAATAAGGAGTGAAAAAGATGAAATATGGCTATGCGCGGGTCAGTACCACTATATGGTGATACTGTAATTTTGACGTTAATCTGCGGCATGAAGTTTGGCCGACCGCGAATACAAGTGACTAATTGAATAAAATCTGATTGCGTTGCTCGCTGGATGCGGATGACGTGTTGATCAGAGAAACAAAACTAAACGCAAGCGTGCAGAACTTCTGGACGCTTTTTTGCGTTGAATGAGGTGTCACGGTGGAAAGACGGGGGATGTCGCAGTAGAAATACCAAAACGCGTGGCCCTGGGTACCATGCGATGATGGTAGCTGGGGCGGTTCTGACTGCCAGTCACTGACTTGATAATCCCAAGTCGGAAGCCCCAAATAATTGCGAAAATAAATTATTTAATTTTTAGGGAACAAACCACTAGTATTCTAAAACCAAAGTTGATATACTACCAAAGTTTGCTTGATTGTTTGGTTAACGGGAAAATGATTACAAGCAGGCCATCTTAATTAACGAAAGGAGTGCGAAAATGAACGATTTAACAAAGGGGAAACCATTAAAATTAATTTTCTGGTTTACAGTTCCATTACTAATCGGTAACATTTTTCAGCAATTTTATAGTTTGTCAGACACGTTGATCGTTGGTCAGACACTTGGGGTCAAAGCCCTAGCAGCTGTCGGGTCAACGGGGAGTGTCCAGTTCCTGATTATCGGGTTCGCGCAAGGCTTGACGGCCGGGCTGTCGATTTTAACGGCGCAACATTTTGGTGCCCGTGATTTTAAAGCAGTTCGGCGGAGTTTTGCCATCAGTATCGTGGTCAGTCTGATCGTCGGTATTATTTTGACGGTACTGTCACTGATATTTGTGGACCATATTTTGTTGCTGATGCAGACGCCGACGGATATTATCGCGGATGCCCGGACCTTCTTACAAATCATGCTTGGCGGGATGTTAGCCCCGATTGGGTTTAACTTGTTGTCGAACATCATTCGCGCACTCGGCGATAGTCGGACACCGTTGTGGTTTCTGATTATCAGTGCCTTAATTAATATTGGCCTCGAATTACTGTTCATTCTGGTCTTTAAGTGGGGCATCGCCGGTGCTAGCTGGGCCACTATTCTGGCACAAGCGATTGCGACCCTGATGTGCGTCGTGTATATCATGGTCAAGGTGCCGATTCTGCACATTGGCTGGCGCCATTTCAAGCTAGTCTGGGCAGAAGTACGGGCACATTTGAACGTCGGCTT
This sequence comes from Liquorilactobacillus mali, assembly GCF_001437155.1. Lineage (GTDB taxonomy): Bacteria > Bacillota > Bacilli > Lactobacillales > Lactobacillaceae > Liquorilactobacillus > Liquorilactobacillus mali_A. Next base: position 1,931 of record NZ_JQAR01000041.1, read on the forward strand.
ACCAATGGCGTTTCAAATGTCGATCATTGCGATTGGAACGATTGTCTTACAAGCTGCGCTGAATAGTCTCGGAACGAACTCTGTGGCCGCAACGACTGCCGCTCAAAAAATTGACCAATTGGCGACGCAACCGCTGATGTCGTTTGGGGTCACGATGGCGACCTTTGCGGCTCAAAATTACGGCGCCTACAAGTATGAGCGGATTATTACGGGTGTCAAACAAACGATGTGGCTGTCGGGGAGCTTTAGTGTCGTTGCTGGTCTGATTGAAATTATCTGGGGCAAGCAACTGGTCGGCTTCTTCGTTGGTCATCAAGATGTGGCCGTCCTGAACTTGTCGCAGACGTATTTCAACGTCATTGGGAGTACTTATTTGTTACTGTCGATGCTCTTCATTATGCGTAACACGCTTCAAGGTCTGGGTCGCAGTGCGATTCCGACACTGGCCGGGGCTGCGGAACTATTTATGCGGGTGTTCGCTGCTTTGATTTTGGTTCGACTGCTTGGTTACGCCGGGGCATGTAGCTCAGAGCCACTAGCCTGGCTGGGATCGTGTGCCGTACTTTTGCCAGCGTACATTAAGTCCGTTCGTGATTTGCGGCTTCAAGAACGCATGACGACCGTGGTCGCTGAAGAACCGACGCCTATTTTGGCGGATTCCGACAACTCATAATTAAGACTTGCAACAAGCTGGATTTTTTGATAATATTTGTTATCAATTTTGTTTTAAAGACTTATAAGATGATTGCACGAAAGACGGGGATTAGTAAACGCACGCAACAGCGGAGGTTTAAATTGATTTCTTAATCAAGCATAGAAAGGTAGGAAGATGTGTGGACACAATAACTTTCTCACCTAATCCATTAGATCAGAAAACAATTAACTTGATGGACTTGCCAGAAGAATAACTTTAGTGATTTCGGTAGATTGTAAAATTAATCCGAACGCTGTTCGGACAAAAAAGATCAGCTTCCTTTA
>NZ_JQAR01000041.1:3594-3905 GCF_001437155.1 Liquorilactobacillus mali
CTACAGTCGTTGGTCCTCGTGGGCATAGTAAGGCAGTTTTATTAACTTTAATCGATCGCAAATCACGGTTCCTTTGGGCATACCGGTTAAAAGATCGGACGACAGCGACTGTTAATGAAGCCCTAACTAAGTTCCTAACCACTTTTAATGGTCCGGTGCACAGCTTTACGGTGGACCGTGGCACTGAGTTTAGTGGGCTAGTATCACTTGAATCACAATATGGTATTAAGACCTATTACTGCCATGCTTATACGCCAGCTGAACGTGGTAGTAATGAACGCTTTAATCGGAATTTACGTTATTTTTATCCT
>NZ_JQAR01000041.1:4111-10015 GCF_001437155.1 Liquorilactobacillus mali
CCTTACCAAGTCATGCTGACTAATTTGTCAAAAAATTCGGATTAAATTTGCAATCTACCTCTTTGTATTTAAATTAAGAAAAGCCAGTTGATAATGTGCAAGTCAATGATAAGTATTTGAAATCAAAATTATAAGTGGACATGTTTTGAGTTAAAAAATGAGATTAACTACTGATGATGTATTTGATTCTACACTATTTTTACGAAAAATATCATCATAATTCAATGTCTAGTTCGAAATTTATAATTAGAAACCTTTTTGGGGCAAATTACATGGATACTATTTCTTAGTTAAAATATGAGTCTAGTGACTATCGGTTGAAACTAAAGCAACTTTTTTGACAACGCTTACCAACATGCTGTAATCTTATTTAATATATAACAAATAATCTATATACTCTTTTCCATATCTAAAATCATATGATTAGGAAGATACAAGTATGAATGATAGAAAATGCACGCGAAAAAGCTGGCCGGAAGGGCGGAAAAGCAACCGCTAAGTCACATGATAAAAATTTTTATGAGAAATTAGGAGAAAAGGGTGGCGAAAAGACCGCCAAGACACACGATAAGGATTTCTATCGTGAAAACGGCAAAAAAATGTGTCCAAAATTAGTTGTAGTAAGATTAAAATACACCTCAGATTGGGGTAATTTACCCCCTGCCAAGTAAATAGATAATGCAATGACATCTATTTACTTGGCAGGGAGGGGGTTTGATTTAGAAAATCTTTGTAAATCACTATTATACAAGGAGGACTCCATGACATTAACAAATTATGCTTTAAAAAATAGTCGTTTAACTAAAGTTGATTTGGATAATAACTCTGCTATCTGGAGGAAATTAGTTGATCCAAGCAAAGCTGAATTATCATTTATTTCTAAAAAAAATGGGAATCAATGAAGATGTCTTGACAGGCCTGATAACTAACGATGATACTCGCTGTGAAGAAATTAGCAGTACCGAGACGCCTTTTGTTCTTTTATTAGTTCTTTTATTTCCAGATATTTCACATGTTAATTTGAAATTGGATAACTTGATATCTAATGTTTTTATTTTTATCTTGTCTGATGAGATTATTACTTTATTTAACTATAGTTTTTCTAATATTTTAGAAAATGTTCAGAAAGAGACGGCCCATCAAAATAACGAATCATCTATGTATATAGCTTTAAAACTTATATTATTAGCTTATAAAAAGATGCTATCTGACTTGCGCACGATAAAAGATCGTATTGACCACTTAGAAAGCCAAATGAATTCTTTGGGGCCTAATAAAACTGTCTTTTTAGAATTGTTCAATCTTCAAAAACTTATGATTGTTATTGAATCTACCTATAAAGAGGATGAATCAGTTTTAAAATTGATTAAACACCAGGGAAGCTTTTTTCAATTAAATTTAACAATTAATAAGAGTTTGTTTTCTAATATTTCCAATCAAAGAAGCCTTATTAACAGTACCTTAATTTCTTACAAAAAATTTTTAAATCATATTGGTGGTTTAATCACGAATGTGGTTTCTTTTCAGCTTAATATCATCATGAAGACATTGAGCGAGTTATCAATCGTTTTAAGTATCCCCACCATTATTTTTGGCTTTTGGGGGATGAACACGAAGGTACCACTTAGTAATGAATCCCACGGTACAGTTGTTATAATTACTGTTTCACTCATCTGCTCAATCCTTGTTTATAACTGGCTTAAGAAGAAAAAGTACCTATAACTGACAAAAAAGGTTTTCCAATTGTTATTATTAAAGAACATATATGTTTAGTCGTAAGAAAATTGCATTAACTTATGCTAAGAAGTGGTGTCGGAATATTGATATTGCTACTTAAGAGATTAACTTGGACTTTAACTTTACGATTAATTGACTAAAAAATTTACTTAATTGTAAATAATGGAGGTTATTGAAATGCCTTGGAATGAACAAAATTACCCACCATCAATGAAAAATTTGAAAAAAGTGGTTCGAAAAAAAGCTATTGAGATCGCAAATGCGCTTAAAGAAAAAAATTATGACGATAAGCGGGCCATTTCAATTGCTATGGAACAAGCGGAAAAATGGTATCAACATCGCTCTGATTTAAAAGACGACACTCCATTCAAGAAGAATTTAAGGAGGCATAGCTAATGATATCACTTTTGGAAAAACACCCAAACAAAATTACTCCTCATATACCAATAGAAAAGCCTAAAAAGCAATTACCACAAAGATTTCCAGTAAAGACTCCGCCTGAAAATCCCCAAATAAATCCAGAAAAAATATACCCTGAAAAACAACCTGAAGAGCCGGTTAGGCGTGATTAATAAGCCGTTTATGTTAGATTACAAATTCCAATTTGAAGGGGGCCACATAAATCAGAGTGAATTCCCATGAGGCATACTAAATACAATATTGGAGACTACGTTTTAAATTGCAAATAATTCGGATTAAATTTGTAATCTACCTATAGTCAAAATAAAGCCAGCGAAAGCGAGGAGGACGTCATGAAACAATACACGAAATTTTTACTGATGATTCTTGTCTCTACAGTTATTATGTATGGGTTAATGTACCTTAATGTGTTCCAATTAGATCATATTTTTCTAAGCCAAACGCGACTGTATATGGCGCTAATTATGGGCGCCACCATGGCCATTGTAATGCTGTTATTCATGTGGTCAATGTACCAGAATAAACGTTTGAACCGCCTGATCCTACTTGGTAGTGCGGTGATATTTGCTGGCTCGCTTTATCTAGTTCGTAGCCAAGCGACCGTGCACGATGCAGCTTGGTTGCAAGAAATGATCCCCCATCACTCGACCGCGATTCTAACCAGTGAACGCGCGCAACTCAGCGATCCGGAAGTCAAAGCCCTCGCACAGAAGATCGCTAAAACGCAACGTGAAGAGATCACGGAGATGAAACGATTATTGAAAAAAGTTGCCGATCAATAGCTGATAAAAAATAAGGAAGTTGACCAATCAGGCCAACTTCCTTATTTTTTAGGCTTACGCAAATTGCAATAGTAAGTTAGCCAGTGCCGATAAAGCACACAGACGAAAGGGCTCATGGGAGTTCCAGGTGGATCAGGATTAGGCGGCTCGGCCTTTACGCGCACGTGCTAATTCCTTTCGAAATACTTCAGCTGGTGTACAGAACTTAAGTAAGCGGCGCGGGAGATGGTTGAGCCGAGATTCAGCTTGACGGACCAGACTGGGTGTAGCTAGATCGAGTGATTGCCCCTTAGGAAAGTAACGTCTGAGTATACGATTGTGGACCTCATTAGTGGCGCGTTCGGCCGAGCTATAAGGGTGGGCATAATAAGTCTCGGCAATACCCTCAAGCGCAGCCGTTAGCGTGGTGAACTCTGTTCCGTTATCCGCCGTAACTGTCCGCATAACGTCACCGAATTCAGCCGTAATATTTTGCATGGCATAAGCCACAGATTCAGCGTCTTTACCCTCGATCAAGCGGACAATCTCATAGCGCGTTTTACGTTCGGTAAACGTTAATAGGACACTCTCGCTACCAGCACGTTTGCCAATGACAGTATCGATCTCAAAATGACCAAACTCGTGGCGCGTTTCTACTCGCTTTGGCCGTTCTTCAATACTACGACCGAGTAGGCGCTGATGTTGGTGCGAGTGGTGCTGGGTCGTCCGGCGTTTTGTTTTTTCCAGCTGATCAAGGTTACGGATCTCCAATAGTTGCGCATCGATATAGTTGTACAAAGTCTTCGTACAGACCATTTTGGCCGGCTTAAATAACCGGTGCTTACGGGCATAACCAACAAGCAGCGTCCGGAGACCAGCCCTCATGGCAGAACTTATCATCAAAGTAGGCTAAGAAGGCCGTCACTTGGCTAAATTTTAATGGACGTCCACAGTTTTGCCGCTTTATTTCATAGCGATTCTGAGCGGCTTCAGGGCTGTAAATTTCAAAGTAGTGTTTCTGATTATTAACGCGTTTAACTTGCGTGACTCGACCACGCTTGAGCTCATTATTGACGGTCTGGTGGCAGACGCCTAATCGAATCGCTATTTGCCGTGCTGAGCATCCTTCAATGTGCCAAGCGGCGATTTGACCGCGTTCGATTTCCGATAAATGGTGACCTTTTGGGCGTGGTGTGATAGACTGTTCTTGCATCAAGACGAAAACTTTTTTAATTGTTTGTTGTAGGAACTTCAATGATACCTGAATTTTTCGTCTTGGTGTCTTTTTTTTACCATTTTGGCTGGGTGGCTAACTTAATTATAAAACGCGCGGTCTTTTTTATTACTTATGATTTTTCAACTTGTAAGAGAGCTTGTCTTTAGCTTCTAGAGCACTCAGATATTCTGTGTAAGCTGTTATTGTGTTACTACTTAATTGCTTAGTGTAATCTTCAATCATAATAGAAAGCATTTCTGAAATAGTTCTTTTTTCTGCTGTAGTTTTAGCAAGTGCCATTAAAGCATTTCTAGAATGATTATCTAGACGTACACTTACATCAAAAGTAGGTATAACATCTTTTTCAATATCAGTAAAACCTACATCTTGTCTTGAGATAGATTTAGTTTTAACGTCTACATTCTTATCTATCTTTTTTTCATTGTCATCATTTTTGTGTTGTAAGAGATTACTCATACTACTTCACTCCTAACCTGTTTACTAACTCTTTTGCTACTGCTGTGTACACACTATGAGTAGCTTTATCCCACACATTTTTGTGGTCCTCAGTGATACCCGTTAAATCAAACCTCTTAACACGTTCCATAGCTGTTATTACATTAGTGAATAAATTGTTTTCACCAAACTCTGAAATTGCGCTTTTTAAGACTGAGTTATCTATTTTAGATTGCCCTTTGGTTAATACTGGTAAAATACCTAGAACATCAACCTTAGAATCAAACATATTAATTAAATTGGTTTGTAAATATTCTAGGAAGCTTTTAGCACCCAATAGTGAACGTTGTTGAGTCTGCAGCATGATTATTAGCCAATCACAAGCCATGAATACATTATCGTTAGTAAGACTCATTGTAGGGCTTACATCAAGGAATATAAAATCATAGTCTTTCTTAATTGACCCTAGTGCTTCCTTTAAATATGTAACCTTTTCCTTTTCTGTTAATTCTTGTTTATCAACCCATCTACTGAATAAATTCATATCAGAAGCAACTGGTAAGAGAGATAAATTATCTTTTATACGTATAATTCCCTCTTTTAAGTCTCTATGATTAATTAGTAAAGCAAATAATGAAGGATCGATAGTTATTTCAGTGTTTTCTTGGCTTTTAGTTTTAATCATAAGATCTGTAAGATTACTTTGAGGATCGCAATCTACCAATAAAGTACTGTGGCCCAAACTAGCTAATTCCCAACCTAGAAGCGCTGTAGTACTTGTTTTACCTGTACCACCTTTTTCATTAGCACAACTAATTATCATATTTTTTCCTCTTTTCATTTTCGTAGACTTCATATTTAATACAACATACATCATACTATATACTGAACACTGTGTAAAGTATACAAAGAAAACTAGTTTTCTTAATACCTTGATAATAAAGGAAAAATTATATTTATAGACTGTATACCACATACATCATGCTATATACCACATACATCATACTATATATTTACTACAGTACACTGTATACGGTATACTTAAACATTTGACGATCTTGCGATTTTGTGTTACAGTTCTTATTGTAAACAAAAAAGAGATTACCCGAAGGTAACCTCTTATATAAAGAAAAAGCCACCAGATATTGGTAGTATCTGAATGACCCGAACAAGTCTTAATTTATGTCATTATTGTAGCATGTTTTATCAACATATTCAATGTGGTGATTTTCAAAACTCAGGAGACAAGCTGAGAGATAGGTTAGTAGTACATAGGTTTCATATTTCGATATGCGACAGCTGCTTATGGATGAA
>NZ_JQAR01000042.1 GCF_001437155.1 Liquorilactobacillus mali
AACATACCTTAGCAGCATAAAAATATCTATTTTGTCTAACTTTTGTGTTGCACTTCACTTTGACTTGGCTCTTTTTATCAATTATAAACATATCTGAGAAGCATTCATTAATACTTAAAACAGTTTGAAAAATTTTGCAGTTAATATTATTCAGCCTCTGCAATGGCTCTAGCTATATCGTCTTTTGAAAAGTCGTGGTCCATGAATTCCTTATTGTCAACTGGCAAGTGTTGCTCAAGCGTATCAAATTGTTGTATTGAAACAGTCCCCTCAGCAATCTTGAAATCTAGGATGTGACCTCCAAATAAATGGTCATCAGCTAAGAAATGATTATGGAAACCTGCGACGGCTGCACCGTGGAACAAGGCCGGGGAATAGTAGCTCAGCATTGTTCCCTTGACATTTTCTGTTTCAAATATGCTCTGATTCTTTGCGGTCTCAGCGAGCGTTGAGAAAGGTCTCGATGATTTGACAACAGCCCTGGTCTTCATGTAGCTAAAGGTTCCCCTAACTAAGACTGAAAAGAAAGTATTTGAATTTGGTTTGCCTTCGAGCGCAGTTTTTTCAAAATCAGCAGGGGTAGCATTGCTGATTGTACCAAGTTCAGTATAGTTAGCAAAATGACTATTAGCGAAGGGCATGATAAAGTCATCTTTGAGTATGTTGGCACTCCCATGACTATCTACTTGGTAGGGAATACCATCTAGGATAATGAGTTCACCATCAAGCCCTTCACCAGTTCCAATACCAGTGTCGCCGTGAGTAAGTAACTCACCCATAGTGATTGTCCCAGTGAGAAGGCCTGGAACGAGCAATGCAAGGGTTCCATGTTGGTAAAGTGTTTTTGAATTTTTTGTCATAATAATTAATAATCTCCTTATAAACAAAATCATAATATAGTCCAAAATGTCAATGACATCTCAATATTAAAATAATAACATAGATATTTTAAAATGGATTACTTTGTGCACAAGATATTAATTTGTGAACTTTTTGTGAATACCTTGAGAAATTACAAGACATATATGTGATAAATCTTGATTTTAAGGAATTCTTTAGATACGATAGCCTTGTAGTTTGCTACAATTGATTTATAAAGTATGGTGCTTTTACCATATGGTGCTTTGTAAGAATATATAACAAGGCATGGAAACTTTAATCTTATATCTGAGAGGTAAATATTATGAAAATATTAGTTGTAGATGATGATAAAGATATTGTAGAACTTTTGAGTATTTATATTGAAAATGAAGGTTACGAAGTTGAGAAGGCGTATAACGGCAAGGAAGCAATTACAAAATTAAATACTAATCCAGAAATCGGTTTGATGATTTTAGATATTATGATGCCGCAAATGGATGGCAGCGAGGTTATTAAGGAAGTCCGTAAAGATTCACAAATTCCAGTGTTGATGCTTTCTGCCAAAGCGAGTGATATGGATAAAATCCAAGGCTTGATTCAGGGAGCTGATGACTATGTAACGAAACCATTTAATCCATTAGAAGTCATGGCGCGTGTTAAATCACTGCTCCGGCGTGCAGAACACACAGTTAAGAATGAGACACCTGATATTTTAAAAGTGGGACCATTAGTGATCAAGAAAGACTCTCATGAAGTTGAGACAACGGATGGCAAATTAATTCAGCTGACAGCTTTAGAATTTGGAATTCTATATTTATTGGCTAGTCATCCAAATCGTGTTTTTTCAGCAGATGATATTTTTGAACGTGTTTGGCAGCAAGAATCTGTTGTTTCAGCAAAAACTGTGATGGTCCACGTTAGTCATTTGCGTGATAAAATTGAAGAGGCCACAAACGGCGAGAAAGTTGTTCAAACCGTATGGGGTGTCGGTTACAAAGTAGAAACACATTAGAATGGAGCTGGTTAGGTGAAACTCACCGCACGCGAAAAGAGTGAATTGTTCGGTGAAGGAATTGTAACCATTATTTTGCTCTTACTGCTTAATTTATCGATATATGTGTTGCTGGATCAATTAATAGAGTCAAATCCAGAACTTGCTAACGGAATCTTTCAAATAAAGATGTCATTAGCGTTTGGTCCAAACCATATCCAATTTTGGAGTTGGGGTTGGGTCTTTTTGACTGCGATGTTGATAATAGATGTGTTTATTGTCTATTGGCGTTTGCTAAGAAGATATCGCCAGATGCAGCTGCAGCATATCATATTTGAGTTACACTATATTGCTGATGGACATTTGGATCATCGGATTCCTTTTCGTTTGCAAGGGGACATGCAGCGTGTTATCTCAAGTATTAACGCACTCGTTGACAGTTCATTACGGGCAATGGAAGAAGAGCGTAAGATCGAGCGGTCAAAGGATGAGCTTGTAACGAATGTTAGCCATGATATTAGGACACCTCTGACCTCGATAATTGGATACTTAGGATTGATTGAGGAAAAACAATACCATTCTGAAAAAGATATCTTGAAGTATACGCACACGGCCTATGTTAAGGCAAAACAAATGAAATTGCTGGTAGAAGATTTATTTGAATATACAAAGGTAAGGCAGACGTCTACGCCACTTAAGTTGAGTCAGATTGATTTGGGACAGTTGCTTGAACAATTGGCTATATCTTTTGAGCTGGAGGCAAAAAAGAAGAATGTGGTTATCCAGACTGGAAAAGTAGAAAGCAAATTATTAATGGATGCGGATGCAGAAAAGTTGGTACGTGTATTTAATAATTTGATTACTAATGCTTTGAAGTATGGAGCGGGTGCCAAAACAATTTGTATTGATGCAAAGAAAGTATCCGAGAAAGAAATTGTTGTCAGTATATCTAATGATGGTAAGGCAATTCCCAAAAAGGCCTTGGCACAACTTTTTGATCGCTTTTATCGGGTAGAAAGTTCGCGTTCTAAGGAAACCGGTGGGAGTGGCTTAGGACTTGCAATTGCCTTGAGCATTGTTGAATTGCATCATGGGTATATTTATGCCGAATCAGATGATAAGTTAACAAGCTTTATTATGCATTTTCCAGTTAACCAGGAGATCGAGTTGCAGCGGGAAAAAGTTGAAGAAAAGGACTAATCGTTATTGTCACATTGGTCTTTTTTGGGTATTCTAGAATAGATCTAAAATTTGAAAGGACAGAAAAAAATGTTATTTAAAAGGACAAAAAAATTTTTTCTAGGCTTAGTAGTTGCAACTACGGCCTTTGCTGCAAGCGCAGGAATATTTAGTGTACCACAAGTTAGTGCGGATAGTACCAATGTACAGGATTTGAATTTGGACGTTAAGTCTGCAATTGCTGTGGATGCAAAGACTGGCCAGATTCTGTATGCAAAAAATGAAAATCAGGCTCTGCCAATTGCATCTATGAGTAAATTGATTTCAATTTATTTGGTATTACAGGCAATTAAAGAAGGAAAACTATCATGGAATCAGAAGGTCTCGGTTGATAGTGATTCTTATGAGGTGAGTCAAGATACGACAATGTCAAATGTGCCATTATTGAAAAATCATACATATACAGTTAAACAGCTTTATCAAGCAAGTTTGATTTATTCGGCTAACGGTGCAGTCATGACACTTGCCAATGCGGTGTCCGGATCACAAAAGAAGTTTGTTGATAAGATGAGGTCTTTAGTTAAGAGCTGGGGTATTAAAGATGCTGAATTATATACTTCATCGGGACTCGATAATGATCAAGTAGGCAATGCTAAGTATCCAGGTGCTTCATCGGATGCAGTTAATAAGTTGTCTGCAAAGGATATGGCACTTGTAGCAGAGAAAATCCTGAAGTATTATCCAGACATCTTAAAAACGACAAGTATCACAAAAATGAAGTTTAACAATGGTACTAGTGAAACTGAAATGGAAAACTGGAACTGGATGTTGAAGGGATTATCGAGTGCGTATACTGAATTGCCAGTTGACGGATTGAAGACAGGAACATCAGATTCCGCTGGAGCCGATTTTACCGGAACGGTTCACAAAGATGGGCACCGGATAATAACTGTTGTAATGGGTGCTCAACATACAAGCGATACGGATATGTCCAGATTTACCCAAACACAAAAATTGATGTCATATGTGTATAACAACTTTACTTATACGAAGATTGCTGCTAATCAGACATTTAAGAAAGCAAGTTCCTTACCTACATTCCATGGTAAAAAATTAACTGCTAAGGTTGTTAACCAGAAGTCTACTAATATTTGGCTTAAGAATGGTGTATCATCCAAGAACATCTCAGCGAAGTTAGCTGCAAATAAGAAATTATATAAGAACGGTGGTTTAGGAGCACCTTTGGCGAAGGGGAAGAATGTAGGTACTTTGTCGCTTAGTGTCAAAGGACAGCAACTAAGTTTCTTAAACGGTTCAACCAAATTGAAGTTAGCAGCGGTGAATACACAAAAGATAGAGAAAGCAAATATCTTTGTTATCATGGGTCGCTCGATTAAAAACTTTTTCAGTAATTTGTTCTAAATAGTTTATATATATATAAAACTAGCCTTATAAAGAGGCTAGTTTTTTTGTGCATTTCAATTGATATAGTTAATTTATTAAGAAATTCATAAGGTTAATTAATGAAAAGAACAAGTACATGGTATTCTTGTTTTTCGTGGATGTTGAGTGTATATTATAGATTGTTGAAGTAGATGATTAAAAATGTAGAGGTGAGAGAAAAGTGAATATGATTAAAGAAGAGTTCAAAAATATTTTGAATCACAAGTTGCTGGTCGCTACCATTTCAGCAATTATGTTCATACCATTTTTGTACTCAGTATTCTTCTTGAAATCAGTATGGGATCCTTATGGCAACGCTGGGGAATTGCCTGTTGCTGTAGTCAATGAAGATCAGGCGGTCTCATACAACGGGAAGAAAATGCAAGTTGGGGACAAACTAGTTAAGGAATTAAAGAAAAATGACTCTTTGCAGTGGCATTTTGTATCTGCAAAGAAGGCTTTGGATGGGATGAAAAACAAGAAGTACTATACAATTATTACTATTCCAAAGAATTTTTCGAAAAATGCAACAACTGTCTTGAATAAGAATCCTAAGAAGATGAGATTAACTTATAAGACAAATGACTCTCTCAACTATATAGGTAAGGTTATTAGTGAAGAGGGGGCAAAGCAGCTTAACACTAAAATCAATGCGACTGTGACGAAGGCTTATGCAAAGACAATGTTTGCAACAATCAAGAAGGTTGGAACAGGTTTTACAACAGCTTCCAAAGGAGCTAATAAGCTAAAGAAAGGTTCAACGACATTATCAGATGGAATTAACACATATACTGCAGGTGTTAAGAAGATTAATGATGGTGTGATTGAGCTGCAAACAGGTGTCGTACCACTGAGCCAAGGTGTGATTAAGTTAACAACTGGGGCGACTGCGTTACAAAGTGGTGTATCAGAATACACAGCTGGTGTGGCTAAAGTTAATGATGGAACACAGAAACTGAATAACAGCACGGGTACACTTGCAAGTGGTGTCAGCAAATTAGCAACAGGTTCAAACACGTTGGCAAGTGGATTAGGGACCTATACGAGCGGGGTAAGTTCCCTTAATAATGGCTTGGCAACATTGAATGCCAGTTCTTCAACCATAAATAACTCATTAGCTAGTGTCTCAAGTTTACCACAGGCTTCAGCTGGCCTATATGTTTTGAATAGTGTTGTAAGTAATGGTCTGAACCAAATAGACGTTTCACAATTTAGCAATATGATAAAGGGAATGACTAATGTTCAAACCCAGATGGCAAGTATAAAAGCATTAATGAGTGAGGTACAGCCAACTTTAGACGGATTGAGCAAAATGCAATCAGAATTTGATACGATAAATGGCCAATTGAGTAATGTGATAACTGCTAAGAAGACATTTACAGATGCTTTGAGTAACGATTTAACAAAAATAGGATCTAACTCCAAAACATCTGCAACTAATGCTGCAGAAGTATTGGCTTATCTAAAAGCAAGTGGTAATACCGATGAAAATACACAGCAAATGGAAAGTAAACTTCAAGAAATAATTAGTGTAAATCAGGATAATGGGAATCAAATCAGTGACATAGAAAGTAAAGCAAGCGCATTTGATACAAGTATGAATAGTGTCGTTACTGAACTTAATACTTTGAAAGAATCTATAAGTTCCTTGAGTACTGCAACAGAAAAATTAAACACATTGATGACAGGGTCTAGTAAGTTGATGGAATCAAGTGATTCTTTAACAAATGCTCAAGCTCAAGAAAAAATTAAACAGTTGCTTAGTGGTATTACTCAATTACAAGCAATTGCTGCAAAATCTACTAGCATCTCTAAGCAACTAAATACAAGTGTTAACACAAGTAAAGCCTCGTCACTATTAAATCTTGATAGTATAAGCAAAGCTTCTAGCAATAGTAGTTTGAGTGCAACAAATGTTATAAATTCTCAGGTGTCAGAAATGGCTGCAAATTCGCAACTACCAACTTTAATTGCTGGAATACAAAAGTATACAGCAGGTGTGAAAACAGCATATAACGGGACTAATAAGCTGATAGCTAATAATTCGGCTCTTACAGGTGGAGCATCACAACTTGCAACAGGTTTAGGTACACTAAACAGCAATGTTCCAAGTCTTGTTTCAGGTGTGAGCCAACTAGCAAGTGGGACAAGTCAGCTAAATAGCAATAGTGCTACTTTGAATAGCGGAACAGCACAGCTTGCAAGTGGTTTGAATCAACTTAATAGTAAAGTTCCAACACTTTCATCTGGTGTTAACCAATTAGCAAGTGGGACAAGTCAGCTCAATGATAATTCTTCAAAATTGATACAAGGCTCATTGAAGTTAACTGATGGTAACAAGGCTCTTGCTAAGGCATTGGGAAAAGGTGCTAAGAAGGTAAATGCAGTTAAGACATCTAACAAGACAGCAAACATGTTTGCTACACCATCTAAACTGGCTCATAAGAATTATAGTACTGTTCCAAACTATGGGTACGCACTTGCACCATATATGCTTTCAGTTGCATTATATGTTGGTGCCCTAGTATTTAACTTAGTATATCCAATTCGTCGCCTGTCAACACCAGATGGTACAGGAACTGATTGGTTCTTGAGCAAGATTAGTATCGGTGCAGTGGTTGCTGTTGGGACGGCACTGGTTGAAACCTTGTTGATGATAGCAGTAGGGCTTGTACCTGACCATCCTGTACAAATGATTCTAAATGCAATAGTATTCTCGCTAACTGCGATGTACTTGATAATGTTCCTATCGATAGCAGGTGGAAATCCTGGGCGATTTGTTGCAATGATTCTCTTAGTCATTCAACTTGGGGGCTCAGGAGGATCGTTCCCAATTAATATTACAAATGGGATGGATGGATTCTTCCAGGCAATTAATCCATATCTGCCAATGACTTACTCAATTCTTGGGTTCCGTGAGGCTTTGACCTCTGGATTAGGTTCTGGTCAAGTTGTATTCTCGATTGGAATAATGTTTATTTTCATAGTGGTCTCATTATCATTACTATGGATAACAATGGTTACAAAAAGAAAGAATGGTTCGGTTAGTTATGCGGAACCAGCAACAGATGAAAAAGAATAACACAGATAATAGCCCCACTATTAGTAAGGCATAAAGTGGGATAAAAAGAGACTCTTCGGAGCTCTTTTTTTTTACAATAATAACAGTAATTTAAAAGCCTGGCGTCAGCTATGAACTATAAAAAAGTATCAGTTAGTGGTGTGATCTTTAAAATACGCCAAAAAATCAAACTTCAATAGAACATGTGAAGTTTGATTCAATAGCAGCTATTTTTTTAACAAGTTTACAGTATAAAATAAAATTGTAGAAGTATTTTATTGCTTTATACGGCTACTTTTTATTTATTCAGAAAAATCAACATCTTTTGTCTCTTTTACTGTCAGAAGTGAAATCAGGCAGGCAACAGCCATTATACCAAGGTAAAGCCCAACAAACTTTATTCCCCAATTAGCTGCTAACCAGGTTGCAATGGTAGGTGTAAATGCTGCCCCGACTATTGCGGCCAGATTATAGGAAATCCCAGCACCAGAGTAGCGAACTTCTGTCTTGAATAGTTCGGGCAATAAAGCTCCAACTGGTCCAAAGGCAACTCCCATCAGGGTAAAACCAACGACCAAAAAGATAACAGCACCAGCAAAGTTACGCTGTCCTTGTAAGAGATAAGGAAATAGTAGAGAAAAGACAATCAACGCACTTGAAGAGGCTAACAAAACTCGACGGCGGCCGAAGACGTCAGCTAGTTTGGAAGCATATACGATTAAAAGCGCAAAGACAATAATAGCACCCATCAATAAAAATAAATATTCACGATTAGAAAAGCCTAAATTGGTTATTGCATAAGTTAAAGACCAAGTTGCTAATGTATAGAATAATGTGTATGTTACTGCAACGATCAGAGTACCCTGAATAATTTGACGCCAAGATTTTTTAAACACGAGTACCAAAGGAGATTTAGAAGTTAGTTGTTTAGCTTGTGCTTGTCTGAATAAAGGAGTTTCTTGCATTTTTGTTCTGACCCAGAATCCAACAATTACTAGAACTGCGGAGGCGAGAAAAGGTATACGCCAGCCGAATGCAAGCATCTGACTAGGAGTTAAGAAAGACTCAAGCAGGAAAAACAAACCATTGCTTAAAAAGAAACCGAGTGGAGCTCCCAATTCGGGGAAAGCACCATAGAGCGCACGCTTATCTTCTGGTGCATTTTCTGTAGCGACAAGTGCAGCACCCGACCATTCGCCTCCAAGTCCGATTCCTTGAATGAAGCGACAAACACAGAGTAGGATAACAGCAAGTAATCCAAGAGTATTGTAATCAGGCAGCAGTCCAATTAATACAGTCGAACCACCCATGAGCAGTAACGAAACAACTAATGTCTTTTTGCGTCCAACCTTGTCTCCAAAATGACCAAAGACAAATGATCCGAGCGGTCGTGCAACAAAGGCTACACCGAATGTTAGCAAGCTTAGCAGTGTGGCAATTGTAGTTGTTACTTCAGGAAAGAAAACTTTTGGAAAGTATGTAGCAGCTGCTGTTCCATAAGCATAAAAATCAAAGAATTCAATTGCAGTGCCAATCATTGAAGCTAGGATTACTGTTTTGACAGAATCAAGTGCCAAGGTTGGATGATTGAGATTTGGTAAGGTAACACTTGTTTTTGTAGCAGTAGTCATTATAAATATTCTCCTAAAATTATGATTTGAGTAATCACTGTTTTTTTATTTAACAATTTATTATGACATTTTAAATTCCCCCTTTTTAGAACAAAGAAAAAAGGGGCTGTGCCATAAGTCCCTAAGTTAAAGAGCTTCACCAGAGAAAGTAATGATTTTTCTGGTGAAGCTCTTTTGGTATAATTAAAAATAAAAAAGCACCGGTTGCAGCCAGCACTTTC
>NZ_JQAR01000043.1 GCF_001437155.1 Liquorilactobacillus mali
TATTAATTATGGCACAACTGTTCAGAAATTTATGTACCAAATACTAGGATAGGAGCAGAGTATATTAATAATCATTAGGCTTTGAGCATTTTATAATCATGGTAGTGATGATCTTTGATGTGGTGAAGAACTGATATCCTAGCTTGATCTAAAGGTCCGACCGGCAAGTTGAATAATATGGAAGCGGTCAATAATAATTTGTGTGTTTGAGAAAATGTTGTGGATAAAGGATTGACACTAAACATCAAGGTCCAGCACAATTTTTTTGACTTGAGAACGTTCCAATAAGGAATAATAATTAAAAAAGTAAGCGGTAATGTTTTTGGTTAGCCGATCAGGTAAAATAGCGAGAAAGTTATGGGTAATTGCCACAATACAGACAAAGGGAAACATTGAATGTACTGATCTAAATTCACCAAAATAAATGATTTTCGGCAGTTTATGGCGCTCGATGAGCGCGTGGCAATGGGCATAAATACCGATGTTGGAGAAATGCCTACTAACTTAGCGATGGTTTTAGCTACCAATGATTCATGGACTAACTGATTAATTTCTAACTTTACTCAGTATAATGGATTGGTTAGCAGTAATGATTTGAGAGTGTGCACCACAAGCATGATGATAGTTTTAACTATTTAGAAACTAATGCTAATTTTTTTTCATATATTTTTCTCTTTTGGTAATTAGTGGGAGTAATGCACCTAGGCCTATTAGTGTACCAATAGCAATAATATTAATAAATAATTCATACCACCAAATTCCACTGAATATTTTTACATCTTGTGGTGCAATTCCAAAAATAGTTGCAATCAAAGTTATTGAAAATGTCCAGAATCCAACCCACCAAGCAATAACATTATTTTTAATAAAAACATAGGAAGAAGTGTATTTAACTGAGTTTCGTCGTACACGCATAAAAGCATAGAATATCCAGCAAGTTACACCAGGAGAAATAATTCCATTTAAATTTAGTAACCAATTAAAAATGTCATTCATGTCTGGTAAAAAAATACCTAATAAAAGGATAAATCCTGATAAGAGACATGTTAAAATATACCCGTTAATAGGTAAACCATTTTTATTTGTTTTTCGTAAAAAGTGTGGCATAAATTCTTTACCGGTATCGGAAATCAGCATTCTAGTCATTGCATCTAGCAAAACTGCAAGTAAAGCGGCAAGATAAATAACTTCTGTCCACGCAAAAAGATACATAAATACATTTCCTACATGATATTGTTGTCCAAGGGCTTGAAATGCGTAATAGGACCCATTCATTTTAAGGTCATTTGGCAAGTGATGTGCATTAAAAAAAATACCAAGTGAAAAAGAACCAAAAATAGTCAAAAAAGCTGTCATTACAACAAGCATTATCATAGATTTAGGAAATTCACGTTGTGGCTTTTTCATTTTAGTTACAAATGGAGCAATAAGTTCGCATCCATTTACAGCATAGATCAAAAGGCCCAGTGTTGTTAAATACTTTAAGTTAAATTTTGGTATAATGGCATCTAGATTAAATGGTTGAGTTGCAAATTTACCACCCATTGTAAGTGAAGTTATCGCCATAATTACAAAAAGAATAGTCATACCGAACATAGCAATTCCTCCAAAGGAACTTAACAATTCCAGAGAATGTTTAAATTGTGATTGAATTAGCACAAAAAAAACAAAAACAAGTAAAGTCCAAAATGCAAATTCACTATTCGATATATTTTCTTGAAACTTGTTGCTGCCATTTATGGCCCAGCCGAGTCCCACAACAACTGAATTAGCCGTATCAACAACATAAGGAATTGAAGCTGCCCAGTAAGTCCAAGCGGTAAAATATCCAAGAAATTCACCATTAGTCTCTCTAATCCAAGAGCTGAGGCCACCACCTTCTTTACTGAAAACAGAACCAAGTTGTCCAACCATAAGTGAATAAGGAATTACGTATAAAAGTAACATTAATATCCAAGACGTAATAACTCCCATTCCCTGATTTTTAAAATTGTAAATTAGATCATCAAACCCGATTACAGTAACAAAACTCATTAAAGCTAATACAGGCCAACTTATAAAATATGGTTGCTTACTAATTTTAGTTTTTTTACCCATGGTATCCTCCAAGTTGATTTGAACTAATATGTAAAAAGTACACACTTAAAACAGTAATGGCAGTGGTAAGCGGGTTGGCTTGGTTTTGACACATAAAAGCCAGCGTCTCAAGGCGCTGGCTGGTTATAGAATCTATAGCCCTAGAGCAAATCACTCGTCAAACGGATAGATATGATTGCTAATTTTTAATCAACTCAATAATTAATGCGATTAAAGTGACTATTAAAAGACCCAAAAACTAACTTTAGTTGTAGAATGTTTTGCTATTTCTTTCTTAGGATTATGCTGTGTTTGGCTTTCTATACCATAGCACCACCCTTTTCAAAGGGATAACCAACACTTTTAACTTCTCTATGAGTAATAGTATAACATTATAGGGTGCATATAAAAAAATAAAATATGCAAAATAAGCAAGTATATAAAGTGTGCATTTTTGTGAGCGGATATATAAAAGACTTGAAGTCAGCTTGTGAATTAGGGTCAATTAGCAAACTGCTTGATCTATTGATACAACTATCACGTATTATGCAAACAAAAAATTTGTTTATTGGCTAAAATAATAATAACAATAGCTTATAAAAATTACTTATTTCAATTCAAATTTCATGTGGTGAGAGACTGGAAAAATGTTGACTATTTTGATGCCTTTTGCAGTAGTTTGGACTCTAAATGAATTATCGTCTGCTTTTATTTTTTATGGAATGGCAGCCATAATCGTCCTAGGTGCTCTAATTGTTGGTATTTTTGGACCAGAAATTAAACAACATCCAGTTGAATAAAAATAGCAAAAAAAGGACCGGATCAAAAGATAACTTTTGACCCAGTGCTCTTTTTTAATGGAAATAAATTATTTATTTTTTATTGTTTCTTTTAACGACTTAACTTTTTTCTCAATTCCTTCAGCTAGAATTTCAGAAAAATTTACACCATATTCATTACCAGCTTCGTTTAAATATCTCGGTATAGTTAATGTCTTTTTTATTGCGGCATGGTCATGTTTTCGTTTGTAGGCATCAATATCAACATCTACAAGTGTAGTAGTTCCTTCGGTAACTTTTGGAAGAGTATAAATTGATGCTGGAATTTCTTCTTTGCTGTCCATGCGATCCATGATGTTTAGTCCAATATAGTCTCTTGCCATTTCGATTGCTTCAGCAAAAGTATGGCCTTGTGTGTAGCCATTTAAAGCCGGAATTTCAACGAAAAAAGGGACTGTATCTTCTTTATCTTCTGTAATAATTATTGGATAAATGACTTTCATAATAACTCCTCCTATTCTTAGATAAAGTAAGGGCTTATTTTAATCCATGTTTTCTAATAATTGCTTTAGCAAGGCGTTCATTTATGTCTGGGTGTCTTGGAATTTGTTCTTTTTCAATTCCATTAGTCCAAATATCATGATTTCCGCCATGCCTATGTAGATACCAACCGTTTTTTTCTAGGAGCTTAGCAAGTTTTCTATTTTTCATTTTGCAGCTCCTTTTTACACTTTTAATTATACGTATTAAACACGTGCTGTCAAGGACTTAAAAAACCATCTTTTTTAAAAATGATTAAAAAATTATAGTTATGGTAATACTTTTAAATAATTTATGGGTATATAACCGCTGTTTTTTGTTTTTGCAGTATTGTTTTACCTTGGTACAGGATTTCACCTAAATTGTTTGAGAACTTGTATCATATTTATATACAGTAGTTTTATGTATGCTGTCATCATCATACCTCACTAAAGTACCAATATTATTTGTTACCCATGTATAGAACGTTCCTTGATTTTGGATATATTGTGATGAATAGACTGCTCTTACCATTTTTTGTAATGATTCAACGTCTTTACTTCCAAAATTTTGTGCATAACCTATGAGTAGTTCTTTATTTTGTTGGTTCTTTCTAAGTATACTTCTAGCTACGAAAAGTTTAGGTTATTATTGCGGGTGGAAACTAGTTTTGATACAAAAATAAAAATTATTGATACAATCATGAGAGATTTCCTCAAAAAATGTCAATACAAGCACTAAGCAACTATTTGTTTGGGAAAGATTTTATTAGCAGTTGGAAAATTGATGGTCATTCAAAAAATTTGATTCCAGAAATTGATCAGGATAAGCAAAATAAATTTTGGGGATTACTTAAGAATTGGCTTTTATTAGCAAAACGACCATCAGTTAGTTCTGGTTATATAGTAAGGAAAGACTTTTTTAAATATTTTAACAGAAAATAAGAGAATTAATTTCAAAACAATAAGGAAAATGACTCTTTTAAGTGTGACCAGGGGTACAGTCATTACATATTTATAAGATACATTATGTAAATGTGAAACTGCTAATGAAGCAAAAGAATGTGTAAAGAAAATTGACTATTCATTGAGAAATGAACTGAGTAGATTAAATACGACCTATAGTTTTAAGATTGTTAGGATTACTGAATTTACTAAAGATGAATTAGCACATATATCACTTATTGGTGAGGATTATGATTTTACTGATATGAGTAAGGGAGGTCAGACACCTGAATTTTTAGAAAGTCAAAATACTAAAATGTTAGATAAGCTTAATGGTTGAGAAGACAATGTAAGAGACTATTATAATTTAAAACGAGATTAAATAAAAACACCCAGAAATTAATCTGAGTGCTTTTTTGTATCTACTTCTTGTTATTGTTCTTGAATACCAAGTAAATGATAAACAAGTTGATAACTAAAGAAGCCGACAAGGTTATAGAAATTTCCAAAGGGTTTCACCCCTTAGCATACAGTTTGATTAAAGGTAATCAGCCTTGTACTGTAGCCAATAATCAGTATATCATAGTGGACTTAGCTACAAGCACATGTTATTATCTAATTAGGTTATTAGAAATATTCAAGGGGTTAGACCTCTTAAGTGGACTTAATCAATTCACACACTCATGGGCTTCCAGACTTAACTCTCTGGAGGTCTATTTTTATTGTAAAAAAACAGTTTCTAAGGTCACTAAGTTGTGTCTTAATTAACTTTTCTTCATTGTTTTTTAGAATAATTACACCAACATCAAAATCCATGATAATTCCTTCTAATTGAGTAATTTCATTGTTATTTGTGACTTGATCTAATTGAAGTGTTACAGGCTTGCTGCATTCCTAACTTAATTTTAAACGTTTTGAGATTAAATTTATTGGCTGTTTAGGTTTAGCAGTAATTTTAGGCTTATTAAATTCATTGTTTAATACCACCATATTGTCACTTGAAAAGAAGCTTTGCTGTTTCAACATACCTTGATCAAGATAACCATACTTAAAAAGATTATTGCTCCTATCCTAGTATTTGTGTACCAAATACTAGGATAGGAGCAATATGTGTTTCCAGACTTCAGATAAAATTAACCTTAGTTATAATGACATAGGTGCTGGTCAACCAATCCTAATTTTAACAGGACTTGGTGGTTCTAAAGAAATTTGGCATGCTCAAATTCCAATTCTTATTAATGCTGGTTTTCGTGTAATTAATCTAGATTGCCGTAACCAAGGTGAGTCTCAAACGACTACTAAGGGATTACGTATTAGTAGACATGCAATCGACATTCATGAATTAATCGTTTTACTAAACTTGAAAAATGTTATTTTTTTAGGGAACTCGATGGGGGCTTCTACATTTTGGGCTTATTTTTCTATCTTTGGTGAAGGTAATGTTGCTGGCATGGTTGACATTGATCAAAGCCCCAAAATGATTAACGATTCTAACTGGAATTATGGATTTAAAAATGTCACTTGGAAAGATTTTCCACAGTATTTTGATAACCCTTTAACCCATTCAACTTATAAGCATATTGATAATGATACGTTTAAATTAATAAAAGAGATTAGTAAAAAACATCCTTATAATTACCAGTTATCATTACCATTTTTGATCGATCATGTTTTTCAAGATTGGCGAGATATTATTTGTCAAATGACAATACCCTTTTTAATTATTGCCGGCGAAAAATCTCCATATTTTGATTCTAAATTTGCAGCAATAGTCGCAAAAATGTCAAAAAATGGGTCAGCAGTAGTTGTTAAAAATGCAGGACACATAGTCATGGCTGAACAATCTACTATAACTAATAAAATTTTAACTACTTTTTTAAAAAAATATAAATAAAATATACTTATCGTTGATTAAATAACTTTTTTTATTAGTATGGTCCATTAGAATATCTTAGTATAGCTCTTGGGCTAAAAGCCCACTCGCTATGTGAGTAGAAAGTAAATCAATTAAACCTAAAATATTTTTTAGATTTATAATGTAGGTGTTGAAGTTAAGCATAAAAAAGCTAAAGGCAGCGCTAGGTAATGGCGAATAAACTTAATAGGCTTGCACGTACAAAATGGTTGTGTAAGTGACAGCTTGTATCCACACTAAGGTATCAGAGAAAAATCATTGATAATCAATATCGACAAGAATTACAAAACGATCTTCGTTTATTGTCAGTATAAAGGCGTGAAAACAATGGAGAGTCATATGGTACTAGATCACGCACAAATATAATTTTAAGTATTCCATTTAAATTTAGTATTTCAAGTTTTATGGGATATTTGAAAGATAAGAGTGCCTTAATGAGATTCGATCAATATGCAAAATTAAAATACAAGTTTGTGAATCGTCATTCTGGATCGGAAGGTTATTACGTTAGAATAGTAAGTATGAATGAAACAACAATTAAGAAATACATTCAAAATCAAGAAAAACATGATCAAGATGTAGCTAAGTTAAGCGTAAGAGAATATAAGAACCTATTTAAGGGTCAGGATAAGTGATACAAATGCCACGGTGGGGATATAATAGTGGCAAACGCAGTTTGGCTTTGATACACAAAAACCAGCGTCTTGAGACGCTGGTCAGCATATAGGGCTTCAAACCCGTTTGACGGGTGGTTATGATTTAGTAATTCTCAAGAGTATACTTTTTTCAACGCCTTGGATATACTTGGAGCTATACAGGCAGCTAATATCGCTTCTGGAATCCCATTTGTTACGATTATCCCTAACAAATATGGTAATAAAGCATGTGTGTTTAACGAATATAGTGTTTGAGAATGATTATTATAAAATAGGTATATTTGTCCTAAGACTAGTAATGTATTTATTAAAGATCCTGAGATTGCAGAAACACACATATTAAAAGTAACGTAGTTAACTTTTTTTGATAGTGCTTTAAAAGTCCAAAAAGTTACAACCCCTATCATAATTCGTGGCAAAATGGCGACAAATGGATTAGTGAAGACAATAGTATCTAAAGGGCTAGTAGGCCAAATAAATGCTCTAATCAGAGTTATCGTTCCCCATACACCTCCGGCTAGTGCTCCAGCTTTTAATCCCATAGTTAATGTTACAACAATAACTGTTATGTGTATTATAGTTAGATTGACGGGGCCAATAGGAATATATCCAAAAAATGGCACAAAGTTTTGGATTATAATTATTGCTGAAAATAGAGCAAATAAAACATGATTAAAAGTTTTATTCTTAAAGTTCAAAGGTTGTTCCTCCAAAATATTTTAATTATAGGCCTGGTTAAAGATAGAGTGTTTATTAGACTCCACCATATGAAGCCGACTGTTCTTCATATTAAAATAATCGAAAAACCAGTTTTTAGTATAGTTAATAGCACTATTACGTTGAATATCCTTTAGAGTACATAATGAAATTTTCCAAGGGAAAAAGGGCTCTATATTTTTATGTTCAATATTTTTACCAACATAATTTCCACCTATAGGGGCTGCTATTATTCCTATAAGATTAGTTTTTTGACACATATTTAAAATTAAATCCCAAGAGCCTGTTTGAAGAAAAAAATCTGGTTGAATATTGTTTTGAACAAATAATTTTTTTAACTGAAAAGTTACCATAAAGCTATTATCAAGTGTAACAATTTCCTCTTTTCCTATTTCCTTTAATGGAATATCACCTTTCATTTTATGGAAACGGTGATTTTTGTTGAACCATACTGCTACAGAATTTTCATAAATAATGTGTTCATCAATAGAGTTAAACGTAACTGGTGAAACTAAAACAGCTATATCTAATTTCCCTAATATAAGCATTTCTTGTAGCTCATAGGCTCCTTTTTCAATAATTTTTAACTTAATACCAGGATTATCATGTATAAATTTAACAAGGGCATCACAAAAAACAGTAGAAATAATTACTGGAGCAATGCCGATTTTTACAGTTCCTTTCCTTTCAGAAGCTATATTTTGTAACTCTGACATCATTTTTTCATATTCAGAATAGACTTCCCGCGCATTTTTAACTAATTTTCCTCCTATGCGAGTCAGTCCAATAATTCTTCCTTTTTTACGATTAAATATTTTTACAGATTGTCGAAACTCTAAGTCACTGATAGATTTGCTAAGAGCTGGTTGAGACACATGAAGTATTTTCGAACTTCTAGTTAAGTTGAAACCATTATCCACAATTGTAATAAGATAGTACAACTGACTAAATTCAATCATAATAGATCCTCCTAAATATTGTGTACCGTTAGATTAATTAAACGATCTCTAATGCTGCTCTTATCCTAGTATTTGGTACACAAATATTTAGACAGTTGTGCCATAATAAA
>NZ_JQAR01000044.1 GCF_001437155.1 Liquorilactobacillus mali
ACGTGGCGCTTATAAAGGAGCAGTGCGTTTGTACGCACCGGATTCACCTGATCGCCGAAAACGTTATTTGTATCACCAGATAGTGCAAATGCTACAGCAAAATCCACCAGTGCCGATTGCACAGATTGCCAGAATGATTGGAACATCAAGGTCACAGATTTATCGTATTAAAGATTATATTAAAAGAAATGAAAAATTGCTTTGATTGATTAACGTTTCTTAATTGTAGTAATAATTAAATAGTATCCAGAGACAAAACTCTATCTGTTTGAATATTATAATGAAGAAGGATTTGAAAAGCTCTTGGCAAGTTTGAGAATAGATTGATTTCAATATGATTATTTAAAAAAAGAGCTGAATTATATCAGCTCTTTTTATTTATTTTTTAATCTATTATATTCTCACTTGGGTTATAAATATTTTGAATTCATGACATGAAACAATAGTTGCTAAAATTATTTTTTAATTGATTAAATTTTATAGGATATTCTTCCCCTCATTATAATTATAATGGTTATATTTTTCTTCCGATCCATTCTTAACTTCTTCAAATTTAACATCATTATGTTCATCTTCTGCTGTAAGCATGTCAATACGACGTTGATGACGGCCACCAATGAATTCAGTACCTAAAAATTCATCAACGATCAATTTAGCCAGTTCAGGACCAACGACACGAGAGCCAAGAGATAAGATATTTGCATTATTGTGCTCGCGTGATAGTTTTGCTGAGTAAGGCTCACTGACTGATGCACAACGAATTCCGGGAACTTTATTAGCTGCCATACCTATGCCGATGCCAGTTCCACACATGATGATACCAAGATCATATTCTCCTTTTGCAACTGCTTCAGCAACTTTCTTACCATAAATTGGATAATCAGTGCGATTATGATCATAAGTTCCAAAGTCATGAATTTCAAAACCTAGGCTTTTTACATAATCCATAATAGGTTTTTTTAAATCAATGCCTGCATGGTCAGATCCAAAAGCAATCTTGCGTTTTGTATTCATTGTTACTTTAACTGTCATAATTTAGTTCTCCTTTTTTAATTCTGGAATAATATCTACATACGGTTTGTCTTTTCCAAATAAAGATGAGGTTCCAACAACAAAATTATCTACACCATGTTGAGATAACTGGCTAATACGCTTTGGAGAAATAGCGCCATCAACGTTGATTTTAAAGTGATTACGTTCTTTTAATGATGTAAGTTGATCGATCTTGGGAATAACAAAATCAAGAAATGATTGACCAGCAAAACCAGGATTAACAGTCATAACAAGAACATAATCAACAATTGGTAATAAAGTTTCTATTGTAGCAACGGATGTACCTGGATTAATAGCGAGTCCTGCCAGCATATTTTCTTCCTTGATGTGCTTTAATGTTTTAGCAGGATGTTGATCTGCTTCAAAGTGGAAATCAATTTCTGCTGCTCCTAAAGATTTAAATAAAGTAACGTAATTATCTGGATTTTGAATCATCAAATGTGCATCTAAAGGAATATTAGCTAGTTTTTTAACTGTTTTAAAATCTTCAACACCGAGAGCAAAGTTTGGAACGAAACTTCCATCCATGATGTCCATATGAAACATATCAGATCCAGCAGCCTCTAATTGTTGGATCTCTTTACCAATCTTTGAAAAATCGGCGCACATTAACGATGGATAAATTGCATTTGTCATTTTAATACCTCCTAGGCTGATTCACGAGCGACAAGTGTCACAGGTACTTCAATATTTTTTTTAACATCTGTACTGGGACTGCTTATCATTTTTGTTATTGTTTTTGCGGAAAGTTCTGCAATTTTACTTGTATCTTGATGAATAGTTGTCAAACTGGGATTCAATAAACTGGCATACTTAGTATCGTCAAATCCGATGACACCTATTTCATTAGGTATTTTCAGATTGAGCTTATGAATTTGGCGAATTGCAATGGCTGCTATATAGTCACTCAAGCAAAACAGTCCCAATCGCTTATCCTTGTTTTTCTGAAGAAATTCTTCAATAGTTTTGTCATAAGATTCTTGATTTGGAGCTTTTAATTCTAATGAATTTGATTGAGTAAATTGAATGGAGTTTAGTTCTAAAGCATGTTTGAACCCTGAAATTCTGCTTGCTCTAGATGTCGAAACATGATCTGGAGAAACGTATACTGGAAAGTATCCCTTGTCGATTAGCCGCTGGGTCGCTATAAGCGCACCAGTTTTGTGATTAGAAGAAATAAAAATTGTATCTTTATTCTTTGGCTTACGATCAATACATAAAACTGGAACCTTTTCAGTCAAAGAATCTGAGTCGAAAGGATGATCTCCAGAAATGACAATCAATGCATCTATCGATTTTGCTTCCAATGTATTTAGATAATAGTTTTCCATATCTGGATCGCGTTGTGTGTCACAGATAATTGTAGAATAACCAACTTTAAATAAATTCTTTTCAATTTCTTGAACAACTTTCGAAAAAAAATCATTTGTTAAATCAGGAACTAATATTCCAATACTATTAGAATGCTTTGTCCGTAAACTTCGAGCAAGAGTATTAGTACGATAATTATTTTTTTTTACTATATTTAGTACGCGATGTTTAGTTTCTTCGGAAAATCGGCCGGTGTTATTAATAACTCGAGATACTGTAGCAATTGAAACACCAGAAAGCCTAGCAATTTCTTTAAGAGAAACTTTATTGCTTTTTGTTTCTAAGTTTTTCATTTGAATTTTACCAACTTTCTGTTGAGATTAGTAACTTGTTTAATTATGAATTCATGATTTGAAGTGAGTAATCGATTTCTCAAACATAAGTGTATCTCAAATTTAATAATAGTGCAACTTAGTTTTTTAAGGATCGATCAAAAAATAAATTTTATACACTTTTAATGCCTTTATATCAACACTTTAATTACAAAAATTATAAAAAAATAGCTTTCTGTTGTTGACAAAGATTGTGAAAAGGGTTTCAATATGACTTGTAAGAGTTGAGTAAACGTTTGTACAAAAATATAGGCTTTTATTAAGACAATTTTTAGGAATAATTCATATGTATTGCCGTTAGGCCCAGGATGTTGTGATTATATGCCTAATGAACAAACGTTTTCTCAATTTTTATTTATTCGTTGTGATTTGCATATTTATTAATATATTTAGGAGGGATATTGATGGCAAATAATCAGTCTCTTGGCAAGAAGATCTTGAATCTAGTTGGCGGAGAACAAAATATTAACGGTATTACCCATTGTGCCACTCGTCTACGGATGATACTTAAAGATGATAAGATTGCCGACAACAACAAGAGTAGTATTGAAGACCTGAAGGGCGTAATTAGTGTCGTTGAAAGTGGCGGCCAATTTCAAATTGTTATAGGTCCCCGCGTTCCAGAGGTTTATGATGATTTAATTGAGGGAACTAATCTAAGTAAAGAAACCTCTGAAAATAATGACACAGGTAAAAATAATAGTGGGATTCTTTCTAGGGTAATGGATACCATTGCTGGTATCTTTACACCACTGCTTCCATTATTGGCTGGATCAGGTGTTTTGCGTGGTGTTGTTCTTCTTGTTCAACAACTAGGTTGGCTTTCTGCTAGTTCTAGTACTTACCATATTTTAACAGCTGCTTCTACGGCTGTGTTTTACTTTTTGCCCGTTCTTTTAGCGGTTACTACAGCTGAAAAATTTAGAGTTAACAAATTTGTTGCTGCTGCAATTATGGGCGCACTCATAATGCCAGAATTTATGAACTTAATGGGGTCGCAAGGAAATGGTGTCATTACTCACTTTTTTGGTATTCCAATTGTTATGATGACCTATACTTCAACTGTTATTCCTGCAATTCTTTCCGTTTGGTGCCTTTCATATTTAGAAAGATTTTTGAAGAAGTACATTACAGAGAACCTTCAGCTTGTTTTTGTACCCATGATTTCTCTTCTTGTTATGGTTCCAGTAACTGCTGGTATTTTTGGTCCGTTTGGTGTTTATATTGGAGAAGGACTTTCTGGCGCGATCAATTGGTTAATGAATTCCAATGGTTGGATTGCAGGTGCTTTAGTTGGCGGAGCCTGGAATATTTTTGTTATCTTTGGCTTGCAATGGGCTGTCAACCCAGTAATGATTCAAAACATTAGTCGTTTAGGATATGACTATATTGTTCCGTTGACTGCTGCTGCTAACTTTGGTATGGCGGGTGCCACTCTTGGAACATTTTTTAAGACTAAAGATAAGAAAATGAAGACATATTCGATATCTGCTTTATTATCAATATTTTTTGCTGGAATTACTGAACCTTCTATTTATGGTGTAGGTGTTAAATACAAACGCCCACTAATTAGCGCTGTAATTGGTGGAGCAGTTGGTGGTGCTTTCATCGGTGGTATGCATGTAAAGGCATTTGCGTTTGTCTTTGGTGGTTTGACTACTCTTCCTGCCTTTGTAGGATCTACTTTCATTTCGTATGTAATTGGTTTGTTTATTTGTTTTGCTGTTGCTTTGGTGTCAACTCTTATTATTGGTATTGATGAACAGAATGCTCCTGTAGCCGTTGTAAGCGAAAATACAACTAAGCAACTTATCTCTACAACTATTCAGCAGCCAATATCTGGTTCAGTGGCCGACTTAGCGACTGGTAATGATCAAGCATTTGCTTCAGGGTCTATGGGTGAAGGCTGTGTTATTCATCCAACTGAAGGTAAGGTTTTTGCTCCTTTTGATGGTAATGTAAGTATGTTATTTAGTACGAAACATGCTATCGGTATTACTTCAAATACTGGTGCAGAAGTAATGATCCATATTGGTATTGACACGGTTAAACTAAATGGTAAATATTTTACTGCACATGTAAAACAAGGAGAAAATATTAAGTCTGGTCAATTATTAATTGAGTTTGATATTGATAAAATTAAGGCCGAAGGGTATGATCTTTCAACCTTCATTATTGTGACAAACACTTCTGAATTTAAGCAAGTTAGCCTTATGAAGGGAGATCAAGGAACCCATGGGCGTCATATTCTTGATGCAATAGTTTAACTCATAGCAGAGTATCAAGATAGACTTGAACTAATATTCTTTGATATATAGAAATAAAAATTAATAATAAAAAAGACGATCATTAAGATCGCCCTTTTTATTTGGGCAATGCTATTAAATAAGCATAAGAATATTACTAATTTGATAGTCTTTTTTAAACAATGAATTCATGCCTTTTATTTTAGCAAAGAGTATGTTCATCCTAACGGATAAAATAGCCTATAATAATTGCGCCAATAAAAATAATAGTGAAAATCAGAAGTCGAATAGTTAGTTTGTTGAAAGACTTATGAATTTCTTGCTGATTTTCTTCATATCGAATTTCTTTGGAAAAGTAAATTAAGGTTATCCCATTTAACGCAATACTGATTAGCAGTAAAACCGTGCTTAATAAAGAAAGTCGGCCTAGAAATTGTTGTTGTGAGACCATGATAATCAAAATAAGGTTAAGAATGTTAGGCCCCCACATATACTTTTTTAAACTAGTTAGTCTAGTTTTTTTCTCAATATCTTTCACAATATCAGATCCTTCCACCAATAATTTGTCTAAAGAAAGGTGATAGAGTTGGGCCAATTTTATTAAACTTTCAATATCAGGGAAGGTTTTGCCGGTTTCCCAATTAGAAACAGTTTTAAGAGACACAAATAATTTTTCAGCAAGTTGTTCCTGAGTAAGATGTAACTCTTGACGTTTTCGTTTTAAAATTAAATTCAGCTTCATCGACATTCAACTCACAATCATTTTTCTAAGATTTACTATAATGATTAGCAAAACCATTCACCACCCAATGTGCTACTGATTAATTAAAAAGGGACTAGCAATCAATTACTAGTATAGCCAGAATTGGCTTTAAACCGCTAAGAAATATCAGATTCAGATCTTTTAATTTTTTTATGGGCTGTAATCTCCAATGTCTTCTCGAAAACATTGAAAGAATAACCCCTAATATCTTTATTATAGATATTAGGGGTATTAGGGATTATTTTTTTTATTGGTAATAAATAGTTTTCCTCACTCATCATCAATACTGAATAACAATTTGTATAAAGAAATTATTTTTTCGAGTTCTTCACGTGATACGCGATCAACAATATCTTCGTCTGTGACATGCCTTGCTTGCAAATTTAAAGTGATTGTTTGGTCTAATAAAACCTTACCATATACTGTTTGACTACTGGTTAAACGATGATACATCGGGAAGTCGCGTTCGGTACTGCTAATAGGTGCTACAATCGTCATATTACTGGTTTGACAAACTAAATCATTACTCAAAGCAATCGCTGGTCGTCTATTCATCTGTTCATGTCCACGACTTGGATTAAAATTAACATAAAAGATCTCACCTTGACTTACCATGGAAATTCATTACCCTCTGACTTTCCCCAATCAAGCTCATGATCTCGTTTTCCATCATCTTGCCAGTCTTTAAATAGTTCATGAATATTTGTTGGTTCCTTTTTTACCGGTGTCAAAACTATTGACTCATTTTCGATTGTTATGGTCAGATCCTGATTATCAGCTAATTTCAGCTGTTTAATAATCCGACTAGGAATTCTAGCAGCTCTAGAATTACCCCACTTTGCTAAACGTGTTTGTTCTTTAATAAGTGACATAATTTTCCCTCCCGTCAATATTATCTTAGCTAAAGTGTATACTGCGTAGATACAAAAGGCAAGAAATTTTATTTGAAACTCCAATTTTAAACTTTATGTCACAACAGTAAGAGTCAAAATATAGAAAGTGTGGAGCTTTAGTTTGTTAAGCAAAAATTATTTTTGGCTTTTATTGACTAACTTTTGTTTGCTATTGCGCATATGTCCATAATAGTTTTTTATCTTATTTTTCAAATAATCATGTGCTGTAATTAATTTATCTATTTTTATCTATATTTCAATCTCACTCTCAGAAGTATTACTTTTTAAGCTGGTATAGTTGCATCATTATCTTCATACACGTACACTTGGTCTACTTTCTTAGTTAGGGTTTATGGGCTAGGTTTAACACCGTAAGTACTACCTCTGATTAGAAATAGCCACCGCTTTAACTTCTCTACTTGATCCACTATACAGAGAATACAATTGTTTAAAAACATATGTTTAAATCAGTAGTGTATTTCATTTTAACTGGAGTTGTGCTAATAGCACAGGACGTCCAAGTAGAAAATTGAGTACACAAAAGTGAACATTGAACATATGAAAGATGCTCCTATGTCAATAAATGGCACATCTTTTTCTAAACACTCGTTCTAATTCTGTCG
>NZ_JQAR01000045.1 GCF_001437155.1 Liquorilactobacillus mali
CTACTTGATAAACAGACAAAACCTACTTGATAAACAGACAAAACCTACTTGATAAACTTCTATAAGCCTTGGGAGAGTAAGGTTCAAGAGGGGTCTAAAAGAGGTTTAAAAGAGGTTTATAAAAGAGGTATATAAGAGGCACCACTGTACGAGATCAAGACCTAAAATCAAAAACACAAAGGAGTGAGCCAAAAACCGGCTCACATTAAACTCCATTCGCTACGCTCTTTGCGCCTCACTTCGTTCGTTGCCTAAAAAGGTGTGGCAAGCCACATTTATACGGGCGCTGACGCCCCGCACCCCGTCAAGCTGAACCAGCTTGACCGTTTTTTCACTCGCCGTTAGGCAGGAAAGCAAAGTTTTATAGAAACTTTGGCTTTCGCCAATTCAGTGTTAAGACTGGTTTAGAGCTGTCAATTCCTTATGCTCCCACGCTTTGCTCGTCCGCTACCATTGACAGCAAACAGTTAGCTTTTCTAAAACATAATAAGAATTTAACTGCTATGTCCCTTTTAAGGCCTTTATTTTCAATTCTCAGCAGTTTTAAGCATATTTACATATAATTTATGCCAAAACAAAATAAAAAGCCCTCAGTGAGCTTTTAGAGGGCTAAATTACAAATCCTGGTCGATTAATAATATCTTCTTGTCTTTTTTGCAAAATGTAAGTGTACAAGGAATTATACAAATTCTGTTTGATCTCATCAGGTTCATGAACAAAAGCTTCAAACAATTCTTGAATATCAACTTGCCAAGGATCAGCAAGCATTTCATCAATTGGCTTTAATACTTTTTTTTCGTCCATCTGAGTCACTCCTAACATTAGCTAATTATTTCAGGTTTAAATTAAAGGCATCTTTTTATAGTTAGTTATTCAAAGATGGTAATTAAGTTTAGAAAGAAAAACGGTGTAAAGCAATTAAAAAGATTTGTTTGAGCGCAGCGAAATCTAATACAACTTTTTTTAGTATAAGCACAATCAACTTTAGTTGTTGTGTGTAAGTGCGCATTGAACTAAAAAACAACCTTTATTTCAATGATCAAGTTAGCTATTTTTTAGCGTCATTAAACGGAATGAAATGAGTTTAATGCGCACTTACACTCCACCAAAATTTAGTAGAGGTTTTGTGCTTAAAATCTGTCTCAGAAGTTGCCTTCGGCAACAACTAAAAAATAACCAATTCTAACCAAAATTAATTTGGTCTAACATAGTTTCGGTACTTGCTTGGTCCAAGCCTAAATAAGCTAAAGTCATCGCTTCACTTGAATGATTTAATAAGTACATAACCAAACCAATATTATAATTAGATTGCGTATAAACTCGATAAGCTCCAGTCTTGCGCATCGTATGGGTACCAAGGTAATTAATACTTAAAAGATCGCCAACTTTGCTCATGATTTTGTAGAACTGTTTTTCTGTGATATGTCGTTCGGGGTGTTGAATGGAAGGAAAGAGCCATTCAGATTGTAACTGATTATCAAGCAGCCATTGACGATACAACAAAAGGTCTGTTTGAACCGGTTTAAGATACAAGGTATTAGGTTTACCAGTTTTTTTATCATGAATAAACGCATTTTGTTTAATGGAACCGTTCGGATTAAAAATATTGGTCTGTTTTAAGCACATAACGTCACTGACTCTTAGTAGCGTAGCTTTACCAACTTGAAAAATTGTATAGTTACGACGGCCAGCTTTAAAATTATTGAGTAACGTATCTTGAACTTCTTTGAGAACATTTGAATCTTTGATGGGTAGGACAACTTGTTGCATAGTCTTTTCTCCTTTTCTTGAGATATTAAAGCAGTTATGTTATTATTTTTTGTAAGGAAAAAGTAAGGAGATGATATTGTGAGTGCAGGTAATGTAACTAAGGTTAGCTCAAAGATCACAAGTAAAAATCAGATTACAATTCCTAAAACAGTACGTGAACTGTTAAAGGTTCGGTCTACTGATACAATTGAATGGCAGATTGAACCAAATGGTAAAGTAATGATTGTTCGTAGTAAACCGGATCTATGGCAACTTGTTGATGAACAAGAAAAAAAGTTTGGAAATCTCAGTACAACAGAAGTTGATTGGGGTAAAGATGTGGAAAGCGAAGACTTTGATTAATGAAATTAAAACAAGGCGCTATTTTATGGATTAATTTAGATCCGGCTAAAGGCACTGAAACTAAGAAAAAGCGACCGTGTTTAGTTGTAAGCAACGATCACTATAATCGCTATTTTAATACGGTGCTAGTTGTGCCAATCAGTACCTCTGACAAATATCGTACCCAAGAAAAGTATGCTAAATCGCCGTTATTTATCAGGATAGATAACGGGAAAATTCACGGGACAGCGTTATTGCAACATATCCGTGCTGTCGATCCAACAAAACGATCAGATGGCGAAGTTGTGTCCACTTTATCTCGGCAAGAAATTAGTTCAATTAGTACAAAGGTCCAACAATTTTTCTAAAAAGCAGATGTTATTTATTGATAAAAACAAAGAATAACCCCCAATATCTACATTATAGATATTGGGGGTTATTTTAACAATGTTTTCAAGGGGCTATTTGGTAAAAATGGGCCCTTAAAAATATATAGCTTACTTGATCTTCCCATTTTCCTGGAAGATCTTTTTTGTTCGAAAATAATCCGACAAAAATTTGTTTTCTTGTTTTTCTGTGCTAAAATTAAGCCGTCTACTCGAACGTGTGTTCGAATATTGAGCAAATAATTTTTAAGGAGGTTGAATCAGAAACTGCTTACTCATTTGATAGCTTGTTCGTTGTAGGCGCTTATGGTTGCTAAACAACACAGAAAGGACGATTTATGTATGGATGAAATGGTAAAAGAAACACAAGTCTGGCTCAACAAAACTTACGGTAAAGTTTCTGGCTTTGGTAAAGTACCCGAGGACGGTAATACTGGTTGGAACACAGTTTATGGGTTAACTAGAGCCCTGCAACACGAATTAGGTATCACAGATCTAGTTGATAATTTTGGCCCTTCAACTGCCGCTAAATGGGATACTCAATTTGCTAATAAAGTTAAAACTGGCTTTAAGCACAATGTTGTTAAAATAATCCAAGGTGGCTTTTGGTGTAAGGGTATCAACCCTGAAGACTTTACCGGAGAATTTACTACTAACACGGCTGCTGCTGTCGTTGAATTAAAAAAAGACGCCGGTATCAAAGACACCAGCGCCAATGTAAACTCGGATATTATGAAAGCCTTGTTGACAATGAGCGCGTTTGTTTTAGTTCCTGGTGGGGACGCTAAAATCCGTTCAATGCAACAACAGCTTAATCATGATTATCAAGCTTACACTGGTATTTTACCATGTGATGGAATTTATCAAAGGGATACGAACACTGCTTTGATTTATGCTTTGCAGTCAGTGGAAGGTATGGATACTGGAACTGCTAATGGTTATTATGGTCCTGGTACGATCAATAAAACACCAACTGTTAATTCTGGCGCAACTGGGGCAATCGTTAAAATTATTCAATATGGTCTTTACGTTAATGGTTTCTATTCAGGCGCCTTCAATGGCCAATTTACACAAAATGTTGCCGACGGTATAGTTTCCTTTAGAAAATTCATGAAGTTGCCTCCTTATACTTCAACTGCTGACCTAACTGTGATCAAAGGCTTATTAACTAGTAATGGTAACACTAACCGATCTTCAGATGGTGTCGACATGGCTACTCAAATCACATCAGCTGCTACGGCTAAATCACTGAAAGCAGCTGGCTATAACATTATCGGCCGTTATTTGACAGGAAGCGTCGGGACTGGTGCTGATAAACGAGATAAAAATTTGACTAACACTGAAGTTAAACTGCTATTAGATGCTAACCTTAAGATTTTTCCGATTTACGAAGATGGAGGTTATGAAGAAAGTTATTTTAATAGCAAGCAAGGTTTCGCAGACGCTTCTATTGCCGTTAATACTGCACGTCAGCTTGGCCTACCAAGTGGGACAGTTATCTATTTTGCCGTTGATGTTGATATTCAAGATGGAAACATGAGTAGTACGGTTGTCCCCTATTTCGAGGGTATTACTGGTATTATAGGATCAACTGAATATAAAGCAGGTATTTATGGAACACGCAATGCGTGCTTGCATGTAAACCACTTAGTTAAGTATAGTTTTGTTGCTGATATGTCTTCTGGATGGAGCGGAAATTTAGGGTTCAAAATGCCTGAAAATTGGAGCTTTGATCAATTCAATGAATTTACTGGAGCTTCAACAGGGATTGATATGGATCAAGTTGCTGTCTCTGGTAAAGATAACGGAGTTTCTAAAGTTACCAAAGTTAATATAAATCCTAACGCTGCTTTCTTTACCCAACTGCAACAAGTAGAAGACCAGGCATATAGTTATATCAGCGGTGAAAGCTCTTCAACACCTGCTGAACAACTTGTTACCCAATTTTATAGACAATTTTCCTATTCTTCACCAAGTTGGGCACCCTTGGCCGGTGGATTAAATACTAGCTGGTTAGCATTCGCAAACTCAGCATTACATGTTTCAAAAGAAAGTGACTTCGAAACTCTTTATGATAGTACTACTGGCATAAAAATTGGCTTACCACACATGATGGCTTCTTTAAACGCACTTTTATTTTGGGGAGAACCACAGTCAGCCTCAGGAATTCAGGACCTTGGGGGCTGGTGTGGAGATCTTTTAACAAGTATAGAAGATGCTCATCTTAACCAGAAAAAATACGGCTCTTTTTATGAATCAATTACTGCATATGTAGGTAATAAAGGGCAATTTGGAAGGGAAGATTTGGTTGACGATTTGGATGCACTTAACGTTTACAGTACAATCCATTCGCAAAACAACCAAACTATATCCAAAATTATTAAAACTTATTACACCGGTAATGAAAGCTCCGTTCGCTTTAATTCTTACCTAAGTAATCGTTTTGATGATGACCTTGATTCACTACAGAACGACACATATACTCTTTTAAAAGGTGGTACAGGTTCATGGGGTGCAGCTTATAAAACCGCTTTATTGGCTTTTAAAAAGTTTAAATTACAAAAATATCCTTCTTATACTGACAGTGAAGCAAAAGACGCCGCTAAAGCTTTTCGCAAGTTAATTGAACAAAACGCATAGAAAGTAATAAGCAAAATGATAAACTATATATATTAGTTTATCATTTTACTTATTTTAGTTTTTTACTTTTATCTAAAAAATAGAAAGAGGTGCTAAATCAGCCTTGTACTCATGGTTAATCGTAATATTAGTTGTTTTTTTTCTCATAACAATTGATTTTTTATATTTATGTGACCATATAAATGATACTATCATTGAAAATGGCTATTTTAAAAACATTCTTACAATTATTATTTCAATTTTATCTAGTTGGTTCATCTCCAAATATTTGGGCCCTTTTTTTCTAAATTTCACTTCAGAAGTTGGAGTTACCAATTCATTCGGCTTTATATTAATAATTGTTGCATTAATAGGCTTTTCACTCCTATTCAACGCTGCAAGGCATGACATTGTAACTAGGAAAAAAACTGTACAGCAGGCTCAAAAAAAATACTTCAGACACAATCAAGTCCTAACTTTTTCTATGGTTCATTACGTAATCGGAATAAGTAGTGTTGTAATAGTTAATAGCATTGTATATTTACCAATCTTCCTCGACTTTTTAATTCCGATTCCCAAAAGTTACCCTGGTAACGTTGAAAAAATTGAACTCCAAGAATTCATTACTTTTATTATTACTCTTGTAATGCCTTTTTTAATCATAGTTTTTACCCCCTTTTCTTTGAAAAAATTACTCTCCCATTTCAATAAATAGGGTCCATTATCTAGTATAGACCCTATATATTCATAGCCCCTTTCTGTTTGGTGTTAAAGTATTAGTCATCGATGTCATGCACTATCTTGTTTAGCTCCGTTTTGATGGAACTGGAAATATTTTCTAGATTGAAATGATTATATATTTCTTTATCCTTAAGCATCCTTTTTTGTGCCTTATTTAATTTACACTCATTGTTACCCACTACCCATTCATCCTTTGTACGTATAAAGGGGTTTTGCGCACTTTCCTTTAACGCGTTTTGAACATCTTCATAAGGTAAATAAAATTCAATTGTAGATTTATTTAATTTTACAATCTACCATATAACGTCTCCATCTTTTCAAAACGACTTAATTCTACGGGCTATAAATAACTTAATTTGCCAGTGTATAACGTTTCAGATTAAGCTACCACTAAGTTATAATAACCATATCGAAAGGAGATCAATCTAATGAAATATACGAAAACCAAAGCAGTATTAAATCAATTCGTTGCCGATTTGAGCCAGATGTCAATGATTATCCATCAGACGCATTGGTACATGCGTGGACCCAACTTTTTGAAGTTGCACCCTTTGATGGATGAGTTCATGGAAGAAATTGACAGCCAACTCGATGTCATTTCTGAACGGCTGATTGCGCTTGATGGCAGTCCTTACTCGACCTTAAAAGAAATGGTCGAAAACACTAAGATTCAAGACTGGCCTGGTGAATGGGACAAAACAACCCCAGAACGCCTCGCACACCTAGTTGATGGCTATCGTTACTTGGAAGACCTTTACCAACACGGCATTGAAGTATCCGATGTTGAAAAAGACTTCAGTACCCAAGATATTTTCATTGGTCTCAAAACCGCAATTGAGAAGAAAATCTGGATGATTCAGGCAGAGCTTGGGTCGGCGCCGGAAATTGATGAATAAAATAATATTAAAAAATCGGTAGACTTATGGTAGATTTTAAAATTAATCCGAACGCCCATTTGGATATTGGACAGCCCTAGTTCACAAAAGGTTTCGATTTTAAT
>NZ_JQAR01000046.1 GCF_001437155.1 Liquorilactobacillus mali
CTCAAATTACATCAGTTGGTTTAATTCCGACAGAATTAGAACGAGTGTTTAGAAAAAAATGTGCCATTTATTGACATAGGAGCATATACTCAAGGATTAATTTATTCCTGTTAAACTTATCCTGTAATTGTGGTAAATAAAAAAAGAACCCAATTCAGAATTGAGTTCCAAGATAATAATATATATTTAAAGATTCGGAACTTACTATTTAAACGCTAAAGTAATTATCAGTTCCATGCATTTGCTAGCAATTATACAGAACCCTTAAAAACTTACTTTTACGGGCAAAGCATTTAATCACTTTACTTTGTGTCACATTAAAAAATGTTACAAAAATATATTATTTTTGATATACTTAACAAACACAGCATTGGAGGTATTTTAATTGGATACAAATCAACTTACTATTTTATTATTAGCCATTTCGGGCATGTGTGCCATTTTTTTCTTTATCCTTTTATTTAAAATGACCCATCTACAAAAAGAATTAAAAGAAATGATGTTGAAGTTTAATCAGCTAACTGTCAAGTTCAAAAAAGATAACTCTAATAATGATGAAGATATCAGCCAATTACTTTCAATCGTCACTTATAACCCAGCCAAATTGTTACCTTTAATAGTTATACTAAATATGATTCCAACGTTGGTTTTACTCGCCTATTTCAATTTTAAAACTTCCCAGTATTTTGTATATACCTTACTTCTTTGTTTTATAGCTGCTGCTCTTCTACTCCCAATATACTATCTTTATTTGAAAAAAAGCATAGCCAATTTCTCTCTTAAAAGCAAAAGTTTAAAAAATAATACATCACTTTCCAAATTGATTTCAGAATTTGATTCTAAATTATTACCAGTTATAGAAAAAAAGACTTTTAACACATTATATGCCTTTCAATTTCTAAACATAGCTATGATTTGTTGTACACTTTTGAAAATAATTTTAAGATTCTAAACACCAGTATCATTATTCTTTAGTAATGCTATCAATGCTAAAATACTTGTAGTAACCACAGCAGCTGTTGCTCCAACAGCCGTA
Source organism: Liquorilactobacillus mali (assembly GCF_001437155.1). Lineage (GTDB taxonomy): Bacteria > Bacillota > Bacilli > Lactobacillales > Lactobacillaceae > Liquorilactobacillus > Liquorilactobacillus mali_A. The sequence continues at coordinate 1,037 of NZ_JQAR01000046.1, forward strand.
ACAACATAATAAATTCCTCCAGTTGCTAAACCAGCTACTATTGAGAATCCTACAAATTCTTTAATCCCATTTGGAAATAAACTATTATAATCATTTGCTGTAGTGTTTGGAACACCTGTCGGAACAACTTCAATCTTATGGAATATCTCATCAATAATTATTTCATATTCTAGTTCAATAGTTTCGCCACTGTCGAGTGTATGGTCAAAAGTTGATTTAATATGCAAAGCTATTCCTGCATCGCTGCCCTTAGTAACCGGCTCTACCCAAATTTGACCGTTATTGATTAAAGAGGACAATTCAGTCAGTGCTGAATTGATATCCTCTTTATTTATCTCATCACTTAATGCCACAACTCCGGCTATGGTATCCGTAAAGTCTGACTCAAACTTACCATTTGACACATTATAAACTACACCAACATTATCACCTGGCTCTGAAACTGATGCTTCAAATTTAACCTGTACGTAAAAGTCAACAGCAAAACCCGGAATTTCGTATTCTTTACTTGTTTTCTCAATCTTTAAACCACTCAAATATGAAAAATTTTTCTTCTGACTTAAAGCGTCTATAATTGTATTAATCTTTGCTAAATCTTCTGCATTTCCATAACCGCTTTCTCCTCCAACACCAAAACTACCTGTTGCAGTTTCTCTCGCACTTGTTGTCGCGTCCTTATCAATCGCAAAATCTCCGATGGAGATCTCTGAGAATTGATCAAATGCCCATTCATCTGGTATTGAGTATCCAAGATTTCCGGAATATCCTGTCGACATATCTGAAATAAAAGCCTTGGTTGCCAATCCTGCTGAAATAATAGTTGCGGAAACATTTCTAGTTCCATAAATCCCAACCTCATAGCCATACGAAGTTACAATATCGTACAGAGCTTCAAAATAAACCTTTGCTGATCCTGCAATATCTCCAGCTTGAATATCCGCATCAACTGCAAAGTAGATGACTACTCCTTCTTTAAATCCTAAATCTTGTGCGGCATATACTGCTTTTGTCCCATCAGTTTTACCTTGGGCTGCCGTAAAGTACGCTTCTTTATCTGAAGCCCCATCTTGATAGATTGGAAAAATCTTTAATCCCCCGGTTGTAATGGCAGTAATTTCATCTGTTGTTAAATTTTTTGCTCGCTCACTCGTACCGGAACCTACAGTTCCTGTTAAATAACGACCAACAATGCTGTAACCTGCATTTTTTAAAGTCGCAACTCTTGTTGCGTTTAATTGATATGAGGTATCACAAGCGATTGCGGAACGATCTGGATTACCCGCTGAAGTCAATAAACTCATAAAGATATCTACACCTGCACTGGTTCCATCTGTAGAATCTAATGCCATTGTTTCTTCAAATTCCTTGACCGCTGCAACAACTGCAGAATCATAGACTCCATCAAATGCTCCCGTATATGCTTTATTATTTACATACAATCCCCATTGCAAGATTCTAACAAAATTATTTGTTGTTCCTTCTTTGACAGTTGGCGTATCTTTTTTAGTGGTTGCACCATAAGCACCTGTCGCAACACTTGTACTTATCTTTTCTTCTGCCTGCAACGCATAAATCAAAGCTGAATTAGTATCTCGCTGGTAAATTCCATCACATGGCAAGATTCCTGTATACGCTAAATAATCATGATTCAATTGTTGTTGCATTTCGCGAACTTTGGAATCGCCGCCCGTTAATAAGTCAAAAGAACTCATATTTAACAAAGCTGCCATAAAATTACCATCTACTGAGCTACTTGTATCTGCAAGTCCTGCCTTTGTTTTCATTGTAGTCACTGCAGAAGCCGTATCAGCTGAGAACTTACCATCAAATTCTCCTGGTGTGATTCCCTTACACCAAAATCCTCCTTGAATAATATACGCAATATTGCCTGTATAACCAACTACAATTGTTTTAGCGATATTATTGAATTTTTGTTTACTTGTTGGTCCAAAATTATTGACCAAGCCTGTGATTCCAAGTTCATGTTGTAACGCCCTTGTTAACCCATAAACTGTTCCCCAGCCAGTAAGTCCATCTTCTGTTACACTACCAAAGCCACTGACTCCTCCATAAGTTTTGTTTAACCATTGTTGTGTTTCTAATACCATTTGATCCATCTTTAAAACTTCCTTTCTTGTAAGATTGACATTATCTTAAACCCGGATTTTTATATAATCAAACATACGTTCGCATAAATTACAAAAAAATTATCTTACTCTTTTTTTGACAATCGTATTCTGAAACTATCATTTTAAACAAAAACATAAAATTCAATTCACAAGTTGCTTAAATAAATGGAAAAGTCAGCTATTCAACTAAATACTGGCAATACCTAAAATTAGAGTATGAAGTACGGTCATTTTAATAATTCAAAACAATTAATTATTACTTCAAAATATATTGCCAATTATTACCATAAACTAAAACAGCGACCTCTTCCAAAAACGGAACAAGGTCACCATCATTACTCTAAGATAAAGTTTGATTATCTTATTATTTTATTTATATTGTGAAAAACTAAGTTGTCTAATTTATAACCCTTGCATTGTGTTGCGCGTATACACCTTACGCGCATACTCTTCCTCGTTTTTTGCACCTTTAGTAATTAAATAAAATGAATGGTCTTCTAATCGTTTTATATTATCAGGTTTCACTACAAATTTATTTACACTTCTAATTGTTCCACGTGCCGATTTTGTATCTATTCGAGCAAAAACACTGCCTTTATCCTCTGTCATGATTGTTTTATCCAAATCTTCATAAGTTCCGACTAGATTTGCTACGTAATCAGCACTTTCTGGATCGTTTGAGCGTCCTAGCATAAACGTATTTACATTATCTCTTATTCGCTTGTCTAAGCCCTCTCCATTAGTATTCAAGTCCTCCATAGATTGAACTCCTAAAACCGCTCCAAACTTTGCACTTCGCGCTTTTGCAAGCACATCGATAATCTTCTCATTGGCATAACTTCCCCATTCATCAAAAAAACCTACTGCACCTTTAAACTCACTCCTATTAAATTTCTGTGTAACTGCAGTTGCAACGTCACTAACCACAAATCGTCCTAATTTTGGTATCAATGAACCATAATTATTACTGTTAAAGCTGAATAAAACAATATCATCTGTTTCCAAAAAACGTGTCATATCTACACTATTTTCTGTTTCACTTAACTTATATCCCAAATCAGATATAACTAGCAACTCAATTTGGACCTTTAACCCATAAATGTTTTTCATGACATTTGCTTCATTTTCTTTAAACTCCTTAAAATCCTCATCATCAAAATTTTCTTTTCCAAAAAACAACTTGGTATATTTCTTAGCCTTTTCACTCAAATCATAAACTACTACCTTTTTTTCAATATATTTTGCTTTTTCTTCTGTTTTCCCGATTCCTACAAGCCCCGTGTCCCCTGTTTTTCCGTCTTTTGTTTTAACTTTTCTTTTGACGTTTACTTCCCGTTTTATACTATCTGATTTTAAGGTTTCCCAAATATTATCAAAGTCTAAATACTCCAATAAAGTTGGTAAATCGCGTTTTATGCCATAAGTGTCCATGAATTTAATTACTTTTAGCAACATGTTATCACTAACGTTTTTATAAAATAGCTCACTCCAATCAAAAACGCTCATTAACCTTTCTTCAACTCCTGATGACGACCCATTTTTTATCGGGTTGTATGTTGTTTCTGTATTGTCTGAAAATATTTTAAATTTGCGTCCATATTTTGTGGCCAACTTTCCCAAATCATGTTCAATTTGTGGATCCCCTTTAGCCTCCACATAAATTACAGGCAGCCCTGCTTTCATACATGCTTCTGCTTGTGCCAACATAGCGACTGTTTTTCCTGATCCTGTCGTACCTTGAATTAATTCATGCGTAAATAACTGTTTTATTGGCAATTCTATCGCGTTCCCTTTTATATCAATACCCAAATAAAGATTTGTATTTTGAGTATCTTTTCTCCATTTTTCTTGCTGCTTATTAGTTATACTTAATCGCTTTTTAAAAATGTTTCGATATCTGCCTGAATTTAAAAATCGAGAACTTTGCTCTTCTTTAACATTCACAAAATAATTAGTAACTAGTTTTTTTATTATTATTCCCACTAACAACGCCATAACCAAACCTAAAAATATCATTAATATCCAGTTATACCAGTCAATAGAAAATGTCTTGCCATTGTTAAAAGCGTTTTCAAAGAAGTGCATTAATTTGCCTGGTAATATTTTTTGATATAAGCCTAAAAACTGAAATAACGCCCCTATCTTAAACCTTAACAGCAACATTATTAGCAATATTAAACTAATCCCGCTCACGAATGATAGCCACTTTAATTTGTGAGAACTAGCTGCCAAACTTCCAACAACTAACGCTATTACTAGTGCTGGTAAAAAAATACCTATGGCCGCTAACAAAAATAGACCATAAAACATCCAAGCAATAAAGGATCCAATTTCTTCATCTGAGGTGGTACGCTCTTTTTTAGAATTATCTTGCTTTTGAAAATCAAACATACACATTCCCCCTCAACATTTCATCTAGATTGCCAAAAGTAACTTCAATTCCAACATCTGCTGCACACTTTGCAACTAAACGCCGAATTGCCAACGACTGGTATAAATAAATTAAATGCGTATACTGGCCTTCAATAATAAATTTCTTATAATTAACCAATTTTTTAGTTATTTTTGCTGCCCTTTTACGCGTAAGTTCAACCTCTACAGCTTGTCTTGTATCCTCAGTTTCAATCACAAAATCAGGCAAATTTACTATCTGCTCTCTTCTTTGTGATCCTTGACTAATAATCTGAGCAATTAATTCTCGTTCCATTTCAAATTTCGCACGTTCTGCAAATTGATCTTTATAAAAAATAACGCTTTCATTAATTAACATACTATGCCGAAAAATTGCAAAGTTAGGGTTCCTCTCATCCTTTGAGAAACCAAAATTTAAATCACCGATAACTTCACTTCCAAGCTTGGTTATCAAATAAACAGCTTGCTGCATACTCTTGAATTTCTTTATTAAATCTTTTTTCTCAAATTCTTTTAATGCATAATAGATTGTCGATTTATTAAAAGACGTTAACCTCATGATCTGATCAACAGTCGCAATCCCCAACTTATCTAAAACATTTAAAACCAGATATCTCTTTTCAGTTAATCCTACTCTCAAGCTAAACACCCCTTTATCTCTAATCTCTTAACATTCTTCAAACTAACTCCCTAACTCAACTTTATATCCACAACCCTTTTTCTCTAGTACATGCTTATTTTATTTATTTTTTCAATACTATAAAAATACAGCCGAAACTGTCCTATCGTAATTACGTGGAGAGAGGGCAGTTTCGGCTGTATTTTGTATGAAAGCCTCTACAACAATCTAAATTAAGCATGTACTTCCAAAACAAGGTCAACTATTTATCAAAACTAATATAATTAAAAATCAAAGAAAAATCAAAAATTACGCATTTCAATTTAAAAAAAACTCCCAGAAAGTTAAACTGGAAGTTAATTGATATCCTACATCTTTTATCTTTTAATTAATCTAAATCATTACTAATTTCTTAAACAACATATAATCTAATCTGCTGTCCTGTTCTTCTATACATTTCTAATTATAGATTACATAACTTCATTTACTAAGTCCTTATATTTCTTAACTAAATTATCCAAAAGGGAACACAAATATATTTGACAACTAGACTAGCTTGGCTTAGTTTTTAGGAAGGCTGAAGCGGTATGAACAAAGTTTTTCCCTGGTTTTCG
>NZ_JQAR01000047.1 GCF_001437155.1 Liquorilactobacillus mali
AAAACCAAAGATTTTTCCAAACCGGCCTTTATTATGGAGACTTATGTCACAGCCTCATCCTTTTTTGTAAAACAATCGGTGTCAAGAATTCAATAATTTAATAGCTAGGGCAAAATTGCCTAAAGTAGCTGAACCATTATTTTTGATAGCTGGCAAAGTAATATAGTTTTCTAAATTTGAAAGAGGTAAATAATCATTTAGTAAAGCCTTTAGCTCTAATCTAACTTTCTGAAGTAAAACTTTATTTGCAACGCTCCCTCCAAAAACAATTCTATCAGGTCTTAATATCAGAGAAACTTGCATTGCAGCCTGAGCAACATAATAGGCCATTATATCCCATACAGGATCATCCAGAGAAACATATTCACCTTTTTTATGAACCCTAGCTTCAAAAGTTGGTCCTGAGACTAGGCCCTCTAAACAGTCTTTATGAAAAGGACATATACCTTTAAAATCAAGATCTTTTGGATGACGTTTTACAAAAACGTGTCCCATCTCAGGATGTCCCGCATTTCCAACGAAGTTCCCATTTATTATAGCCCCTCCGCCTACACCAGTTCCTAGAGTATAGTACACAAGCGAATTAATTTTTTCATTTGCTAATGTTGCCATTACATATTCACCATAGGCCGATCCATTAACATCAGTCGTCCAAAAAATAGGTACCTTAATTTTTTGTTGAATATATCCAACAAAATCAGTATTGGCCCAATATGGTTTAGGTGTACTTGTAACATATCCATACTTAGAGGAATTTTTTTTGATTTCAATGGGACCAAAAGAAGCAATACTTAGAGCTTTAATTTCAAATTTTTCAAAATATTTAATTACTTTATCAAGCGTTTCTTTAGGAGTTGTAGTTAAAAAATTAATGCTATTTTTAACGCGATAATTCTCATCCCCTACTGCACAAACAAATTTGGTTCCTCCTGCCTCAACACTACCTACTAACATAAATATTCCTCCTCAAGTCAAAAAAGTACTTCAAGCGATGTTAAATGTCTCAAGATAAATGTAACCGATATCAATTTTGAACACAACAGTTTTTTCAAATCAAATAAACTAAACTCTCGGAAAGTTATTTGAAAGACTACGGATATCATGTGTCAGTCTTAATAAACCTCCAACCATTAAAATGAATGTCGTCTGTCTACTTACATCTTTTTTATTTTAAACAATTTGCTTAATAGTTGTTGCTTCACACCAGCTGTGCTAACCAAACAGCTTTCTGATCAAAATGACAATTTTCAAATTTGCATGTTAACTGACATACTATAATATTAACTTTGAAGCTAATTAACTTTAAAATTTACATTTTTTTATATCCTATGTGAAGAACAACGGCCCCTAGACTGAATTGTTTATAAGTGACTTTCTGCAATCCAACCTCCTCGAACATTTCTTTTAACCTGTTTGCGGAGACAAATTCTTTAGTTGTCTTTTGTAAATAATCATAATCAGCATAATTATTTCCGCGAATCTTAGCAATTACAGGTACCAGTTTGAAGAAAATATTCCACACACTCTTCACAATCATATTTTGTGGCTGTGATGTCTCCAAGCAAGCCACAAATCCTCCAGGTTTCACAACTCTCAGCATTTCACTTAATACTTGACTGGCATCGGGGACATTTCTAAGTCCGAAACCAATCGTTGCCCCATTAAAAGAATTATCAGTAAACGGTAAATCCATTGCATTTCCTTGGACTAATTTTATCTTACTTTTTTGTTCATAATTAACCAGTTTGGTTTCAGCAAGTTTCAACATTTCTTTGCTAAAATCCAATCCAGTAACATGACCACTCTCACCAAGTCCGCGCGCTAAGTCAGCAGTCCATGCTCCTGTTCCACAACAAACATCTAGGATCTCTGAATCATTTTTTATATCAAGTTTCTTCATGGTTTCTTTGCGCCATTTTTTTTGCAGTCCCATGCTAATCCAATTATTCATTGAATCATATTCAGGGGCAACACGGTCAAATAACGAATTCACTTTGTCTTCGGGTGTTTTATTTGTGAGTACCAAGTACTAGACCTCTCTTTTTGTGATGTTTTTCTCAATTAATGCTATCACATTTCTTTGAATCAAAAAACAATTAAATACTATTATTTTTTAACAATACTCTACAACTAGTTTAGTTTGTTTATTGACAAACAGTTAATAAACAAGTACTCTTAATGCATAATTATTAAACCATTGGAGGAGTCTTTCTATGACATTTTTTAATATCAAAAAAATGGGAATGTGTCGCACATGTTGCAAATCTGCAAGCATGTTTATTTTGCCATCATTCATGATTATAGAAAACTCTGCCGCCTAACCACACGTCACTTTGTCTAGAGTCTCTGATCATGATAAGATCAGGGACTCTTTTTATTTTACTAACAGAAAAACCATATTACTTGGGGGCTTATATATGAAAAAAGGGATTTTAGCAATATTTGGGACTTTACTAGTTACTACACTTTTATTGACCGCTTGTGGTAATAGACAATCATCCAGTACATCAAACCAACAAACTTTGACTGTTGCAACAAATGCCGAAATGGCTACTCTTAGCACCACTAAATATAGTGATACTACTAGTCTTGAAGCATTACAGAATACTTTTGAAGGCCTTTATCGTTTTAATTCAAAAAATAAACCAGTTCTTGCTGGAGCCTCGAGTGTCTCCGTTAGTCCAGATAAAAAAACTTATACTTTTACTCTTAGAAAGAATGCAAAATGGTCAAATGGTGATGCTGTAACTGCACAAGATTATGTCTTTGCCTGGAGAAAGATGGTAGATCCATCAGCAGCTTCCCCTAACTCACAACGTTTTGCACCTATTAAAAATGGTGAGGCAATTGCAGCAGGCAAGATGTCAACTGACGAGTTGGGAATTAAAGCTCTCAGTACCTATAAATTACAAGTTACGCTTGAGTCACCCATCAGTTATTTCTCAGAACTTATGACTGGTGCACCGTTCTATCCACAAGATGAAAAAATTGTTAAAAAATATGGGAGCCAGTATGGAACAAGTGCTGCTAAAACTGTTTTTAATGGTCCTTTTGTTGTAACTGGCTGGAATGGTACCAACTTAAAATGGAATTATGTGAAAAATAGTAAATATTGGGACAAAAAAGCAATTACACTTAAAAAAGTTAATGTTCAAGTTGTTAAGGATGCCTCAACTGCTGCTAATCTGTATAAGACAAATAAGCTAGATTATGCAATGCTCACGACAGATTATATTAAGCAATATCAAAAAACAGCTGGTTTCCACTCAAAAACCATTCCATTAATTGGCTACATGTCATTCAATACTCATCGCAAAACAACAGCCAATGTTCATTTTAGAAAGGCTATTGCGATGGCTTATAACAAAAACTCCTTAGTTAAAAATGTTTTGCATGCAGGTTCAGCATTAAATGGGATCGTCCCTAAAGATTTCGCTTTTAATACAAAAACTGGGGCTGATTACCGAAAAGATGCCGGCAATATGTCGACTTACAATCTTAAGGAGGCTAAGAAACAATGGGCTGAAGCGAAGAAAGAGCTTGGAAAACAAAAAATTTCGATTGAATTATTGACTTCTGATACAACAGACTCCAAACAAATCGGCGAGTATCTTCAAAGCCAACTTGAGACAAACTTGCCAGGATTATCAGTAAGTCTTCGTTCTATTCCACTGAAGTCTCGTTTAGCAGCAACAACCGATTATGACTTCGATATCGTTTATGGAACGTGGCAGCCTGACTATGCTGATCCTGTTAACTTCATCAGTGATGGTGGACAATATCATTTAGACGATGATTACAATAATAGTAACTTCCGTAATTTATTGAACCAAGCAGCAACAACATATGCAACTAATCCTACAAAACGTTGGTCGACTTTGATTAAGGCCGAAAAGCAGTTAATTAAGACAGACGCATTTACTGCACCGGTATATCAAGGTGGAATGTCTTATTTATTAAAAAATAAAGTTAAAGGGCTCCAAATCTCACCATATGGTACGGTATTATTCTATAGAAATGTTCACATCAAATAAATAAACCAAAGAAGCAGCTAAATACTTCAACTTTCTGAAATTGAATTGTTTAGCTGTTTTTTTTCGTGTCTTTTTTATAAATAATCTGTATATTTTTACAATCGCAATGCCTAAACACACTTAATAAATCAGTGGTCTATGTCATACATTGAGGGTTTTCAAATTTTTGTTTAATTTTGAATCTTCGAACAAAGCTTATACATAATCAACAAAAAAAGCATGCCAAAATATCAATTGTGGCATGACTCATTTGTATATTATATTATTCTTCAGTGTACTTAACGGCGGTACCATAGGCAGCAACTGACTGCATATCTTGACCAATTGAGCCTGAGTCAAAGCGCATCATTACCACTGCATCTGCCCCCATTGCCGCAGCATTTTGACGTAATCGCTCCACTGAAACTTGGCGCGATTCCTCGAGCATTTTTGTATAGTCTTTAATCTCACCACCAACAATATTTTTCAAACCCGCTCCGATATTACGAAAAACATTTTTTGATTGCGTTGTTACCCCAAATACTTCACCCAAAGCAGTATATTTTTTCCCTGGAATATTCTCAGTTGTAACTACCAGCATCTGTTCCATCTTAACGTCCCCTTTCCTATCTATCTTGGATTGTAACATTTTATATACTTCTTCGTCAGCTAAAGCTCGCAAGTTTCTAGCTCCAAAAAAAGGGCCAAATGTGACATAGTTGGTGAGACTGGTGAATTAACGTGAAATTACAAGCATTGCAAACACTTTGCCTTTGGATATGCATAATTCAAAATTAGACGTCTTTGACTTGTGGAACATGTTTATTCAAAATAAATAGAAAAGCTGGATCAAAAGTTAACTCTTGATCCAGCCCTCAAATATTTTTCAATTGTATATAATCACTAACATGTCCTATAAATCAAAATCCCAGATTAATACTGAAATTTTTGCGACTCATATCACATTTGTTATTTACTATAATTAGGCGATTCCTTCGTAATTTGAACATCATGAGGATGGGATTCACGCAAGCCAGCGTTTGAAATTTGAATAAATTGTGCATCATCTTGTAGTTCCTGTAGATGACCAGCACCGACATATCCCATTCCGGCACGCAGTCCACCAACAATTTGGTATACAATATCGGCAAGTGAACCCTTATATGCAACACGGCCTTCAATACCTTCTGGAACTAACTTGTTTGCTTCATTCACACTACTCTGGAAGTAACGGTCGGATGAACCATGTTTGCTGTCCATTGCCCCAAGACTACCCATTCCACGATAAGTCTTGAATCGACGGCCCTGATAGATTTCTGTCTCACCAGGAGCTTCATCTGTCCCAGCAAGCATACTACCCAACATAACAGCACTTCCGCCTGCAGCCAATGCTTTAACTACATCACCAGAATATTTAATGCCACCATCAGCAATAATCGTTTTGCCATATTCACGAGCTACACTTGCTGCATCATAAATGGCTGTAAGTTGAGGCACACCAACACCGGCAACAATTCTTGTTGTACAAATTGACCCTGGTCCGATTCCAACTTTAACTACATCAACGCCAACATCATAAAGTGCACGTGTAGCTTCAGCTGTTGCAACATTTCCAGCAATCAGTGTTGCTTTAGGGAAATGTTCACGGATCTCACTAATTTTACGAATCACGCCAGCAGAATGACCATGGGCAGTATCTATTACAATCGCATCAACACCCGCGTCAAGTAGTGCTGCAGCCCGATCAAAAGTGTCGCTCGTTACACCGACTGCCGCTGCAACCAACAAACGTCCATGTTCATCCTTTGCAGCATTAGGAAATTCAACAACTTTTTCAATATCCTTGATAGTTATTAAACCTGTCAGCTTACCATCCTTATCAATCATTGGCAATTTTTCGATCTTGTGTTCTTGCAGGATCTCTTCTGCCTTCTTTAGGGAAGTTCCCTCGGGTGCAGTCACAAGATTTTCCTTAGTCATCACACTATCAATCTCGACAGTCCGATCTGAAACGAATCGTAGGTCACGATTGGTAATAATACCCACAAATTTACGATTTTGCAATGTCTCAACAATTGGCACACCACTTATGCGATATCTTCTCATTAGTTCTTCTGCCTCAGCAACCGTATTCGTTGGAGTCAGGAAGAATGGATCGATGATTACTCCACTTTCAGAACGTTTAACTTTACGAACTTCATCAGCCTGTCGCTCAATTGTCATATTCTTATGAATGACACCCAAACCACCTTGGCGAGCTATTGCAATTGCTGTAGCTGCTTCAGTAACTGTATCCATCCCTGCACTTATAATTGGAATATTCAATTTAATATTTTCTGCAAGTTGCACCTTCAAATCAACATCATTTGGTAAAACATGACTTTCGGCCGGAATTAATAGAACATCATCAAAAGTAAAACCCTTTTTCGCGAACTTGGTATCCCAATTAGACATTACAAAAACGCTCCTTTAAATTTATTTTTATTTTCTAAAATACAAAAGATTCTTACTAAAATCAAGCATTCTCATGTATTTATTAGAATGTTGTTGTTAAATAATTGGGAGTGTCAAGAAGTTTGTGTAAATGGGAATACCTTTCCCCTGTAAAATTAAA
>NZ_JQAR01000048.1:0-3016 GCF_001437155.1 Liquorilactobacillus mali
CATACATCACTGTACTTCCACTTCCAACCTATCTACCTGATCATCTCTCAGGGGTCTTACTTCCCGAAGGAATGGGAAATCTTATCTCGAGGTGAGTTTCGCACTTAGATGCTTTCAGCGTTTATCTCATCCACACATAGCTACCCAGCGATGCTCCTGGCGGAACAACTGGTACACCAGCGGTGTGTCCATCCCGGTCCTCTCGTACTAAGGACAGATCCTCTCAAATTTCCTACGCCCGCGACGGATAGGGACCGAACTGTCTCACGACGTTCTGAACCCAGCTCGCGTACCGCTTTAATGGGCGAACAGCCCAACCCTTGGGACCGACTACAGCCCCAGGATGCGATGAGCCGACATCGAGGTGCCAAACCTCCCCGTCGATGTGGACTCTTGGGGGAGATAAGCCTGTTATCCCCAGGGTAGCTTTTATCCGTTGAGCGATGGCCCTTCCATGCGGAACCACCGGATCACTAAGCCCGACTTTCGTCCCTGCTCGACTTGTAAGTCTCGCAGTCAAGCTCCCTTGTGCCTTTACACTCTGCGAATGATTTCCAACCATTCTGAGGGAACCTTTGGGCGCCTCCGTTACCTTTTAGGAGGCGACCGCCCCAGTCAAACTGCCCACCTGACACTGTCTCCCACCACGTTTATTGGTGAGGGTTAGAGTGTTCATACAACGAGGGTAGTATCCCACCAATGCCTCCATCGAGACTAGCGTCCCGATTTCTATGGCTCCTACCTATCCTGTACAAGTTGTACAAACACCCAATATCAAGCTACAGTAAAGCTCCATGGGGTCTTTCCGTCCTGTCGCGGGTAACCCGCATCTTCACGGGTAATATAATTTCACCGAGTCTCTCGTTGAGACAGTGCCCAAATCGTTACGCCTTTCGTGCGGGTCGGAACTTACCCGACAAGGAATTTCGCTACCTTAGGACCGTTATAGTTACGGCCGCCGTTTACTGGGGCTTCAATTCTGAGCTTCGCCGAAGCTAACCCATCCTCTTAACCTTCCAGCACCGGGCAGGCGTCAGCCCCTATACGTCATCTTACGATTTTGCAGAAACCTGTGTTTTTGATAAACAGTCGTTTGGGCCTATTCACTGCGGCTGAACTTGCGTTCAGCACCCCTTCTCCCGAAGTTACGGGGTCATTTTGCCGAGTTCCTTAACGAGAGTTCTCTCGCTCACCTTAGGATTCTCTCCTCGACTACCTGTGTCGGTTTGCGGTACGGGTAGTTATTATCTAACTAGAAGCTTTTCTCGGCAGTGTGACATCAGTATCTTCGCTACTATTATTTCGCTCCCCATCACAACTCGTCCTTATAAGCAAGCATTTGACTCGCTTACAAACTCGTTGCTTGGACACACATATCCATCAGTGTGCATACCTAGCCTCCTGCGTCCCTCCATCGTTCAAACAACAATAACTAGTACAGGAATCTCTACCTGTTATCCATCGCCTACGCCTCTCGGCCTCGGCTTAGGTCCCGACTAACCCTGGGAGGACGAGCCTTCCCCAGGAAACCTTAGTCATTCGGTGGACAGGATTCTCACCTGTCTTTCGCTACTCATACCGGCATTCTCACTTCTAAGCGCTCCACCAGTCCTTACGGTCTAGCTTCTTTGCCCTTAGAACGCTCTCCTACCACGCAACCTTACGGTTGCATCCACAATTTCGGTAATATGTTTAGCCCCGGTACATTTTCGGCGCAGGGTCACTCGACTAGTGAGCTATTACGCACTCTTTAAATGGTGGCTGCTTCTGAGCCAACATCCTAGTTGTCTGTGCAACTCCACATCCTTTTCCACTTAACATATATTTAGGGACCTTAATTGGTGGTCTGGGCTGTTTCCCTTTCGACTACGGATCTTATCACTCGCAGTCTGACTCCCGGATATAGATCGATGGCATTCGGAGTTTATCTGAATTCAGTAACCCTAGATGGGCCCCTAGTCCAAACAGTGCTCTACCTCCACGATCCTTTACTTCCGAGGCTAGCCCTAAAGCTATTTCGGAGAGAACCAGCTATTTCCAAGTTCGTTTGGAATTTCTCCGCTACCCACACCTCATCTCAGCATTTTTCAACATACATGAGTTCGGTCCTCCAGTGCGTTTTACCGCACCTTCAACCTGGACATGGGTAGGTCACTTGGTTTCGGGTCTACGTCTACATACTTAATCGCCCTATTCAGACTCGCTTTCGCTACGGCTCCGTCATTTCCGACTTAACCTTGCATGCAAACGTAACTCGCCGGTTCATTCTACAAAAGGCACGCTATCACCCATTAACGGGCTCTAACTACTTGTAGGCACATGGTTTCAGGAACTATTTCACTCCCCTTCCGGGGTGCTTTTCACCTTTCCCTCACGGTACTGGTTCACTATCGGTCACTAGGGAGTATTTAGCCTTGGGAGATGGTCCTCCCGGATTCCGACGGAATTTCACGTGTTCCGCCGTACTCAGGATCCTGAATTGAGAGAATGTCATTTCATCTACAGGGCTTTCACCTTTTTTCGCTGATCTTCCCAAATCATTCGATTATGACATTCTTTGGTAACTCAAATATTCAGTCCTACAACCCCAAAAAGCAAGCTTCTTGGTTTGGGCTATTCCCCGTTCGCTCGCCGCTACTTAGGGAATCGATTTTTCTTTCTCTTCCTGCAGGTACTTAGATGTTTCAGTTCCCTGCGTCTTCCTCTAACTGGTCTATGTATTCAACCAGTAGTAATAGTCGATTAAAACTATTGGGTTTCCCCATTCGGAAATCTCCGGATCATAGCTTACTTACAGCTCCCCGGAGCATATCGGAGTTAGTCCCGTCCTTCATCGGCTCCTAGTGCCAAGGCATTCACCATGCGCCCTTAATAACTTAACCTATCTTTACCTACGGTAAAGCGGTTATGAGTTTAGCGTTCAAGATTTTTCTTGTTTTAAACTCTTTAAAACGCGGTGTTCTCGGTTTGTTAATTATTTTAGAAAAATATTATCTAGTTTTCAAAGAACAAATTT
>NZ_JQAR01000048.1:3199-3465 GCF_001437155.1 Liquorilactobacillus mali
CAATTATTCTGTCAATGGAGCCTAACGGGATCGAACCGATGACCTCCTGCGTGCAAAGCAGGCGCTCTCCCAGCTGAGCTAAGGCCCCAAAAAAAATATAAAAAAGGATGGGCCTAAATGGACTTGAACCATCGACCTCACGCTTATCAGGCGTGCGCTCTAAACCAGCTGAGCTATAGGCCCATAACATCCTCAAAAAGAGAAGTAGGCCTCTCAAAACTAAACAAAGTTTCAACAATCGTGTGTAGGTTTCCGTTATATCCTTA
>NZ_JQAR01000048.1:3668-5310 GCF_001437155.1 Liquorilactobacillus mali
TTGTTACGACTTCACCCCAATCATCTGTCCCACCTTAGACGGCTGGCCCCATAAAGGTTACCTCACCGGCTTTGGGTGTTACAAACTCTCATGGTGTGACGGGCGGTGTGTACAAGGCCCGGGAACGTATTCACCGCGGCATGCTGATCCGCGATTACTAGCGATTCCGACTTCATGTAGGCGAGTTGCAGCCTACAATCCGAACTGAGAACGGCTTTAAGAGATTAGCTAAACCTCGCGGTTTCGCGACTCGTTGTACCGTCCATTGTAGCACGTGTGTAGCCCAGGTCATAAGGGGCATGATGATTTGACGTCATCCCCACCTTCCTCCGGTTTGTCACCGGCAGTCTCACTAGAGTGCCCAACTTAATGCTGGCAACTAATAATAAGGGTTGCGCTCGTTGCGGGACTTAACCCAACATCTCACGACACGAGCTGACGACAACCATGCACCACCTGTCATTCTGTCCCCGAAGGGAACACCTAATCTCTTAGGCTGTCAGAAGATGTCAAGACCTGGTAAGGTTCTTCGCGTTGCTTCGAATTAAACCACATGCTCCACCGCTTGTGCGGGCCCCCGTCAATTCCTTTGAGTTTCAACCTTGCGGTCGTACTCCCCAGGCGGAATGCTTAATGCGTTAGCTGCAGCACCGAAGGGCGGAAACCCTCCAACACTTAGCATTCATCGTTTACGGTGTGGACTACCAGGGTATCTAATCCTGTTTGCTACCCACACTTTCGAACCTCAGCGTCAGTTACAGACCAGAGAGCCGCTTTCGCCACTGGTGTTCTTCCATATATCTACGCATTTCACCGCTACACATGGAGTTCCACTCTCCTCTTCTGCACTCAAGTCTTTCAGTTTCCAATGCATGACTTCGGTTAAGCCGAAGGCTTTCACATCAGACTTAAAAAACCGCCTGCGTTCCCTTTACGCCCAATAAATCCGGACAACGCTTGCCACCTACGTATTACCGCGGCTGCTGGCACGTAGTTAGCCGTGGCTTTCTGGTTAGATACCGTCACTGCATGAACAGTTACTCTCACACACGTTCTTCTCTAACAACAGAGTTTTACGATCCGAAAACCTTCTTCACTCACGCGGCGTTGCTCCATCAGACTTTCGTCCATTGTGGAAGATTCCCTACTGCTGCCTCCCGTAGGAGTTTGGGCCGTGTCTCAGTCCCAATGTGGCCGATCAACCTCTCAGTTCGGCTACGTATCATTGCCTTGGTAAGCCTTTACCCTACCAACTAGCTAATACGCCGCGGGTCCATCCAGAAGTGATAGCAAAACCATCTTTTAAATAAAAACCATGCGGTTTTTATTGTTATGCGGTATTAGCACCTGTTTCCAAGTGTTATCCCCCTCTTCTGGGCAGGTTACCCACGTGTTACTCACCCGTTCGCCACTCAAAACTTTCGGTGAATGCAAGCATTCGGTGAAAGTTTTGCGTTCGACTTGCATGTATTAGGCACGCCGCCAGCGTTCGTCCTGAGCCAGGATCAAACTCTCGATTTAAAAGTTTGTGACTCATTTGTTACTTAATTTACTAGCGAATTGACTTCGCAAATGTTTGCTCTTGTACTAAACAAGAGACCCTACACATTTGATTTGTCGAAACTTTGTTCAGTTTTCAAAG
>NZ_JQAR01000049.1 GCF_001437155.1 Liquorilactobacillus mali
AATTTTAGTCTATAATTTAGGATTTTTTAATTTTGTGACGAACTAGCACCACGCGTAGAGCGCGTATTATTATCTTCCATTCTTTGTACTCATGGTTCAGTGTTCAGAGAAGCTTGAATCAGTGCATTACAATGCAATTTTACTCACACATGGGGAGCATACAGCCTCAAGTATTCAACAGGTTGTTAATACACTTTGTGGGAATTATTTTTTTGAGGCATTTGATATGCCCATCGATGTTTCTATCAGCCGGATAAATGAGTATGTACGCAACTATTTGATTGATCAAGGCTCTTCTACCAAGGGAAATATTATTTTGTTTGATATGGGTTCTTTAAGAGAAATGTTTAGAGAAATTAAAAAGGTGTCAGACCAGGAACTGTTAGTCGTTAATAACGTTACAACAGCAATGGCCCTTGATATTGGACTGCGGATTCAACGCAATGAGATTTTTCAATCAATTGCAGAAGCCAGTCAAAAATATAGTTCAACCACTGATGCGCAGTACTATGAGGGGTTATCAAATCGAAAGAATATTATTGTTTCATGTATGTCAGGAGTCGGTCTTTCAGAGGAATTAAAGAAACTGATTGAAGAAACTCTTTCGCCCTCATTAGAGGTAATTGCCCTTGATTATAAGCATCTGCATGCATTGCTGAAAAATAATGACCGTCAGTTTTTCTCAAATACACAGTTAATTTTAACTACAACGGATGTTAGCGGTGATATGGGGATGGATATTATTAATATTTATAACATTTTTGATAAGTCAGTTTCATTAAAACTAGAAACAATCCTCCTACAAATAGGGGAAAATCAAAAATCGAGTAATCTGCTGATTGAGCGATTACTGCGCTTTTTATCGATTGAGGGAATTCGTGGGCGCTTACAAATCTTGAATCCAGACGTTGTCATCCAAGAAAGCCAAGATATTGTATCTCACTATGAGAATTTTTATAATGTAAAATTTGAACCAAGGCTGAAACTGAATTTGTATATGCATTTATCACTTATGATTGAACGGATGCTTGTAAGTACGACAGTTTCAGAGAACACTTTCCAAGAAGCAGATTTGACTCCCAGAAAAAAGGACTTTATATCTCTTTCCAGTGGGATCTTTCAACATGTGGAGCAAAAGTTCAATATTAAGGTTCAAGATTACGAGATCGAGTTGCTTTATCAACTACTCAAGGATTTTATTTTTATTGATAAGTAGAATTTTGTGCATTATTTTATTGAAAAAAATTATAATATTTAGAAGTAATAGATTAAAGGAAAAGTAGAATATGGACTATAGGCAGAGTTCGGAAGAAAGACTCTGCTTTTTTGTCGCTTATTTTTTGTAAGTTATTAAAATTAAATTAAAAATAGATTGGATTTTGGAAAAATAATGGAGGATAGCTAAAAAGCTTATTATTCAAATTATTTAAATTTTTCTTTGACATAGCACGAGTACTGTATTAATCTTCAACTAAGTTAATGAATCCATTCATTAATCTTAAAAATTAATAAAACCATTTATAGGAAGAAGGATAAATAATGGTCAAACTTTCATTGACAGAAAAACAGATGTTAGATGGAAAATTTGGTAAAGGAACGCAAACTGCTATGAAGATTCAGGTAGCAATTGCAGAAGCATTTGATGCACCTTATATGGTTCCAATTTCAAGAGCCCATGTTGCTTTAAGTAATCAAGAAGCTGATTTATGGTTTGTAGAAAAATTAGTAAGTCAAGGAGCAAAATGTAAAATTAGACCAACAGTTAATCCAAGTTTTAATTGGGAACAAATGAGTCAAATAACTAGTTTGAGTAGTGAAGATGTAGATATAGTTAGACGAACAGATAATGCATACAAAAAAATCGGGGCTTTAATGACATACGATTGCACACCATATTTACAATTAAATGTACCTAAAGTAAATGATGTTATTTCATATTCAGAGTCCTCGGCAACACCTTTTGTAAACTCCGTTTATGGTGCAAAAACTAATAGAGAATCTGCACAAAGTGCTCTATGTGCTGCTGTTACAGGTGTAGTACCTTATTATGGCTACTTGATGAAAGAAAACAGAAAAGGAGAAATTTTAGTAAATGTTCTTGCAAAAATGGATTCAGATTTTGATTTTCAATTATTAGGTTATGTATTACCACTAAAAATAGGATTTAAGATACCTGTTTTTAATTTTATAAATAAAGAAGAAAAAAGAAATTTTTCTAATGCTTCATTGATGAATTTAGGTGCTCAAATGAATACTTCGGGTAATGTTGCAATATATCATATTCTTGGATATACACCAGAAGCGAGTACGCTGGAAGATGCTTTTCAAAGTAGTAAAGTTCCTGAAGAAGTTGATATTACACAGGAAGATTTGGATTCAGTGAGAGACAAAATTTCAGCACCAATAGGTAAAATTGATTTTGCATTATTTGGATGCCCACATCTTACATTTGAGCAGATTGAGAGGGTAACTAAAATAATTGCAGGTAAGAAATTAGCGGTACCACTATTTATCATGTCTTCAGACCCAACTATGAGATTGTGTGAACAGATGGGAGTATTAAAAACCATTGAAGAAGCGGGAGGAAATATTATTTCTAATACATGTATGGATCAGCCATGTTGGAAATTTTTATACGGAAAAAAAGGTGTTACCGATTCACCAAAATGTGCTTACTACACAAAGCGAAGAAAAATGGAATTTGTAATTACAGATTTAGAAAATGCTACGTATTCAGCTTTGGAGGGAGAGGTTACTAGTGACAGAAAAAAGCAATTTGTTTAAATGCCATAAAATTTCTGAGGGTAAGACAAGTGGAGAGGTTCTTTTTTCAAAAGATGGTATTTGCTTTTATTTAATTGATCCAGAAAGTGGAGTTGTAATTGAAAGGAATCATAGTCTTTTTGGGAAAAGCATTGCAAATAAGATATTAGTTTTTCCAAATGGAACAGGAAGCTCTGTAGTTCAGGCAGATGGAATGTATCAATTGAAAATGCACAATATGGGTCCCAAAGCAATGATTGTCGAAAATGCCGATACTACACTTGTTGCTAGTTCAATAATTATGGAAATTCCTTTGGTTGATAAAGTAGATTCTAATTTTAATGAAAATGTAAAAAATAAAGATATTTTAGAAGTTAACGCAATTGAAGGAGAGATAAAACTTGTTCAGAAAGGAGAATAGTAGATGTTAAATAATAATCCGCTCTTCTGGATAATTGATGAAGAATGGTCTGACTACGATATAGAGACAGAAATAATAAAAAAATATTATCCAACCGCAAGTATTAAATATTCAACATATGACTATAAGGATGATTTAAAGAAATGGGGAGATAAAGCAGATATAGTGCTTGCACAAGTGTATGCAGATATTCCTGGAGATGTGATTAGAAGACTGAAGAATTGTAGAGGAATTGCGTTGTTCGGAGGCGGTTACGATCGAGTCGATATTGAAGTAGCCGCAGAAATGAGAATACCTGTAACTAATGTTAAGAATTACTGCAAGGAAGATATTGCTGAATATGTAATAAATGCGATGCTGTATTCAAACAAGGCACTTGATTCTTTCAATACTGTTGTTGAAGAAAATCTGTGGGGCCTTGGAGCAATTAAAAATTTGCAAAATAGATTAAGCGAACAAAAGCTTTTTGTAATTGGGTTAGGTAGAATTGGAAAATTTGTTGGAAAAACAGCTCAAGCCTTGGGCATGAAAGTCTATGCCTATGACCCTCAATATAGGAGCGGAGAAAAAGAAGATAATATTGAAATGGTCAGCCTTGAAGAGGGGTTGGCAATTGCTGATTTTGTAACAGTTCATTGCAATTTAAGTGAGAAAACAAAGTCTATGTTAGGAATGCCAGAGTTTCTAAAAATGAAATCTACGGGAATATTAATAAATACTGCTAGAGGAGCAATTTTGAAAGAAAATGAATTACTGGAAGCAGTTGAGAGGAAAATAATCGGTGGAGCAGTTCTAGATGTTATAGAACAAGAACCTCCCACGAAAGAATATTATGAAAAATTTAGGAATAGTGATGTGATTGTTACACCACATATTTCATATCTATCAGTACAATCAATTGATGAATTAAAACATAGATCAACTAAAAATGGAATAGCTATGTTGAAAGGAAAATTAACGGATGATGTTGTCAATATAAATGATAAGGGGATTTTATATGATAAATTTGAAAACTACGCTAAAAAATAAGAAGAATCTATTTATAGTGCCAGTAATCATGTTTCTTACTTTGTTTATTGTTAGTACTGGAGTATCTGCTAGCAGTGATAACACTGTGAAAATTGCACATTCTTCATGGATAGGATTTTATCCGTTGGATTTAGCAGAAGAAAAGGGATTCTTTAAAGATTATGGGGTTAACGTTCAAATTAAAGATATTGAAAGTAAGTCAGACAGTAAAAGTGCTTTAGCAGCTGGAAAGATTCAAGGAATTGCGACTTCTTTAGATACAAATGTATTGAGTGCAGCAAGTGGATTAAAAATTCAGAATGTTTTAGCTTTGGACACTTCTACTGGTGCAGACGGATTAGTTGGTAAAAAGAGTATAAAGAATTTTAAAAATTTAAAAGGGAAGACAGTTGCTTTAGATACAACGGGTGGAGCAAGTTATTTTTGGTTTAATTATATGTTGCAAAAAAATAATATGAAATTATCAGATATCAAAGTTGAGTCTATGGATTCAGGAGCTGCTGGCAGTGCTTTTGTAGCAGGTAAAGTAGATGCTGCAATGACATGGCAACCGTGGCTAAGCAAGGCAAAAGCAACCAAAAACGGACATGTTGTAATGTCAAGTAAAAGTTCACCCGGAATAATTGTTGATACTTTGGGTCTGAGTACAAGTTTTATAAAGAAACATCCTGAGCAAGTTAAGGGGATTATAAAGGGTTGGTACAAAGCATTAGCGTATATGAAGTCAGATCCTAAAGACGCATATAAGATCATGAGTAAGAAAGCAGGAATTACTGCATCTAAATTGAAAACTGAAATGACGACGCAAATAAAATTATATGATAAAAAAGGAAACAAAAAATATTTTGGAACAAAGAAGAACAAAGGAAATATTTATAAAATATCCAAAGTAGCTTCAAATCTCTGGTATACATCTAAAATCTCAGATAAGAAAGCTAATATTAATAAGGTTACTAATCCTAAATTTGTAAATGCAATTAAATAGTCGGGAGTGTCAAGAAGTTTGTGTAAATGGGAATCCCTTTCCCCTGTAAAATCAAACCATTAATCGAAAAGTGATTCTAACGTGTCTTTGACTTGACCAAAACCACGATG
>NZ_JQAR01000005.1:0-4052 GCF_001437155.1 Liquorilactobacillus mali
CAAAATTCGGTTTCTCGTCCTATTTGCTTATACAGAGGCTAGTTATGTCACAGCCTCCTATTTAATATTCTCTGTAACATTTACAGCAAATTCATGAACTATTTTAAATGAGTCATTTCTTTACAATAAATGATAAAAATAGACTCGCAATATTGAAATAAATTAAGACAGAAGTTAAATCACTAAGAGTTGAAATGAAAGGACCTGAAGCAACAGCTGGATCAAAACCCATCTTGTCCATGGCCATAGGAATAATACTACCAGCCAAATTGGCCACAATAATTGCACACATCATAGCCAAGCCAATTACAAAACCTAAAACAAAATTACTCTTCCAAATTCCAACGATTATAAAAATTGTTAATCCTGTAATTACCCCTATTATGAGACCAGTCAATAATTCGGTAATAATCGTCTTGAAAAGACCATCATCATCATCTTTAGAAGCAAGTTTCCTGACTGCAACAGCCAAGCTTTGCGTCCCAGCATTCCCCGCAGTACCCGTAATAGACGAGATAAAAACTGCCAAGATACTTGCCTCACTTACTAGCTGTTCATAATGCGAAATTAATGTTGCTGTTGACATCCCCAAAAAAAGCAGTGTTACAAGCCATGGTAATCTCTTCGAAGCAGATTTAAAGGGATTAGTTGTGCTTTCCTCAGTATCAACACCAGCCAGTCCGGAATAATCTTCAGCAGATTCTTCATCAATAACATCGATAATATCATCAACTGTGATAATCCCAATCATCTTTTCATCATAATCTGTCACTGGAATTGCCAAAAAGTTATAGTCACGAATCGTCTTAGCAACATCTTCTTGGTCTTCATCGACTTTTACTGACATTACTTGGTTATTCATGATTTCTTCAATCAACAAATCGTCATCGCTAATCAACAAGTCCCTTAAGGTGACTACACCAATAAGTTTGTCATCAGCATCGACCACGTATGAATAATAAATTGTTTCCGCATCAACTGCAGCTTTTTTCAAAACATGCAGCGCAGATCTAGCAGTTTGATTGACGACAATCTTGACGAACTCGGTTGCCATGATAGCTCCGGCCGTTTTATCTTCATAGTGCAGCATTTCTTTGATTTCTGCAGCATTTTCCCGTGGCAACAGCCTTAAGTACTTATTTAAACTTACATTATCCACATATGCCAAAATATCAACAGCATTATCAGTATACATCTCAGATATTACCCCTGCAGCATACTTAGTTGACATCTCTTGAAAATATTTTGCTACATCTTCAGGTTCTTCCTCGATCGCATTAAAGGTATCGGCCAATTCAGCAGGAGTGAGATAGCGATACACCCTTGCTCGTTGTTTTTCATCTAAATTAACAAAAATTAATGCCTGTTCATACACATGAAGCATTAAAAATTGTTTGTGAAATTTTGTTGCCTGTTGTTGATCAAGCAAATTAACGATTTTATCTCTTATATCTGCATCTCTCTTCTCTCTATCTCCCATGAATTATCACCCCTTAACGTTGAACTCGTTATTAATAAACATTTGCATGTCATTTGCAATTTTACTCGTAATTGTTAATTCTTTATTTAGAAATGGATGAAAAAAAGTCACCTGCTGACAATGAAGTGCCTGTCTTTGCAGCGGAAGCCTACTAACTCCACCATACAATGTATCTCCTACAAGTGGCATCCCCAAGAATGCACTATGAACTCTAATTTGGTGAGTTCTGCCCGTATGCAACTGTACCCTGCAAAGAACATAGTCCTGACATTCGGATTCTTTCCAATACTCGGTGCTCGCATATTTTCCATTTTTTGCAACCATTCTTCTTACAAGAGAGCCTTGCATCCGAGCAAGCGGTAAATTTATTAGTAAGTGGTTTGTTGCCATACTTCCTTGCAATATTGCATAGTAAAATTTCTTAATTTCATGTGCCTTTAACTGTTCATCGATCATTGCATGGGCATACCGATGTTTTGCAAACAATACGATTCCCGAAGTGTCACGATCAAGTCGCGTTGCTATGTGGGGCCCAATTCCTTTATAGCCCCTGATCCGGTAGTATCCCAATACTCGCGCAACAAGTGAATCTTCCTTATGCAACGCCGAAGGGATAGACGCAACACCTGCTGGTTTATCAACAACCAAGTAGTCACGATCCTCGTACAAAATATTAAGCGGTACAAATGAAGGCACAAGAAAGGGACTGATCTTTTCAGATGGTAAGCTGATTACTAGCGAATCACCACTTATCATCTTATCAATTTTTCTGCCTTCATTACCATTTATGAGTAATTTGCCACCATCAGAACGAACTGTAGCCAATAATCGGCGCGAGACTTTCTTTTGCTTCAAGAATGTTTTTACCCTTATTGGCTGATTTCCATTATAAAACCAACTAATTTGCATACTCTGCCCCAATAAACGCATCTTGGACCCTTTGCCAAAATTGCATATGCCGATATTTGGCGAATTGTATGCTTCTATTTGAGATTTTAAATCTAATCTGTTCAATTCTCCTACCATGAAAACTATCCTGATCAACTGTGAGAATATAATCGCATTCACTTGCCGGAACCAAGGTTACCCAATCATTCGGTGCAATTATCATTGGTGAACTTAAAGTTCGAAAAACTCTATTGTTTATGGAACTTATCTCGGTCATCTGTAAGACCTTTAAATTAGGATGAATCACAGCACCGCCCAGCGACTTATTATAAGCAGTTGAGCCAGTCGGGGTAGAGATACAAAGGCCATCACCCCTGAACTTCTCGAATAGGTCGCCACCTACGAAAACATCAGTTACCATGGTTGCACTATTTCGCTTTAAAGTCGCTTCGTTCAATGCTAAAAGATTGACCGGTCTTTGATCATCTTCGTATTTAACCCTTATATCCAGCAAAGGATAGCTTACCGACTGACCATTGTCTGATTGCAGGCTGATAACCAAATCATCAATCTCATCATCACGCCAATCTGTGTAGAATCCCAAATGACCAGTATGCACTGCAACAAAACGAACTGTATCCAAGATATTTTCATATTTATGAAAGGCCGCCAATAAAGTCCCATCACCACCAATGGTTACAACGATGTCAGGATTCTCTTCGTCCATGACAAAATGCGTATCCTCAAACTTTTTTCGGAGTTTTTTGGTTACTTCTACTGATTGACGCCCATCATTTGTAAAAATCGCGATTTTCATAGCCAACCTCTTCTAAATTCGTTCTTAATTTAACCACCATTTCATATTATCGCACGAGTGTAGTATAAAAGAAAATATTTTACAAATGAAACCATTATCTTTTATCATTACCTCTTCGATATGAAAATTCTCGTTGTGCATCCTTTATTTCTTCCCGAATTGCTGACATTTCCTGGTCTAACTGAAAAGCCGCTTCGGCAGCCCTCTTTAACCTAACCTCTAGTTCGACCGGAATTTGGCCATTATACTTGTAGTTTAAAGAATGCTCAATTGTGGCCCAAAAATTCATTGCTAGTGTTCTAATTTGAATTTCGGCCAGCACATCTTTTTGCCCTTCCAGTAACTGAACCGGATACTTTATAATTAGATGATATGAACGATATCCACTTTCTTTTTCATTAGCAATATAATCTCTTTCTTCAATGACACTTAAATCGTTTCGTTTCCTAATTAACTTTACTAATTGATAAATATCATCAACAAACTGGCACATTATCCTAATACCAGCAATATCTTCCATTTCAGTTTCTAAATTCTTTTCAATAATATTGCGACGCTGCATTTTTTCAATTATGCTATCTATGGGTTTTACCCGAGCCGTTACAAATTCGATTGGGACATGTTGCTGCGATAGTCTAAACTGGTCGCGTAACGATGTAAATTTTGCCTTTAACTCAGATGTAGTCTGCTTATAAGGTAATAAGAAGTCTGTCCAATCTTCCTTCAAAATAATCCCCTCTAACCTAGATTAAATTATAACCCTCAGTTTAACATATCTTTATTGCAAACGTAATAATTGCAAGTAAAACTAAATTCTTACTTATTTTAATCAAAAATAAGCACAATTATTGAATTATTTTTTTTTTT
>NZ_JQAR01000005.1:4270-33808 GCF_001437155.1 Liquorilactobacillus mali
TATATGGGGGAAAAATTGTGTTAGAAATGTATTTATTTATCAATCCGGTTGGAAGAAAGTCCTATCAATCAGAAAAAAACATTATAAAACTTGTAAAAAATCTTGATATTGATATTCGATTCAGGTTTATCCCATTCTTAAATCTTAATACAGTTACCAATGTATTAAGTGAGCATAATTTACCTTTAAATAATCTCGATATAAGAAACAAAATCTTTAACGATATCTATCAAGCTTCTCTTGACTACAAAGCTGCCCTTTTTCAGGGTAAGAAACATGGGCGCAGTTTTCTTTTGAATCTTCAGGATGAAGTTTTTAACGGTGACAAGAAGTACTCGAACGAGGTCGTCCATAACATTATCAGTTCTATCGGAATTGACTGCGAGATGTTCGAGAATGATCGCCATTCTAAATTTACGATTGAATCATTCAAGCGGGATCAACAAATGGCTGCGGAGATGAACGTCACCACCCATTCAACGATGGTACTGTACAATCTTGCCAACATTGACTTTGGTGTTTCACTGACGGATTGCTCTTCTTACGATATGCTTGAGAAGTTATGCCTTGGTAAGCTGAACGATGAAATCATGCTATGCAAAAATAGTAAGGTTCATAAAAATTCAATTACCTCGCTTCACACAATTTAGAAATTATAGTACATTTAGGTAATATTTTACATGTAGCAAAGAAGGAGCAAGTCGAAATATATGACTTGCTCCTTCTTTGCTTTAATTAATATCTTTCAAATCAACATATTAATTCAATCATTCTTGTACTCAAACTTTTATACTAGCCAGTAATTCTAATTCTGTAATTTTGCCAGAACATCTTCAAGTTCTCCCAAACGTTGCTCAAAAACCACAAAAGCATCATCTAAATAATTAGATTTTGTCATATCAACGCCCGCTTGTTTAACAATATCAATCGGTAGAGCAGAGCTACCTGATTTTAAGAATTCAAGATAGCTTGCAGGCCCTTCTTTTGCAATCTTGCTTGCTAAGGCACTTGCTGCTGCAAATCCTGTAGCGTACTGATATACATAAAAATTGTAATAGAAATGAGGAATTCTCGACCACTCCAAGGCAATTTCTGGATCATTAGTGATCGCAGGCCCATAGTAATGCTCGTTTAAATTGGCATATTTATTATTGAGTTCTTGTGAAGTTAACGGTAACCCAGCCTTATCCTGATCATGAAGCCATCTCTCAAATTCTGCAAATTGCGTTTGACGATACACCGTTCCCTTGAATCCATCTAAGTAGTGATTCAATACATAAGCTTTAAATTGCAAGTCATCACTATTGTCTAGTAAGTATTGTGTCAAAATATTCTCATTAGTTGTTGATGCGATCTCAGCGACAAAAATTGAGTAGTCACTGTAGTGATATGGTTGATTATGATTGCTCAAATATGAATGCATACTGTGACCCATCTCATGTACCAATGTGAAAAGGCTCTCTAGGTTATCCTGCCAATTAAGTAAAATATACGGTGGCGTATCAAACATTCCAGATGAGTACGCCCCGCTGCGCTTACCAGTATTTTCAAGTACATCTATCCAACGACTTGCAAATGCTTTTTTAACAGTCTGAACATAATCTTCCCCAAATATGCCTAGTGCATCCAGTGCTATTTTTTTTGAATTTTCATAATTATATTTTTCCTCAGGTAATTTTGTAATTGGTGCATATAAATCGTACATATGTACCGAATCCAATTTTAATATCTCTTTTCGCACTTCTACATAACGATGCAACAAATCTAGATGATTATTCACTCGTTCAACTAATGTGTCATAAACGGCAACAGGAATGTTATTAGTACTTAATGCAGCCGAAACTGCATCTGGATAATTTCTGACACTTGCTTGAAAATTATGCGTATGTACATGCGCCGCAAGAGAAGTTGCAAATGTATTTTCAAATTGTCTATATGTCTTGTACAACCCTTGAAATGCTTCTTTTCTAACTTTACGATTTCCAGACTCCAATAATTTTCCATACAATCCATGCGACAACTCAACCTTGTTTCCCTTTTCATCTGTTACAGTCGGAAATTTGAGATCGGCATTATTCAATATTCCAAAAATATTTTCTGGTGTCGAAAAAATATCAGATGCTCCTGCAAGAAGCTTCTCTTCTTTTTCTGATAGTAAATGATCTTTCTTTGCCATGATTTCGCTTATATACTGCTTGTATCCTGTCAATTCTTGATCATTATCGTAATACTCATTCAATTTTTCCTCGCCTAACGCCAATAGTTCTGGTTCAAACCATGAAAAAGCCGCAGCGACTTTAGCATATAGTTGCTGTACTTGCGAAAACAAACCTTGATTTTTTTTATTATTCGTATCTTGATCACTCAGCATGCTCGCATACACGTATACCTTAACTGTCTTTCTTTCCACTGTAAAATAAGTCTTTAATGCTTCTTTAAGAGCCAAGCTCCCATCTTTGAGAGTATTTTTAAGTTTATCTGCTCCCTTGATTTCTTCTTGTATCTCTTTAATATCTTCAGTTAGTTCATTTTCGTTTTGGTATACCTTTGTTAGATCCCACTTTAATTCCTCAGGTACTTCACTTCTACTTTTTAATTTAGAAATCTCTTTTGACATGTTATAGCCCTCCCCAGCAACACTTCTCTATTTTATTAATGAAATCATAGTTGGAGCCAGAATGCAATATTATTAAAAAAACAAGATTAATAGTTAACTTCCTTGCTTATCAACAAACGAATTCATTTCTCTTACTTGTAAATCAGCTATCCTATTTACATTTAATAATGGCGTTTCGAACAGATACTTTTGATGCTCCAAAATTATTTTCCAATATAAATCTCTTTCACTAGTATTATTTAATTTTTTCAGATATATAAAATCGGTCTTCCAATATAGTTCCTTAACGGCATAGATTGGCGGTGAATATCTGCCAGCAAATAATAAAGGCTTAAGAGTTTCAAGGCTTTGCTTCCGCAAGTAGCATCTAATCTGCAAACTCCTAAAATTTCCTTGGCTTCGCAGAATGTCTTTTTCAAAAAAATTAGCTTGGATTATACGTTCATTTTGAGAAATTTTACAAAATTCAAAATTATTGTTGCTAGTTAGAAATTCTTTAAGTGCAGTTACAGTACTAAAATCAACTATTTTATATTTCAATGGCAGATAGTCTGTTTGCTGAATATTATAAAACACTCTAAATATTTTTTTATTTGTTAGATAATAAATCAGGTAGTATCCCTGTGACCTATTCCATTTGAGAAATTTTGCAATTTGCTGCGTCATTTTCTTTTTCAAAAGATACTGTTGTCCTAATATCCACAAAAACTTGAATCCTGCCTTCTTATATCCCTTGCTGCGTGCTCTCATCTTTGAAACCGACACTGGTGCACATTGAAACTCGATTATACCCTTCTGGAAATTCTTTTGAATCACAATGTCAGGTCGTTGTCTAAGTTCAGGAAAATAACTTTCTATCTCTGTACCATATCCATCCCTCTCAAAAAGTTTTGCAAGTGCCATCTTTCCTTGTAAATGTTCAACTGTTTCACCTTCAGAGAAACTGTGACACGCTTTTTTTTGATGAGCAAAATGATTTCTTTTTAGCGTGCCATTTCTTATAAGGAGTTTCGAGTGACAAAAAGGGCAATAATAGTTGTCCCCGTTGATTGCATCGCTAGCCCATATCAATCTCCCATCATCATCTAATGCTTTTAACAAAAAAACACCCCTAGTAGTTAAATACGCACTAACTACCAAGAGTCTTCATTGCTAAAAATTATTTAAAATAGTATCTTGCTAACTCGAAAGCAGAAGATGAAAGTATGCACTTCCCACGCTCCTCTAAAATATCGTGGGATAAGCTGACACGCTTACCATATTCAACAGCCAGAGACAAAATATCCTTAATGTGACTGTCACCCGTTTGATCTACAAAGAAAATTAAGTCTAAATAATATTTATTGTCCAGTAAATACAGGCTAGATGCTAAGCTTTCACTTTTCAAAAGTTTTGCTAAGCTGACAAAATCTTCAAAGTCACTAAATTCAATTACATAATGCTTACGTTCAATACTTTTATCATTCAAATATTCAGAAACTCCATCTCCATCATTTCCCAAATATTTCTGTCCGCTATCTTTATTTCTGTTTTTGATTAACTCATCGTGAATCATCTCAGTTATATCTTTGCCTTCACTTCCATCTGGTTCTAAAAAGGTGAAACGCACATCATCTGAAAATTTTCTTGATTTCTTGTCATCATTTTTTGAGTCTTTCTCGTCTTCATCATCTTTTGAATCATCCGAATTATCTTGGTCATCATCGTACTCATAGTCTTCTATATCTTTTGGATTTACCTTACTGATAAATAACTCAAGTCCATTCCTATTTGGCAATAATTGGAATGTCACAGCATCATTTTCACGGAACTCATTATCGATGTCAACTTCATCTAAAATACTATAGAAGAAACTCTCTATTTCTTTGCGATTGCCAAGTAAATCAAGCACGGTAATTCCACGTTCGGTCAAATCGTCAGTTTCAAGTAGCACCCTAATAGTGTTGTCATTGATTTTCTCCATCTCCATCGAGATCACCCACCTTTCCGATATTACCCTCTCGCTTAATGATAACTAAAAAAACAGAATTGTAAAGCACTTTATGCTAAAAAACAAGACTAGTGGGATAAAAATTTACATAGAAATCTCGATTTATAGCTACAATCATAAAATACATGAATCATACATGTCTTAAGTGTACAAAAGGACCTTAGCGAAAGCAATCATCTTGCGCTGAGATCCTTAAAAAATTAAATAACTTTATTGAATTTTAAAATCCTGCAAGTTCCTGTGCTTTTCTTAACTCTAAAGCACGAACTTCGCGAAGCAAAAATCTGCGAATTTCGTCTTCGTTGTAACCAACTTGCAGACGTTTCTCATCAAGAATAATCGGACGTCTCAAAAGCCCAGGATTCTCTTGAACCAAAGAAAATAATTGTTTCAGCGGAATTTCATCCAAATCAATATTTAACTTTTGGTAAGCCTTCGAACGTTTTGAAATAATCTCTTCTGTCCCATTCTCAGTCATTTGTAAAATTTGTTTAATTTCATTAATATTCAATGGTTCAGAAAAAATGTTTCGTTCTTTAAAGGGAATGTCATGCTTCCTTAACCATGTACGTGCCTTTCGACAAGAAGTACAACTAGGTGATGTATATAAAGTAACCATATTCTTTCGCTCCTTTACATGAAAACAGCTTACAAATTAATATCGTTCACAACATTATTATAACACTTGTATCAAAAAATTAATACCTTATTTTAAAAAAGATTTTATTTCACTCTTCTCACAAGCAATATTACCGATGTAGTTGCCTTATCATCAACATTAATAACAGATACTAACAACCCCTACTCATAAGTGTAATGATTACTAGTAGTTAAAAGTTATGATAACAATAAATTATTTTGTAAAAAGTAATAGGAGATACGACAATTTGCGCTCTGTTGAGCCTTTTTAGTAAATCAAACAAAATCTTCTCTTAATATTGATTAAAAAAATTTAATAAAAACGATTAGTTTTTGAATCTTTTTTAAACAATAATTTTTAGGCCAACATATGCAGAGAAAACTTCAACTTGCTTACCTACAACCTTCTCGGCTTCTTTCACTAGTTGATTGGCCGAAATTTTCTGTGGCAAATGTGAGAGCATTAATTTCTTTGAACCTGATTTTAAAGCAAGATTTGCTGATTCTGAAGACGTCATATGCCACTTCTCTCCCTTTTTAGCAGCACTGAAATTTGTATCAGTAATTAATAAATCAGAATCATGTGCAAACGGAATCATTTCAGGGATTTCTGCTGTATCAGCTGTATACGTAAGGACTTCTTTTGTTGCAGTATCTTCGATTCTAACAGCATATGCAGTAACTGGATGCTTAGTTTTTAGAAAAGTTATTCTCAAAGACTTTAAAACCAGTTCCTTAGCAGGATCGTATGCAACTCCAACTGTTGCATCCGGCCAAGTAAGACTGGCAAAATGTTCTTGATCTTCAGCATGTCCATAAATCGGCAATACCTTCCCACCAATCTCCTGATTATTAAGTTGCCAATAATATTGTAAAACCCCAACATCCGCGATATGATCGTTGTGATAATGTGAGAGCAATACTCCATCAAGTTCTAGAGGATTAAGATGCTGCTCCAGACTCAATAACGCCCCACTGCCGCAATCTAAAAGTAAGTTATAATCATTTGTCTGGATCAAGTAGCTGCTTGTCCCTTTACCCGCATAAGGATAACCACCATACATCCCTAAAACCGTGACTTTCATTACTAATCACCCTTTCTTTGCTTAATTATAACATATATATTTTACTTACAAGGAGGTTCCATGATGCAAAAACTTCATTTAACTTTTGGTTCATCATATATAATTGAGGGTATAAAAGCACAAAATAAGACAAAGAAATTTCTTCAGTTTTCCGATAAAAATGATCCTCATCAATATGCACTAATAACAATTGACAGTGAAAAAAAATTCTTTAGATCCAACCTCAATTACTCTATTTTGAATGGTAATTTTGATATAATCAAAGAAGCACCTTATTTCTTTAATCACTTTTCCTTAGATGAGAAGCAGCAAAAGATGTACTTGGCTTCTTTTCAACATATTCCCGATGGTTCCCTTTCATTTCTATTTTGTCAATCACTTGAACATGATTTTGATTTCTTAGTCATCTCTTGTTGGGCGAATACTGCTCAATACAAGAATTGGCTGGCACATCACAATTTCATTACAACTTCCAATAATTCTTCCGATAATTCGTATTCTAGAAAAATGTACATTAACTCATAGCTAACCTCTATTTTTTATGATCATTAATTATAAAGGAAGGGATATTAAATGAACCCAGCTAAGCAAGGATTTACAAATATTCAAAAAATAGACTCGGATATTATAGTTGATTTAAAATATGCAACAACCGATAATTTCACTCACCAAATAGTCTATAATTTCACAACTGCGATTGCTCGTACTGGAACTGCGCAGAAATTGGCCGTTGCAAGTGGCTTGGTCAAAAAGAAAGGATTCTTTTTAAAAGTTTGGGATGCTTATCGCCCCGTTAGTGCTCAAAAAAAATTATTTGAAGTTTATCCTGATCCACATTTTGTAGCCGAACCTAATCCAAATTTTAGCCACCAAAAAGGTGTGACCTTCGACCTAACATTGGTCGATGCAGACAAAAATGATATCAAGATGCAAAGTGGCTTTGACGATTTTTCCACGCGTGCCCATCGTAATTTTAAACGAACTGCTGAAGAAGAAGAGAACTATCAAATTTTGAATAACGCAATGCTAGAAGCCGGTTTTGTAGGATACCCTGAAGAATGGTGGGACTATCGTGATTCTGAAATGGATAGTTACCAACCATTGACAGCTGACCCAAATGATTATTCCTAAATTCAGTAAATAATTTATATACTAGCCGACACTCACACATTAAGCGTTAATTACTAATTTTTATTATTTGTGGCTACAAAATTAGACTATAAGAGACTAGGTCAAGGTTTAATCTGGCCTAGTCTCTTCACTTATTCCAAATAAATGTACTCCAATAAGTTAAGACTTTTCGTCTAGTTTCAGTTATTCACAACAAAAAAGCGAAGCATATTCTTGATTTCGAATCAATATCCGAAACCTCAAAACTGCATCACTTTCTTGAATCAAAAATATTACCGTAATAATTTGTCCCATAAAACTATCTTGTTACTTTTCAAGCTTTTTTGTACATCAATTATTCGCTGATTAGAACTACCTCTAAATTGTAGCGTTAAATCCTTTTTTGCAAGTACAAAACGTCCATCAACCAGTATATCAATTAATGACAATAACTCTAGCTTGTCTTCCGATTCTTTCATTAATTCATCCCAAGTATAACCTGTCCATGACCAGACGTCTTTTGTGTTACCGTACTCCTTACGAAGTCTCTTGACTAACTTCAAACAAACCTGTGTATTTAAAAAAGGTTCTCCACCTAGTAAGGTCAATCCTTGACAATATTCTGCGCCAATATCATCCATGATCAAATCTTCTAATTCTTGAGTATATCGTGTTCCATAATGGAAATTTTGAGCTACCTTATTGTAGCAGCCAGGACATGCAAATTTACAGCCACTGACATATATACTGCAACGAACACCTTCACCATCAACAAAATTAAAGGCTTTATAATCAGCAATGAACTCCTGACTTAAGTCACTTGCCAACCATTCTTTTGGTTTGGGGTCTTTAGGTCTACGTTCTTTCCTTATTCTGTCAGCCATTATATCCCGTCCCATCAAAAAGATTTTTCTCACGTGATGCAATCTCTGCGTGTCTACCGTGAACCATCGGGCGCTGCAATGGGTTTCCCAAATACCCACATGTTCTTTTTACACAATCGCATGTCTTAGGGTCATGATTACCACAATCTGGGCATTCAAACCCCCTAGCGGTAGGTTTAAATTCGCCTTCAAAACCACATTTGAAACAATGATCAATCGGAGTATTCGTACCTAAATAACCGACTTTATCATATGCCCAATCCCAAACGGACTCCAACGCTTTGGGATTTTGTCTTAAATTAGGATATTCACAATAATGGATGAAACCACCAGAAGCATACTTTGGATAGTCTTCTTCAAACGTTAACTTCTCAAAAGGAGATGGGTGTTTCCTCACATCGTAATGAAAACTATTTGTATAGTACTCCTTGTCTGTAATGTCCTTGATTTTGCCAAATCTTTTTGTATCAAGCACACAAAAGCGGTCAGTCAGCGACTCACTTGGAGTTGAATAGACACTGAAATGATAATCGTACTCATCCGACCATGCCACACAATTCTTCTTTAATTGCCGTACAATTTCAACCGTAAAATCATGTGCTTCTTTGTTACCTTCCCAATCGGGCCCATAGAATGCTGTACCCACTTCATATAGGCCTATATATCCCAGAGAAATCGTTGCTCGTCTCTTTTTAAAGAGTGTTGAAACATCGTCCCCTGGCTTAAGTCTCTTTCCGAACGCACCATATTGATACAGTATAGGTGCATTTTCTGGAATTGCCTGTTCCACTCTCTTTGCCTTAAACACAAGAGCTTCCTTACAAATTCCCATTTTCTCATTAAAAATCTGCCAAAACAGTTTCTTATCACCACGAGCTTCGATTGCAATTCTCGGAAGGTTGACTGTTACAACTCCTAAATTCATTCTCCCGGAGTTAACTTCTTTCCCATTTTCATCTTTCCAGCCTTGTAAGAAACTGCGACACCCCATTGGAACCTTAAAACTGCCAGTCAATTCCCTTATTTTGTCATACATTAAAATATCAGGATACATTCTCTTAGTAGCACATTCAACGGCTAATTCTTTAATATCATAGTTGGGATCTCCAGGTTTTAAATTTAAATCTTTTTTCAACGTAAAGACAAGTTTAGGAAAAATTGCAGTTCTCTTTTCTCTACCTAATCCTTTTATTCTAATTTGCAAGATTGATTTTTGAATCTCACGTTCAATCCAAGATGTACCCAGACCAAAGCCTAATGTCGTAAAAGGTGTTTGCCCCTGTGATGAGAATAATGTATTTATCTCATATTCAAGACCCTGCATTGCATCATAAATATCTTTTTTTGTCTTTTTCTTTGCAAACTCATGCAGTTTATCGTCGTCATCAATATAATCCTTAGCATCAACTAGATGTTTTTCAAAATTTTTCTTAGCAAATGGTGCCAATAATTCATCAACCCTATCAGCTGAACAGCCACCGTATTGGCTTGAAGCAACATTAGCGATAATTTGAGCCATTTGAGCCGTTGCTGTTTGAATTGAATGTGGGCTCTCCACCTCAGCATTTCCAATCTTAAAACCATTTGTAAGCATTTCTTTAAAATCAATCAAACAACAGTTAGTCATTGGGCTCCATGGTGTATAATCCAAGTCGTGGTAGTGAATGTCTCCGCGTAAATGTGCTTTAGCAATATGCATCGGCATCATTTTTAGGCCTAGTGTCTTACCAACTGCGCCAGCAGTCAGATCTCTTTGGGTATTGAAGACGTTACTATCCTTATTAGCATTTTCATGAACTAACGCTGGATCTTTAACTTGCAGCCTCTCTAGCCTACTAGCAGGATTAGTCTGTTCTTCCCAATATTCCTCATTTTCTTTGTACACTTTTATGTAGGCTAGTGCCTTGGACTGATAGCCTTCTTTATTGAGCACACCAATTACCGCACGATGAACCTCATGTGCGTCAACTTCAGCCACATTTCCAATCAATTTTAGAATTTTTTTAATTAATGTTCTCTTCTGTTTTTGCAGACCCATCTCATCAAAAACTATTCCAAGTTTGTAGGAAGCAAAATTCATTTTGCTACCATCACGCTTAATAAAATATGTTGGACTTTTCACGTTCTTTTTTTCTTCTACATCTACAGTCACGATTTTGCCTCCCTATGATTAACTTAATATATATATTGTATGCTCATAGGTTATATAATACAACTTATAGTGTTATGAAAATGAACGTACACTATATATTGTTTTTTAACTTTGTGATATTTATTACTTTATGAAAACGCGCTACTAGAACAATAAAGAAGAGGCTTTTAAACATCTTAAATATTTAAATTCAATAGGAGGCTAACCACACAAGATCTGTTATGGTTCAGCCTCCTACTCTACACAATGTTAATAATATGTTTTTGTTTAGATTTCTCTATTTATAAGTATCTACAAACTTTCCAATTTGAAAAATCCATAGAGACGCATCAACTCTTAATTGACTAATTCAGCAAATTTGCTAAGCAATCGTTCATAGTGTTGACCACATGCCATCAACTCTATTTTCCGCCAATCCTCATGTTCATCATTCTTCACCAGATTAATTACCAAATGATCCGTCGGAATATCCTCAATTACAAATTTTGACCATTCAAGCACACTCACGCCAGCCTGATTAAAATATTCTTCAAGTCCCAAGTCTCCAGCCCCAATTCCTTCAAGACGATATAAGTCCATATGAAATAAGGGTAAACGGCCATCATGATACTCTTTGACCAAATTAAAAGTCGGGCTTTTTACATTCTTAGTGATTCCCAAACCAACAGCTAATCCCTTTGTAAAAGTTGTTTTGCCAGCTCCTAAATCACCATTTAACAAAATAATGTCCCCCGGCATCAAAACTCTGCTCAAGAGCTGCGCATATTTAATTGTCTCTTCCGCATTTCTAACACTAAGTTCCATGAGAATCAATCCTCTATTATTCTTCCTATAAAGTTGCCTGTAGCGCCGTGATAATTGCCACCTTGTATACATCATCTTCATTAGCACCACGTGATAAATCAGATATTGGTTTGTTCAACCCCTGTAAGATCGGTCCGACTGCTTCAAAGCCGCCTAATCTCTGTGCTATCTTGTATCCAATATTCCCTGATTGTAACTCTGGAAATACAAACACATTTGCTTTACCTGCAACTTCAGAGTCTGGTGCCTTTTTTGCCGCAACAGATTCTAAAAATGCTGCATCAAATTGCAACTCTCCATCAATCTGCTCACCAGGTGCCAACTCTTTTGCCAATGCGGTCGCTTTTGCCACCTTGGTTACCTCATCAGATTTAGCTGAACCCTTTGTTGAAAAGCTTAGCATAGCAACTTTAGGATCAATGTCAAAAAGTCTTGCCGTTTGCACGCTTTCAACCGCAATTTCCGCTAGCTCTTGTTCATTTGGATTAATATTGATAGCACAATCGGCAAACAAATATTTCTCGCTCCCTCTTGTCATTACAAAAGCACCACTTGTTCTTGTGGTTCCAGGTTTAGTCTTAATAATCTGTAAGGCTGGTCTGACCGTATCACCAGTTGGATGAACAGCACCTGAAACAAGTCCATCGGCCACTCCCATGTAAACAAGCATCGTTCCAAAGTAATTAACATCTTTCAGCATTTTTCTCGCTTGTTCTGGTGTGTTTTTTCCTTTTCTTCTGTCAACGAAGGCTGAAACCATTTCTTCAAATTTGTCGTTTGAGTAAGAAGTTAGATCTATTACAGACATTTTCTTTGGCAACTTGTCGGTACCTGCTAGTTTCTTCACTTCATCTTCGTTACCAAGAACCACACTGCTGATTAAGCCGTCATCAGCTAATCTCACTGCAGCTCTAACAATTCTTACATCATTTCCTTCAGGAAAAACTATTTTTTTATTCTTACCCTTGATCTTCTCAACTAAACTTTCAAATAATTCCATAATTAACCCTCCACTTTACTAATTTATTTTTTCTGGTAATTGCCAATCAATCGGTTCCTCTCCCATAGCAATGAGTGCCGTGTTTGTCTTGGAGAACGGTCTTGATCCGAAGAATCCCCTGTGTGCGGAAAAAGGGCTCGGGTGTGCTGAAGTTAAAATAACATTCTTCTTTTGATCAATTAATTGAATCTTATCCTGTGCCGCTTTCCCCCAGAGTATAAAAACAACAGGTTGTTTCCTTTCTGATAAACTTTGGATTGCCTTATCAGTCAATAATTCCCATCCCTTGCCTTGATGAGAAAATGCTTGCCCATCTCTCACAGTCAAGACCGTATTCAACAATAACACTCCTTGTTTTGCCCATTTCTCAAGATAACCATGATTAACCGGTTTAATTCCCAAATCACTCTCAAGTTCTTTATAAATATTTTGGAGAGATGGTGGAACCTTAACTCCTGGTAAAACTGAGAAACTGCAGCCATGTGCCTGATGGGGTCCATGATATGGATCTTGCCCCAATATACAGACTTTGACTTTAGAAAATGGAGTCCATTCAAATGCTTGGAAAATATGATACATATCTGGATGAATTTCTTGATTTGCATACTCCTTCTTTAAAAAACTATGTAAATTCTGATAATAATCTTTTTCAAATTCAGGTCCTAAAACTTCTTGCCAGTCATTATTAATAAGCGTTTTCATTTGCGACACCTCGCATTCATTTTATCATATTTGATCTTAAAAATAATAACTTTACTTGGTTTTTTATTGATTATATTTTTTAAAAAACTAACTCACTAAAAAAAAAACATTATTCATGGTAAAATGATTATAAAATCGAATTGAATTTATTAATGGGGGAAAAAGTATGATACAAATTATTGCTTCCGATATGGATGGGACTTTACTGAATGATCGTATGGTCATTTCGAAAAGAAATGCCGATGCAATCAAAGCTGCACAAAAAGCCGGTGTCCAATTTGTTGTTTCTTCAGGACGCGGGTATACAGAAATCAAACCCTTAATTGAAGAAGCAGGCATTACCTGTCCAATGATTACACTGAATGGCGCCCAAGTATTTGACGAAAAAGGCAATCTTCTGAGCTCTGCTGCAATTAACGATACCCTTGCAAGTAACGTTTTATATTTGTTGAAGAAAAAAGGGTTATATTTTGAAATCGTTACATCAGCAGGTATTTACTCAGACAGCAAAACAAATCGTATCGAAAACTTTGCTGAATTATTAACAAAAGTCAGTCCAGAGACACCGTACAAATTAGCGGTTTCTATGGCTGCTGCTCGCTTTGAGCTAATGAATATTAATTACACTGATGATTATTTGAAAATTATTGAAGACCCATCATTAAAGGTTTATAAATTTGTTACATTCAGCAATGAAGGACCTAAAAAACTAGATCCAATCAGAGAAGAATTAAAACAATTTGCTTCTCTTGTTGTTACTTCATCCTCAAGTTCTAATATTGAAATCAATCATGTCAATGCACAAAAAGGGGCAGCTCTTCAGGCATTTGCAGATTTGATGAATGTTCCTATGGATAATGTGATGGCTATTGGTGACAATAATAACGATATGTCGATGCTAAAAGTTGCAGGTGTTAGTTATGCGATGGGTAATGCAATCACTGAAGTAAAACAGACTGCTAAACGCTTGACAAAAAACAATACCGAAGATGGCGTTGGGATAGCTATCGAAGAAGTCTTGAAGGAAAAATGATTGTACTTGCCTAAACTCAAAGGAGGTTTTGAATTGCGTAACTTGTATGCCCACAGACATCGCCTTAGCACTCAAGGTGCAACTAAAATCGTGGATGAAAATTCAAAAGCAATCTACCTTGTTGTTGGCAATTGGGGCAGGCATCAGGATGTTTTATCAGTATATGCAATCTCTGGTGAGTTATTGGCACAAATCAAACAACGGGGTTTCGGAATTTTCCCCAAGTTTGACCTTTTTCTCAATGACAAAAAAGTTGGATCCCTTCGACGAATTAACTTTGGCAATAAAGATCTAATTCTTATAAAGGGACTGAATTGGGTTGTAACTGGTAATATCATTAAGTTTGTTTATAAGATTTATCATAAACAAACTTTGATAATGTCATTGCAAGAAGTCATGTTACCTTCAGGTAAATTCCTAGAGTTAGCAATCAATAATGAAGCCAATGAACCTCTCTGCCTGTCTATTGTTGCAATTTTAGATTATTTTGCCAGTTCATCTCAAAAAAAGCGACGGTCTCATTATCAATTCTAAGTCAAATATGATTAAATTCTAAAGGAGAAAAATTTGTTAATTAGAAAAGCGACAAAAAAGGATTCTGGTGCAATTGTTTCCTTATTCAATATTATCATTGATGAAATGGACTTGGATGTAATCAAGTCATTAGATCGCTCTAAGCTAGACATTGTGTTTCAAAAATCATTTGAAACACAAGAATTTCTAACAGACTGGGCTCAAACGACAGTTGCAGTTGAAAATGATAAAGTAGTGGGATTTCTATATGGATACTCTTTTGAAAATGAAAAAAGAATCAATAAGTTAATGCACTCTTTCTTAAAAGATGCCGGTTTATCTCCTTCGATTGTAATTTTTTCTGATCCTGAAGCGTTCCCAAATGAATGGTACTTAAATTCAATTGCTGTTGATCCAGAGTATCAAGGACACGGAATTGGGAGTAAATTATTGGAAACAGCAACCATTGTGGCTGCAAAGCAAAATAAGAACAAACTTGGCTTGAATGTTGATTGGGAAAATCCGCGTGCAGAAGCTTTGTATTATAGTTATGGTTTTAGAAATGTTGGTCTAATAATATTGGGGGACCATAATTACAATCATCTCCAGAAAAATGTAAAAAAATAATTTATAATTAGTGAACTAAATTTTACATGTGCTATAGTATGGAACACATCCATCCAGAAGTGGCTAGGTCAACTTTTAACTTTTGACCTAGCCCCTTTGATTTCTAAATTTTACCTATATCTTCATTTCTTAGCTTGCTACTATTGAAATGCCCTCAGTTTTTGTTTGAAACCACTTGGATTTCATCCATCATTTGAACTAAGTCTTCATCAGAAACAATTGGTTGATTATCAGCAATTGATTTAAATTTAGCAAAGATATCTTTTGTAATATCCTTATCTATCTTATATCCCAGCTCTTCTAACTTAACAATTACAGCATGGGAACCAGACAATTTTCCCAGTGGTATTGATGAGTGAGCAACCCCCACACTTTGTGGAGTTAAAATTTCGTATGTCGCATGATTCTTCAAAAAACCATCTTGGTGAATTCCAGACTCATGTGAAAAAGCATTCGTTCCTGTGATAGGTTTATTATTAGGAATTTGCATTTTTGATTTTTGACTGACCATTTTAGCAGTTTCAAAAGTCTTATCTAAGCAAATATTTGTTTTTACTTGATAAAAGTCCTTCCGAACCATCAGTGTAGCAGCGACTTCTTCAAGTGCAGTATTTCCAGCACGTTCACCTATTCCATTGATTGTTCCTTCAACCCTAGTCGCACCATGACGAATCGCTGCCAATGCGTTGGCCGTAGCCATTCCCAAATCATTATGGCAGTGCACAGAAAATGTTACCTCATCAAATTCAGGAATATTGTCCTTTAAATAATCAAATAACTCACCAATTTCTTCTGGATTCGTATAACCAGTGGTATCGGGAATATTGATTACATCGGCTCCTGCAAAGATTGCTGTGCGAATTGCTTTAACCAAAAAGTCCCATTCAGTTCTGGTAGCATCTTCCGGAGAAAATTCAACGTGTTCAAATTCTTGATGAGCGTAACTAACGCAGTCATGAATTGTTTTAATCACTTCCTCCTTAGTCATATGTAACTTTGCTTCACGATGAATTGGACTTGTAGCAATAAATACATGAATCTGGCCATTGGGAGTATCACCTAAAGCTTCAATCACAGCATCAATATCCTTGCTTACACAGCGTGCAAGCCCCGTTACTTTACAACCAGCTATTTCTTGACCAATTTTTCTGACAGACTTGAAATCATTTTTGGATGCCACGGGAAATCCCGCCTCAATAACATCTACACCCCATTTGACCAATTGCTTAGCTATGTTTATCTTATCCTCAATCGAGAAATTAACACCAATTGTCTGCTCACCATCGCGTAATGTTGTATCAAAAAATTGTATTCTTTCCATTTTTATACCCTCCTAGTTTGTAATAAAAAACTTGTAATAAAAAACGCCCCATTCATTAAGAATGGGACGTTCATCTACCGCTCAAGCCCCATTCTAACCACAAATAGGACTCGACATATTGTCAGAGTCCTCCATCATAGTAGTAGGGCGAATTCAATTACGTAATTATTCGATTGAATGCTCATACAAAGGACTCCTTTCATTTATTAAACACATAGTAAACCATTTTAATTAAAAGGTCAACAACTAATTTTATTTAATTAAAACAACTCTTTTACTATGTTTTTCAAATTATTCTCACCTGTTTGACTTTTGTTAAAGCAAAGAACAGCCTATAGCATACGTTTATTCAGAAACAACCAGAGGGACTTAAGCAAGGATTAACCTTTGCTTAAGTCCCTCAAATCAAATTATATTTTTCTGTCACATTTGTTTAATAAAAACAAAAACTTTAATCTATTTACTAATATTAATCCAATATCTTAACTGTAACTGTTCTTCTTCCCCAACTCTGGGCCTGAGCAACCGTTGAAAAATGCACATCGATAATGTTTCCTTTAATCGCACCACCTGTATCTCCGGCTACCGTAACACCATATCCAGAAACCCAAACAATACTTCCCAATGGAATAACACTAGGATCCACAGCTATGCAACTTGGGTGTTGACTTAAATTAACTCCCGTTGCACTATAAGAACTCAAACCGCTCTGGGCTGTTGAATAACCTGTTGATTGCATAACAAGCGTTTTCGAACTGCTGCTTGTTGTCGTCGCAGTCACATTAGTAGCGGTAGTCGTCGAACTAGCAGCACTCGCGGTCGAAGCACTAGACGCTGTTGAACTCGAATTGGAAGATACTGTTGCCACAGAACTTGATGCAGCGGCCTGTGAGCTAGAACTGCTGCTTGCTTGTGCAGACTGCTGTGAACTCGCACTAGCTTTTGCAGCCAATGCTTCTTTTGCAGCACTCTCCTTCGCCCACGAAACCTTGTTAGCCAGAGTTGCTACCGTAGCTTGATTATTCTTGACCAACTGTTTCAAAGAATTCAGTGAAGCATTCATCTGATCCTTCTTCAGTGCCAAATCCTTTGCCTGTGTGTCAAGACTTGCCTGATACGTTAACAATTGCTTGCGATCATTCGCAATTGTGTTAACACTCTGCTTGACAGCATCTAAGCTATCGTTATAAACGGACTGCAAACGAGTTAATGCTATAACGTTACCTAACCACTGAGATAGGTTACTAGAATCTTCCAAAACTTGAAGAGTATCATTTGTCCCTTCTCTTAACTGAAGTTCTCTCAATCTAGCCTTCGCATCCGCAATACGCTTTTGCTTCTCTGCTTTTGCTGCTGCAAGCTTTTGCTTAACTAATGAAATATTAGCAGAAGTGTCCTTCTTTTTTTTATTTAGCTGCTGGATTTCTTGATACACCTGATTAACAGCAGTAATCTTTTTGGACAACCGATCATTATTTGTATCTAATTTTTTTTGAGCAACACTCTGCTGTCCTTGCAAATCATTGACAGTATCAGCAGAGACCCCACTTGCCATGGTAGTCATTACAAGCGCTATTAGTAATATGTACTTCGTGACGACCCCAATTATTTTCATAAGAATTAACC
Source organism: Liquorilactobacillus mali (assembly GCF_001437155.1). GTDB lineage: Bacteria > Bacillota > Bacilli > Lactobacillales > Lactobacillaceae > Liquorilactobacillus > Liquorilactobacillus mali_A. The sequence goes on from NZ_JQAR01000005.1 coordinate 22,374, forward strand.
CCTTTACCAATGAACATTATACGCAATCAGCTAATTTCATTGGTTGCAAGTATCTTACAAAATATTACTTATTTGTTTCATTATTACTTATTTCTTAAGAATTGTAATAAAAAAGTACACTACACGCATGATCTCATACAGTACAAGAATAAAATCAGTACTATTTTTGCAAAAATTTTGCAAAAAGAAGAGTAAGGTCCAAAACAATAAAATTCATTTCTTATACTAAATTATTACTCATCAACATATTTATTCAAGATCAACAAAAGGACCAGATCAAAATTTAACTTTTGATCCGGCCCCTTGATCTCTGATTATCTGATCAACTTGTTCACAAATAACGCATATCAATATAAAAATTTGTTTTTTCCCCTAGTCATATGTCAAACAGCCTGCACAACTGAAGACCTGCAGTATCCATCTGACCATTATTACTCAAAAAGAGCAACCACAATTGAGATCCCTAATTATTTGTTTTAACCATAATTCTTCAAAGTTCGTTGGATCTGCCGCTCTTGATCCTTACGCTTAATAGACTCTCTCTTATCATAGTCTTTCTTCCCTTTGCCTACACCCAACAAAACTTTTGCAAATCCACTTTTAATATAAACCTTTAAGGGAACTAAAGTTATCCCCTTATCCGAAGTCATTTTACCCAGATCAGCAATCTGCTTTTTGTGGAGTAATAGTTTGCGATTCCTAAGCGGGTCATGATTAAACTGATTTCCCTGTTCATATGGAGAAATATGAACATTCATCAACCAAACCTCTCCATTATGAACTTGTGCAAATCCATCTTTAAGATTTATCCGTCGTGCACGAACTGATTTGATTTCTGTTCCAGTCAAAACAATTCCAGCCTCAACCGTATCAATTATTGCATAATCATGGCTTGCCTTTTTATTTTGAGCCAGTGGAGGATTCTCATGTCTTTTCTTTACCATTACGAACACCCCCTAAACTTAGTTATCAGTGTCTCTTTCTTAATTTGTCCTTAAAAGGATGATATCCGTGTTGCTTTTCCCTGCTTTTTGAGTGCCCTTTTCTATTGTCGTACTTGTGATTTCCTTGATACTTTCTATCGCCATTGCCTCTTCTGGAATCGTTACCACCGGCTTTGACCAATAAATCTGTCTTAGGAGCATCCTCTGGATTCAAAAGTGTAAAGTCAATCTCTTTTTGATCAACATTGACATTGACTAACTTAACTCTTATTGGTTGCCCAATTCGATAGGTTCTCTTGGTATGACGACCAACTAAAACCATATGCTTATCCAAATACTCATAGTAATCATCTTTCATCTCACTAATATGGATAAGTCCTTCAACTGTATTAGGCAAACCGACAAACATCCCAAATTTTGTTACAGAACTAACAACTGCATCAAATTCTTCACCCACATGATCAGCCATATATTCAGCCTTCTTCATCGCATCTGTATCACGCTCTGCATCAATTGCTCGACGTTCCATCTGTGAACTATGAAGAGCTATTTCAGGAATTTCTTGCTTATACTTTTCCTTCGTTTCATCATTAATTCCATTTTGTTCATAAAAACGAATTAAACGATGAACCAAAAGATCAGGATATCTTCTGATTGGAGACGTAAAATGTGTATAATCATCCGCTCCAAGGCCAAAGTGCCCCAAAGGTTGATCAGAATATTTTGCTTGCTGCATCGACCGTAACAACATTGTCGAAACCATTGCTTCTTCAGGTTTACCTGCAACTTTTTTCAAAATTGTCTGTAACATCTTAGGCTTTACATCATTGCTGCTGCCAGATGCCTCGATCCCTAAACTCGATAATGCTTCAAAAAACGACAGCATCTTCTCTGCTTTTGGAGTTTCATGAATACGATAAATAAATGGAACTCGTAAATGATTAAAGTGTTCAGCAACCGTCTCATTTGCGGCAAGCATAAATGATTCGACTATTCTTTCACTAGTACCACGTTCACGAAGTTGGATGTCAATTGGATGACCCTTTTCATCGACAATAATCTTTGCCTCTGTGTCTTCAAATTCAATTGCACCGCGTCTTTTTCTCATCTTGAGCAAAATTTTATGAAGTTCATTCATTGTTTCAAACATTGGAACAAGCTTTTCATAACGTGCCATCGTCTTTTCGTCATGTGATTCAAGAATCTTATTAATTGCAACGTAAGTCATTCTTTCTGTTGTTTTAATAACACTCGGAAAAATCTTATGATTTAGCACATTGCCTTCAGAATCGATCTCCATTTCACAACTCATTGCTAAGCGCTCCACTTTGGGATTCAAAGAACAAATTCCATTTGATAACTTATGAGGAAGCATTGGAATTACACGATCAGTTAAGTAAACTGAAGTTCCTCTTTTAAGGGCTTCATCATTCAGTGCCGTGCCTACTCTCACATAATGAGAGACATCTGCAATATGTACACCTAGGTGATAATTGCCGTTATCCATTTTCCATGCAGTAACTGCATCGTCAAGATCTTTTGATTCAATACTATCAATTGTAACCAGATCTTGGTCAGTTAAATCTACTCTTCCCTTGCGCTCTTCGTCAGTTACGTGATCAGGAATCTGTTCAACCTCAGCCATAACTTCATCAGGAAATTGAGTTGGAATGTCATGTTGATAAACAATTTGTAAAATATCGATTCCTGGATCATTAACGTTTCCGATTACCTTTACAGCAATTCCTTTAAGAATTCCTGGAAGATGTGCATCTGGATAAGCAGTAATATCTGCCAAAATCACTTCTCCAGGAACTGGATTCAATCCCTTATTTTCAACCAAAAAAGTATAATGCGATAATTTACGGTCTTTCAGCTTAACTGTTCCAATAATTCCCTCAGGATATTCTTCCGTATCGTCTGTCACAAACTCACCGACTACCTGCTCGATGGCATGCTTAACAATACCGACCACTTTACCCTCGGGGCCTCTGCCTGTCCTTTCATCGGCCTTTCTAAGCATAATAACTTCAACTTCATCGCCATTCAATGCAGCCATTGTTTGTGTTGGGTTGATAAAAAAGTCAGGAGTATCAACATCTACAGTTACAAAGCCGAAGCCACGATCATTAGCATGAAAAACTCCAACAAATTTTGGAAGGGAATCATCCTTTGCAATCGTAAATGCCCCATTTTGATTAAGTGTAACTTCCTTGTCGTGTTCTAGTTGTGCCAATGCTTGCACGACAAACTTAAACTGAACAGCTGTTGTCATAGCAATAGCTTCAGCCAATTCTTGAACTTGAAAATCACGATCTGGTGATTCTCTTAATTTTCTTAGTATCTTTTCCTTAATAATATTATTTTCCATTAATTTCCTCGTTTACTTACTTGATTATCCATTAAGAGCCGTTCTTAATCTAAAAAAAAAGTAAAACCCCCCTGCACAGAATTAAGCAGAAGACCTTACTTTTTATCAATGCGATGAAATATACACCAAAGCCAATGAAAGAATAAAGAAGATGACTCCTAGTACGGCCGTTACCTTCTGCATAAACGCCTCAAATCCACGAGGCTTTTGCTTGCTGAATAAATCGGCTGCTCCACCCGATAAAGCAGAAGCTGCATTATCATTCTTCGCAGGTTGCATCATTACCGCAATAATAATTAATACTGAAACAATCATCAAAATAGTTAAAATTAAATTGTACAAGCTCATACCCCCTTACTCCATAGGTAATCTATATCTATTATAATGTAGCATAAATAATCTTTTATTTCCAGTCAGTTTAACACTTATACACCAAGATTTATTTTATAGAATAAAGGTCTCAACCAATATATCAAAAATTAATTTACGTTTTAACACTCTTCTGCAATATACATTTTAAAATTTTATAAGTCAACTCATTAAAAAATACCTTTTCTTTACGATAAAAAACAAGGCTGTCACAAATCGAACGATTTGTGACAGCCTTGCTGCTAATCATTGTAATTTTCGTCAACCTACTTATCACTAAGTCAAAACTGACAATCTAAAACTACATTCTTATTTAATTATTTGCCTTCAATTTCTTGACGAGCTTGTTCACTCAAATTATAGAATGATTGGATTCCTTTGTATTGAGCTACACTTTCACTCAATTGGTCTTCAATTCTCATCAATTGGTTGTACTTAGCAATACGATCTGTACGACTCATTGAACCAGTCTTAATTTGACCTGCATTTGTAGCAACAACTAAATCAGCAATTGTTGTATCTTCAGTTTCACCTGAACGATGAGAAACGATAGCTGTATATCCGGCTTCTTTAGCCATTTCAATAGCTTCAACAGTTTCTGTTAATGTACCAATTTGGTTAACCTTGATAAGGATTGAGTTTGCAGCCCCCATCTTGATACCTTTCTTCAAGTATTCTGTGTTTGTAACGAAGAAGTCATCACCAACAAGTTGAACTTTCTTGCCTAACTTGCTAGTAATTGTCTTCCAGTCATCCCAGTTGTTTTCATCAATAGGATCTTCAATTGAGATGATTGGGTACTTGTCAACTAAGCCTTCAAGATAGTTGATGAATTCTTCTGTGGAGAATTCTTCACCTGTTGACCAACGTAACTTATACTTGCCAGTTTCGCCATCCCAAAGTTCTGATGAAGCAACATCAATTGCGATTGCAACTTCACTACCAGGTTTGTAACCAGCAGCTTCAATAGCTTCGATCAAGAACTTCAATGGTTCTTCGTTGTTTTCAAAGTCAGGAGCAAATCCACCTTCATCACCAACAGAAGTTACCTTACCAGCTTTAGAAAGTAATTTTTGTAAGTTATGGAAAGTTTCTGAACCCATACGGATTGCTTCCTTAACAGTTTTTGCACCTACAGGCATGATCATAAATTCTTGGAAATCAACCTTGTTGTCAGAATGAGCCCCACCATTGATAACGTTCATCATTGGTGTTGGAAGAACATGAGCATTGAAACCACCCAAGTAGTTATAAAGAGGCACTTGTAACTCATCTGCAGCAGCACGTGCAGCAGCAATTGATACAGCCAAAATAGCATTTGCGCCTAATTTACCCTTGTTAGGTGTACCATCTAAAGCAATCATAGCCTTATCAATAGCAACTTGATCTGTAACTTCGTAACCAACAATTTCTTTTGCGATAATGTCGTTAACATTAGCAACAGCTTTTTCTACACCTTTACCCATGTAGCGTGACTTGTCACCATCACGTAATTCAACAGCTTCATGTTCACCAGTAGATGCACCTGAAGGAACGATTCCACGGCCAAAAGCACCTGCTTCTGTATAAACTTCTGCTTCAACTGTTGGGTTACCACGTGAATCTAAGACTTCACGTGCATAGATCTCTGTAATACTAGACATAATATACTCTCCTTTGAGTTTTAGATTGGCTTGAGTTTCTCGCCCAAACCTATTTTAAAGGTTTTCTTAACGACTTTCAATTGGTAGCCGTAAAAAATATCAACTATTTGTTAAAGTTAACCAATGCCAAATATGATTCGGGAACTAATGATGCACCACCAACAAGTCCGCCATCAATATTTTCTTTGCTCATAAGATCCTTAACATTAGCAGGTTTTACAGAACCACCATACTGGATACGAACCTTGTCAGCAACAGTTTCATCATAAAGCTTTGCGACTGTCTTACGAACAACTGCACAAATTTCTTCAGCTTGGTCTGATGATGCTGTTTTACCAGTTCCAATAGCCCAGATTGGTTCATATGCAATTACAGAACTTGCAACCTGATCACCAGAAAGATCTTTCAATGCAGCAGTTACTTGTCCAGCAACCCATTCTTCAGCTTTACCGGCTTCACGAGTTTCAAGAGATTCACCACAGCAAATAATTGGTAAAAGACCATTCTTGAAGATTGCATGAGCTTTCTTGTTAATGTCTTCGTCAGTTTCGTGGAAATAATCACGACGTTCTGAATGACCAATAACTACATAATCTACGCCCATTTCCTTAAGAACTTTGGGAGAGGTTTCACCAGTAAATGCACCCTCATCTTCAAAGTAGCAATTTTCAGCAGCAACTTTAAGTTCTGAACCTTTTGCAGCTTCTAAAAGTGCTGGAAGATCAACGGCTGGTGCAGCAATCACTGATTCAACTTTACTTGTAGCTGGCAAGTCATTCTTTACAGCTTTAACAAATTCAGCAGTTTGTTCTGGATTCATGTTCATTTTCCAGTTACCTGCAATAATTGGTGTACGCACTTATATCATCCTTTCAATTTTGCCTATTATAAACTATTTATCTGAAACAGCAGCAATTCCAGGAAGTGTCTTACCTTCGAGATATTCAAGGGAAGCTCCACCACCAGTTGAGATATGTGTTAATTGATCAGCTACACCTAATTGTTGAACAGCAGCAGTTGAATCACCACCACCAACAATTGTTGTAGCATCACTAAGTGTACCTAAGAACTTACCAATTTCGAGAGTTCCTTCAGCATAGTTGCTCATTTCGAACACACCCATAGGTCCATTCCAAACGACTGTCTTAGCATCTTTTAAAACATCTTTGAACAAAGCAATTGACTTAGGTCCAATATCAAGTGCCATGTATCCATCAGGAATATCGCCGTCAACAGTCTTGTTAGGTACATCATTATCGAATTTCTCAGCGACAACTGAATCAACTGGCAACACTAATTTGTCTCCAGCTTTTTCAATAATTTCTTTAGCAAGATCAATCTTATCAGATTCAACCAATGAGTTACCAATGCTCATACCTTTAGCAGCATAAAATGTATAAGTCATACCACCACCGATAATAACCTTATCAGCCTTTGAAAGAAGGTGATCAATAACACCAATCTTATCTGAAACCTTTGCGCCACCCAAAATGGCAACAAATGGGCGAACTGGAGTATCAACGGCATTACCTAAGAATTTGATTTCTTTTTCAAGCAAGAACCCAGCAGCAGCTTGATCCATGTTACTTGCAATTCCTACATTAGAAGCATGTGAACGATGAGCTGTACCGAAAGCATCATTTACAAACAAGTCGCCAAGTGACGCCCAATATTTACCCAATTCAGGATCATTCTTAGATTCCTTTTTACCATCCAAGTCTTCAAAACGAGTATTTTCAACCAACAAAATATCACCATTGTTCATTTTGTCAATTGCTTCTTCAAGTTGTGCACCACGAGTTGTTGGCACAAATGTAACAGGCTTTTTAATCAAATCAGCTAATTTTTCAGCAACTGGGCGAAGTGATAATTCCTTCTTGTCTTCTTCAGTTTTAACACGACCAAGATGTGAAAACAGAATAGCTTTACCACCATTTTCAACAATATATTTAATTGTTGGTAAGGCAGCAACAATACGGTTATCGTTTCCGATAACACCGTTTTTAATAGGAACATTAAAGTCAACACGAATTAAAACTTTTTTACCCGTAACATCTAAATCAGAAACAGTTAGTTTAGCCATGAATTGTAATCCTCCATTTTTTTAAAATAAAAAGCGAAGAGAGTTATGCCTCCCCCCGCCTCAATGAACTAAATCATTTAAAAACTTAGCGTCAGCTAAATCTTAAAGCATGCTAGCAAATTTTTCCAAAGTACGGATCATTTGTGCTGTAAAACCAGATTCGTTATCGTACCATGCAACAGTCTTAACAACTTGGCCTTCACCTGAACCAACAACTTGTGTTTGAGTTGGGTCAAATACTGAACCAAATGTTGTACCGATGATATCTGATGAAACGATTCCGTCTCCGTTGTAACCAAATGATTCGTTACCATCTGTAACTTTCTTAACAGCTGCATTAACTTCGTCAACAGTTACTTCTTTGTTAAGAGTTGTAACTAATTCTGTTAATGAACCTGTGATAACTGGAACACGTTGTGCATGTCCATCTAACTTACCGTTCACTTCAGGAACAACTAAACCAAGAGCTTTAGCAGCACCAGTTGAATGAGGAATTGTGTTAGCTGCAGCAGCACGAGCGTTACGAACGTTACCACCACGATCTGGACCATCTTGTAATTTTTGTGTAGCTGTGTAAGCATGGATTGTTGTCATAGTACCAGCTTTAATACCAAAAGCATCATTCATAGCTTTTGCTAAAGGAGCTAAACAGTTTGTAGTACATGAAGCAGCAGAAACAATCTTGTCATCGTTTGTCAATGTGTCATCGTTAACACTGTAAACAATTGTCTTCATCTTGCCAGCTGGTGCTGAGATAAGAACACGTTTTGCGCCTGCTTCGATATGTGCAGATGCCTTTTCTTCTGATGTATAGAAACCTGTTGATTCAAGAACTAAATCAACACCATCATTCTTAACCCAAGGAATGTTGTGTGCGTCTGCTTCTGCGTATACAGGAATTTCTTTGCCATTAACAACAAGTGCATTGTCTGTAGCAGAGATTTCAGCATCGAATTGACCATGAGCTGTATCATACTTCAATAAATGTGCCAACATAGCTGGAGATGTCAAATCGTTGATAGCAACAACTTCCAAGCTTTCTGAAGTCTCAGCAATACGACGGAATGCCAAACGGCCAATACGGCCAAAACCATTAATACCTACTTTAGTAGTCATACTAAAATTTCCTCCTTTAGGAAATAAAAAATTTATTTTAAAAAGTGTGTTGGTTAAACACTACTCTTTTAAAATCAAGTTTGCTGCTCCCTCGTCAGTAATCAGACAAGTTTGTTTGGGAGCATGTCTCATGTATGCTGCAATAGCTTTAGCCTTTGAAGCACCACCAGCAACTGCAAGCACACATTTCTTATCGGTGAGATCCTCTAATTGTAATCCAATTCTTGGAATCTTATACACCACATTACCCAGCTCATCAAAAAAATACCCAAAAGCCTCTCCAACTGCGTGCTTCTTTTTCAGCATTTCAATCACAGAAACAGGCATATCTCTTCTCTTAGCCATCCGAATAGCATCACCTACACTATGAATAACGGCATCGCTATTTCGAATTAACTCAATTACCTTTTGAATTGCTGGTTCTTTGAGTAAAGGTTCAAATGCCTCTTCACTCAACTGTTCAGGTACATACAACGCACGATGCTGTCCACCAGTATGTATCGCCATTTGTGAACTAACTGTATTGGCCTGAATATCAACTGCTTCTCCTACACCACCTCTAGCAGGTACGAAAAGCAATTCACGATTCTCGCCAACTCTTTTCGTGAGAGCCTTTGCAATAGCCGCCATTGTAATTCCCCCCATGACAGCAATCACGTTCCTGCCGTTCGGTAAAATAGCAACTAACGATTCATCAACAAGCTTGCCCATTTCCTCTATGACTCTTGGCTGCTCATCAGAATTGCCTGCTACAATTAGACATTTTTCAATGCCTAATTTCTTTGAAAGCTCAACTTCCTGGTGCCTTATGTCTGCAAATTGATCCATCAACCCTCGAAGACCCTGAATAACATCCTGACCCCTTCCAGTAATGATCATGCCAGACCTAGTTGAAGCAATCAAACCCTGTTCACGTAGAAAATCAGTCTCAGTTCTAAGTACCCGTTCCGTTAGGCCGAATTCTTGCGAAAGAATTCTCCTACCAACCGGTCCCATCCAAGAGATATAACGTAAGATCATGAACCGTTGCACCATGGTTTCAACCATGTCGGGAGCAATCTTTTCAATCCACTCAAACTCCTGATGCATCATAGTTACCTTCCTAATGGGACCGATATTGTCCAATAGTGTCGCTAAGCGACCCAGCTAGCCAAAAAACAAAAGCACAACAACAATTTCTCTTTAGTTAATTGTTCTCATACCTTCATCAACAACTGCATTATAGCAATATTTCACACCTAATGCAAGTGAGTAAGATCTTGTTATTAATAGTCGTTAATAGCTTAATTTTATGCCAACATTTTTCTTGATTATTCTACTATTCCGAATTTTAATGAAGAAAACTTAAAAATCTGCTCCTAGTAGCGAACAATAAAACATTTTTGCCTATGTTCAAAATGAGTAAGTGTGAATTTAAATCTTTTTTCTTTGCGTTGAACTGCCTATCTTTAATTCCTCTCGATATTTTGCAACGGTTCTACGTGATATTTTTATCCCAACTTTCTCTAGTTTTGTTGCAATCTTGACATCTGACAAGGGTTTTTGCTGATCTTCAGCCGCCACAATCACAGTTATATGTTTTTTTATTGTATCAACAGAGATATCTTGTTCCATACTGTTTACAGGCCGCCTAAAGAAATATTTTAGTTCATACACTCCTGAATCACACCTCAAATACTTACCATTGACCGCCCGGCTAATGGTAGACTCGTGTAAATTCAACTTTTGAGCTACATCTCTTAATAGAAGTGGCTTCAGCTGTTTGTCATCCTTCTCGAAAAACTCATGCTGCCTTTCAATTATAACCTCTGCCACTCTGACAATTGTTTCTGCACGCAATTCAATATCTCTGATAAGTTCTTGAAAGTCTTTTTGCTTTTCCTTCAAAAATTTTTTTACTTCAGTTTCATTTGCCGTTGCAAATTTATTATAGTAATCTTGCTTGAAAACAACTAGTGGCTTTGTTTTCTTAGTTGGCTTGATACTAAAGTCAGACGTTCCAGAAATCTTTTTTATTATCAAATCAGGATAAACATACCCAACATTTTCTTGTTCAAAAGCTGCACCTGGTGCTGGAGTCAGGCGTTTAATAAATTCAACGACACTCAAAACCTTTTCTCTGTCTATAGATAGATCAGCTGCAATTTTATCCCAGTCTTGCTCAACTAGACTTTCAAACTCATTTTCAATAATTAGTTGCGCCTCAATGGGAGCATTTTCAATGTTTTGGATTTGCAGGAGCAAACACTCTTTCAAAGAACGTGCACCAACACCAGGTGGGTCTAGTTGCTGCAACAAGGTCATTGCGTCCATCATCGTAATATATTCAACACCAGTTTTTCTAATCAATCCCTCTAAGTCAACTTTTAAATATCCATTCTCATCAAGTTGCCCAATTAGATAAATGACCCAGCTCCTAAGATTTGTTTTTCTCATAGTCAAATGGACCTGTGATAGTAGATAATCATAAAGCGACTGACTTTTGTTGTTAGTAACCATATCCAACTGACTCACTTTTGCATTTGATAGATCAGTTGAATTACCTGTATAATTCATTGTTTCCTTGATAGAAACAAAGGGATTATCCAATTGTTTTTGTTTCAAATACTTCGCAAGGTCTTCAGTACTATAACGCAGTATTTGGATTGACTGCTGCATTTGTTGCGTCATGGCAAATTTCTGAATCTGTTTTTGAATCTGCCCATATCCATAACTTTGATTGTGGGGCATAAAATTTCACCTATCTTTTCAACTTGTAAATTTGAATTCTTTCTTGTAGAATAGTATGAGTAATTGCGCCGCTAGTGTAATGGATCGCACGCAAGATTCCGGTTCTTGTAATGTGGGTTCGACTCCCACGTGGCGCATGAATACATGCTGATTTAACAGTATTTATAAGGAATAAGGAC
>NZ_JQAR01000005.1:33989-75027 GCF_001437155.1 Liquorilactobacillus mali
AACAAGAGGACAACTGATTTAACTTACGTAAATTATAACATGGTTTGTAGGCAAGTTGTACCGTCTACCTTATCTCTGTATCATTGCTATGCTACCTTTGGCCATTAAAGCAGATGAACTTGATTGTAAAGTTTGTCTGCTTTTTTTATTTCTAAAAAAGTTTGATTTTCCTATTGACGTATCTTAAAAGATACGGTATTATATAAACATAGAAAGAAATTCAAAAAAATAAAGGGGATAATAAATATGATTAATGCAAACTTTGGAGATTACGATTTGGTTCAGGTATCAGAGAACGAGTTCAAGAAAGTATTTCATTCAAACGTTCAAGGTAAAAATGAAACATTCACGATTCTTAGCAAGGATTTAGACGCATTCAAAGCTACCGTTAAGGAGATCGAAGAAACAGAAGATAGCGATACTAAATTCAATGATATTGACTATATTGAACGTGAATATCTAATCTAATTGAAACTATTTAGGGCATTAGGCCCTATTTGTGTATATGGAGGAAAAAATGAAAAAAATAGTTGATTTAGGAAAAATCGAAGATCTTCTCAACAGTGATGTATCGGCATACTCCATTTCAAAAAACACTAATTTAACACGTGCAGTGATTAACCGGTATCGAACTGGCGAAACCAAACTTGAAAATATGACAATTAGAGTCGCTCTAAAGCTACAGGAATTCTATGACGAAAACTATATTAAACAAACTATCAGCTACGACTCAGGTGAGATGATCACTGAATTGAAAGAAGACATTGCTAGTTTTGGAGATTTTGAGTGCTGGGCGTGGATTAAAAAAATTGACGGTGTAAAGATATATACGAACTACGACTTCAAGGATAATGCTACACAATTAACGAAAGACGAAGTTAATACTGCGCATGAAAATGGTGAACAGTTTGAAGTATTGAAAGCCAAACATCTACTTAAATTGCTTGAAAAACAGAATGAAATTTTTTAAACAAAAATAGCCCCACTTCCAATTGAGAAAGCAGGGCTTTTAATATACGAACAATATTCGATTTTAAGGATCATGAATGTTTGTAACTAGAATGGTTTAACACCAGCATTTAATTTCTTTTGCATGGCAGCAACCATATTAGAATATCCACTTGAAATTTTACCATCTACTGGTGTTCCTAATTTACGTTGCATAGCTCTAATTGTTTGCGGACCCATGTATCCGTCTTGTGTCACACCTAAATGCTTTTGAAGTATCTTAATTAGCGAACTAGGTTTACTAATTTTACTATCTTGATACTTCATGTTGTAAATTTTTTGAAGTGCTAGAGTTGTTTTAGTCTTTACTTTTGAAGATGTAGGCCATTTACCATCAACAACTAGATTATATCCTGTAGTAGAAGTTTTAACAGTGCTACCTGTAGAAGTAGTCGTGGCTACTTTACCCGTACTTAAAATTTCAACATTAGACTTATCGATCCAACTTAATATTCCTTTAAGCAATACATTATTACCTGAAACTTGCTGAACAGTATATGAATTACCTTTAACCCATGATGGAATACTTGTCCCGTTACTCCAATTTGTGGCAGAATAATTTACTTTAACAACATAATCAACTGCAATTGATGATTTAGTTGTATTGTTAGCGCTTTGACCTGCTTTAATAGCTGTAGTAGTTGAATCAGTTTTAACCGTTGTGGCACCCGTTTTAGATGCAGTTGTAGTACCATCATATCCGTTCCCTGTGATACCAGTTAAATCAATATTACCGTCAACACCACTATTATTAGTACCATAATTATCTGCAAACTGCCAGATAGCTACATTGTCAAAAGTGGGAAAATAATTAAAATCTGCTGACGTTTGACGTGCTGTTGTCTTATAACTTGCAATCCAAATTTTGTTAGTCCCAAAGCTAGTAGCAATTTCATTAGTGTTAACATATGACTTTAAATATGGCCTGTAGCTATACAATACTGGGGTATAACCAGCATCTTTAACTAATTGCATAGCAACTTTAATATTAGCTGTGTTAGCCTCTATATCAGGCGTGGCATTCATTTCATAATCAATGGCCACAATAGAGTTTTTAGGTGTTTGAATCTTGGAAAGCATATCTGCTACATATTGCTTAGTCCTAGTTTGATTAGAGCCGTCAGCTAGAAATATATACGAGTGTGCTCTCCGCCCTTGTGCGATAGTATATTGAACCTGTGTAGCATACGTCGATTGATATATAACTGAATTATTATATATACCACCAATTTGTACAATATTGAACTTTGTATCAGCTGAGCCTAGGTTTCCTAAAGTTCCCTGATACTTGCTGTTATCAACCCCATAGTCTCCTTTGGTAGAGGTGCTCGCATTAGCATTTAATGCAATAAAAAAAGGAGCAATCAGTGAAATTACTCCTAACAATATTTTATTTTTGAGTTTCATATGAACCTCCTATTTTGCTACTGATGTAGTTGTTGTTTTACTCTCTAATTCCGTTACGGTTGTTTGTGCTTCTGCTAAGGCCTTCTTTGCCGATGCTAATTTTTCTGCATCAGTTTCAGCATTTGCCTCTTCCACTGTCTTTTGAGTATATGTTGCTAACGTTCCATCTTGAGTCAAATTTGCATATGCACTTTCAACCGCATTCTGAATAGTTGTTGCATCAGTTTCCTTGAAGCCTAAATTTTTTAGTGCCGTTTCAACGTATGTGACTGCCTTAGACTTCTTCAATTCGCCCTCAATGTAGGTTGTGACACCTAATTTTTGTAAAGCAACAACTGCATCTTTAGCCAAAGTTGGTAAAATAGAAACTAATGTCTCTGCTGTTTTGTTAGATTTTAGAAACTTCGCTACATAAGGTACTGCAACACCGATTACTGCTACTACTAAAGTCACAACTGCTTCCGCTATATTTTGTATATTCATTACTAATCATCCTCCGTTTTATTCCCATTGTTTTTCAACTCATCATTTTCTTTTTTCAACTTTTTTAATTTCGCCTTTAATCTCTCCGTTTCTAAGGTCTCATCTACTTCTTTTCCCTCTCTGCGCTTAGTTTCACGATTGGTTATAAAAGCAACCATTATTGACCCAAACGTGGTGATCAGTGCGACTACAATTTGATCGCTCAATGGTCATCACTCTTTCAATGTTATTTCAGATATCATTGTCACCAGCACAAAACCTGCATACATCGCCTGAAAACTAACATAAGCACCAGTCGCAAAATCATGAAATACAAATCCGAGCATAAAAATAAGCCATACAGAAGTAAGCAATCCTGTCATAATTGGTTTATATAAAAACGTATTTAAATCCCACAATGAATACACCAGGACAAAAGTTCCCACAACAGCAAGAACAAAAATAAAAGGTGGATCATCTAGTAAATCAAGCACTGAATTGGGCGGTGGGTCAAACGTTCCTGTACTGTGCCTGATAATGAAGTAAATCCCAAGCCCATATGTTTCTAGTGCCTTAAAAAACCAAAATCTATTCTTTAACAAATGTTTCAGCATTTTTATCACCCCTTTGCCAACCGCCCACCCAAATTTTACAATAAAAAAGCACTTCATTTTTATGATGTGCTCGTTGCCTTAGATTCTTTAATAGTCGTTTCTTCATCGCTAGTTAACATTCCAGCGTTGAAAAAAGTTTGCAAATCATTATCCGTATACAGCCCTAAAATATAATATTCTTTGATAAAATCAAGCATTTGTATCACCAACCTTTGCCGCTAGTGTTGCTAATTGAAGCAAAACTTGCGCGTTGAATTCCTGCTGAGCTGACGCCTCAGCTCCTTCAACCCACACATTGTTTTGACTATCCCATTTAGGTTTCTTTAATGTGCTTGCAGGAATTACGGTAGTTGAATTTTCAGGTTGAACTGTTGAACTAACTACTTCCATTAAATAGAAATTACTATCATAAATATAGTACATATTTAGATTCCTCCTTCAACGAACTTAACATTTAGCAGGCCTAAATAATTTAATCGCAGGCTTACCTCTGCGGAGTTTAGGGTAACAGAAGCATCTGTATCATTCTTGTACGATAAGAACACGTCTCCATTACTATTAATTCCAACAGAAACCTTCAAGTTCTCAGAATAGCTGTTATTGTTAAGGCTTATTGCATATTTTCCTAATTCAATATATGTCTTATCAACATTTGATAATTTATAGCTATTCTCAATGTCGGAAATTGTCGCTGAAAAAGTACCTGTTGTTTGAGCAGGAACTATGATAGAACTGCTAAATTCAATATTAATATTTTCTAGATCCATTCCATTTACAATGAAATCTTTTACAGTTAAGTTAACATCAGCAGTATCACCATCTTTTTCAAATACTTGGCCGTTAGCTGGCAATGTAACTTCATTATCACTAAGAATTGAGTTTTCAAGATAATGTATTTTAATTGCCACGTTTGGACCAATTCCTGAGGTATCATTATCATCAGTATGCTTTGAAACTAAGTTATTATCTTTGAAAGATATTTGTGAACCATAATAGAAATAGACATGTGCTTCCAAGTTTCTTTCAAAGTGATTACCATAGAATTTAGTATATTTAAGTTGATTAATATAAAGCCCATATTGTGTATTCCTATCAAAATTGTTTCCAAAAATCAAATTATAGTTTCCTTGAATAGACATACCTATGTTATTCCATTCAATTCTATTGTTAGAAATAATATTATCGTTAGAAGAGTCTAATTGAAGACCAGTCCCATTCGAATAAAAGTCCGAATTGACTACTCGGGTATCAGTTAATTGAACTATTCCGGCCGTGGTGCAATTCTGAAATGTACACTTATCAATAACTAACGTTTTACCATTTTCTATACCTGTGTCACCTGTGAACTCGCATGTGTCAAGAATTGAGCCATTAAGACCATTAAGGCCTTTCCCCTTGAAAACTATATGGCTAAATTCAATAGCACTTTTCCCTCCATCATCAGTTGTGCCTGTGAAGGCATAGTCGTCATCAGGAGATATAATAACGGACTTATTAATAGAATTATTCCAAAACGAGGTTTGTGTTGCTCCAACAATACGTGCATATGTTGTATCTGTGACATTGACTGTTTTTCCAAATTTATAGTTTCCAATTGGTACAAAAATTTGATAGCCTGAATCAATTGCTTCTTGAAATGCACCCGAATCATCTGTTGTACCATCACCAGCGGCACCGAACCATTTTACATTCACGGCACGTTGCTGAAATTCAATATCCCAAAAATCACCTCTTAATTTTGCTGTAATAAATGACTTTGAAAGTAAATCAGAATGCCTGAAATCAATGGTTTCGTTATCGTTAGTTGAACCAGCTATTTGATCATTAAATCGGTCATCAATATTTTGAGATTGTTTCTTTGCACTATTTGCAGTATTGTTTGCTTCACTTGAAACTGCTGAACCAATTTCAATTCCTTGTGCTAAAGCTTCACGGACATCTTTACCATATGTTTTATTTCTGACTGACTTAGATCGCAACAATACGCGTGAATCTACTTCAGCTGTATTGTAGTCAGAAGGAAAGTTGTTCGTTGTTGTATCACTCGCCATCTCCATTCTCCTTTCTAAACAAATGCCTTACTATATGAATAACTAGCATCAACTCCGTACCCCTGCCAGTCATTACTAAACTGCCATCCCTCTGCACCATCAGGTTTCGTACTTGAATCCCAACTGGCAATCCATTTATATTTGGCCAAACTTCCATCAAAAACATTATTAGTAAATGAGCTTTCACTGCCATACAGGCAAGTGTTTGTATATCCAGCACCAGTCAATACCTCTAAAAATGTCGTAATTGCTGAATCTAAATCAGTTTTTGAATTACTCAATACATTTCCTTCAACATCAAGTGCAACTACCTTCGCCTTATCTATATTGTTGGCTTGCAACTGTGCTAAAAAGTTATTAGCCTCGGCAGTTGCATTAGCAATACTTTCAAAATAGTGATAACAACCGACCAGCTTTAAACCTGCAGTCGTACTAT
Organism: Liquorilactobacillus mali; assembly: GCF_001437155.1. Lineage (GTDB taxonomy): Bacteria > Bacillota > Bacilli > Lactobacillales > Lactobacillaceae > Liquorilactobacillus > Liquorilactobacillus mali_A. The sequence goes on from NZ_JQAR01000005.1 coordinate 39,968, forward strand.
TAGCTAATTGTGTACTTGCCAAAGTATTATTTTCATTTCCGCTTGAACCATCAGAAAGCTTAACCATTACACCTTTTGCACCTGCATTAACACACTTTGTAAACCAGGTGACTGATGTGTCTGATTGGTATTGCGAAACATCAATGAAAATTGAACCTGAAACCCAGGTACTATCTTTCAATTCATCAATCTGCTTTTGTAATTCATCTTTTACTGATTGCAAATTATCAGGTATAAAATCAACCGTTTCTTGTAATGCATTCAATTTCTTTTGTGCTGCTAAGGTCCTTGCTTCAAGTTGTGCAGCTTTTATTTGCAGACCAGAAACAATTGCATTACTTCGCTGTATTTGATTTTGAAATTCAGCCCAGCTAACTGATTTATCTCCAATTGTCAATGAAGATTGCAAAGGATTATTTATATCCAATGAAATACTAATTATTCGAAAATAATCATCTATACCCTCAAGCTGATTGATCACATGGTAATAATTACCTACTTCAAAATCATCTACTGCCAATCCTAACTGAAACAAATCGACTGCTTCGAGTTCATATCCAATCATGACTGATTTAAATGTTTCTAGGTATGCCTTTGCCTTAGTCAGAAGATTGCTTGCAACTGTCACATCATCCCAAGACTTTGTTCCTGAAATACGGCCATATCTATTAATTAATTCGGCTGACTCAATATATTTCTTCCCGCCATTTACACTTGAGATGTCCAATCTAGGACTTGCAACATCACCTGATGTATCTGTAGAACTATCCGTCGAATCACTCTCAATTGTTGCACCAAAAGGATATAGTACTGTCAATATTCCTGATAGGTTAGGTTTTGTGTACAACGATATTAGGTTCTTATTTAATTTTATTTCTTGCTTGCCTTTGATATTTTGATCTAGTGTCCAGTCAATATATGCAACACCATTTTCATTACGAATCTTTAACTCTCCACCCAAATCATCATTAGAAATTAAGTCAGTATCTATTTCATCAAATGTGTTAAGCCCATCCTCAACGTAACAATACAAGTAATTAGTTGAGTTAGTTACAGTCACATTTCCCAATTGAAATTGTCTTTTCGAGTCAACCTGGGCGTTATGTGTATCAATTAAATACTTGAAGAAATCATACGGCTTCATTTGCACTTTTTTATACGTTTGAATTGAATCATTTAAAGAAGCCATCTGCGATTCGCAAATGACTTGTTTATAAAATGTTCCATCTGAATTCAATTGTATTTGGATACTTGCTACTCTTCCTTTAAATATTAGTTTCGAACTTGTCATATTTATAACTTCAATGTAAGTTATCCATTCTTGAAGTAGTGAGTATCCAGGATTGCTAGGCAATATGTTGAACTGAAATGAATCAGCTGCATTAATGCCCTGAGCAATCGTTGTGTCAGTCAAACGATACTTAGTAAAGTAATCATCATGTATAATCGTTTCAATTCCGTTATTCCCGATTGTTACGCGATACAATCAGATCACCTCTTTTGTAAAATGAAATTTAACTGTTCCATTACCGTTCAAAGTAACAACATTTTCGCAACGTTCTAACACTAAACCAGTATCGGTGTAGCTTCCCGTTGAAAATGACTTTGTTTCATTATTCATCGCAACGGTCACGCTACCGGTTACATCTATTTCAGGACTTAATACTGTTGCACCAGTATTGATCAATAAAATTTGCTGACTACCTGATACATTAAATGAAGTATCTTGTGCGACATCGTTATCAAAATCAAATGTGTCCCAAATATCTTCACCCTCTTCAAAATTACGGATTCGAAATGGATAACAAGTAAAACTTACTTTGAAGAATGCATAATCAATATTATCTGTGTATTCCGGAGCAGATTGAACTTCCGCTTTGAAGTAATAACCAGGAATTGCAGAGTCTTGAAGTAAATGCTGTGACCCTGGTATCAACCAATTTGCAATCATCCCTTTTCTGTGTTCCAGTTCGACGGTATCAAGAGCATTAATATCACAAATTAGAAAAGTATACTCAAGCGTTCGTTCGGAATACACATCTCCAAAAATCTTTGCGTAATCATAATAAAGACTTGTATTAGGTATCTGAATACGAGTCTTACTTTTTTCAGGAAGTCCCACATTAGCTTCATTAATCACACAATTGAAATCATCTAGGCTACTTTTAGAATCAAAATTAATGAATCTTTCATCCATTTGTAAAAACTCTCCTTCCCACTAAATTAACGGTGTTCATCTGCATATCAGAAACAGTTTTTGCAATAGCTTTGCCATCAATGTTCAACGTTGTGTCCTTTTGAGTTAGTGTCAACAATAGCTTTGCAACTAAATCAAGCTTGCTTTCAACTCCTGACATATCAACACTATTAACATTATTTGATCTTTGTTTAGCCGAATTTAATCTGTTAGTTACATCAATAGCTGAACTCAATACTTTAGCAGTTGAAGGAATACCCACACCTGTAGCATATTTGGGAAGTGCACTCATTAATTTTTCAGTTAACGAGGCCTTCAAAACTTTAGTACCACGTGGTGCATCGAAAATAACATTACGGCCTTGAGGTACAAATGACTCACCATTGGGCAAACTAACTAATTCCTGATAAGTAGAACCTTTTTGATCATTAACCATCATTGCTCCACCAGGGTGATAGTTAGTTCCTTTTGCATTACTCAAAACCTTTCCACCAACTGCTTGAGCATATGTCTTATGAATAGAAATATACTCTGTAGTTAATGTCGTTTTCTTATCTGGTGAATGATCGTAATAGTATTGCAATGCTCTACCAGCTGCGCTAGCAACACCAGAAGCTTTATCATGAGCAATTAAATATTTTTCATGTGCACTTAACGAATTCCAGACTCCTACATCTTGTAATGCTTTAGTTAATGCTGGTCCGGTTTGTGCTTGTGCAATCATCTGTTGTTGCTTAGGTGTTAAATTTTGCCAACGTCCCATGCTATTCAATGCTGAAATAACTGACGAATTAGTATTATCAGTAGCCAACATTTTGGCGGTTTTCCAATCCTTCGTATTCCATTGATTAGCACTAATCAATGCTGACATTGTAGCTACTTTGGTATCATCATTTAACTTTGCATGTTTTACAAGCCAATTTAGATTATTCCAATCTTTATTTGCAATAAGACCTTGTGCTACCATTGCATTGGCATTGGTAGACATCAATCCTTTTTTCTCAAGAAGCTGAATATTATTCCATCCCTTGGTGCTTTGGAGTGCTTTTTTGACTTCTTCTTGTGCGTTGGTTTTCAATGTCCCTGTTTTCTTATCAAAAACAAGGTTATTCCATTTATTTGCAGCATCAGCAACTCCTTTTTTCATGTCGTCACTAACCTTAATGACAGTTGCAGACGTTTTCTTTTGAGCTGTATTGAATGCATCATAGGCACTTTGAGCCTGTTTTGCAGTCCACCCATAACTATCTTGCATATCTTGTAGAATTGCTTTTTCGTTGTAACCTTTAGCTCGTTCTGCATTAATATAAGCAATCCCTAATTGATTCATAGCATTATTATGTTCTGTTTCTAAAGCTTCAAGAGCTTTATTCTTTTCCTTGGTTGTCAACACCGTACTCGACTTAATCTTTCCGTAAGTTGTATTGTAGTTATCTAACTCTTTGTTCGCTGCTTCTGAAGCAGCATTGGCCATAGAAGTTAATTGGCTGGTGGTCATATTATTCGTTTGATTAAGCTCTGCTTTCAAAACTAAACGTTGATTCTTAGCTGACAATCCTAAAACCTTAACCTGCTCTTGAGCCATTTTTTGTTGCAAATTATATAACTGTGATCGTTGGTCCTCAGTCAATGCAACATTATTATCTCTAGCTTGCTTCGTAATGGTTTGTACTTGGTTGTAGTATTTCTTAATCTTACTAATATGAGTTTGATTATTCTTATCTTCTTTTTCGGCCTCTGCCTCAATCGCTGCACCAGCACTTCCTCCAACTGATTCAGCAAATTTCTCCGCAGCTGTTTTTTGCTTTTTTGCTGCATCTTCAGCTGATTTTGCCATCCCCTTAAAAGCAGACTCAATTTGCTTTCCATTCGTTTTAGCACTTGAAGCAGTATCACTCAATGCGACAGATGCTTTAGTTGAATAATCCTTAAACTTAGTTGCTGCTTGATCTGCAGAACTACCAACATTTGCACCCCATCGCTGAGTACGCTGACTAGAATCATACATCTTCTTTCCAAATGATTCCCAAGCAAGTGCACCAACAGCGACAGTTCCAGCAATACCAAGTACCCAAGGATTTAACAAACTTAGAGCTCCAGTTGCTCCTGTAGCTCCAGTTGCAATCGTCTCTGTCCCAATACTAGCAATTTTTGAAGCTGTACCAAATTCTTTCATTGCTGTTTTACCAGCACTTATTTGTGCAATCCAACTAGCAATACTTACAGTTCCACTTGCTAATTTACCCGTAATTGAAACAGTACGTCCCAGGATACTTACAACAGGTCCAAAGGCAGCTGCCAATAATGCTGCTTTGACGATATTCTTTTGAGTACCAGAATCTAGATCACCAAATTTTTGTACTAACTTAGTAACATCCTTAATAACAGGTTGAATAGCAGGTAAAACATCATTAGCTGCTGTAATACCTAAGTTTGTCAAACTCTCTTTTAATATCTTTAACTGATTTTGGGCTGATTTCATATTTTTCTCAGCAAGTGACTGCACATAATTGTTCTTTGCAGAATCAGCAACTTTCTTATTTAGTTCACCAAGTTGCTTTGCGTTATTGGCAAGAACCGCAGCCGCATTTTGACCTGTTGTTCCGAAAATTTTATGAAAAATATCTGTTTTCTGTGTTGCGTTCAAACCTTTCATATGCTCATTCAAAGTGCTGAATATATCTGACATACTTTTCATTTTTCCTGATTTGTCAACAAAATCTTTTGTAGATAAACCTAGGCCTTTTAACGCACTCGTAGCAGAAGATGTTGGTGAATTAAGACTATTAATCACTTTTCTTAAAGCTGTACCACCCTGCTCCGCCTCAATACCATTATTGCTAAGAATTCCCAAAGCACTTGCTGTTTCAGATAAGCTAAATCCTGCTTGATGAGCTGTTGAACCAACGTAGGACATTCCTATTCCTAAATCTGAAAAGCTTGATGAAGTCATATCCGCAGCATATGCTAAATCATTAACTACAGTTTTAGTATTTTTCGTCATACCAGCTGTAGTTTTAGCCTTCATACCAAAAGATTCAAGCGTTTGTGAAGCAACTGTAACAACATCGCTAAAATCATCACCTGAAGCTTTTGAAGCTTCTAATTCTGATTTCATTGCACCAAGTGCTTGCTTTGAGGTGTAACCACGCTTTACAAGTTCGGTATAACCTTTTGCAATTTCTTGTTGTGAAACACCATACTTATTTGAATAAGTCAGTGCATCCTTTTGCATTTGCTTAACACCACTAATGGCCTCACTTGCTGATTCACCACCTGTAACTAATAAGTTCTTGATAGTGACCATTTCATTTTGCAAATCAATGCTTTTCTTAATCGCATATCCAAATCCAAGTGCAATCGGCGCAGTTAATTTTGTAGTTGCACTACTACCTATACTCTTCATTTTGTCGCCAACAGTTTGAGCCGACTTACCAAAAGCATTTAACTTTCCAGTAAAACCAGTAGTTTCAATACGAGCTGCTGCCATTGCTTTAGCATTCGCAATTAATTGCGAATTTAAAGCAGAAACTTTTGCAGAAGCATTATTAAATTGACGTGCATAATCAGCTGTCTTTTTAGTTGCTTGACCTGTTTCAGTTAATGAACCTTGATAGCTTTTTCTAAGGAGTTCCATCTGAGCTTTTTGTGCTTCGAGAACTTTAGTGAGTCCGCGCTGTTTTGTAGCTAACAAATCATATTTGCTTCCAGCTTGTCCAACAACTGCCATGGAGGCTTTCATTTCTGCCATTGAACTACGGACCATCTTATTAGCACCCGTAATTCCTTTGCTAAATGCAGAATCTTTTAAACCAAGCTCAATGACCATACGTCCCAGAACTTCATCTGCCATTCAATTTTCCTCCTTTCTTACGTTTTTTCGATAAAGTCAAACAATGACATTGGTTGCTTATTATCATGTTTATCCGAGCCATCAGAAGGTGCGACTACGTTAACTAGTGTTTCATAATCAGTATCTAAAATATCGTTTATGGTATAACCAGGTAAATTAGTCACAATTGACCTAATAAACGAAAACATTGCTTGTTTTACTTGTTGCGGAGTTACTGTTCCTCCGCCTCTAAGTTTGGGTCAACACCCATTAATTTATCCAAAAAGCCATCAACAAACGGAGCAAATTCCCATGCTGCTACCCCATCTAAGATTGCGTCTTTAGTAACTTCTTTATCGTCAAACACCGAGGCAATGAATTCAGCCTGTTTTTCATTCATTTCTTTTATTTCTGGGTAAGTCTCGGGACCGATGTCTAATGCCTCAAGCAATTTTCGAGTAGGCACCCAGTTTTGTTCGTACTTCTTGTATTCCCCATTTTTTTGACGAATCTTTATTTCTAATCTTGACATATATAATTTCCTCCTAAAAAAATAAGAGGATTGCACTTAAAGTACATCCCCTTATTAATCATTAATTAAACTAGCCTTAGCCGACATCAGGTGTTGTTCCTTCAAGCAACACATTACTACGAATCTCAGTGATAGCTGCTTCATCATTACCTGCATACTTAGCCATGTATTTGCCTTTTGTTGCAGTTTGTTTCGATCCTGAAGCAGTGAAAGTATATGATTCAGCATCTGGTGTAAATGTCGAACCTTCTTCCTTAGTATTCAAAGTTTCTCCATCTTGAGAGAATACACCGTAAAACATTCCAACTAAGGCAGTGTTCCCTTGACCATCTTCTGATTCCATCATAATTGCACAGAATGGTGCTTCAGTTTTATCACCAGTGTACTGAACACCTGCAGTAGATTCTTCGCGTCCTAAAATTCGTGTTTGATCCGCATTTTGAATATCAAGTAGATCGAAATCTACAGTGACATCCCCAACACCTTTTCTGGAAATGTAATAACCAATATTCGAGCCAGAAACCTTAACTGCATCCTTAGATAATCCTTTAATTTCTGCCTTAACTGTTGCTCCTTTATTAGGATCACCTTGAATAATAATCGGATCTCCCGCTTTTGCTAACTTATCATCAAATGGTTGAATAGTTAACCGATTAAAACCAATATACATTGACATTTAAATTCCTTCTTTCTTAATAGTCCGTGTCATACAATTTACTTGCAGCATAATATCTGCGAGCATCAACATAATGTTTTGTGTCACTAAAATAGTCGTCAAGTTCATCCGTTCCATAACGGATAAAGCCTAACGACTTCAATGACTTACTAATTTCTGATTGTAGGGTTTTACAAGTCATTCTAACTGTTGATTGAACATCTAGTTGGTACAAAAAATCAGTGGCTAAACTTTCATCACTACCCTCAATTGCAGATTGAGGAGGCCGCATTGGTCTAATCAAGATAAAAGTGTCTGGCAGAGTTCCGTCTGGTGTATCAAAGAATTTGATATTATGAACTTCTTTACTGCTATCATAGACTGCAGTCTTAATTGCATCGTTACCCATTAATGCATTATAAATTGTTGTCATCATATCTTTCATTACTCCACCAGCTTTCTCAGTTGCTTAGCCTGTAGCGCCATAGCGCCAACACTTCCAGTATTATATGCACCTTGAATCTTTCCCAGCCCACGTGGTGCGTACGTTCTACCGAAACGAGTATAACCAAATTCATTCAAATGAACTAAACGCCAGCGTTGTTTAGAACCGTCGCCTTCCCAACCGACTTTCAAAATACGTTCTCCACCAATTATTCTTGGCTTCGTATCTGTGACTTCTTTAACCGTTGCCCCAGTATCAGCATAGCCCTGGACTGCTTTCTTAACAGTAACGGCCATATATCTACCAGCAACAGTCAAGGCTTGGTTTTCAACCATAGCTAATTTACGTTTAGAAAACTTCTGTTCAAGTTTAGCAAGTGTTTCTTCGACACCTGTTATCTTTACACTCTCTGTCATTCTGATACCCCCAGTACAATTTTGTCTGCAAAGTTATCTTCAATATCTAAACGTGGATCTATGACATTCCACTCAATATACTGACCGTTTTTCACATATCGAAAATCACTAATAACAGCAGTCATAGAATTATCTGCGATAAACTGACCTTGTGTTGACGGAATATCAATTGTTATTCCACGCTTGACTCCATGTGCATCTAGCACTGTCAAATCTTTGTTAGAAGGACTATATGCATGACAGAAACATGAAAAAACTTCAACCTTACCAGAAGAGTCTGGTTCAGGTGAATCATTATTTCCCTGGGCAAAAAAAGTTACTGGTGTTTTAAAATCACTCGTTTTTAAACTCTTCTTTTCGAATTCATAACCAGGACCCGACATCAGTATCACCACTTTCTGAAGAACCATCATCAGTCAATGTTGAAGCTGAAAGCCCTAAAATTTGTGATTGAAAATTTTGTTCAAAAAACTCAACTTGGTCATTGTAGACATATCGGGAACGTTCCAATACTAACTCCTGAAATTCAAGATTATCTGTATCAGATTCAATCCCAGTCATTCGTGAAATAGCAGCGGTTGAGCTATCAATAATTCGTTGAAGATTTGTATCTTCGACAGAATGAAAGATGTGCATTCTTGCTTTAAATTCATCAATTAAAGCCATACACTACACCTCTTTCTATACACCACTTCCTGCATCAGCAGTTGTTAATGTTAAATCGTAAACTTTAGCAACATTATCATCTTCTGCTTTACCATAGAAGAATCGTTTTGCTGTATACAAAAGACCGTCTTGTAAAGCAAGAGTCTGATCAAATGTCTTAATTGCAACAGGGCCAGCGCAATATGCATCGTAACGCTGAGGTACAAAAGCAATTACTTTTCCAGTAGGTGCATACACAGATTCAACAACCTGCAGACCGAATGGAAATGCCAAGACCCATTGACCGTTGACATTCTGCATTGTCATTGCCACCTCTAAATCAATTGAAGCCCCAGGCTCTACAACAAGAACGACCTTTCCACGTGCTGCAAAAGGTTTACCATTTTCCTTCTTAGACAGAGCTTTAACAACTGCTCCTAATTCTTTCTTTGCTGTTTCTACGTCTGCTAAAGTGATTGAACCAGAAGAAGCTTTTTCAGGATATACGCCACCAGTTACAACTACATCTTTTTGCACTTGACGATTCAATCCAATAGGTTTGTTATTGCCATCTCCAGCGATGAATGCTGATTCAGCTGCAACCGCAAAAGCTTCTTGAATCTGTGTCATCACAAATGTTTTAATCCATGTGACACCATATTCTGCAACATCGTTGGGAATAGCCACAAATGCAGTTAACTTCGATTGTGTCGCGTCTTCATCATCGAAAGTTGCTGTTAACTGACCTTGAATATCGCCAAAGACTTTACCCCAAACAGCAGCACCTTCAGCATCAGACTTCAAGAATTTCAAACGTAGTCCCGTGTTCTGTAAACCAATCAAATCTAAAAATGGATGTTCAGTTGCAATATCTTCGAAAATCTTTGTGATTACTGTTTCAGGAAGTGTTACTTCTTCTTTAGTGCTATGTGACAAATCACCGCTTGCTAATTCATTGAAGAATTTAACTTCATCTTGAGTAATTGAAGGATCACTATTTCGAGCATTTAAAACTGTTTCAGTTTGTGCTTTGACCTCATCCTTAATGTAATCAGTCATATCAGTGCCTAAACTGTCCATCATTTCTGAATATGCAGAAGCTTGTTCCTCACTACCAGCATTATTTTTTACAAGTTCTGCAAATTTTGCTTTTGCATCTTGAAAGTTAGTTAACTTGTTAAGATTAATTGTCATTAATTTTTCCTTCTTTCCGTATTAAAAAAGGAATCGACCAAATCCATTTTGAATTGCCGGTTCCTCTTTTTGTGCTTTTATTTTTTTCATGATACTATTCGCAATTGCTTCAGCATCAATGTTGATTGTCGCATGCGATTTCTTCAATTCTTCATTTTCCTGTTTGAGTTCTTTGAAAGCATTGATTAGCTTGTCCGGAATAAAAGTATCAGCAGAAGCTACTAGTTGTAAATTATTGTCAGCTTGTATTATTTCATCAGCAAATCCATTTTCAACTGCTTGTTCCGCAGTTAAGAACGTTGTCTTATCCATCAATGATAATACATCCTCTTTAGTCATCCCTGTCTTAGCGGTATAAGCATTTGAAAGAGAATCGTTCATTAGCTGCAACATTGAACTCATATCATCCATATCATGATAGTCACCCTCTCCTACTGCAGATACATTATGAATCATAATTTGAGCAACCGGACTCATCCGAACAACATTTCCAGCCATCGCAATAATTGAAGCAGCACTTGCAGCCATTCCCACTACATTGACAGTGACTTTACCTTGATAGGCTAGTAACGCTGAATAAATTTCATTGCCGGCTGTTACTAATCCACCATTCGAATTAATATCAATTTGAATATCTTGACCATCTAACTCATTCAAAATATCTTTAGGTGCCGTCGAATCCATATCAAATAAATCATAAATCCACTTTGAGTCATTCGAAATAATAGGTCCCTTTACGTTTAGCACTTTCATCTAATCACCTCCTTTCATCTGATAAGCCATTGGGTCAATCTTAGTCATTCTTGAATCGTAATTGGTAACAAAAGAGTAGGTATTCATCATGATTGAAGCAACACTTTGACCATGCACATTTAGATTACTCATTGATTGCGCATCATTAACGACTGCCATTCCGTCATTTGCTTTACCGGCAAAAAAGAACTGTCCAGAAAGACCTGGTAATTTATTCTTGACAGTCTCAATATTCTCGGTGTCAGGTATTAGGATCATAAATCCATCACTTGGAATCAAACTCGTTGGCTCTACATTCAAAAACTCAACTTTTTTCAGAAGTGCTTTCATGAGTGGAAATGCAAAAAGTTTGTTCTTATTATTTTCATCAAGCGTTAAAACATCCCAACTTACTTCATCACTTCCAACCATACTCATTCCATACCATTTGTTATAGAGAAATTTATACATCAACTTCTCGCCTTCAATATCCGAAATAGTTTGAACTTGATTAAATGTATCTTCATCACTGTTCCAATTTTCATTCTTCAAAGTTGTAAAGTCTGAATTGCTATATGATTGTGCAAATTGTAATAATGCGAGTAACTCTTCATCAACGATATTTACAATATGCTGCTTCGCTGGCTTTTTCTCAGCAAAAAGTGCATAAGTACCACTATCACCAAAAGGTTCAACAATTTTCGAATAATTAGGATTATTCAATGCTATTGTTTTAGCAATTGTGTTATTCAAAGAACCAAAAAGAGGTTTAACTGTCACTCATATCACCTCCTTCGTCATTAACATCAATTGAAGGAATATCTGAACTAGGCATGTAGATTGCATCCCCACCTTCAATCGGTTCCTGCCCTTGATCTTTACGAACCTCATTGATCGTCATTACTGATTTATCTTTTTCTCCACCAATTGAAGTTGTATAGTTTTTAGTAATTACAAAATCATCAAGACCAGTGACAGGTTCTTCACCCAACTTAATCCGAATTTCATTCCTGTTAAATGTTCCGGAAGCTACCAGCTTATCAATTGAATCAGATATTGCAAAAATATCCTTGGTATTCTTTCCAACTAATGTTATTCTTTCGCCATTTTTATAAGCTGAACTTGAAATTAGTTTTGCATTTATCTCACTAGAAACAAGTTCATAAAAAAAAGCCAACGTCCCTTCATTGAACTGTACTTGCAGTTTCTCGGTGTCAGCTGGTTGATCATATATTAGTTTAGGTGGTATGCCCATCATCTCAGCAATAATATCAATTGTGTCATTTCTTAATTTTGTCAACTGATCAATAGATTGTGCTGTATTACTTTTCGTTCCACCAAGTTCCTCATACTCAAAACCTTGTGTTAGTGGGACAACTGCAACTGTTTTTTCACGAAATGAATTAAAAATCTTTTCTAGATATGTTTCCAACGTCTTTTGTTTTTGATCTTGGGTTCCCTGTGTCAAGTTAGCCTTAACAGTCCCACGAATCTGATTATTTCTCATTTGAACTTCAATCATGCGTCCAAAAATCTGGCCATAATCTGCAAACAATGAATCTGTAAATGCTTCTAACCGATTATTATTGTATTTACAATAAATTACATCATTTGCAGAAAATGTACTCTGATTCAAATAGCCTTTAATTGAAACTCCAGAAAAGGTGTCCGGATAATAAGCCGATTCATTTTTTACAAAACTATCTGCAATCAGTAGGTCATTAGTCTGTGATTGAATGACCAGAACTTCACCTTCATAAATTAACTTACGCAAGAAATGTCGCCAAAACTCTGTTGCATTCTCATTCTGATTTGGCATAACATTCAGCTTATAATCGACAATATCATTCAATCGCTTGTAATTCTTAATATGCTGAAATTTTGCCTGAGCGAAATTCTTAGCAATAAAATCAATGCAAGTCTCCAGTGCAGTACGCTTTAAGTACGCTTTTTGGGAAGTATCATCACCAGTGAAATATTCACCATCGAAAATGTAGGACATATCTTGACGTTTACTAAAAATATTTGCGATCCAATCAAACAATAATACTCACCTCCTTTCTGACTAAAAATTAATGCTGGCCAACATATCCAGTTCTGCACCCATATCAATATCTGATATTTCATCAGCACGATACAGCGTATATACAAAAGCCATAAAGCCATCAGTCTTTCGTCTGACAGGTTCTTTCTTCTCATACGATTTATTGCCTCGCTTATCAATCACCACTAAAACATTGTTCGTATACCAGCGCATCATGGGATCATCACCCCAGGCAAAATGATGGTTAGCGAATCCATCTTCGACACGTGGTGCAAGTAAAGCACTAATTGCCGTAGGGCTTCTGATAACTTCTACTTCAAAGCCTGCATCTTCAAAGAACTTTCTTAGCAAATCCGCTCTAAAATTATCCATGATTATTTTTTTGATATTATATTTCTCGCGTTTTTCGACAAACCAATCAACTACTGTTTGTGGATTAATTGTGGGTTCATCTAAAACTGATAGAAGTCCTTGTTTTTCCCAATCCTTAATAGGAGCAACAATTCTTTTCAACTGATCATCAGTTTTTCGTGAATATCCATAAAACTTGTCTACAAATTCTTTCCGGACAAATGAATGGTGTTTTGAATAATAAGTCTCACCATGACGAAATAGTAAAGTACATGCTGCAAAGTCCCGAATACTTGCAAAATCAACTGCACCGATACATTCTCGACCTTCAAGCATTTTCTCATCGATTTTTTGATTAGTCGCTTTGATTTCTTCATATGGTGCCACCGTCTTTTCTAACTCCTGTGATGGCATATCCATTCGTTTTGTCATGAACTCTTCTGTTTTTGAAGGCTCAAATACTAGTTCCTGATACTGTCTTTCAACTTCAGCATGAAGTGTAATTGCATATCCCTTAATCGGCTTGGTCAACATCGGATTAGCTTTCTCCCAATTATCAGGCTCATCAACTTCTTCTCTATTGTCCAAGCAACACCACCAGGGGAAAATCAAATTTGGAGGTGCTAATCTATCAAGTACCTTGTCCGCAATTTCTTTCTTCTTATCCAGAAATCCATCCCTAACATAGCCATCGGACCCAATGTAAAACTGACGCGGGTCCTTAATCTTACCTAACCCAGAAATATGAACTTTAACATTAGCATCATCTTCATATTGATGAATTTCATCAAAAATAACACACCCATCACGCAAACCATCTTTGGTATTACCATTAGATGTTCTGAATTTGAATACTGCCTTAGTCGCTTTAGACGTGATCTGAGTTTTAGTCGGTTTAAATGACCTTTTTAAAATTGGTCTCGATTCAATTGTGTTATAAACTTCAGTGACAGAAGTCATTGCTTGCTCTTCTGAGTTAGCAACAACTGAAACATTATATGCAGGTATTCCATGCAACTCTGAAATAAAGTAATTAGACAATCCTGAAATGTACCCATTCTTACCAGCACCACGCCCCATTAACCAAAGAAATGAATTGTAGTAAAGTAAATCATTTTCCTTATGTCTGAGAAAAATAAAAGCCGTCAGAAATTTCTGAAACGGCTTTAATTCGAAATACCACTTTTCAATAAATCGAATACATAGATCTATTTGTTTTTCATCAAAATACAAAGAATCATCTTGCAGGACTACCTCGGAAAGCAACTTTAGCAATTTAATTCTTTTTTGGTTCAATAAAATTTTATGTTGCTGATAAAGATTTAAATATTCATCAACGTATTTCTGATGTATCATACAAGGTCACCAGCCCCATAATCATCACCCTGAATTGAACCAGGAGGGGCAGATAATCCCATATCTTTTCCAAGATTAATTAACTGTGCATTTATCTTATTCATTTCGGAAATTCCAGGATTAACTTTCCAGTATTCCTGGCTCCCATTTTTGACAACGACCAGGTTGTTATTTCCAACCTTGCGTTCAATAGCTGCAAAATGTTTTACCAATAAACAATAACGCTCCACTTTTTCAATCTCGATTTGCGAATCTGAATTAATTTTTGACAGCAATTCTTCACGCATCTTTTTTTGATTCAAGACACCCACCCCCCTTCGCGTGAAAAAACACATTTTTTTGGAAAGTTGACTCCTACCCACCGGTTCCCATTTCGTCGCAAACCGCCACAATTTTTTGATCCGGGGGTATAAATTATTGATATAAAATTTCCTGAAAAATCTCATTGATAGAAATATGGTGCAGAACAGGTGCTTTTCTAGGTTTTTGTTCCGATTTAAGATAAATTGCCGCAATCAAAAGCTTCGTGCCTGCCAGTTCACTCATAGTGATGTATTGAGTAGTACAACTAACTACTATTGCACGTTCTCCCTTGATGTATATCTCAGGTACAGCACTATCATTACTGATACGATAACTAACATCATCTATCTTCAATCCCATCGTTCATCACTCTCCCATCTGTTGTGCTTCCTCTTGAACTTGTGTGTACTGTAATTCATTCGTTGATGTCGCTTGTTGTGACAGTCTTTGCACAATGTTCTAAGATTGTCTAACTCCATTGCTAACTCAGGATGATACTCAAGTTCTTTAATGTGATCTACTTCTAAGATAGTATCAGTTGTAGTCACACGTCCCTCGGCTTTACACCATTGACATTCATAGTTATCTCTAGCCAATGCCTGTTCTCTTAGCTCACGCCACTCTTGTGAGTTGTAGAACATCGCACGTTTTTGGTGTGTTTCAGTCTGTATCTTCTTCATGACTCATCGCTCTCATTTCATTGTCATGCATGGCTCCAATCTGTGCATATATCGCTTCACTATATTCATGCAATGCTTTCTCAAATGGAATGTGATTAGTCTTAGTATAATGAGTTAGCAACATATACATTGACCGAACAAGTATGAACTCTACTTCATTCTGTTTAGCTCTACCATTTATGTGAATGTTAAACTGTTCATCGTTGTTTATGTCGGTGGCCTTAGCAGTTAGTATCTCTCGTTCCATTGATGTCACTCCTTTGAATTTGTGTACAAAAAAAGCAGCTCTGTGTCTTACACTTATCCTCATTGCCACGTGTCCACTTCTGTCTGCTTGCTAGATACTCCGCCTCATGTTCAAAGTGTTTCTCACAATAATGATTAGGATACTGAACCATTGCATGGCAATTGATATATCTGCATCTTCTATACCTAGGCATCATTATCACGCTTTGCTTTAACAATCTCACCAATCGTCACTTTAAATTCATCACACTTCAATTCTCTATCTAGCTCACGTAGTAATTGTAGTTCTTCATTGCTACTCACTAGTCCATACTCACTATCTCGTTTCACATATAATCACTCCTACACGTAATAAACTGCCTCGGTTTCTTCTTTGCTGTATTGAACTAATTCAAAGTTTTTAGTAGCAACGACACCTAATTCATCTGTCCAAGTATCTGTTGGCTTTCTGGTCGACACTTGGCGTTGTACAAAGCCACCTAAGTCTTTACTCATTTCAGTATGTAGATGTCCTGTAAACAGTTCTCTGTTTTTAGCTCGTCCCCACATTTCAGCAAAACGACTAGCAAAGTTAGCAACATAATTCTTTTGACCTTTATTCCCATGCGTTGCGCCAATAAAATTCTTGCCTAACATATATGCCTTGAATTGCGATGGCTCTATATCAAAGCCCATATTCGGCTGGTTTCTGTATGCACACTCTAATAATCTAGCAAACAAATATCCAACTGTTTTATCATGATTGCCAAATGTGCTTATTAATTGTAAATGATTGCTGTGTTTCAAAATTGCTGATATTAATGTTTCAAAGTAGATTTCCATTTCATTTACTGTTTTAGCTACATCAGTCGTTTCTAACTGTGTGCCTTTTGTAGTAGTTGAATTGAAGCTGTCAACATGAGCTACATCTCCGCCTAGAATTAAGCACGTATCTTGCCAACGCTTTGAATTAATTAAATTGAGTTCTTTATTGAGCGACTTAGTATAAGTTTTAAGTGTTTCACCATTGAAATGAGTATCAAATGCTGGAACAACTAAATAACTATCTGACGGCAATAAAATAGGAGTCTCACGTTTGTAAGGCTCCTTATGTGACACTATTAGATTAATCAGTTCATCAGTATCTATTTCATTGCCAATCGGCTCAACAACTATTTTGCTTTGAAAATTAAATTGTTTGCCTTTTTTGGTACTGATAACTGACCATTGATTGCTAACTGACTGTTTTACTTTCCATTTAGCTGGATCGTAGTTATGTGCTTCAAGTAAGAACTCAGGACTCATATTAGGCTCACTATTAATCACAGTTTCAATTGTTGATGTAATTGATCCGTCTTTGTTTTGCACGTGTTTAATTGTCTTTTTAGAAATATCAGTACGCGGCGATACAGACTTGCGATCAAGATTACTAAAAGGATAACCTGCTTTACGTGCTTTTTGTCTCAAATATCTACCACTTGTTTTACAATTGAAATGCTTGTTAAACACTTTCACAGCTTTTTCTGAACTGTACCCTTTTCCTTGTAATTCTTTAATATACTGGATATGTTCATTGTTCCACTTCGTCTGTACCACCTCCTGAAATTTATCGTCTTGTTAAATCATGCATCAAGCCAGTATTGATTAACTACTCTTTCACATAATCACTGCTACCCAAAACGTTGTACTCAACTTTGCCAACTTTTAAAGCACAAATACTGTAATAGTAATCTCCATTACCGTTGTCAGCTTGGCACTCTGCTTTAGCTATCTGATTACGATTGTGATAAATAACTACGTCAACAGATGATTCTGTCTCATCACACCATTCATCATCAAATGATGGATAGTGCTTACCATTTTCTAGCTTGACATCAGTAATGACTGCATCAAGTTTTACGTCTTTAAACTCTCCACCAGCAGATGCGCAACAGTCCTGTTCTGAACATTCGATAGTGACTTTTGTACCATCATCTAAAATTAAATAATCTTTAGTCCATTTAGCAATGCGGTGATACAACAAAGCCTTTTTTAATTTCTTTATATCGTACATATATGTCACTCCTTTAATTTTATGTAAAAAAAGCTGTCAACTATCTGAAATTTATCGTCTTGTTAATTATTTGTTACTTAATTTGATTTCTTAAACTTACGACTAATTCTTTCTCTCTTTGCAATCCAGTTCTTAGCAATTGATTGCTCATGAACACAGCTTGTTCTCCATTAAGCTTCTCCACTTTATTCACATCAACAAATTGATAATCAGCATCATGTAATAATTCTGCGTAATCTTGTTTTGAAGCTTGAACATCTTCTGCGTTTTTGCACACTACTAATATTTTTCTCAACTTGTTCACTCCTTTAATTTTATGTAAAAAAAGCTGTCAACTATTAGATGACAACCACTAAAAAAAGAACCATCAACATTGTTGACAGTTCAATGGCCTCCTTTAGTAGCCAACATGCTTTTTAAAGCTTCGGGATTAGCAATAACCCAATATGTATGTGCCTACTCTCCCGAATAGGCTAGTCTATAACGCGACTAATCGAAGTAAATCATGTCACTCACACAAATACCACTCTATCATAATAAAATTTTTTCAATGAGACTTTTTGCTATATAGTCTCATTTTCGTAATATTCCCTCTTTTTTTGCTAAAAGCTCCAATAATTTTTCGCGTTTGCGGTATATTTGTGCTTTACTTAATCTTGGTTCTAACAATTCGCCAACTAGCAACCAGTCATAATAATCATCAGTACACCAACGTAACTCATATATTTGTTTCTGCTGTTTAGTCATATCAAGCAATAAATCATCTTTTATCTTTCTCAATCTGTACAGCCGTTGCAAATATGGGTCTTGTTCTTTCTTCTCAATCAGTTCTTGTGCTTTGAATGATACTGTTGTACTTCTGCTACCATTGACATTCTCGTCTTTAAATTCTCGATACGGCCATTCAATTTCCATTTCACGCTGACTAATCAATTTATCAATATTGGCTATTTTCTCATAATCAGCTTCGAGGCCTTGCATTTCTTTACTTGATAATCGTTCTTCAATCATTATTTAGTCTCCCCAATCAATCGCACCATTTTTAATGAATGTTAATTCTTCTTTGCCAACCCATTTAGAAACCCCATCTTCAAAGAACACCAAAATTTCTAAATTAAAGTCACTGTCATCAATATTAAGAACAATCCCTTTTATTCCATCATCAAATTTAACTAAATCTCCAGCTTTAAATTCATGTTTAGGTTTAACAACTTCAATTAATTCAGGATGTTCTAGTGCTTTAGCTAGTTCAGCTTGCATATGAATAGAATCTTTTCTTACAAATATTCTTCTATACAGATTAGGATAATCATCTGTATTAATCATGTCTAATACAAGATGTGGAGTCATATCTCCTAAGTCATCAAATTCTTTCTTTTCTTCAACCGTCATTTTGATTTTTTCTTGTGCAGGCTGAAAGTCTTCTAACTTTCCTAAAACCTGATTGTTATAAATGTCAAGATCGTAGTTTTCTTTTAACTTATCAGCGTCGATTTCATCAATTTCAACAACTACCCTGTCACCTTTTTTATATTCTGTCATTTTTGTCACTCCTTAATGTAATCTCTGTACCTAATCAGCTTCGCGCCTTTATATTCTTTGTCAGGCATAATTTTGTTTCTTGCCGTATAAATCGAAACTCTAAAATATTCTGCTATGCCTCGACCACCGCCATTGATCACATGTTCCACTCCATTTTGAATAACAATGTATCTGTCTTTTAAAATTACATATTCATTCCACAAATCACGCAATTCAAATTTATTAATCAAGTAATACAGCTTGTTATTATTTATTGAAAATATTTCCATCATTTCTCTAGCTGTGCGATATTTCTTGATTTCGTTAGCGAATGCCTCTTTGCTAATTAAGATTCTTTTTAGCTTGATAGGCTTCGTGTAATTTATTCCGAGAAGCTTTCTATATTCAACCAGTCTTTCATCGTCATCATCTAGCAGTGTTAAGTCACTACCCATTTCAGCCAAAAGATAGGCAGTTCTCGCTTTCTTAGCAGCATTCATACTATCCTCCAATCAAATCCATAACCGTGTAATCAAAATTGTTAAATACTTGCTCTTCAAATTTCGTTGTTAATCCCAAAACTCGCAATCTGAAATCATGTTTTCTCGGCACAATAACTTCAATTGGTATACCTGTTTTCGCACCAAACATTTTGAATTTCAGTCTTGACTTTGCATCTACCGCATATGCTGAATATCCATTTTTAATGTCAATCACATGTCGAATTGAGTTATCACCGTTGTATATTACAAAATCAGCTCTGTAATCAATTCTGCGCAGTTTTAGACCACCTATGGCACAATTACCCTGTAATGTGAATGAACGCTGTATATCGAAACGATAGGGGCATTCTCGTACGAATGTGAGATAGAAGTCTAACTCTTTCTTTGAATCAAACTTATATCCGTCATATTCAATCTTTTTGTTGAAATGTGTTCCAGCCTTATTCATCAGACAATCTTCTTCCACACATTGGGCAATATTTGAAGTTTACTTTCCTAAGTTGCCATTCTTCATAATCAAAATCACGTTTTCTACAGATTAAATAAGAGCCATTGCAAAGCTTAATATGTTTGCCTTTGTGGCAATATTCACATTTCAGCTGTTCTTCTGTTGGAGTTTCTAAAATGTTCATTAGCAAATCCATCTTCATATCAGACCAAGTATCAACAGCTATATCAATAAGCCGTTCTCTAGTTTTCATTTGTCTTCCTCCCCATAAGCTCGTCTACGCTCACACACAGTACATCTGCTAACTTGTTAAGTTCATTTTCACCAGGAAAGTTATTGCCGTTTTCGTAAGCAGTAATTGCCTGTCTGGTTAGTCCAACTTTGTCAGCTAGCATTGCTTGTGTCATACACATCTTCTGCCTAATTTCTCTCAATTTTTTCATGATGTCACCCTCTCATAAGCTCAACAATGATATTTCTGCATGGTCAATCATTTGTTCTTTTGCTTGCTTGTACATATCTTTCATAATCTCAAAGCCATATGCAGACCTATTAAGTTCCATTGCAGCCCTTAACGTACTGCCACTTCCTGCGCATGGGTCAATCACTACATCTCCGACATCTGTAAATATTTCAATCAGCCTTTTTAAAACTGGTATTGGTTTCTGTGTCGGATGTATCTTCGGATAGCCGTTATCTGTTTCCCACTTGAACCAGTTCATTATCATTCGACCGTCATTATTAAACTTTGGTAACTTATCCCGATATAGAACTACTGCATACTCGCAAGCACCAACTATTTTCATGTTTGCTTTTAAAACTTGTGAGCTTGACTTTTTAACAAATACAAGCGGGTAAGAATTATTGAAACCATATTTTTTCCCATAATCAACAACCATTTGCATTTGTTGGAATGAGCAGAATACAATCATTGCTGGTGCTTTACCTGTTTGCTTAGGTTCTTTAATCAACATGTGTGAGCAAAAATGCATGAACTCTGCAACTCTGAAATCAACATCAGTATTGAAAAATGTTGCATTAGCCTTATTACTCTCACCATTTTTGTTATCTCCGTCCTTGTACCATTCAGGGCTTGAAGCGTAAGCATTATTTCCAATGTTGTAAGGAATATCAGCAATTACTAACTGTGCTTTAGGAATCGCATAACGCTTGAAATTTTGAAAATGGTCGTTGAACAATTCAATTTTTGTCTTACTCATACTCCCAACTCCTCTAGCTGTTCGAGTGGCACCTCTTCGTGCCTGTTGTTTCCTAGCCTAATCAGTGCAGCTACATAGGCACCTTTACGTTTCAGACAGTTAACTGAATACAGGTGTCGCTTATATCTCACTACCGTTCCTTTTTTAATCATTCAGGCACCTCCAATAAGTCCGCATTCTCGTGAATATTACCAACAACCAAATCATCTCCAGGATTAATTCCACCTTTGTTATGTTCCCCATTCTGAATACGAGAATTAAAACATCCATGTTCTGAATCATAAAAAACAATTCCATAAGTAGTTTTAACTTTCACACGTTTATTTGACCCATAATATTTGATAATGTCGCCTTCATAAATACTTTTGCCATTCTTATCTTTTAAACCTGTATACTGCTCAACAACATCATTGACAGAATGATAAACGGTCGTTGTTTTACTTCCAATACCATTGACAACCTCGAATCCCATTCCTAAACCACGGTTTGTATTTATATCATTAAGTCGCCGATATTCCATTAAATCGTTACTCCATACTCTGAACTTAATTTCTCTCATTTTCCCTTGCCTCCTCAATCTTCCTGTCAATCATATTTCGCCAGTATCCCTGTTCGTGCCTGTGTACCTCAGTTGGCACTATTTCGACTACTGAGCCAGTTACGATATATTCCATGTTAGATACCTCTTACATCTTTCAAATCAAATGCCAGCTGTCTTTCGGGATTGCTAGTCATTAATCTACTGATTAGTTTTTCGTTGTACATTGATTCAAGCTGCTGCCTTGAATTATTTGTCGTTATAATCGTTGATCTCTTAGCTTTGTTGTTTTCAAAATCAACTCGTGCATTAGCAACTCGATACATGAATTCCTGCATATCAGTTCTGACTGGTTTAATAGCACCCTTCATTCCACCCTCAGTTCCAAAATCGTCAAGTATGAGTACGTCAGTTTCTTTCATTGCCCTCTCAATGTCGCTCAGACGGTTTTTAACATCAGTCAGGTCGTATTGCTTGCCTATCAAAGAACTAAGCTCGTCAGTTGAAACAAACATCACTCCTAAGCCTTCTTGTTTAGCTTGATACATGATTGCTAGGGCTAAAGATGTTTTGCCCGTCCCCCTAATTCCTGCAAGCACATAGTTATTAGGGTGGCTCACTATTGACTTAGCAGCCTTATACGCTTGATTGCCTAGTTGCTTAGCTTTTTCGACATTAGGTTGCAAGTCAGGTTTCCATTTTGAAAAGTCAAACTTCAAAGGGATATTTCCAGGCCATACAGACATTGAAAAATATTTACGGCCTTTTTTAATTCTCAAAGCTCGGTTAAATTGCTCAATATTGTCTCTTTCAAATTGTTCAGCAGGTGTTAAATGCTCAACATCAACGCCTTTTTCTTTGGCAATTTCTTTAACTCGATCAATCTGCTGCTGACTGATTAATCCTTCTGCCATTAGAACCACTCCTTTCCAGTTGGCGTATTCCCTTTGTTGATTTTTTCTTGATTAAGATAGCCTTCAAACTTAGTTCCAAATAGCGTTTCAGGTCGCAAAAACTTGTTCATAGCTGTATCGTTCTTCCATTCAGCTACTTTGTTATCAATAACTCTTCTAAAATCATCTAGGTTAAACTTCTCGTTGAACCTAGCTTTGATTAGAGCTTGAGTTTTTTTAGTAGTTGATCGATAACTTGTTCCTGCTTTTTCATTCAAGTATTCGACTATTTCTTGATAAGGGAGACGTGGTTCTGCTTTAGCAGGACTATATGTTTTACTATCCTTACCTAACCTATCCTTACCTAACCTAACCTGTGGTGACGGTTCGTCGACGATACGTCCACGTAATGTATACGAGCCATTTTCATCTTCACTTAGCTGTGACTTTTCATTGCCATAAATTGTTGAATTATAGGTGTCTTTTCGGATATAGTTGTGTATTTTCCAATCTCTTATAACAACTACTCCAGAATCAAAAGTGAAAATAAATTGTTTGGCAATTAATATTTTTAAATCATCTTCACTTCCACCAACCATGCGATTGATTGTTCTTACATTCGATACAAATCCATCATCATCAGCATGCATGTTTAAATGAAAGTACAGCGCTTGTGTTGACAACGGCATATCCAAAAATGTATCTGTATCAGTTATCTTTTTACTCAGCATTCTTCTTTGAGCCATAATTGGTATACCTCCCAATCAGTATTTCATATTCGCCAATATGAGTTATTCCTTTACTGATAAGAGAACTAACAAATCCATGATTATAGCCTAACCACTTACTTGCTTCAGCCATACTATAGAAGCTTTTTTCAAAATTGTTTCTATAGCTCTTTAGCACAACTTTTGTACTATTTTTATTTAATCCATTTTTAAATGCATGGACTTGGTTTTCTTTATAAGTACACCACTCAAGATTTTTTGGATTATTGTTTAAAGAATTGCCATCAATATGATTAATACATGGCTTATTGTCTTTATTTGGGACAAAAGCAAGGGCAATTAGCCTAGATACCAGCCAAGTCTTATGTGATCCTTCCTTCCAAAGCTCAACTCTTAAATCACTATTTTTGCTTTTATTTCTTTTTTCTTTCTTTGGTTTGATCTGTCTTCTTTTCCAAGTCCTAGATTGTTTCTCCCCCATTAGGATTCTATAGGTTTGTTTGCCATCACAACTCCAAATAGTTCCATCATCTCCAGCTTCGTACAAATGTTCATAATGTGGAATTGATTTATATATAACCACTGTTATCACTCCTTTAATCTCTTAGAAGGGAAGGTCGTCTGACCCAATATCAATCTCTTTGCCCTTTGAATATTGATTATTCTGCTGATTAGATTGAGCGTTCTGATTACTGCTTTTTGATTCCAATAAATCAAAGTTTTCAACGATGACTTCTGTTACATAAACTCTGTTGCCATCTTTATTTTCATAGTTTCTAGTCTGAATACGTCCATCCACACCTACTAGTGATCCTTTGTGCGTAAAGTTTGCGAAATTCTCTGCAGCCTTTCTCCAAATAATGCAATTGATGAAGTCTGCTTCTCGTTCTCCACTTTGATTCTTAAATGGACGATTAACTGCCAGTAAGAAACTTGCTACTGCTGTTCCACTTGATGTGTAACGTAAGTCAGGGTCTTTTGTTAATCTTCCAACTAATACCGTTCTATTCATTTCGTTTCCTCCTCGTATTTTCCCTGCACTCCTAAGCTTCTTAGGGTGTCAACATCTAACTTGATTCCTTTGACTTTTATGTGATATTTCTGTTCGAAAGCATTAATTCCAATTTGTTCAATTTCCATGTGGTGCACTCTGCAAAGTGCAACTAAGCCTCGCTTCGTGTGATCAACCTTAGTTCTATTACCACCCATGCCAATTGTTTCCAAATGGTGTAAGTCAGAGTGCTTTCCACAAATCATACATACACGATGCTTGCAACATTGGTATAGGTAATATTCTTCACTTTTTGGCAGTAGTTCGTATCCCTGTTTGAAAGGAACCCTATACTCAAACATAAAGTCGATTACTATTTCTAAAAGCCGATTTGCGTCTGAAACAGTGTTCTTTGTATCATCTGCTAGACTTATCATTCTGCCTGCTGTCTTGATAGCATATTGGATATAAAAATATTCCTTCAACTCCTCAACAGGTTGTCCGCTCCAATTCCAAATATCACCAATCAAGGCAAAGAATAATGCTCTCTGCTTTGGTCTAGCTTTGCGTGGGTCGACTATTTCAATTCTCAAATTGATGTTTTCTAAGTGGTTAGAATACATAGTCTTTAGTCGTTCGATATTTAATGATTTTTCAAGTTGAATAATTAACTGATTACCACTTATTTTTCTAACAAATGCAGGTAACCACATGATTAGACTTCCTTAAATACTTTGTCTTTACCGAGTCTATTCTTCATTTCTTCCAAAATTCCGCAAGTAATATTTGCCTTTTCATTCTTATCTGCCATTTTCCATTCAGGCTTAGTTTCAGCTTGCTTTACCGCTTCTCGTTGAACTGTTCCTACATCTGATTGAGTGGCAAGAGCAATCGCTTTTGAATATCCATTAATTAATGCTTTTTTCTGAATTAACGGATCATTTTTTTGGTATGACTTTTTAGCACTCTGATTAGTAGTTTTCTTTGTTTCACGATTCGTTTGATTGTAATGTTCATCAGTGTCAGCATCCTTCGTATCATCAATTAAAAACAGTCCATTCAAAGCATATTTGCGTGCATATGAGCTTGCTGTACCTGTTATCTGTGATTCGTCAAACCCTTTCTTAGAAACACTCTCTCGTGCATATCCTGTTGTCTTAAATTCACCATCAGGAGTTGTGAGTGTTGCTGTGGCTTTGATATAGTGCCACTCTCCAATTAATGTTGGTTCATCAGTAATAGTAAGGGTAGAATTTAAAGCTCTTAGAATAGGTTTTAAGGCAGTTAAAATATCTTCTGTACTTCGGTAGTTATACTTTCCAAACTTGTTGAATTGGCCTTTAGGAGCTTTCAACGTGCTTTGAATAGTAACTAATGCACTCTGCTTTTCCTCAGTCATTTAATTACCACCTTTCGACTAGGCTTTAACTCAACCCCGTCAATATCTTTGCCATTTTTCAAATCTTCATATAGCAACTTCTTGTCAATTTTAGTAACCTGTTCGACATTCTTATAGCTGTCAGGGACTACACTTTCATCACTAACAATCACACTTGGACGATAATTTCTAGGCTTTAAGAAATGATTATCTGTTTTAACTTCCTTGTACCCAGCGTTATCAATTGCTTCTGTTAGATACTGATTAAGTTGCTTATTCTTATTTTTCAAGCTGGTTTGCAATTCTCGCAGTTCTTGAATCTTTTTAGTAAGCCAATCAACATTCATCTGATTTCGTTCTATCCAGGTCGCAATATTATCAACTTTGCTATTGAATGTATCTTCAATGCTGTCTAGCGTGTCCTTGATCATTTCAGGATCTAAATCATCTCGGTCAGCCAGCTCTTTATATTTAACTGTTAGCTCAAATAGATTCATTCCAATTCCTCCAATTCATTAATTCTCATGTAGTTAATTTCATTGGCAAATAGCCAGCCCTCACAGAACTCTTCGTCTATATTAGGTAGCTTTGTCTCGAATACATATTCTATCCATTTATGCAAGCCCTCAGCTTTAACTAGGTCTGCCGACTGTGAACCAAACTCAATCAGAAAATAGCTCTCGTTGGTTAAATCATTCGACTCCCAGTCTTCATATACACGAGTGCCATTCGGCAACAATGCACCAATTTTAGTTTCCATCAGCTTTCCCTCCTGTTATCATTTGAAATCAGCTCCTTAACGTAATTAATTATTTTCGTGCGTGTTGGTTCATCAGCTTTGCTTAGGTTGTCAACAAACTTGTTAAATTGTTTTTCAGGTACACGATCTCTTTTACGTGTTTTAGACAATTGAGTTAAAATAGCAAACTCTTCATCTGAAAGCCTATATTTCAGATAGCTACCGGTTGTCAAGAACTCGATAAATTCATAGGCTACATAACCCATTCGCTCATTTTTAATGCTGAATGTTGGCTCTTCTTCGGCTAGTACAAGCTTTATCTTGCTACCAATGTTTTCTAGTGCTAGTTGTGCTTGTTCGTTATTCATGCTTAATCCCCCTTATCTGTAATTGTCACTTTCATAACGATAATTGCCCTGCCCGAATGGATCATTCCAACATGCAAAAGGATCGTTTTTCTT
This sequence comes from Liquorilactobacillus mali, assembly GCF_001437155.1. Classification (GTDB taxonomy): domain Bacteria; phylum Bacillota; class Bacilli; order Lactobacillales; family Lactobacillaceae; genus Liquorilactobacillus; species Liquorilactobacillus mali_A. The sequence continues at coordinate 67,048 of NZ_JQAR01000005.1, forward strand.
CATAATGTCGTTCCAAGGAGCAAACGGATCATTTCTTAACATTGGGTCATTCCATGGCTCAAATGAATCGTTATTTCTAGGACGTTCTTCATCAAACATGTAAATCATTCTCCTTTGTGTTATACTTTCCGTAGATGTTTTTGATATGGAGCATATTGCTGTATGCTCTTTTTCTATTTGAATAAGTCATTTGGCGTACATTCTAGTGACTTACATAAAGTATTGAGTGTTTCAAACTGTAGCATTTTAGTTCTTCCACTTTTTGCGTTCGTAATTGTATTTCTGCTAACACTCGTAATTTTTGACAATTTAGTAGTACTTATATCTAATTCAGCCATTTTTATTCTCAAACCTTTTCCAAAACTTTCTCCATTTAAATTCATTTATCTCACCCCTTTACAAACCAACTAACCACAACCTCGATACATAATGCGTAAGTAGTTATAATTGCCGTCCATGTTGCTAATTTGACCAATTGCAGCAGCTTATCTTCTTTCATTTTTAGCCTCGTATCTTCCTGCCTCATAGGCTGCAATTGCAACAGCCACAATTACTATTGCATTCATTTCCTGTCACCTGCTTTCACTATGCACATCATCAACACGCCGATAAATGCACCTATTGTTACGCCAATCAAGAAGCTCATTCACTCACTTCCTTTCATTTTGGAATCTTGGATTCCCAGTCTATGCGCTTGCGATTTTCTTCCATCCACTCGCAAGCTTTTTTAGCAAAAATAATATGTGCTTTCCCTTGATAGCCACGAATAAGCCATCCACCGTGGTAGTAATCTATTTCATCAAGAAACTTGTCTAGCACAAAAGTAGTGACCCAAGTACTTTCTTTACCACCACAGCAAGCCTTACGGAATTGGTTAATGTTCCATGTTATTCCGTCTAGTTTTTTTAGTAACTCGTGATCAGCAATCTCGCTAACCTGTTCTTTTACTAGATCAGTAATTGCTTTCTCGTTGATCAATGCCGGCATATTTACACTTCCTTTCTATTTGCTAAGTTGGTTACTCTGAGCCAAATTCTTCGAGAGTATGAAACTTAATCCCGTTTTCTTCAGCAAACTTTTTAAACAATGATTTTCCTGATTGTCTGCGCTGGTTATCGCTAATAACTGTCATCATCCAAGAGCTTAGATTAAAAATATCATCAGCCCAGTATTCCATTAAGAATTGAAATCCATCAGGAATTTTGCTATCCCAACCGATGTTTTTCTCAATCCAATCCCTTGTGTAGAAATAATCTTTGCATCCCCATTTATGGCCGCTAAAGTCTTTCTTAATTGGAATAATCTGGCAAAATTGTTTTGGTGTAAGTTGCTCAATAAGGTCAGTAATGGTAAACATGTAAGACGTTCTGAACTTTAGTGAAAGATTGTCAAAATCGTCTTCATCAAATGATTTCAAGCTTGCAAGAAGAAGCTTTTGTGTTTCTTCAGTAGTGAGGAAACCTTTTTTCTTCCAAATATCTGCGATTTTTACAGATGAATCTCTCCAAATCTGAACTGGCGTTTTTGAAATGACTGTTAATTTCATTTACATTCCATCTCCTATTTGTTTTTCTTCCAGTTTTCAATAGCTTCAAGCTGCGTATCTGTCATACGAGTTTCATAGCCTTCAAAGCTACTGAGTGAAAGATGATTGACTAAAGTGATTGCTTCATTTAAATCAATTCTTCTTAGTGATGAGTAACGTGGGACGTTAAAAGCCCTTTTTATTCTGCGATAAACGTTTGCTCTAAACTGGCCTAACTTTTTCATGTGCAAATTAGTTCCACCGTACTGGTTGGAGTTGAATTTTTCTTCGAGATAAAGGTTGGTTAGAATAGCCGCTTTTTTGCTTACAACTGTTTTGAACACTTGCTGTTCTTCATAAGTCAGAGTCACACTTTCTTCTACACGGTTAACTAATGTTGTTAGCTCTTTAATTCCTTTGTCTGCATATGCTTTAATTTCCTTTTTAGCAGAGTTCATTGACAAATAAATTTGCTTATTAATTTCTGTTTGAAGTGCCTGCTGGTTAATTAGGCCTGCTAAAAGCTTGCTATCAGGTTCTTTTATTACTAAATTGTTTTGTTTCATTATTTAAAACTCCCTTCAATGATTTTTCTCCCTGCTGTTGTTTGACGAATTAAATCAATAAATTTTTGTAATTCATTTAACCGACTGCTAATGTTTTCTTTTGCTTCATTGCTCATTTCGGAAAGATGGTTCAAGTCATCATCAAGCAACATATTTTCATTCAAAAAGTTTTTAATGTTGTAAGACAAAGTGTAGATATTGATATCAGCTTTTCTTTTTAGCCTTTCCAGCCTTTTTTGTTCAGCCTCATCATCTTGAATTTTGATAAGCTGTTTCGCTGATTCTGATTCTTTTTTGAAATAATCAGCTTGCTTTTGTGCCTTTTCTAATTGTTCTTTGATTGAATCAGCTTGCTGTGCTTTCTGCTTAACTGATTCATAATCATCAGGAGTTTTTTCGACTGTTACAGTCTTTTCAACAACCTTTGGCTCACGCTCATTCAAGCGGTCAATCATTTCAGCCTGTTGGTTAATCTGCCTATCCTTGGCTTTTAAGGACTCCTCTTTTTCTTTAAGCTTACGGTTGACTTCTTGCAACTCTCGCACAGTCATTTCGTCAGGCTTCTTCACTTCACCAGAATCGAGTTGCTGTGGTTTCTCTCGTTCATCTGGTGGCATAGTTGCGATTAAGTAAAGAGGCTTCCATCCTAAATTGGACCCCGGGGCCCAATTTGCAAGTTCAGTTGTAATTTTCATAAAACGATTAGCAGTCCTATGATTCATCTGAATTGATTCCAACCACTTACCAAACTCGCCATGAGCCAAATCATGGTCTTTAACCCATTTCAGTCGGCGGCCAATTTCGAAGATTGCTTGACCACCAATCGACTGGTAAGTCTTAATTTCAGTAGTAAGTTGTGTTAAGTCATTCGGCAATACAACTTCATTCAATTTTTACAACTCCTTTTATTTTTTTAGTAGTATAATTTGGTTATCTATTGAAAGGCGGTAACTCTCATGAAACACTATGAAGAAATTCCTGAGGTAATTTGTTACTGTAAATTAATTACTAACCATGTTAAGTTTCTTGATAACCATATGATTGAACTTTCTCAAAATAAATGTTCAGAAGAAATCTTAGAGCTAATATCCAAAAAGTACTCAATAATAAAAAGAAATTATCTTTCATGCTGTGATTTAACAGATCATCCAACAGCACTTTATCCATTTCTCTATTTTCCATTTTTGAAAGAAGTAAAAAAATTTATTGATTGTTTTAAAATGGATGCCGATAGCATAAATAGTCAGCTCATAAAACTAGTTCATTCTCTAAGACTAAACATTCGTGAATTGTATTTTGATTTGATAAAACAGTTTGATAACTAATCAATAAGCTTTTTTTTGATGCTAACTCTTAGTACATCATCATCCAGCGTATTGTTTGCCAATTCTTTTAAGTCATTAAGACTCGTCACTAGCTGTTGATGGCTCTTTTGTACATCACTAACATCAAACAGTGCATCTATGTCTTTATCTTTAGGCTTTTCATATTCTTTCTCAGTCACCTTTTGAAATATCCCGTGTTCCTTGCTACCGCTAATAGCTTGGAGCACATTTTTTATTTCTTCTGGTGTACCTTCGATTGATAATTTCATAAAATCATTCCTTTCTATTCTGTAACTAACTGCTTATCCGAGTTGTAAATTGTCTCGCTGATTGACACATTCAATCCGTACTTATCTTGCAAAGCCATCAGGTTATTTTCTTTGATGTCGTACCATTCGCCATGAATCAAGTATTTCTTAAAAAAATTATGAATTTCGTTTTCAAGCTGGTACCATTTGCTTGTCTTTATCTTTCCAATTAAAACGAGTTTTTCGGGATTCATTGCTTGGATTGCTTTTATTCTTCTGCCTAAATTAGATGTACATCCAATTTTTACTAATCCGTTTTTCGATTTCAAAAAGTATACATATCCTTGAGAAGTAACTTTATTTAATCTTTTTGTAAAATTGCAATTATTCAAAAAGTAATTATCGAAATCAGATAAGTTTGCTATTTTTTCAGCTAGTAAAGATATCTCACTTGGGTGTTTTTTGGGAAAAAATGAGAAAGATAATTTAGACAAGCCAGAATTCAAAGCGAAAATGAATTTACTTTTTATTTTTCCTAATTTGTCTAAATAGTCGCCTAATTCAATAACAACATCAGGAACTAAGATTGTACCGTTATCGCAATCAAAAATATCCGTTTCATAATAAACATCTCCACTTTGTGTAAGCAAAAATTTTCCATCATTGATGTTTAATCTCTCAACATATGGGTCTTTCAAGAATACTTCCGAGCCAAATCTGTATCCCATTTTCTCAACAAATCTAATCTGATATCCGTTCCATAATTCCGTCTTCATAATTTCCCTTCTTTCTTATTCTGTGACTGGTTTTCGTACTCGAACGGGCACATTGTCTTTAAAAAAAATAGCCATATGGTTCTTATCATATCCAAGCACGGCTGCAATTTCTAAAAGTTCATTTGCCCCTAGAGAAACAATGCCATTTTCACGTTTTGCATACCACGAACGGTTTTCTTTACCAAGCAATTTTGTTATATCTTTTTGCGTGTACCCCTTTGCAATTCGCTCAGCTTTTAATCTGTTCAAATCGACTGTCATGATTACACCTCCTTTTTCGTACCCATTTGGGTACATCAATAATATAAACCACTAGTTCTCGTATGTCAACAAAAAGAGCAAAAAAAGTTTTTTTGGTTCTTTTAAAAATATATATTGTAACTGTTTGGGAACAATGATAATATATAGATATTGAAAGGAGGATAGTTTAAATGAACAATAATGACGAAATCATTTCCTATCTTACAAAGCTAAAAGATGAAAAGAATTTGTCTATTAGTGAAATCGCAAGGCGCGTTGGAATGGCAAAATCTGCTGTTTCTAGGTATTTCAATAAAACACGTGAATTTCCCCTTAATAAGACAGAGGAATTTGCAAATGCTCTTGGAACTACTCCTGAAAAAATTATTGGAATTAGAAAGCCAAGTAATATTATTCCTATAACAAAAACAGTTAAAATTCCGTTATTGGGAGAAATCGCTTGTGGCGATCCGATACTTGCTGAGGAAAACATAGAGGAATATATAGATGAACCGGTTAATTATTTGCCAAGTGGGACTTGTTTCTACTTAAGAGCAAAAGGAAATTCTATGAAACCTACTATTCCAAATGGTGCTAAAGTTTTAATACGACAACAGCCTGATGTCGAAGATAACGAAATAGCAGCAGTGCTAATGACTGATAGTAACGAGGCAACGCTTAAACGCATAAAAAGAGCAGACGGAACGATATTCTTAATGCCTGATAACCCTGAATACTCACCTATTCTAGTTAATAAGGATAATCCGGCAAGAATTTTGGGAAAAGTTATCCGGATGGTTATTGATTTTTAGCACAAATAAACCCTAACCTTCTAACTCATGGGGGAGTCAAGATTAGGACTTACTTTTGTATCCAAGATGGATTTTAGCACATCTTGGATATTTTTTACATATATTATATTTTAAAATTTATTTTCCATGGTATTATTTAATTATTAAGAAATTATTAAGGTCCAGATCTGATGACTTTAAAAGCTGAAAATATTGGGGGGAGTAACAATGAAAAAAATTATGTTCTGTGTATTTCTGTTACCTATATCTTTGTTTATTTTAGTAGGTTGCAGTAATAACGATAGTATAAAGGCTGGGAATCAAACTCTATATTCTACTGACATAAACAAAATTAAAGCTGATAGTAGCGGATCTTGGGTAGTTACTGGAACAACAACTGCACCTGATGGAGCTAAAATTTTATCAGTACCAACTTTTGGAAACTATAAAGCAAATGCAGCAACTTCATACGACATAAATAGCTGGGCTAGGGTTAAGAACGGAAAATTTAAAGTTTATATTGATTCAACTATAAATTCAGGTTCTCTAAAATCAGGAGATAAAAAGAAGTTTATCATATTTGCAGTTACTAAATATAAAAAAGCAATAGACGCTGTTGTCCCAAAAAATATTCAAAAAAAAGTAAACAAACAATTTTCAAAAACCACTGCTAAGGTTACATCTTCTCAAGAAGCTTATAGCTCAAGTCTTGAAGATTATCTTTATTCGGACAGTTCCTCTGATTCCTCATCTTCGGTCGAAAATTCATCATCTTCTGTGGAGGATTCATCGAGCTATGATTCAAGTTCATCATCTGCAGACTCATCTATATCTTATCAAGCAGTTACATTTGATCAAATAGCTAGAAATCCAGATGATTACGAATATAAAGGTGTTAAAGTTCAAGGTCAAGTTATGCAAGTTCAAAATTCTGACGATGGTGGCGCAATAGTACTTTTATGGATGAATGATGATTCGAATTCTTTAATTATGGTAAACATAGATGAGGATTACATGCCTGCTAACGGAAACATACTTGAAGACGATGAGATTATAATAAATGGATTAGGTAATGGAACACAAAAATACGACACTGCTAGTGGTTCAGAAAATGAAGTTCCATTAATAGAGGCAAATGAAACTATAACAGATAGTGGAAAATCTGCAAATGCGTATTAATACACTACTTTATTAATAAAAACACATCCCCCACTCGCCAAAGTAAAAGATGTGTCTCACTGTTTATACAGGGCAAGCATACCCTATTCGTTTATTCTAAAATAAGAAAGGAGTTTTGGCAATGGCTAGTTTCAGAAAACTTAATAGCGGATGGAAAGCTACAGTTTCTAAACGAGATCCATCTGGTAATCTTCATCAAACGTCTAAGTCGGGATTTAAGACTAAAAATGATGCCCGAGTTTATGCTGCTCAAATTGAAGCACAAAATGATAGTTCACTCATAGCTCACCATGATGTTGCTTTTCTTCAATACTACATCGACTGGTATAAAACCTATAAAGAGAATCGTGTAGCAGCTAGTAATCTGAAACGATACATTTATGTATCACACATAATTGAAAAAAATTTTGGAAACTTAAAATTAAAATCAATCACACGCAATCAATACCAACATTTTATTAATGGATACGGAAAGAACCATGCAAAAGATACTGTTAGAAAAACAAATAACATAATTCGTGCTTGTGTTAAAGCGGCCATGATTGATGAAATAATCAGAAAAGATTTTACACAGGGTATCGAACTCGTATTTGATGAGAAACGAACACTCGAAGTCGAGTATCTTTCAGTTGCTGAAATTAATAAATTAATAAAAGGCATTGAAGATGGATTAAATGCTCAATATACTAGTCGCTACATGATTTTAACTGCTATCTATACAGGAATGAGGCTTGGAGAGATACAGGCTCTTACATGGGAAGATATTAGTTTTAAACAGCATACTATATCAATCAATAAGTCTTGGGACTATCACGCAGGTGGAGGTTTTAAATCTGTTAAAACTAAATCATCATATCGAATTATCCGAGCAAGCTCTATCCTACTTAATCTTTTAAAACAATTAAAAATCAATAATTCAAAAATGGTTTTTGAAAATAAGGCTAGGCAGTTACCAAGTTCTAATGCGGTTAATAAGACTTTGCATTCGATCATGGACAAATGTGAAATTCAAAAAAATAACTTTCACTTCCATTCTCTCAGGCATTCTCATGTAGCCTATCTCCTTTTCGAGGGTGTCAGCCTTTACGCAATTAGTAAAAGGCTAGGACATTCTAATATGTCAATTACAGCCGAAAAATACGCTTATTTGATAGCTGAATATAAGGTTCGTTCTGATGATAAAATCGAGAAAATAACAGACAACCTAGGACAACAAGAGGACAACAAAATAATATTTTTTGGCGAAAAATAGCTTTTTAAAAAAATAAAAACGCCTATTTAAAGGCGTTAGATGTCTATAACTAGTTATCCAGTCTCCCACGTGGCGCAT
>NZ_JQAR01000005.1:75221-125200 GCF_001437155.1 Liquorilactobacillus mali
ATTATCTACTGGTGATTATAAGTGTTTACCGCTTACAAAACAACTATTTAGAGACTAAGGAAATATCCAGGATAAGCTGATAGGGCTTGGGGAATGCCGTGAATTACTCATCAAGTTACCACTTTACCATAAGTAATTAGCTGCCCAACCGTGTTACTTAACTTATTAGAATCTATATAAACCTAATGATGGAGCCATGCCAGAGAGTTACTGTGACACGACTCTTTTTTTACCCTATCAATTATCTGATTCTAAATCAAATTTCATCTTCTACTTGCCTTTGGAACTGTTCTTTTTTTTGATTAATATGGTTATCATTATCGAAAAAGAATGTTAATTATTGATTATCTACCTTTCTATTTGACCTTTTTTGACCATTAGGTTAAACTAGCAATACAAACGTTTGAGTGCTACACTTAAAATGTTAAATTATAGTTTGAGGGGGTCGTCGTTCAATGAATTTAGTACCTACTGTTATTGAACAATCAGCACAAGGTGAACGTGCATATGATATTTATTCAAGACTTTTAAAAGATCGCATTGTCATGCTTTCCGGAGAAGTTAATGATGATATGGCCAATGCCATCATTGCACAATTGCTATTCTTGGATGCACAAGATTCAGAAAAAGACATTTACATTTATATTAACTCACCAGGTGGTAGCGTATCTGCTGGGTTGGCAATCTATGATACGATGAACTTTGTTAAAGCAGATGTTCAAACTATCGTTATGGGCATGGCTGCTTCTATGGCAAGTGTCCTTTCAACTGCTGGAACAAAGGGCAAGCGCTTTGCATTGCCTAACTCAGAAATTATGATTCACCAGCCACTTGGTGGAGCACAAGGTCAGGCAACCGATATTAATATTGCTGCCGAACACATCTTGAAGACTCGGAAATTGATCAACAAGATTTTAGCGGATGGTTCTGGTCAAGATATTAAGACAATTAATCGTGATACTGAACGTGATAACTTTATGACTGCTCAACAAGCAGTTGATTATGGTTTGATTGATGGAATCATGGAAAACAAAAAGAATCTTAAATAGTAAAAAATATAGGACTGGGTCAAAAATAACTTTTGACTTAGCCCTATTTTTTTATCATTGATATACTACTTTGCCCATGTCGTTTATAGTTTTATTAAGTCACGAAGTGCCCACAAGCAGCGCTTAGGTCTATAAACGAACACTATATTTTCGCTAATTTAATATTTCATTACCGTTCCTTAATTGATCAGCTATTTCATTTATTTTCCGTAATCGATGATTAACCCCTGATTTAGAAATTGGACCATTCTCAACCAAATCACCCAATTCCTTTAAACTGACTTCTGGATGTGCCAGTCTTGCTCGGGCGATATCCTGAATTTTAGGTGGTAATTTGTTAATCCCGTAATTAGTATCAATAAATTCAATGTTCTCAATTTGATGTTTTGCTGCATCAGCAACTTTATTCATATTGGCATTCTCACAATTAACAATTCGATTGACTGAATTGCGCATATCACGCACAATTCTAATATCTTCAAACTTGAGCATCGCACTCGTAGCACCGATCAATGATAAGAAATCGGCAATTTTCTCCGCCTCTTTCAAGTAGGTAATATATCCGCTACGTCTTTCAGTCTTTCGTGCATTCAATCCATAACGATTCATTAAGTCACAAATCACATCATTTTGTTCTTCATACAGTGAATAAACCTCTAAATGATAGCGACTTGTTTCTGGATTATTAACCGAACCTGCTGCCAAAAAGGCACCTCTTAAATATGATCTAACTTTTGCATCATTTTCCAAAAAATCAAGGGGGACACCCGTTTTCAACTGAAAGCCATCAAGTATATCAAGATCTCTCAATACTTGTTCGCTACCTGTTTTCAAACGAACAATATATAAATTATTTTTCTTTAGCTTCATCTTTCTTCTTACTAATAATTCACTTTCAACATCATAAAACTTTTTCAGAAGCTGGTATATTCGACGTGCAATAGCTGGATTCTCAGTTTGAACATTTAATACAAAATGGTGGTCTACAAGACTTAGAGAACCGTTCATCCGAATCAGAGCCATCAACTCAGCCTTTGCATTTCCAAAGTGAACCTCAAGTGTGGTTAGTTCCTTCTTTACATCACTAGCATAAGACACGCGACCACCCCCTTCTACCTTCTAAGCTTTCTAATTCAACTCGCTATCCATCCAAGATAATGGACGACTCGTTAAACCAAGCAATTCATCAACAACCTGACTGCCATTATGGAAAACACCATGATTCCTCAGTTCCAAAAAATTATTGGAAACTACTCTGCACCCCAAATCTCGCAACCCATTAAAATCATGCTTGACCTGGTATAGGTATTCATCATATCTTTGTTGATCCATATAATCATTCGGTACAGGCTCTGTATTGACGAGAACCGTATCAATAAAATTCATTCCTAAATGTCGATGCAAAACGCGCACATGATCTGCATCTGTAAAGTGCTCCGTTTCACCTTTTTGCGTCATAATATTGCAGATATAGATCACCTCTGCGTTTGTTTTGCACACAGCCTTACCAACGTTTGAAATCATTAGGTTTGGCAAAATACTTGTAAACAGACTACCTGGTCCCAAAACAATTTGATCTGCATCCATTATAGCGTCGATCACTTCAGGAACCGCTTCTGGGAGCTCATCATTTGATCTAGAGACCCAAACCTTATCGATTGTTTTTCCTGCGGCTGATATTTCCGATTCTCCAGATATTATCGAACCGTCTTTAAACCTTGCATTGAGAACTAAAGGATAATTTGATGCAGGATAGACATGTCCCTCCACTTTCATCAACCTTGTGAGTTCTTGGACAGCATTAAAAATCCCACTATCGTTCATTTCCGACAATGCAGCAATTATCAAGTTACCAATTGCGTGTCCCGAAAAAAATTGATCCTTAGAATCAAACCTATACTGAAAAATATTCTTATAAATTTCAGGCAGATCAGACAAGGCTACCAAAACATTTCGTATATCACCAGGTGGAACTACATTAATATAATCTCTAATAATACCAGATGAGCCACCATCATCAGCCACCGTTACAACTGCAGTGATATCCGCATTTTTTCTTCTTAAGGCTTTCAAAATTACTGGAAGGCCAGTTCCACCACCAATAACAACGATACTTGGCCGCTGTTTTCTTAATAAGTGTTTCGTCATGAGCGATTGACTGTCTCCTTCCGTCGTGCAATATCGCGATGTGAAATTCTTACAGGATAGCTTTTCTTCAACTCTTCTCCAATTCTTTTTGATAAAGCTACTGAGCGATGTTGCCCGCCTGTACATCCAATTGCAACTGTCAAACTTGTTTTTCCTTCATCTTTGTAACCAGGAATGATTGTCTGAAGCAACGTAATAAATTGCGTATAAAACACTTCTGTTTTATCTGAGTTCATTACATAATCGTAGACGTCTTTATCAAGTCCTGTCTTTTTCTTTAAAGCATCAATATAATATGGATTTGGTAAGAATCTTACATCCATAACAATATCTGCATCTATCGGTACCCCATATTTAAATCCGAATGACATAATTTCGATATGAAAAGCCGTTTCCGAACTAGTTTCAAAATTATGGAAGATTTCTTCACGCAGTTGTCTAGGTGTAAGTTTACTAGTATCTACCACAAGTTGAGCTTTCATCCGCATATCTCGTAGAAGATCTCTTTCAAGATTGATTCCATCCATCAATCTACCTTCCATAGCAAGTGGATGAGAACGTCTCGTTTCCTTATACCGTGCAACCAACTCTTCGTCAGACGCATCCAAAAAAAGAATCTTTGTGTCTATGGCATTGTCACTGCCCAAGTTTCTTAGTAACTCAATTATCTCATCATAAAATGCTCGTGATCTTAAATCAATCACAAGTGCAACTTTATTAATCTTACCTGATTCACGAACTAACTCCCAGAACTTAGGTAATAAAGATGGGGGCATATTATCGATACAAAAGTATCCTAAATCTTCAAAACTCTGCACCGCTACGGTCTTACCAGCCCCGCTCATCCCAGTTATTACAACAAGTTTTAATGGCTCTTTCATTTATCCAAACCTCCATTAATTAACCTTTCGTCATTATAACATACCGGGTATGTCATAGCGACTTTTTATCAATCCTACTTGCTTGCTAAACATTCATCCTAAAAAAGCAGACAGCAACAAATTCAATAATCTGTTACCGTCTGCTTTTCAACTTTATATTCTTAAACTAAACCACCTTGCGCTCAAAAGCATCTGATGAAATACCTTCAGCAAGAATTTTCTTACACCATTCTTTAGCAGAAAAAAGTGAATGGTCACGATAGTTGCCACAACTAGTGATATCAGTACCTTGAACATCATCCCAAGTAGAGTCAACAATTTGTGCAAGTGAGCCTTTCAATGCTCTTGCAACATCTGCTGTATCTTGTTCGCCCCAAACGATAAGATGAAATCCTGTACGGCATCCAAATGGGGAACAATCAATTACACCATCCATACGATCGCGCAAATATCCTGCTAACATATGCTCAATTGTATGCAATCCTGCAGTTGGAATAGCATTTTCATTTGGTTGTACCAAGCGCAGATCATAATTTGAAATCTTATCACCCTTCTTGCCTTCTTCAACTGCAATTAAGCGCACGTAAGGCGCTTTAACAGCAGTATGATCCAGCGTAAAGCTTTCAACTTTTGCCATCATTAAACACTCCAATCTAATTGTGATTACACTTTAACTCTAGCATTTTGTTAGTAAAAATCAATACCTATTGGTCGTTGTATCTGTTTAACACCATTTTGAGATATTTACCAGTGTAACTTGCAGGATTCTCTGCGAGATGCTCAGGTGTTCCGGTACCGATAATTGTACCACCGCCTTCACCACCCTCAGGTCCAAGATCTATTAGATAATCCGCTGTTTTTATAACATCCAAATTATGCTCAATTACTAGAACAGTATTTCCTGAATCTACCAGACGTACTAGGACACGCAACAAGTTCTTAATATCATCGGTATGTAAACCAGTAGTCGGTTCGTCCAAAATATAGAATGTCTTGCCATCCGACTTACGATGCAGTTCCGATGCAAGTTTCATTCTCTGCGCCTCGCCTCCAGATAAAGTCGTCGCCGGTTGTCCTAATTTAACATAACCCAGTCCAACATCAACAATTGTCTGTAATTTTCTTTTGATTTTGGGGATCGCACTAAAGAACTCAAGCGCTTCTTCGACCGTCATATCCAATACTTGTGCAATATTTTTGCCCTTATATTCAACCTCAAGCGTTTCAGAATTATAGCGCGCGCCATGACAAACCTCGCATGGAACGTACACATCAGGTAAGAAATTCATTTCAATTTTGATAATTCCATCACCCTTGCAAGCCTCACAGCGTCCACCTTTGACATTAAAACTAAATCTCCCTTTACTATAGCCGTGAACTTTAGCAGCATTTGTCTGTGCAAACAAACCGCGAACATCATCGAAGACACTTGTATAAGTAGCAGGATTACTGCGCGGTGTTCTACCAATTGGACTTTGATCAATATTAATAACTTTTTCGAGAGCCTCAGTTCCAATGATTTCTTTATATTTACCTGGTTTTTCAGAGTTATTATTTAGTTTCTGCGCCAAAGCTCGTTTTAAAATCATGTTGACTAATGTTGACTTACCAGAACCTGATACACCTGTAACAGCGATAAAAGTACCTAATGGAAAATCAACGTCAATATTTTTTAAATTATTTTCACTAGCACCCTTTATCGTAATCTTTTTCCCGTTGCCTGCACGTCTTTGCTTCGGTACCGGAATATGTTTTTTACCTGACAAATACTGGCCAGTCAATGATTTAGCAGTTCTAGCAACCTGCTTTGGTGTCCCTGCTGCCATTACTTGTCCACCATTGTTACCTGCCCCTGGGCCAATATCGATCAGATAATCAGCAGCCCTCATTGTATCTTCATCATGTTCAACAACTATCAGTGTATTCCCTAAATCTCTCATCTTCTTCAATGAATCAATTAAGCGATCATTGTCTCTTTGATGCAATCCAATTGAAGGTTCATCAAGAATATACAAAACGCCTGATAAATTTGAACCAATCTGTGTTGCCAATCTGATTCGCTGAGCCTCACCACCAGAAAGTGTACGAGCTGAGCGACTGAGCGTCAAGTATGCGAGGCCCACATTGATCAAGAAAGTCAGGCGATCCTTAATTTCTTTTAAAATTGGCTTGGCAATCGCACTATCTTGCTCATTGAATTCTAAATTTTTGAAAAAGTCTAATGCTGCCTCAATATTGTATTCAGACACCTGTCCGATATGTTTCCCATTGATCTGTACAGCAAGCGCCTTACGATTTAAACGATATCCTTGACAAGCCTGACAAGTCAAACTCGTCATATATTTACGCATCACATCTCTCGTAAAATCACTATTTGTTTCATGGTAACGGCGTTCGATATTTGGGATGACACCTTCAAACTTAGCATCGACATCCCTAACTCCACCAAAATCATTTTCATAATGAAAATGGAAAGTTTTCTCACCTGCTCCATATAATACAGTCTCCTGATCTTTTTTTGGAAGTTTATTAAATGGTACATCCATCTCAATGTTAAATGCCTGACACATTTGTTCCAGCATCATTGGATAATATTGTGAACTTATTGGGTTCCAAGGCTCAATTGCACCTTCTCTAAGTGTTTTTGAACTATCTGGAATTACTAAATCAAGATCTACCTCAAGCTTCACTCCCAGGCCATCACATTCTGGACAAGCACCAAAAGGAGCATTAAATGAAAACAATCGTGGTTCTAATTCTCCAATAGTAAAGCCACAGTAAGGACACGCAAAATTTTCGGAGAACTGCAGTAGCTTACTGTCACCAATGTCAGCACTGGCATAACCATCTGACAAGCGCAGCGCTGCCTCGAAAGAATCAAATAGTCGCGACCTAATTCCATCCTTAACAATCACACGATCTACAACCACTTCGATAGTGTGTTTTTTGTTCTTGTCAAGCTCGATCTTATCACCGATATCCAAGATCTCCCCATCAACACGAACTCTTACGAAACCATCACGCTTAATTTTCTCAAATATTTTTTTATGCTGTCCTTTTTTTTCACGAATGATTGGTGACAAAATCTGTACTTTTGTTCTTTCAGGAAGTGATAATATCTTATCTACCATTTGCTCTGGAGATTGACTTGTAATCTCATGACCATCATTCGGACAATAAGGTGTCCCGACACGTGCCCACAAGAGGCGAAGATAATCGTTAATTTCTGTTACAGTCCCTACGGTTGAACGAGGGTTCTTTGAAGTTGTTTTTTGATCAATTGAAATTGCAGGTGATAAACCATCAATTGAATCAACATCTGGTTTATCCATTTGCCCCAAAAACTGACGAGCGTAGGCGGACAGACTCTCAACATATCGTCTTTGTCCCTCAGCATATAATGTATCAAATGCAAGTGAACTTTTCCCTGAACCAGATAATCCTGTAATAACAACTAGCTTGTCCTTAGGAATTGTCACATCAATATTCTTCAGATTGTGGGCTCTCGCACCGTGAATAACAATCTTATTTTGTGCCAAAGTATTATCCCCTTTTCTATTTTATGCGGGCCTTTAATTCAATAATGGTATCTCTCAATGTCGCAGCTTGTTCAAAATCAAGCTGCTTAGCTGCAGATCTCATCTGTTCCTCTAGTTTAGCCAGCATCTCTTTTTGATCCTCTTTTTCCATATCATAAAATTCAAGCTCCGTAAATGACTGTTTCTTCTTACCGCCGCCTTCTGCAGGCTTGGTAATTGAAATCAAATCGCGAACTTTTTTCTTGATAGTCTTTGGAGTAATATGATGTTCTTCATTATACTTCTCCTGAATGGTACGTCTTCTTTTGGTTTCATCAATTGCTGCCTGCATTGAATCCGTAATTTTGTCAGCATACATGATAACTCGTCCGTTCTCATTTCGCGCAGCACGTCCGATTGTCTGAACTAATGAGCGTTCACTTCTTAGAAATCCTTCTTTATCGGCATCCAGTATTGCAACCAAAGAAACTTCAGGAACATCGATACCCTCTCGCAATAGATTGATACCTACTAAAACATCAAAGACACCCAACCGTAGATCCCTGACGATTTTTGTACGCTCTAGGGTTTTTATATCTGAATGCAGATATTTTCCTTTAATCTGTAGTTCTTTAAGATAATCCGATAAATCTTCTGCCATCTTTTTAGTCAAGGTAGTTACAAAAACTCTTTCATTCCGTTCTACCCGCTTGTTGATCTCACCGACCAAATCATCCATCTGTCCCATAATCGGCCTAACTTCAATTATCGGATCCAATAACCCTGTTGGTCTAATGATTTGCTGTACAACTTTATTTGTCTGCTCTTGCTCATAAGGCCCTGGTGTAGCCGACATGTAAACAACCTGATTTATATGTTTCTCGAATTCTTGCAGTGTCAATGGTCGATTATCAATAGCACTTGGCAATCTAAATCCATAATCAACCAGCATCTGCTTGCGTGCACGATCACCATTGTACATTCCTCGTACCTGTGGCATTGTCACGTGTGACTCATCTACCACCAACAGAAAATCCTTTGGGAAAAAGTCCAACAATGTATATGGCGGTTCACCTGGCTTTCGCCCATCCATATGCCGCGAATAATTCTCAATGCCTGAACAATATCCCATCTCACGCAGCATCTCAATATCGTATGTTGTTCTTTGCTCCAAGCGCTGTGCTTCTAATAATTTATTTTGACCTTTTAATTCGGCCAGACGTGCCTTTAATTCTTCTTGAATTCCATCAATAGCCTTTTCCATGATATCTTCGTTTGTCATAAAATGAGTGGCAGGGAAAATCGATACGTGTTCTCTTTCCGCAACAATTTCACCTGTAAGTGCATCAACTTCACGAATACGATCAATCTCATCCCCAAAAAATTCGATACGCAGTGCTCGTTCGTCACGTGAAGCAGGGAAAATCTCAACAATATCGCCATGTACCCGGAATCTCCCACGTTGAAAGTCAATATCATTCCGTTCAAATTGTATATCAATTAGTTGTCGCAACAATGCATCTCGTTCTAGTTCTTGTCCTACCCGTAATGACAATGTATGCTTTTGATATTCGTTAGGATCACCTAATCCAAAGATAGAAGAGACAGAAGCAACAACAATTACATCATTCCGTTCTAGCAGGGAACTTGTTGCCGAATGCCGTAATTTATCAATTTCATCATTGATACTCGAGTCCTTTTCAATATAAGTATCACTTGAAGGTACATATGCTTCAGGTTGATAATAATCATAGTAACTGACAAAGTATTCAACTGCATTGTTTGGAAAGAATTCCTTAAACTCACTATACAATTGTCCAGCTAATGTTTTATTATGAGCCAAAACAAGGGTAGGTTTATTAACGTTTTTTATTACATTTGAGATCGTAAATGTCTTACCCGTTCCTGTTGCTCCCAAAAGGATCTGAGCCTTTTCTCCTGCCAAAATTCCAGAAGTGAGTTCTTCAATTGCTTTAGGCTGATCGCCCGTAGGCTTATACGCAGAAACTAGTTCAAATTGATGATTGTCTTGTCGTTCAATCATTCATCCTACCCCCTAATTAATAAATGAAAAAGGCGTAGATAGTGGTTTTTATTGTCCACCATCACGCCTATTCATTCTAACATATCGAACATACTTTCGTACACTTTTAAGAATTCATTTCTGAATATTTCTCTATCATATCTGTTCTCATTATTTTCAGTGCTTTCGTCCAAAAAACATTATATAAATCCGGGTTTTTCAAGCGTAAGCAAGCTTCTGGCAAAGATTCGGTCATTGCTTTTGAGAAATCTTTAACTTCATTCGTAGCAGGTTCGCTATAAACCAGCTTACCCTTGTCGAAAACTTGTATCATCAACGGCTCTAACCTAAAGTTATCGATTCTCCTCTTTTGCAGCGTTTTATTTGGATCAGAATTGTATACGCTACCCTCATTTAATTTAATTTCATCGAATAATCCTAACAAATCTCCAACGGCTTTGCCATTATTATTATATAAGCGATATAGCTTTTTAAATCCGGGAATCGTTGTCTTCTCAATCGTATTGCTCAACTTGATTTTTGGTGTGATTTTACCATCAACTTGCGTAGCAACAAGCTTATAGACACCGCTTAATACTGGATCAGACGATGCCGTTATCAATTTCTCACCAACACCAAAGCTATCAATTGCGGCCCCTTCCTCTAAGACATTTTGAATAACATCCTCATCCAAGGCATTTGAAACTGTAATTGTTGCGTTCTCAAAGCCAGCTTCATCCAACATTTTTCTAGCTGCTTTCGTCAAAAACGTGATATCACCTGAATCGATTCTGATTCCAATATGCTCTGTAATTCCCCTAGCCTTTAATTTGTTAAAAATCTCAATTGCATGTGGTACTCCTGAATTTAGCACATCATAGGTATCCACCAGTAGCAGACAATTATTTGGATAGATCCGATACCACGCCTCAAAGGCCGCTTGTTCAGATTTAAAAGACTGAATCCAGCTATGTGCCATAGTTCCTAGCGGTGTCAGGCCAAAAAGCTTTGCACTTAATACGTTTGCCGTGCCAATACAGCCGCCAATCACGGCTGCTCGAGCTCCAAATGTTGCAGCATCAGCCCCTTGAGCGCGGCGAGAACCGAATTCCATTACTGGTCTTCCTTTAGCAACCATACATATCCGTCTAGCCTTAGTAGCAATTAGCGACTCATGGTTAATGATGTTTAACAACATTGTTTCTAATAATTGTGTCTGAATAAGTGGACCTCTCACTATTATTAGTGGTTCATTTGGAAAAACAGGTGTTCCTTCTTTAACGGACCATACATCACACTCGAAATCAAATGTACGTAAATACTCCAAAAATTCCGGTGCAAAAATCCCCAGTGTTTGTAAATACTCTATGTCTGAATCCGTGAATTTCAACTCTTTTAAATACTTAATGACCTGTGCCAGACCAGCATAGATAACAAGTCCACCTTTATCCGGTACTTTTCTGAAATACAAGTCAAAATAACCTATCTTGCTTGGCTCTTCTTTAAAAAAACCATTGGCCATTGTTAGTTCATACAAATCCATTAACAAGGTCAAGTTTCGCTGTTCCATTATTTTTCTCCCAACTTGACAAGACGGAATTAAGTCAAAATTTCCATTTAGCTTTGAATCAGACATAGCAACAAATCCGTTATGCTTATAATTTCAAATCAATGCTTAACTTTTATCGACCTATGTTGTGGTCTCGTCTTATTATAATTTACATTTATCTGCTCTTTGAAAGCCAGTATCTAGAAAATAACCCTTTTTCGATAAGATGTCAAGACACCCCTGGCTAACCAAGATAAATTAATCCTAATTCTGATAATTTCTTTTTAATTTCAAGAAACTCTGCTTCTCCGTTACAAGCTATATTGTGTAAATGGATGCCCTGAGTCAGACTAGAAAGCAACAGGTGATTGCCCTTTTCAGCTCGGCTCATGAAATCATTGATATCATGTAATGTTGAAATTCCAAGTGTTCCGACTAATTGTCCATATAGGCTATGATCAACAATAACATCTTCGATCTCTCCACCCATATTGACAATTGTTTCAAGTTCCAAACGTGTTTCTTCAATTGTGTGCTGGCAAACTATCAAACCGTGGTAGCACGATTCTTTTTTCTGATATTTATATCCACTAACAGTAGAAATAATTGGCTCGCCTTTTGCTCTAAGTAAAGCAATATCGCCCACAATTGTTTGGCGTGAAACCCCATACTTTGCAGCTAAGGCTGTTGCACTTATTAAATCAGAATTCAATACATCATCTCTTATACCAGCGCGTCTTCGTACATTACTATTTTTCAATCTCATCACCTGTTTTTTTGTCTAGAAAAACAAAAGGCTGTGACAAATTGTTTTTCTGGATACCTGCTTAAATTCCGAAAATAGCTAATTATTTCTCTATAAAGCTCTTAATATCATCTTCAAAGGACTGACGTTTTTGTAGTGACTTTTCCTGTGTACTGTCTTGCGTTCCAATATAAAACTTAATCTTTGGCTCTGTTCCTGAAGGTCTCACAGCAATCCACGATCCGTCTTCTAACAAATATTTTAGAACATTTGATTTAGGTAGCTCAATAGTTGAAACATCACCAGAAGCTGTTGTCTTTTTCGAATTAGCAAAATCTTCCATAGTGGCAACTTTAACCCCAGCAAAATCCTTTGGTGCGGCTTCCCTAAACTTGGTCATTAAATTCTTAATTTGTTCTGCACCTTCAACACCATCAAATGTTAACGCAACTGTCTTTTCAGCGAAATAACCAAATTTGGTAAATAGTTCTTGCAATCCATCATAAAGATTCTTTCCCTTACTCTTATAATAAGCAGCAACTTCAGCTAGCATTACGAGTGACTGAATAGCATCTTTGTCTCTTACAAATGGACGAATCAAATAACCATAGCTTTCTTCAAAGCCGAACATGAAGCTGTGCTTATTAGTCTCTTCAAAAAGTTTAATCTGCTCTGCAATAAACTTGAATCCCGTTAAAACGTTAATCATCTCAACGTTATAACTCTTGGCAATCGCGGTAGCAAATTCACTTGAAACAATTGATTTAACTACAGCTGCATTTGCAGGCAATGTTCCCGCATTTTTTCGTGCCGTTAAAATATAATCAAGCATAATTGCCGCTATTTGATTCCCTGTCAGTAATTGATACTCACCTGATGGCTGACGTACAGCCGCTCCTAATCGATCTGCATCTGGATCAACAGCAATCAAAAGATCCGCATCTTCTTCTTTGCCATGCTTAATAGCCAAGTCAAATGCAGCCGCGTCTTCAGGATTGGGTTTTTTGACTGTTGAAAAATCTGGATCTGGTGTTGCCTGTTCAGAAACCATTGTAAAGTTCGTAAATCCAGCACCCTTTAATGCTTTTTCACCTAATATTGCACCCGTTCCGTGTAGTGGAGAAAAAATTAATTTAAGTGTTTCCCCTTCTTTTTTAACTAACTCAGAATTAATAGTAACTTTTTTGACTTCTGCTAAATAAGCATTGTCGACTTCAGCACCAATAATTTTCATTAAACCGTTTTCAAGAATTTCAGATTCATCGGCAACTTTTATAGCAAACAAGTCTTGTGCCTGTCTAACAAATTCAGTGATCATATCAGATTCCTTTGGCGGCATCTGTCCACCATCTTCACCATAAATCTTATACCCATTGTATTCCTTAGGATTATGGCTAGCCGTAATCATAATTCCAGCGTAAGTATTTAAATGACGCACTGTAAAGGACAATTCTGGAGTTGGACGAAGGCTTTCAAAAACAAAGCTAGCAATTCCATGTGCACCTAAAACACGTGCGGCCTCATGTGCAAAATCTTCTGAATGGTGACGAGAATCAAAACTTATTGCAACTCCTCGTTTTTTAGTTGCTTCGTCAAGTGTATCCATTAACAAAGCAAGTCCTTCTGTAGCCTGACGAACAGTATAGATATTCATTCTATTTATACCTGCTCCAATTACACCACGCATTCCTGCAGTACCAAACTCAAGAGGTGCATAAAAAGCATCTTCAAGTAATTCGGCATTATCCTTATTTTCCCTTAACTCTTGTTCTAATTCCTTGTCTAACTCAGGATAGTTAATCCATGTTTGATAAGTTTCTTTCCAACTCACAAAATCACTCCCATTGTTTTTCTAAAATTAGTATACTATATTAACAGCTTTTTTACGCATGAAACAGCAAAAATATTCAATTATTTTTCCTGTTTCTTAACAAATACTACTAACTATCACCTTAAATTCAGCCTAAATACAAAAAAGCTGCGATTTATTATCCATCACAGCTTTTCCTATAATTATTAACTTAACAATCTTTTGACTTCTAATCCTTCAATGTCTCCAAATAATTATATGCCCCTTGTCCAGCAATTCCACCATCGCCAACTGCTGTCGCAATCTGACGTAATTCCTTTTTCCTCACATCACCAATTGCGAATATTCCTGGAATTTTCGTTTGCATCTTTTCATCAGTAACAATCCAGCCTTGCTCATCTGTTACATTAAGGCTTTCAAAAGGTTCTGTCATTGGAACTAAACCGACATAGATAAAGACCCCATCAGTAGGAACAACTGATTCATCACCAGTTTTCTTATTCAGTGTCTTAACTCCTGTGACCTTCTTGCCATCACCTTCAATGCTTGTTAGCACAGTATCCCAAGTAAATTGGATTTTTGGATTTTCAAATGCACGATCCTGCAAGATTTTCTGTGCACGCAGCTCATCACGACGATGGACCACATTAACCTCTTTAACCAACTTAGAAAGATATGAACTTTCTTCAATTGCAGAATCACCGCCACCCACTACAACAACATCACGATCACGGAAAAAGGCGCCATCACAAACTGCACAATAGGAGACTCCACGCCCACTATATTCCTGTTCTCCTGTGACACCCAATTTTTTATACTGGGAACCTGTTGCTATTATTAAAGCATAAGTTTCAAATGTGTCACTATCAGTCTTAATTGTTTTCACTCCGTTTTCAGCAACGGTTACTTCTTCAACATTACCATAGGCATATTCAGCATTAAATTGTGTTGAACTTTCATACATTTCTTTTGCCAAATCTGGCCCCAAAATCGACTTGAATCCTGGGTAATTTTCAACCTCTGCTGTATTATTCATTTGCCCACCATATATTCCACGATCGAGCATTAGTACTGATAAGTTAGCCCTAGAAGCATATAGTGCTGCAGTCATCCCACCAGGACCTGCACCAATTACAACCACATCATATTTTTTAGTCAATTTTTTACCTTCTCCCACTTTAGATCATATCTGTATTATAGCTTACTTTTAATAAGCATTCCACTAAAATGTTTCCTCTTCAGATTTTCCTTCACGCGTCATCAAATCTGCTATCGCAGTCTTTATCTCTTCTCCTTGATAAACAACTTGATAAATAGCTTCAGTAATCGGCATCTCAATTTTACGGCTTTTTGCTAATTCATACGCTGCCTTAACCGTCGTCAATCCTTCAATGACCATTCCCATATTGTTAACAACATCTTCGACCTTTGCACCTTTACCTAACTGATTGCCGGCACGCCAGTTTCTTGAATGAACACTTGTACAAGTAACAATTAAATCTCCTACACCCGACAATCCGATAAACGTTAATGGATCAGCCCCTAATGCAATTCCTAAACGTGCTATTTCAGCCAGTCCTCTGGTCATTAATGCTGCCTTGGCATCATCACCATAACCTAAGCCATTCAAAGCGCCAGCTCCTAATGCAATAATGTTCTTAAATGCCGCACCGAGTTCAACTCCAATAATGTCACTGTTTGTGTATACACGGAAGTAGCTATTCATAAATATTTTTTGAACACTTTTTGCCGCCTGCAAGTCAGATGATGCAGCAGTAATCAAAGTCAAATCATGGCGCGCCACTTCTTCAGCGTGGCTAGGACCAGACAACGCCACAATTCCAGCAGCATACTTTTGTGATATTTCTTCTGAAATAATTTCAGAAATACGCTTATGTGTTTCTAATTCCAATCCCTTGCTAGCATGAACAATAATCGGATGAAGATCCAACTTTTCAATTAATAATCCAACTTTATGAGACATTTCTCTCATAGCCTTGGTTGGAACTGCCAGCAACACCAACCCAGCTTCCTTCAAAACTTCCTCTAGATCGTTAGATGCAACTAGTTTTTCAGACAACTTAATATCTGAAAGATATGCCTTATTAGTATGCTCCAGATTAAGTTCATCGACTTGTTCTTGTCTTCTTGACCAGATTTTTACTTTTTCCCCGTTCATAACTAAAATATTTGCGAGAACACTGCCCCAAGAACCTGCTCCAATGACTGCAACCTTTTTACACAAAAAAACCACTCCTATTTATGATAAGCTTCATCTGTACCGTCCAAATACCATGGGTTCAACGGTCTCCAATAACGACGCATTGCCAACCAAATCATGGCACCTAAGAACAATACAACTGATAACCACTGTGAAACTCTCAATGGTCCCAACATAAGACTGTCTGTACGCATTCCCTCAATAAAAAATCTTCCAAAGGAATACCAGATAACATAAGCAAAGAATACCTCTCCGCGCTTAAACAAATGCTCTTGATGTCTTAGCAACATCAAAAGTACAAAACCTGTCAAATCCCAAACCGATTCGTATAAAAAGGTTGGTTGATAATATGTTCCTGCTATGTTCATCTGTTTGATTATAAAATCTGGTAAATGTAATTCATGCAAGAAGGACAAGGTAGTTGCTCGTCCGTGTGCTTCTTGATTCATAAAGTTGCCCCAGCGACCTATTCCTTGTGCCATGATTACGGTAGGTGCAGCTACATCAAGCATCAGCCATGATGAAATATTTCTCCTTTTGCATAAGGTGACTAAAACTATTACAGCACCAATCAAACCGCCATATATTGCTATTCCACCATCCCAGATACGATAAATCTGGCTTAAGTTTTGTGAATAATAGCCCCACTCGAAGATCACATAATAAATTCGTGCACAAATTATTGCTACTGGAAGCCCCCAAAGAATTAGATCATAAATATCATCTTCAGCGATTCCCCTTCTTTTGCCCTCTCTCACAGAAAGATAGGTAGCAATCACTACTGCACTAGCAATAATGATTCCATACCACCTGACTTCAATTGGTCCCAAAGAAAAGGCAACCGGATTTAACGCACCCAAAATTGGCATAAATAAAAAGACACATCCTTACTTAATCTGAATTCTCTTGAATCAGACTATTCAAATTTTTCTCAAACAGCTTTGTTGCATCATAACCCATCGTCTTTGCACGATAGTTCATCGCTGCTGCTTCAATAATAATCGCCAAATTACGCCCGATTTTTACCGGTATCGAGATCTTAGGAATATCTACATCAAAGACTCTTAACTTCTGTTCACCCGTTCCTAACCGATCGAATTGCTTATCAGGACTCCAATTTTCTAAATGGACAATCAGTGAGATATCAGTCTCAGTCCTAACAGCACCTGCACCAAAAAGATTCATGACATCAATAATACCAATGCCGCGAATTTCCAGTAAATGTCTAAGAATCTTGGGGGCCTCACCAATAATTGTTTGCTCATCTTTTTGATAAACATCTACTCGATCATCAGCAATCAATCGATGACCCCTTTTGATTAAATCCAAAGCTGTTTCGGACTTACCAACACCAGAATCACCCGTAATTAAAACACCCAAGCCATAAATATCGACTAAGACACCATGCAGCGACTTTCTTTCTGCTAATTGCGTCTCTAAAAAATCCGTAACTTTGGAAGATAGGCGAGTGGTTGGTAGCTTTGAACGTAAAACAGGTATACCGTGTGCCTTGGCTGCTTCATCCAATTCCTCCGGTACAGGCAGATAACGGGAAATCACAAAGCAAGGTGTAACATCTTCTATGCACATCTGCTCCATAATTTCCCTACGTTTTTGCTTATCCATCTTCCTGGCAAATGAAACTTCCGTCATCCCAAAAAGTTGAATCCGTTCTGCTGGATAGTAATCAAAATAACCTGTCAATTCAAGACCAGGCCTTGATATATCACTTGTGGTTATCATTTTTGTACTTAGATACTTACCACCTGAAAATACCTTCATTCCTGTTGCTCTAACCAAGCTCTCAACACTTACCATATCACTCACTTAAAAAGCTCCTCCCCAAATCTAATCCTTCTAATCAAAAAGCTTTCTCTAACGCCTGAAATAGTTCGTTATTACAATATTTACCAAACTAAGAATCAAAGCTAACAAAAAGGCAGCGCCAAAATTTGCAAAGGCAAATGAACTGCCAACTAAATAAGAAGTCAACTCAAGCATGAAACCATTAATAACAAAGTAAAATAGCCCCAGAGTCATAAAAGTAATAGGCAATGAAAAAAGCAGTAATATTGGTTTCACAAACATATTAAGTAGACCTAATATAACCGCGGCAAGAAGCGATATCCAAATACTAGATACATGAAATGCTTGCGGAAAAAATCCAGCCGCTGAAATAAATATTATTGCATTAACCAAGGCTCTGCGCCAAAAAGACATCTATAATTCCTCCATAATTTTTAATTTAACGAATATCCTTTTCACGGACATCTTTAAGAATTTTCCGTGAACTTTTTCTTTTTTCTTTTGTATAATCCTGATTTTCCTTTTTAAATAGCATAGAAAAGAGGCTACTTTCCTCAGATGGAATTAAGACAATACACATTACATAAATACTTACAATCAAAACTGTAATATGCGGTATGACTGCCAAAATAATAAAAATTTCTCTGATAATCCATGGATTAATACCAAAGTAATCAGCTATACCACCACACACGCCAGAAATAATTCGATTATTTGAGCGTCTCATTTTTTTATCGGATTTCATAGTTGCTTTTCCTCCCAACAAATAAATATATCCTCAATCAGAATTCTACAGTGTCACAGAGTGTTTAGCAAATTATGTAAAAAAGGAGCCACTAAATTTAATAAAAAATAAATTTTAATACTTTCTAGTGCTTGGATTCAACTCAACAATTTCTCCCTTTTTGAGAAAAACAATCCATTCGCAAACATTAGTTACATAATCACCAATGCGCTCCAAGTATGCAGCAACCAAAGAATAGTATGAACCACTGATAACCGAGTCGGAATCCTCCTGCATTATCGTAACACATCTCTTCCTGATTTTCCTAAGCTCTTCATCCAAAAATAGATCGTCCTTTGCAATTTTTAGAGCTCTTTCTTCATTTTTTTTCATATAGGCATCAAGCACACTCTGAAACATTTGGCATACATATTCAGCCATTTTCGCAATTTCAATCTCAATTTCGGCAATCCTCTGGCTGCCCTTCATATTCACGGTAGCATGACTGATGCTTACCGCATGATCTCCAATCCTCTCAATGTCAGAACTTGCTTTCAAAATAGTAATGACATCTCTTAAATCTTCGGTTACAGGCTGATACAATGCAATTAGCTCAAGCGTCATCTTCTCTAAATCATTCTCACAATTATTTATCACAGGGTCCTTTTTAATTACAGACTCTGCAAGAACCTTATCATGATTCACGAAAGCTTTAGTTGCACGAAGTACTGCCTCATTGACCATCATACCTAGTTCCGCAAATCTAACGTGTAACTTGTTTAACTCATCGTTAAATGTTTTACGCACACTACCACCTCCTCTTTCTAATAATCTTTATCGGAGAAAATATTATAACTATTTATTAGGTTAGATTCTATACTTTTATCAAATTATACGCAATCCCTATCAATAATTCATTCTACAAAAAAAGACTGTAGCACAAAACAACTTTTTGTGACAGCCTCCGGAATGATGCTAGACTAAACCCGAATCATAAGGATTCCTTTTGTGATTTTTGTATGTCTTGCTCTATTGGAAATTTTATTATAAATTTGGATCCCACACCAACTTGACTCTCTAATGTAATTTCACCATTCATCGCTGCGACATACTCCTTAACGACGGATAATCCCAGTCCAGTTCCTCCACTATCACGCGAACGTGATGTATCAATTCTATAAAATCGCTCAAAAATCCGTTCTTGTTTATCTTGTGGAATTCCATAACCATTATCTCGGATACTGATACTCCAACTCTTTTCATCAACTGAACCATCAATCCAAATCTTTCCTTGGAAATTATTATACTTGATGGCATTCTGAATTAAATTATCAATAACATGTCTCAATTTGTTTTGATCCATATCAACTATATAGGCTTCAGATATCTCAAGAAATACCTTGATTTTCTTTTTTTCTAACTGCGGTTTGAATGTCTTCAAAAGCTCAGTTATATAGTTTCTCAGATTGATTTCTTTCAAATTCAATTCTGGGCTTGCATCAATCCTCGATAAGGATAAAATATCCTCAACTAAATCTGTCAATTTCAGACTTTCCTTGTGAATAATCGCCAAAAACTCTGGCAAGGCCTTCTTATCATTCATCGCACCTTGGAGCAAGGTTTCACTAAAACCAGTTATCGCTGTAATCGGTGTTTTCAACTCATGACTGACATTTCCGACAAAGTCCAGCTGCATTCTTTCAATTTCCTTTAGCTCTGTGATATCGTACAATAACACCATTACTAGCAACCGATGCTTGCTGACTGGAACATAAACAACGTGAGCATCAACGACCTTATCGGTTAAATCAAGCCGAATTTCACTGTGCTGATCTTCTTGCGAAGAAAATGCGGCTTCAATCAAACGGCTCAAATCGTACGTTCTGATTTCATTAATATAAATTTGCCCCTGCAGATTCATCTCACGCCCCATCAGATCACTCATAGCATGATTACTCATGTAGATTTTTCTATCCTGATCAAGTATCATTACACCAATTGTCAGATACTCAATCAATGAGAAATATCCTCTCTGTTGAATCGTAAAATTCTTGGTAAAATCATGCTGTTTATTCTCAAGCCTGTTGATTGTCCGCGAGATTCCATATAGCGGGTCACTTGGCTCAAGCAAGATGTGTCCAGGCTTCTTTCCTTCGGTAATATCATTTAACTTCTGTGAAAGCAGATCCAGTTCCCGCTTATTATATCTATATCTGATATATCTATAACCTACCTCGGCTCCAGCCAATAAAACTGCGGAAATAACAATCAAAATACCTTCACTGGCACCTAGAATTTCCTTTAAACTTGTACCATTTTCAGTCGTGAGAATCGAAAGCAGTACATATATGACTGAAATTATTATAATAAAGTCAATAATAAAAGCTCTAATTATCTTAATTGCTTTCACCTTCAAATCGATAACCAAATCCCCTGACAGTTTCTATATAACATGGATTCTTAGGATCCTGCTCAATTTTTTCCCTCAAGTGACTTACATGCATATCTACCATTCTAGTTTGTCCAACATAATCAAATCCCCAAACACCATTTAGCAGTTTATCACGGCTTAATACACGATGCTTTCTTTTAATAAAATATGCAAGTAGTTCAAATTCCTTAGGCGTCAGCTTAACTTTTTTACCATTCTTTGTAACAGAATAGTTTACTAAATCAACTGAAAAATCGGGAAAATGATAAACCTCTTCTGTTTCAGCTTCATTTTCCATAATATCTTTTACACTAAGACTATCAGCAGGTATCTCCTCTGTTCTCCTAGCAATCGCCTTTATTCGTGCGATTACCTCCCGTGGTGAAAATGGTTTAGTCAAGTAGTCATCAGCACCCAATTCAAGACCAATGACCTTATCATATTCTTCACCCTTTGCTGTCAAAATCATAATAGGTGTTTTTACTTTTTCTTGTCTTAACCTTTTAGTAATTTCCAATCCGTCCATCCCTGGCAGCATTAAATCCAATAATATAAAATCAAATTTAAAATTACGGCCCTTATCAAAACCAGTCTGGCCGTCAAGCGCAGTATCAACCTCATACCCAGCCTGTTCCAGATTGTATTTCAATAATGTTACTATAGACATTTCGTCATCAACTACAAGTATTTTTTTCACTGCATTTCCTCCAAAGAATTAATGAAACAATATTACGCCTATTTCGTGTGGTGAATTTGCAAAAATTGCGCTCTCTGCTAACTTCAACTGACCTTCATATGTTCTAACTTTTAATTTACAGTATGCTGAATTTCTTTGCAATGCTTCATAAAACTCTGACTCTGTTGTAACAGGAACTCCATTACACATAATTATTACGTCCCCAATTTCCAGATTCATCTTTGCAGCAGGCGTTTCAGGTTGAATTGCGACAACCCTAATTCCGTCATGAGTTTCAGCATACCATTTGCCCTTTCTCTTCATCTTTGCATACCTTTGTATAAAGCGCAAGATAACCAGTAAAAGTAATATAACAAATACAAAGATTCCAGTAATTGGGATCAAGAATCCTAAGATAGTTCCAACTATAGCAATGATCAGCTCCTGTTGTGTATTAGCTTTTGCATTTTTTAACTCTGACTCAACGGTATTTCGCCAAAGTCTTAGTGTCCAAGAGACCCATAGTGGTAAAACAAATAGTGTAAAGGATTGACCCCCAAAACTAAAAACCGGCCAAAAGGAAATAAGACTGTGTATATAATTACCCGGTACAAGAACAATCAATGGCAGAACGGTTTGATCCTTCAAAGAATACCTGATTAATCTCCTACCTCTTTTTCCATTATATATTTTAGGCTGAAAAGAGTCTTGATGGTAGCCTCTTAACATCAATAATTTCGCCAAATAAAAAATTACTAAGATAGCAAAAATAGTGCCCGGCTTAACATCAAGAAAGGATTTCAGACTCGTAGGAACAATTAATTTATCACTAAATAGCTGTAAACCAGCTATTCCTATGCTGCTTCCAGTGAAAATCAATAAAAAAACAGTATTCAAATCTATGTATAATGACAAAACAATGCCGACAAACGTGATTCCCATATAAACAAAAATCCACTGTTTTGTCAGCTCTAATCCTAATAAAATAGTAATAACTGAGCTTAAAAAACCTAGCTTAAGCGCATTTTTTATATAATAGCGTCCCTCAAAAAAATCATTATTTATTGCCGTTCTAAAGTGTTTTCTCTCATGTTTTATTCTTCTCAGATAACCCAGAAAAACTACAATTAGGCCACACAAAACAATCGGATTTAAAATAAGCAGCGCTAAAAAAGCCATAAGCTCCATCTTAATCATCCTCCCAAACTACTTAATTTATCCACGTTTATAGTATAGCAATATATCATGATTATCACAAAAAAGTAATGAATATACAGATTGCCAAAAAGGAGCATGACCTAAAGCAATAAAATTTGCGTATTAACGCAAAATTACGAATATAGCATATCCCCTACTATAATTACTTTGGAGTAAAAGTAATTCAGAGTAAAACATAAAACAGGAAATTTTGGCTTATTAGGATATACTTGTACACAATAAATAAGGACTGAGTCAAAATTTAATTTATGACCCAGCCCCTTTCTATTTCAAAACAAAAAACTATTTCATACAACATTTTTCTAGTACATCTGTTACACTAATTAAAATCTTCTTTTACTACTAAATCCTGAGAAAGCGTCTCATTGAAATTCCAGAACCAATTGCTCCGATTACAATACCAATCAAAATTAACAAGGTATCAATCTGGAATAAAAAGACACTCGGAGTCAACAGGCTATATCCAGTGCTGGCAAGAGAATTTGAAATAATTCCATAAAGCCATACATATCCTAAATCAACAATAATTATTGGGATAATCGCACCAAACAATCCCGTCCAAGCTCCCTCAAGAATAAAAGGCCATCTGATAAAGCCATTTGTCGCACCAACCAAGCGCATAATCGAAATTTCATTTTTGCGTGATAGAATCGTGATTCTAATCGTGTTAGAAATTAAGAAAACTGCAACAAAAAGCAATAAGAGACTTATGGCGATACCCCATTTTTGGATATTATCAACAATATTGAACAACTTCTTTGCAGAAGCCCCACCATACTTTGCATCATAAACATGCTTCATTTTTTTTGCTTCTTTAGCAATTGTTACGGTCTGTTCCGGTTTCTTTGCACTCACAACGAAGACATCGTTTAGCGGATTATCATCGCCACCGAAAAGTTTGAACTCTTTTCCGTAACTTCCAATTACATTTTTAAGCTCTTGTTCTTTACTAGAAAATTTAATTTTGCTGACAGAATGAAGTTTTGCTAAATTCTGTTTAAGTTTTGCTTCTTGTTTCTTGTTCGTCCCACGATCAATAAGTACCCTGACCTGAACATCATTTTCAATATCAGAAGCGACTTTATTAACATTCATTAGAATTGAAAATAAAATACCCACTAAAAGAAGGGTCACCGTAACCGCACTAAGCGCAGCGACAGACATCCAACCATTACGTTTTAAGCTCTTTAAGCTTTCAACCACATGTCTCTTAAACGTACTAATCTTCATCTTGGAAAAATCCTCCTTCAGTCTGATCACGAACAATTTTTCCATCTTCTATCTCTAGAACACGGTGCTTATATTGATCAACAATTTGACTATTATGGGTGGCCATTACAACAGTTGTTCCCTCACTATTAATTCTTTCAAGAATTTCCATTATTCCAGCTGCGGTGTCTGGATCCAAATTACCAGTTGGTTCGTCAGCAATTACAACTTCGGGTTTATTAGCAATGGCACGTGCTATCGAAATTCTTTGCTGCTCACCGCCTGAGAGTTCATTAGGAAATGCATCTACTTTATGCTTCAATCCCACCAAATCCAACACATAATTCACTCTGGTCGCAATTGTCTCAGGGTCTTTTTCAATAACTTGAAGTGCATAGGCAACATTTTCAAAAATAGTGAGCTTTGGCAATAACTTGAAATCTTGGAAAACAATCCCTAATTCACGCCTTAAAAATGGAATTTCACTATTCTTTATCTTTTGTAATTCATAATCATTAACCTTGATTTCACCGGAAGTAGGACGTTCTTCACGGTACATCATTTTTATAAATGTTGATTTTCCAGCTCCACTGGGACCAATCACATAAATAAATTCACCCTGTCGAATCTTAACGTTAAAATCATTAGCCGCCAAGACTTCATTGGGGTACTTTTTAAACACATGTTTAAATTCAATCAAAAGGATTTTCCTCCTTATATTTTGATACACCCCAAGTATTATATCATTAATACTAAATGCAATATTGCAACAACGTTACAATTTAGTTTCAATTAGTTTATTGTGGATTTCTCAATTGTAATTCATACTGTAAAAATGCATTTATAAATCCATCTAGATCTCCGTCCATAACGCTTTGTGCATTCCCTGTCTCATAATTTGTCCGGTGATCTTTTACTAATGAGTAAGGATGAAAAACATAAGATCTAATCTGTGAACCCCAGCCAATCTCAAGTTGTTGGCCTTGAATCTCAGCTTTTTTCTTTTCCTGCTCCTCTAACTTTAGTTGATATAATTTAGACCTCAACATGCTTTCAGCAGTCGCACGGTTTTGAAATTGTGAACGTTGGGCCTGACTTGATACTACTATTCCTGTTGGAATATGGATTAAACGAACCGCAGAAGAAGTCTTATTGATATGTTGTCCACCTGCACCGCTAGCACGGAATACTTCCATCTTGACATCTTCCGGTCTAAGCTCGACCTCAACGTCATCTCCTAATTCAGGCATTACATTGACTGACGCAAACGAGGTATGTCGCCTTCCAGCGGCATCAAATGGTGAGATTCGGACTAGTCTATGCACTCCCTTTTCACTGCGCAAATATCCATAAGCATTAGTTCCTTTAATCATGAGGGAAACACTCTTGATTCCTGCCTCATCTCCAGCTTGATAATCTAAAACTTCCACTGAGAAATTATGCTGCTGTGCCCAACGATCATACATCCGCAGCAACATTGAACCCCAATCTTGAGATTCAGTTCCACCAGCACCTGGATGTATTTCCAGAATGGCATTGCTCTTATCATACTTGCCGTTTAACAAGAGTGTTAGCTGATAACTGTTCATTTTCTTTTGTGCACTTTCAATTTTTTCATCCAATTCAGCAATCATTTCTTTATCCGGCTCAATTTTTACTAATTCCAGAAGAACTTCAAGTTCATCAAGTTTATCAGTTAATTCTTTAAAATTATCATGTTTGATTTTCAATTCATTAGTTTCCTCGATTAACTTCTGGGCTTCCTCCTGATTATTCCAAAAATCCGGATTAGCCATTTGTGCCTCATTTTCAGAAATTCTAATATTCAATGCATCTAAGTCAAAGAGACCCCCTAAAGTCTGTGACTTGTTCATTCATTTTTTCGATAATTCGCTTATAATCACTTATTTCCATTTGTATACTCCTTTTTATTTATTAACTAAAGAGTCTCAACATATTCCAGTAAAACTGAACATGTTAAGACTCATAAAAAATCTATCTAAATTATCAACGCTTGATATCTTGTCTGATTTCAGCCTTCAAGAACAAGCGAGTAATATCATACTCGATATCTCCGATCATCTGTTCAAACATTCTAAATCCATCAGTTTGATACTCAACTAATGGGTTCAGTTGCCCATAACCACGCAGTCCGATGGATTGACGCAATTGATCCATTTCATCAATATGATCTGTCCACCTTGAATCAACTACTCGTAGAACAACAACCTTCTCAAACTCAAGCATTTGCGAAGCATCATACAGTTGTTTCTCTTTCATTGCATAATTAGCATTGGCACAGTCCATCAGGTAATTAACAATCTCCTCAGGTTTTTTACCTTGCAGATCCTTAATTGTAATACTATCTTCATTAACCATAGCACCAATCGCAAAATCAAGAATTGCTTGCAAGTTCCAATCTTTTTGCTCACCTTGTGTATGCATTTGTACAAAATGTTCAACAGTTCGCTTGATCATTGCTAAAATAATTGGTTTAAGAGATTTTTCCTCCATAATGACTTGCTGCCTTTGAGCATAAATAACTTCACGCTGTTCACGCATTACATCGTCATATTGCAACACTTGCTTACGCGTATCATAGTTATTACCTTCTACACGTTTTTGTGCGGATTCAACTTGACGTGAAATCATTTTACTTTGAATAACAGCATTCTCGTCCGCAACTTTGAAACGCTCAAGAATCGCTTTTACTCTTTCTGAACCAAAACGAAGCATCAAATCATCTTCTAACGAAAGATAAAATTGTGTTAGCCCTGGATCACCTTGTCGTCCTGAACGTCCTCGCAACTGATTATCAATGCGTCGAGATTCATGACGTTCAGTCCCAATAACTGCTAACCCACCAACTTCGCGAACACCTGGTCCTAACTTAATATCCGTTCCACGTCCAGCCATATTGGTAGCGATTGTTACAGCACCACGTTGACCGGCATTCATAATAATTTCAGCTTCCTTAGCATGATTCTTAGCATTTAAGACAGCATGTGCAATTCCTGCTTTATCCAGAAGTTCTGACAACAACTCTGAAGTCTCAACTGCGACTGTACCAACAAGGATCGGCTGTCCTTTTTCGTGGCGTTCCTTGATATCTTCAATAACAGCTGCAAATTTACTCTTCAATGTAGGATATAACAAATCTGGGCGATCCTCACGTAAAACAGGTTTGTTAGTAGGAATGGAGATAACTTCCATATTGTAAATTTCACGAAATTCTTCTTGTTCAGTTTTAGCAGTACCAGTCATACCAGCAATTTTCTTGTACATTCTAAAGAAATTCTGATAGGTAATGTTAGCCATTGTCGTCGTTTCCTGCTGAATTTCAACATGTTCCTTAGCTTCAATTGCCTGATGAAGTCCATCCGAATAACGACGTCCTTCCATGATACGTCCTGTAAACTGATCAACGATCAAAACCTCACCATCAGAAACAACGTAATCTTTATCACGCAACATAATGAAATTTGCACGCAAAGCATTGTCCAAATGGTGTGTTAACGCTGTGTTGTCAGGATCATATAAATTTTCAAGACCAAAATACTTTTCAGCTTTCTTAATGCCATCTTCACTTAGAGAAACTGTTTTTGATTCAAGATCGATCTTAAAATCAGTTTCTTCGGTCAAGGTCTTAGCAAAACGATCTGTTCTAGTGTACAATGTTGTAGATTTTTCAGCCTGTCCAGAAATAATCAAAGGAGTTCTGGCCTCATCAATCAGAATTGAATCAACTTCATCAACTATTACAAAATTAAGTGGTCTTTGAACCATATCTTCACGATAAACAACCATGTTATCACGAAGGTAATCGAACCCTAGCTCACTATTTGTTGAATACGTGATATCACATTTATATGCAGCACGTTTCTCATCTGGCGATAAACTCGAAATATTCAATCCAACTGAAAGCCCCAGCCAAGAATACAACTCACCCATTTCTTTTGCATCACGTGCCGAAAGATATTCATTAACAGTTACAACATGAACACCTTTTCCAGCAAGAGCATTTAGATAAACCGGCATAGTAGCCGTCAAGGTCTTACCTTCACCAGTCTTCATCTCAGCAATGTTACCCTCATGCAAAACTATTCCACCAAAGATTTGAACCCTAAATGGATACAATCCAAGAACTCTTTTTGCACCTTCGCGAACAACTGCAAAAGCTTCTGGTAGTAAATCATCCAAGGATGCTCCTGCTACAAATTTTGCCTTTAATTCCGGTGTCTTTGCTTGTAATTCTTCATCACTTAAGGCTGCCATATCGTCAGCGTATGCTTCAACTTTATCAGCAATTTTTCCCAAGCGTTTTAATTCTCTATTATCACTTTCGACCCATTTTCTTAGGACATTTACCATGTCATATTTCCTTTCCAAAAAACTCAATATAAAAATTTATTCTGTTATTTAAAAAAACAGCATATCACTACGTATTTTATCATCAATTACTCTAATTTGAAACAATTACAATATATTTTCAATTCTCACAAAAAAACGAGCTCGTCCCTAAAAGAGAAAAGCCCGCCTTTTCGGTTAATCTTCTGTAGATTCAATCAAACCATATCTACCATCTTTTCTGCGGTAAACAATATTGACTCCGTCTGTCTCTGCATCTTCATAGATAAAAAAGTCATGTCCCAACATATTCATTTGAAGAACAGCCTCTTCACTATCCATTGGTTTTAACGAGAAATGTTTGGAGCGAACAATATCAAACCCGTTCTCACTTTCCTCATTGTCATCCTTTACTTGAACATTATTGAATCCTTTTTCACGTGACTTACGATTAATTTTAGTTTTATGCTTGCGAATTTGACGTTCTAGCTTATCTGTCACTAAATCAACACTAGCGTACATGTCAGGCGATGTCTCCTCAGCTCTCAGTACAAGGTACGGTAATGGAATGGTAACCTCAACCTTGGCGGTCTTATCAGAGTAGACCTTTAAATTTACATGAGCTGTTGAGTTAGAAGTATCTTCAAAATATTTTTCTAATTTAGTCAATTTCTTTTGGACATAACTTCTGATTGCCTCTGTGACTTCGATATTTTCCCCACGAATATTGTACTTAAGCATAACAAACCTCTCCTTTCACAACTCAGCACCATCACTCGCTAAAGCATATCAACGAGCAAAGGTATGCTAACTTTATTATAAAAGAAAACGTTACAATTAACAAATATTATCCCTAACTATCTTGCAAGTGTAATTGACTTTATTTTTTTGGCACCTGCATCTTTCATTATTTTTGCAGCATGATACAAGGTACCGCCTGTTGTATAAATATCATCAAGCAACAATATATTTGCCGCTTCAACTTCTACCCGTCTATCACTATTTAGTATAAAAGGCTGTCTTCTCCTTAAACGTTCTCGTCTATTCAGCTTTGATTGCTGTCTTTTTTCATCGTTTCTAACTGTGAGCAGTTCCGTGAACGTCAAACCTGAAAACAATGCTTCTACCTGATTAAACATCCTTATCTGAAAACTTTGTTTAGAAAGTGGGACTGGTACATACAACCACCCTTTACCATATTCCTTTTGAACGATTTCTTTTAATTCTTCATTGAAAATATTGGAATAATAGTAGTCACCCATAAACTTGAATCTTTCAAAATATTTTTTCATCAACTCGTTATACTCATACAATGCAATATTTCCTAATAAGTCACTATATTCCCTTTCCCATTTTCTGCAATCAACACAGATATCTTCTTCGTTCATTTTTCTTCCACAGCCAAGACACCTAGGATAATTAAGTAATGCCACAAAGTTATTTTTGCAATTTTGGCAGAGAAATTTTTTCTTTGGCCGCTGGAAGGAAAGTACCCATTCAAGATCAAAATACTCATTAATTCTACTCTGGCACATCAAACAGTGACTCATTTTTTATTTTTCTTCCTTTCAGGTTAAGCAAAATAATCTGTTTCTTCGCATTAACAACAGTCATTTTCTTACGGCTACATAGAAAAATTGCGTCACCATCAGGTTCTTGTGCGCTTCTGCCAACTCTTCCAGCAATCTGGACAAGAGATGCACTGTTAAACAACTCGTCATCTGCACCCAATACTAAAATATTCAAACCAGCGAAAGTCACACCACGCTCAAGAATAGTTGTAGTTACTAAATATTGAAATGTCCCATTTCTCATCTTTTGAACTTTTTCAATTCGCTCCTTATCAGCTGAAAAAACTGTTTCTCCCTCACATCTGCCATTAACAAATTTGTTAATTACCAAATTCACATCCCTTAAAAAATCAATTCGCGAAACAAAGACTAGAAATGGTTCTTTATTATCAATCCAAGAATTTATAATCTTCCTGAGCTTATTACAAATTTTTCCTCTTTGTAATTCCTTCAACCAGTTTGTTCTTATAATTATCTTTGGAATAGGCAACTCGTGTCCATGGTATCTGGAAGGCAGATAACCAACTTCTAATTTTTTTCGCCGAACTTGTTTCATTAAAGAATGAGTAGGAGTTGCTGTTAGCATAATTAATGAACTGACAGATTTTCTAGCTGAATTAACTGCATTCATTAGCATCACATCATCTTTAAATGGGAAAGCATCAACCTCATCAATAATGAGCATATCAAATGCACCTTTAAAACGTAATAACTGATGTGTAGTACAAATTACCAATTGCGTATATTCATATTTTTCAGCCTGATAACCATGTAAAAGCACCATTGTCACACATTCAAACGCTGCTTTTAATCTTGGATACAATTCATTACAGACATCAACGCGTGGTGAGGCAATACAAACTCTTTTATGTTTCTTAAAAGCATCGGCCAGACTTGCAAAAAGTATTTCGGTTTTCCCAGCACC
The DNA here is from genome assembly GCF_001437155.1 of Liquorilactobacillus mali. Classification (GTDB taxonomy): domain Bacteria; phylum Bacillota; class Bacilli; order Lactobacillales; family Lactobacillaceae; genus Liquorilactobacillus; species Liquorilactobacillus mali_A. Next base: position 106,073 of record NZ_JQAR01000005.1, read on the forward strand.
AGTTACTGCCCATAATAAAAAATTCTTGTTGTCTCGTTGAATCTGAATGATTTTATTCGAACATCTCAATTGATTTTTAGACAGTTCTCCCTTCCATGTCAATGGATCAGGGATATCCAAAAAAAGATTTGGTTCCTCTATCGTGTATAATATATGTTGTGTTGTAAGTCTTCCCAACATTATACATGCAGGACAATAATATTGTTGATTAGGTAGAAATGCTCGTTTCTTTGGCGTTTTCTGACCGCATCTATTACAAATTATTATATTCTTTTGTACTTCTAATGCTGCCCTTTTTGAAAACAAACCTTCATCCATGACCATAACTTGATTTGTTTTCCTTAATGCTACCCATCTCCCAAAGAAATCTTTTTTCTGCATTGCCTCACCCCTCATCAAAAAATAAATACGCAAAGGAGTCGATTAACATCGAAAGTTACTTAACAATTGGGCAAGAAAATTCTGCCGACTTAATAATCAAGAAATCCTCTTTCATCTGTAGTGTTGCGCGCACAGATACTGAGCAGGATGCACAAAAATTTATCGAAAAAATCAAAAAACTTAACCCCAAGGCAAATCACAATTGTTTCGCCTATGTGATTGGTTCCAAAAATGATGTTCAAAGACAAAGCGACAACGGAGAACCTTCGGGAACTGCCGGTGTTCCTATTTTAAACGTACTTCTAAAGACAAATGTTCGAAATACAACTGCTGTAGTAACAAGATATTTTGGCGGTATAAAACTTGGAACTGGTGGATTAATTAGAGCTTATGGACAAGCAACGACATTGGCACTTAACAATGCGATTGTTTTGATAAAACCGCAAAATATTACTGAAATAACAATCAGTTATTCCCAACTTGGACGCTTTCAAAATTTTGCTGCCGAAAATCAACTAGTAATTGATTCAATTTCTTATCAAGAAAACATTCTTCTTTCCCTCTTAACAGATCCTTCTGAAACATCTACAAATTTATCCGAAATAAAAGATCTCCTTAATGGGCAGGTCACATTCAGACCAAACGGAACAAAATATATTGAAACGCCGCAAATCAAATAAAAAAGGAATCTTGGACAAAGTATTTCTCCTTGTCAAAGACTCCTATTTTTTATTGATAATTATCATTTCTTATTTTTAGATGAAAATTTATGTCCCTTTATCTTCAAGACTTTCCCTATCCAATTCAATACAGGTCTTCTCTCAGGTCCAACTAGCCCGATTGATTCCACAAACAATTCTAGTCCGACCAATGTTGCAACAGTCAACAAGATTGAGCCTCCCAAGTTAGAAATCGGATAAAGCAGCGAAATCATTGAAAAGATAAGTGCTATCCCATATATCACCAGCACTGTTTGTGTATGTGATAGGCCCATTTCCATTAATCTGTGGTGTAAATGGTGCTTATCGGCTTGTGCAATCGGTTTCTTATTCAAAAAGCGACGCAATATCGCAAAAACGGTATCAGTAATTGGAACACCAAGTATTATCACTGGAATAATTATTGAAATAAAAGTTGCATTCTTGAGCCCATAAAGAGAAAAAGTTGAAATCATAAACCCAATAAAAAGAGCTCCTGTATCTCCAAGATAAACCTTAGCTGGATGAAAGTTATATGGCAAGAAGCCTAATAAGGCTGCCACCAACATAAAGATCCAAACTGAAACATACGTACTTGTAACCGTCAAGAAGAAAAAGCCTGTAATCCCCATTGTAAACAGAGCAATTACTGATACTCCGGCAGCAAGTCCATCAAGACCATCAATCAAGTTAACCGCATTAGTAATGGCTAAAATCCAGATTAAAGTAACCGGCAGACTCAGAATCCCCAAATCGAGGGTACCCAAAAAAGGAAGTGTTAATGTCGTCATCCTGATATTCGCAAAAAAATAAATCACTAACCCCGCAATCGTTATCCCCAATATCTTCTGTTTGGGCTTAAGTTCAAAAATATCATCAATTATACCTGTCAAAATTATTACACATTCAGCTGCTAGAAGTGGCCAAAATTGACTACTAGGATATTCTTTTCTTAAAATAAATATATTTGTTATATTAAAGGCCAAAAAAACTGCAAGGCCCCCCATTGTCGGCATTGGTGTTTTGTTGACACGCCTAGCATTCGGATTATCAACCGCGCCTATTTTGAAAGCCAATCGTCTAATAATTGGTGTCAAAAAAAACGAAAATGCCAGTGTTGCCAAAAAAGACGCAACAACTATATACATACGCCGTCCTCTTTCTTTTTCTTTAATAAATTAAAGAAGAGCTTAATTATCTACTAAAATTATAGAACCACTCTCAGTCATTATAACATAAACTCATATAGCTTTTATAGAGTCGCATAAAGTCTACTTCTTCAAATGATAACTATACGTTGACACAATAATATTTTCACGCGAATTCAACACAGCACGCAACCTTAAACTGGTCTGATTGTGTAAAATATTTTGCCATGGTTTACGTGGTACAAATTGCGGCACTAGGACTGTCATTGAATAATTTTTTTCAGCTGAGTTTTTAGCAATAACATCACAGAAACGCAAAACAGGGGTTGCTACCGAGCGATATGAAGAATGCAAATCAACAAAACGTACATCTGGAAATGACTCCTTGAATTCTTTCGCAGTTTCATGTTCTTTTTTTGGATTCTCATCAAACGAAACATGCATTGCAATCACATAATCACCTATTGACCTTGCATAATTGATAGCCCCTGTCGTTACATGTGTTACTGAACTTACAAGAACAATTACAGTCGAGCCATCATAATCATGAAGTGTAGCCTCTTCACTCAAACGTAATTGAGAAGCAACCATGATATAGTGACTGTGAATTTTTTGAAATGCAAATAACAGAACTGGCATAATTACCAAGTATGGCCATACATTTTGAAAATGCAGCAAGAACAAGAATACAACTAAAAGAAATGAAATAATTGTTCCTAACAAGTTCACGAGTGCATTCAAAATCCAATTTTTTCCTTTTTCCCTGAACCAATGGATTATCATCCCTGATTGAGAAAGTGTAAATGGTACAAAAACACCGACTGCATACAAGGGAATCAACAAGTTAGTCTGCCCATGAAAAATCAATATTAGGACAATCGCTCCAACTGCAAGCGAAATAATTCCATTCGAATATGCTAAGCGGTCTCCCTTATCCATATACATATGAGGCATGAATTTGTCTTTTGCCAAATTATAAGCCAATATTGGAAAGGCCGAAAAACCCGTATTAGCAGCGACTGCCAGTATCATAGCCGTCGAAAATTGCAGTAAGTAATAGAAGATACCCTTACCAAAAACTGCTATCCCAATTTGGGACAGGACAGTTTCTTTAGTACTGGGAAGTACACCTAAGTAATAACTTAGGAACGTAACTCCGGTGAAAAATACACCTAAAATCAATGCCATCAAAGCTAATGTATTGGCTGCGTTTCTTCTTTTTGGTTTTTTAAAGTTTGGAACTGCATTACTGATAGCTTCAACACCGGTCAAGGAAGATGATCCAGCCGAAAATGCTTTGAGAAACAAGATTAAAGACATTCCTGGAACAGCTCCGCCTATTGGTGCAGCAGCATTGTATTGAATTTTGTTTGTAACAATATTGAATAGTCCCCATGCTAACATCGAAACCAGAATGGTGATGAACAAATAAACTGGGAACGTCAAAAAAGAAGCCGACTCACGCATACCACGCAAATTCAAAGTCATAATAAACAAAACAATGATAATTGAAATTGCGATACTGTGCGCCCTTAAATATGGAATAGCTGACGTAATAGCCTCGGTCCCAGAAGTTACAGAAACAGCAACAGTCAGCATGTAATCAACTAGTAGCGAACCACCTGCAACTAGACCAACAGGCGTTCCCCAGTTTTTTGTTGCAACAATATATGCCCCACCACCGGATGGATAAGCATGAATAATCTGTCTATACGACAAGGTTATTGCAAACAATAGAATCAAGACAATTCCAGCAGCCGGTAAAGCATACCACGTAGCTGCAGCCGACAAAACTACCAGAACTGCTGTAATTTGTTCAGTACCGTAAGCCACTGAAGACAATGCATCTGAAGATAACAGAGCCAAAGCTTTGAATTTTGTCAGCTGTTGATTACCTTCATCCGTTGTTTTTAAAGGCTTTCCAATTAATAATCGTTTTAAATAGTGCCACATTTAATTTCCCCTCTTTGATGACTAAGATAATCAAATTCTATGAAATAGCATCATTTTGCTATCTGCTAATTCCCTATTAAAACAATTTATCACACTTTACATTCAGTTGCACCTTAAATTCAATACCAATCTGAATTTGAATATTCTTTCAGATACATCAGCAAATAAATTAATACTCTTTCTTACACACTTTATTTCCTATTTTAACTATTCTAACAAGCAACAACTTAGTACAATTTTAATATTTTACTCAATAAAATTTTACTTGATTATTTCAAAAATAAATACGCCAAAATCCGTTTTTTACAATAAAAACTTGTAATGTGAAATAAACTGAAAAAATTTAAGTTAAGTACTAATTAGAAATTTCAAACATCTATGAATGCTTTTCTACCTGTAAGTCATGGTTAAAATAAAATTTCGACTTATGAAATACGTTCACACACAGTAAACAACAGAGCTAGGTCAGAAGTTAACTTTTGACCTAGCTCTGTTGTTATTAGTTATTTAATATTGTATTTATTACATCATTCCGCCCATACCTGGTGCAGCAGGTGCAGGAGCAGCAGGTGCCTCAGGTGCTGGTACATCAGCAACAACAGCTTCTGTAGTCAGCAACAAAGCAGATACACTTGCCGCATTTTGCAAAGCAGAACGTGTTACCTTAGTTGGATCGACTATTCCAGCCTTTACCATATCAACCCATTCATCAGTAGCGGCGTTGTAGCCGATACCTGGTTTCTGTGATTTCAGCTTTTCAACAATTACAGATCCTTCAAGACCCGCATTTGCAGCGATTTGACGAACAGGTTCTTCCAAAGCACGTTTAACAATGTTGATACCTGTTTGAACATCGCCTGTTTCCTTTAATTCAGCCACTTTACCAATGACATTAACTAATGCCGTACCACCACCTGAAACAAATCCTTCTTCGACAGCGGCTCTAGTAGCATTTAATGCATCTTCAATGCGGTACTTACGTTCCTTTAATTCAGTTTCGGTTGCTGCACCAACTTTGATTACAGCCACGCCCCCAGCAAGTTTAGCTAAACGTTCCTGTAATTTTTCACGATCAAAATCTGAAGTTGTTTCAGCAATTTGCTTCTTGATTACGTTTACACGCTCAGCAATTTCTGACTTGTTTCCAGCACCTTCAACAATGGTTGTCTTTTCTTTTGTAACAGTAATCTTGCTTGCAGAACCAAGCTGATCAACCGTTGTGTCCTTCAATTGCAGGCCCAAGTCCTCTGTAATAACTGTTGCACCAGTCAACGTAGCAATATCTTGGAGCATTTCCTTACGACGATCACCAAAGCCTGGAGCCTTAACAGCAACGACATTGAATGTTCCACGAATCTTGTTCAAAACAAGAGTAGGCAATGCTTCACCATCAACATCATCAGCAATAATCAATAATGGACGTCCTTGCTCTACAATTGATTGTAAAAGATTGAGAATCTCTTGGATGTTTGAAATCTTCTTATCAGTAATCAAGACATATGGATTATCCAAATCGGCTTCCATCTTATCATTATCTGTTACCATATATTGTGAAAGATATCCACGATCAAACTGCATTCCTTCCACAACATCCAATGAAGTATCAATACCCTTTGATTCCTCAATTGTGATAACACCATCGTTTCCGACTTTTTCCATTGCATCTGCAATCAACTTACCAACCTCTTCATTGGCTGAAGAAATTGAAGCAACTTGAGCAATATCACTCTTTGATTCAACCTTATTCGACATCTCATGCAATTCATCAACTGCAGCTTTAGTTGCTAATTCAATACCGCGACGAATGCCGACTGGATTTGCACCAGCAGTCACATTCTTCATTCCTTCTGTAACAATTGCTTGTGTTAATACAGTAGCAGTTGTAGTACCATCACCTGCAATATCGTTTGTCTTTGAAGCAACTTCTGCAACAAGCTTTGCTCCCATATTTTCGAAATGATCTTCAAGCTCGATTGCTTTTGCAATTGTTACACCATCATTTGTGATTGTTGGTGAACCGTATGATTGTTCCAAAACAACATTTCTTCCTTTTGGACCAATTGTTGATTTAACTGTATTTGCTAACTTATCAACACCTGCAAGCATCTTTGAACGAGCATCTTCTGAAAACTTAATTTCCTTTGCCATCAATAATTCACCTCATAGTCAATTTATATAATAATATTTAGTCTACAATTGCAACAATATCTTTTTCATGAACAACCAAATACTCTTTTTCTTCGTATTTGACTTCTGTGCCAGCATATTTATCAAACAAAACCGTTTCACCGACTTTAACTGATAAAGCAACCTTCTCACCGTTATCTAAAACTCGGCCTGCACCAACTGCAACCACTTTTCCTGTTTGTGGCTTTTCTTGAGCATTGCTAGCAATCACTATGCCGCCAACAGTTTGTTCCTCATCTTTTTGAACTTCCAAAATAACACGATCTCCTAAAGGTTTAAGCACTATATATCCCTCCAATATTGTTTTGTTTTTAGCACTCTGCTAATTCAAGTGCTAATCACAACTATTACTATAATCAATTCGCACTAAAAATGCAAGTTTTTTATCACTCTACTTACGAGAGTGCTAATTAATGTATGTTATACTGGGTTTACTATTAAAGTGAATGGAGTAACTCATGGATATCAGAAAAAATTCTTTAGCACTGCTCATAACATATCTCGTTGTTATGCTCTTTCCAAACATCTTTTTTACAGTAATCAAAAGCAACCCACTGTTGTTTATCACAACTAGTATCATGGGAACTGTAGGAATATTTTTTATGTTCTATCTCAATCGAAAATTTCCATTTAAAAACAACATTGAATCAAAACAAATTTCATTGACCTCTGTACTATTATTAGGCTTTTTAGGGACGATTCTAGCTTTTGTTATCCAAAAAGTGACGATGCTTGTTGAAATCTATCTTCTGCATCAATCAGTTGTTTCTGAAAACACTAGCCAAATAATGACCATTATTGCTCACTATCCCTATTATTTAATATACGTAATAGCTGCTGCACCGGTAATGGAGGAATTTATTTTTCGCAAGGTGTTCTTTGGTAATCTTTCAACATTCATCAATCCAATGGGAGCTGCACTCTTTTCGAGTGTTCTTTTCAGCATTGCGCATGCCGACGGACATTACTTAACCTATGCTTGTTTAGGACTGGTTTTGAGCTTTATATACTACAAAGCTCACGACATTAAAGCACCAATAATTGCTCATATACTTATGAATATTCTTGTCATCGTACTGCAATTAAAATAAAAAAGCCTTACCTCAGTAAAAACTTTGGTAAAGCGTGATGTTAGTCTAATAAAGTTTCATCTTTATCACCGAATTTGTTTAAGAAATAAATCAGTGTTTGTAATTCATTTGTTAGGTCAACGTTTTGGACTCTAACAGTATTAGGTACAGTGATTCTAAGGGGTGTAAAATTAAGTATTCCTTTAATCCCGACATCAACAAGTTCGTTCGTAACTTTTTGAGCAACACTGGAAGGAACAGTCAAAATTACGATCTCGATTTGTTGAACTGTTAACTGTTCCTTCATATCAGCCATATCATAAACTGGCACACTACTCTGAATCGTTCCAGTAATATCCTGGTTGATATCAAAAGCTGCACTAATACGTACATTGTTGCTCTGATGGAAATTATAATTCAAAAGCGCATGTCCTAAATTACCCACTCCGATCAGTGCTACATTTGTTAACTGATCTTGGTTTAAAGTCTTTTTGAAGAAAGCAAGTAGGCTGTCTACATCATAACCGTACCCTCTTTTTCCAAGGGCACCGAAGTATGAGAAGTCTCTTCTAATTGTTGCAGAATCAACCTTAACAGCATCTGCAAGTTCAGTTGATGAAATTCTTTGTTTACCTGCATCCGATAAAAAGTGCAAGTAACGATAATAGATCGGCAGTCTTTTAGCTGTCGCATGAGGAATTTTTGATGTTACCATGTTTTAGCTCCTTTCGCTAATAAATAATTCAGTCTTTTTAAATAGTATAACACACTCCTTGTGAAGCTATGTGTTTAACTATCTTCACAAGCATTAATATTGTACACTATGTTTTACCGTGTTTATGCTACACTAAATTACATTCACATGCAATAGAGCATACAATTACTTGCTAAATTTCACAAGGCTTGTAACTGCCTTAATCTCCATATTTTAATATTTAAGAGGTGTTTTTTATGATTTTACTTCAAGTACAAAATGTCGAGCGTCTATTTGGAAGTGATGTTCTCTTTGAGAAAGTTAACCTTGACGTTCAAGACAATTCTAGGATCGCTCTTGTTGGGCGAAACGGGGTTGGTAAATCAACCTTGATCAAAATGATTGTTGGTCTGCAATCTCCTGATAATGGTCAAATTACTAAAAATAAAAATATGACAATTGGTTACCTAGCTCAAGACAATGGTTTGAATTCTACAAGAAGTATCTACGACGAAATGCTTACCGTCTTTGATGATCTGAAGAAGATGGAAGTAAAGATGCACAAACTAGAAAATGAGATTTCATCTTTTAATCACTCTGATCAACCACATTCAAAGTATGAAGCACTTCTTAGCAGCTATGACCAACTATCGCACAATTTCAAAGAAGCAAATGGTTATGGCTATGAGTCAGAAATTCGAGCTGTCTTGCATGGCTTTAAATTCTATGAAAAAGATTTCACCACTATTATTGGAACACTATCGGGTGGACAAAAAACTCGCCTAGCACTTGCAAAACTGTTATTAGAAAAAAACGACTTATTAATATTGGATGAACCGACAAATCATTTAGACATCCAGACTTTAAGCTGGCTAGAAGGTTACTTGCAATCTTACTCAGGTGCCCTCCTAATTATTTCACATGACCGCTATTTTCTTGATAAAATTGCCAAGGAAGTTTACGAACTCACCTCAAGTGGAACAGAACATTATCAGGGAAATTATTCTTTCTATATTGAAGAAAAGGCTAAACGCTTTCAACAAAAAATGAAGCAATATGAAAAACAGCAAGAAGAAATCGAGAAACTTGAAGATTTCGTTGCGCGTAACATTGTGCGAGCATCAACAACAAAAAGGGCTCAAAGCCGGCGAAAGCAACTTGAAAAAATAGATCGACTTGAACGGCCAACTGATGGACAACAGGGGCCGCATTTTCAATTCATTGCAAACCGTCAGAGCGGAAATATCGTTTTAACTGTTAACAATGCCTTTATTGGATATGAAAGTGATCCAATATCAGGGCCAATCAATATTGATTTACGAAAACATCAAAGGATGGCGATTGTTGGCAGCAATGGAGTTGGAAAGTCAACTTTGTTGAAAAGTATCCTCAACAAAATTCCTTTGATCAGTGGTGAGTATTCATTTGGGACAAATGTTGACACTGGATACTACGATCAGGAGCTAAAAAACTTGCATGCTACTAAGACTGTATTAAATGAGTTATGGGATGAACATCCCACTACCCCTGAAAAAGATATTAGATCGATTTTAGGCAGTTTCCTTTTTTCTGGAGATGATGTTAAGAAAGTGGTTCACAATCTTTCCGGTGGTGAAAAAGCTCGCTTATTGCTGACAAAACTTGCATTCAACCACGATAACTTCTTAATTTTTGATGAACCAACTAATCATTTGGATATTGATAGTAAAGAAGTGCTTGAAAGAGCTCTTTTGGACTACGATGGGACTGTACTCTTCATTTCACATGATCGCTATTTCATCAACAAGGTTGCGACCAATGTTCTAGAAATATCTGAAAATGGTAGTCAACTCTACTTAGGTGATTATGATTATTATGTCGATAAAAAAGAAGAACAACTTTTGCTTGCACAGGAAAATGAACAAAGTGAAATTACAGTTGCTAAGAAACCTGAAAAAAACAACTATCAACTTAATAAGGAACAACAGCGTAAGGAACGAAAATTGCGTCGCGAAATTGAAGAAATCGAAAATCAACTTGAGAAACTCAATACGAAAGAAGAAGAAATCCAAAAACAAATGACACTTCCAGAGGTCTATTCTGACCCTCAACAAAGTACTGAGTTACAAGAATTACTAAAGAATACACAAGCTAAAGTTGCTAACTTGGAAGACTCATGGGAAGAAAAAAGTATGAGACTTGAGAATTTTGACTAATATTTTCTTTTTACTACTGATCACTACTGAAATTTAACCAAAAAAATCAAAAATAGACATTATATTTTCTGAGGAACTCTGCACATGAAAAAAAAGCACACAAGACATAAATGTTTAAAACATTATTATTGCGCTGACTTTTTATCACAGCTATAATAATTTCGAAAATCATAGATTATAAATAACCGGTTATACTGGTACCTAAATTTTAAAGTACTAAAATATTATAAGACTTAGTTTCCAATAATTTGCGCTTGTTCACAAACAAGAGATATCTTTCTATACTTGGAGAAAAACATGAATAATTTAAAAATACAGAAGGTTAAAAAAAAGATTTCTGTTACCTATTCAGGTACTAGTACAATTTTGTCTGTCGAAAATCAAAGAAAAATTACTAGCAATTGGAATTCTATAAATCGTAAAAAAAGATATTTTAATGGTGATATATATACTGTTAACCGGATTTGCAGTACCCAAAATGAAATTATTTTCTCGGTAAACAAGACTGATTATGCCCACTATTTATATAGCAATAGTCATAACTTACAAGAGGAAGATTGCAAAATCATATTCACGTCCGTGGTTTTGTTAACAAATGACAACAAGATCATCTTGGGCAAAATGGGAACAAGCACGTCAAGTCCAGGTCGAATACAGTGTATAGGCGGTAATATTGACGCCAATGACTTAGAAGAAAATAAATTCAATCTTAGAAATAGTATTTGCAGGGAAATAAATGAAGAGATTGGAATAAGTGTTCCTAAAAATAAATTAACTCCAGCGTATTTAAAAACTGATTCATACATGAAATATACAGCAATTATTTTTTGGATTAATTTGGATAAGAGCTGGACTGACATCAAAAACTTATTCCAGAGACATACTAACGCTTTATCAAATATGAATAGATTACCCGAATTACAAAATCTGCTACCCGTTAATTTAAATGAAGAAAGCATCAGTGATTTTTGTAAAGAAAACAAAAATCACTTGGTAGACTACCTCCCGCCTTTGCTTAACACAATAGTACTAGATAAAAAAAATACCTAGTCTAACTTGAATTATTCTTTATAATTTCTGGTTAAATTTATCTTACTTTTTGCATAACAGACTATCTTCAGATAAAACTAGGCAACTGGCTACCACCCAAACTTGGATGGCAACTAGTTGCCTAGTAATTTAATTATTTAACTTCATTTTTTGCGTCACAGCTACTTTATCTTAGCAAGTCTTTTACTATTGTTCTTTTTTAAACCATTCAAATTCCAAACTTGGATCCGCGTTTAATGATAGATTTGCAACTTCTCCATTTTTCCATGCAACATACCCAGCTGCGCCAATCATTGCAGCGTTATCACCACATAATTTCAATGGAGCCTTGAGTAGTTCAACACCAGTATGTTTTCTTATTAGCTGGTCTAAGCCGTCTCTTAGCCCTTGATTCGCCGCAACACCACCTGCTAAAATCAATTGCTTAATCTGAAAGGTGTCGAGTGCATGTTCTGTTTTGTGCAACAACACGTCAATCACGCTCTGTTGAAAACTTGCAGCCAAATCATCAGGGCTTAGTTTTTCTCCAACTTGATCTGCATGATGGACAGTATTAATGAATGAACTCTTAAGACCACTGAAGCTAAAATCAAAGTTATCTTCTTTGAACATCGCCCTTGGAAATGAAAATGTATCCTTGCCTCTATGAGCCATCTCATCAATCTGTTTTCCAGCAGGGTATGTTAATCCCAAAACACGACCAATTTTGTCGTAAGCCTCACCTGCTGCATCGTCGCGTGTCTCACCAATAATTTGATACACATTTTCTTTAGGCAAATAAACCAATTCAGTGTGCCCACCTGATACCAGCAAAGCCATCGCTGGAAATTTAATTTTGCTTGTAAATCTTGCAGCATAAATATGTCCTGCCATATGGTTCACTGGGATTAATGGCAAGTTATGTGAAAATGCAACTACCTTAGCGCACGCAACACCAACAAGAAGTGCCCCAACTAGTCCCGGTCCATATGTAACTGCGACCGCAGAAAGATCGTCGTATGTTACGTTTGCTTCTGTCATTGCATCTTCCAAACACATTGTGACTTGTTCAATATGATGTCTGCTTGCAACTTCTGGTACGACTCCTCCGAATCTTTTATGGCTTTTAATTTGAGTTGCAATAATGTTTGACAAAATTTTTTTGCCATCCTCAATAACTGCGACACTTGTTTCGTCACAACTCGACTCAAAAGCTAAGATCAATTCTCTTTTCTTATTACTCATTTACCGTTTCCTTCTTGCTTTTTATTGATAAACGCATATCTACAGCATCTTCATGGTTAGATTGATAATAGGATTTTTTTAATCCCATATTTTTAAATCCGATTGTACTATAAAGTTTTTGAGCGCGTACATTGCTCAATCGCGTTTCAAGAGAAAGTGATGCATAATCATTATGTTTTGCACAATCAATCATTGTCCTGATCAGAAACTTTCCTAACCCTCGATTTTGGAAATCCGGATGCACTGCAACATTTGAGATGTGTACATCCCTGATTTTCTGTTTGAATGAAGCACCAATAAAAGCAATAAGACGATCATTTTGACGCATTATTAAATACAACTTACTTTTTTCATTGCGTAACTCATTCTCGAAAACAGTCTCATCCCATGAATTATCATCCGTATAGACTAACTTCTGCAACTGAAGCATCTCATCTATGTCAGGGACCACAGCCCGACATAGAAGATATTCGTTATCATGAATTACAACCCTCTTATTGTCGAAAGCTAATGAGGTATCTTCAAAATAACTAAAGCAATAATCCAAAATTTTGTTAAATTTTCTCAACAAATGTTTCATCTACCTTCTCCTGATGATTTTCTAACCACTGACTTTCTGCTTGCGTTAATCTCAGATATTCTGGTACAAAGCTATGAATCTCAACTGGTTTTTCTTTTATTCCCAACAAACCCAAGTGATACGCTTGTGGATAATCATCTTCATTACTCGAAAAAACAACCCGCTGTTCTTTGCTCATCTTCTCTAAGATTTGTTCTTCAAACTTATGACTGTCACTTCCAACAAAAAAAATGTGTTTATAACTTTTAGTTTTTTCAAGTAATTCACCCAAGGAAACATGCTGGTCTGGAATTACATTCATGAGTTCAGTACCATTTTTGACGTATCCCCCCGCAAAAACATTGCCTCGTCTCGCATCAAAAAGCGGAACTATTAACGTTCCTTCTTCATTAATCGCGTCCGCTAAAACTGCTAGGCTTGAAACACCCACTAGTTCTTTAGAAAGCGTAAATGCAAATGTCTTAGCAGTCGTGACTCCTATTCGTAAACCTGTATACGAACCCGGCCCCTTTGCGACCACGAATCTATCAATATCTATCGGCTTCATCCCGACGCTATTCAATAGATTAGCAATTTGTGGCATTAATGTCACACTATGATTTTTTGATTCATTTGTAGTTACCGTTGCTATCAGCTCTTTATCTTTCAATATCGCAATACTCAAGGGTTGATTTGATGTATCAATTGCCAATACATTCATTTTTTTCCGCTCCAATTCATCTTTAAATTCCATGAATAATACTAACACAATTATAGTATAAACAAGCCTGTATGCTAATTTTTTAATCATTGTAATATTTTCTTAAGAACAATTCTCGAATATTTAGTCCCATTCTTATTTTTACACTCAAAAAAATGATGGAAGTAATTATAGATTACCCCATCATTAATTGAATTTTAAATTTTATTATTTACTGTCATAAATCAATCAACTCGCTTGACTAACCCAGCGAGTGCTTTGTTCTTTCCAAGAGCATATAACAAAATAATCTGGACAGGAATCATTAATAACTCTTTAATAAATCTCGCTGGGAAAATCGTCCCAAAATCTGCATGATATAAAAGAGTTATCCAATAGGTATTCATCAATGCATCCACAAGAAAAATGTTAATCAATACCGCGATAATGACTCTCACGAGTGTAACATCCTTCTTATAGAACAAAATACCATAGACAAAGGCCCCTAAAAAGGCAGAAAGTGTAAAACCTGCAAAATATCCTCCAAGACCTCCAAAAATCAAGGTCCCAACAACATCTGCACATGCTGCCCCAATTGCCCCTAATAACGGACCAAACCAATATGCCATAAAAAACACAACAACGAAGGTAAAACTAATCCTCACAGACCAGATACCAAATGACAAAAACTTGGCTACAACAATATTTAGGGCAATCAATAAACCCATCAACACAATGTTGCGTACCGACAAACGTGAAACAAAACTACTATTCATACAAGACATCTCCCTTTTGGAGTTGCCACAAAAAAATGCGGCGAATGCGAAAATAAAACCGCAGGCGTTAACCTTTCGTCTGGAAGACACATTCCGTCCTTCCAGCACTTGACGCTTTATTTCCTACCCCGAAATTTGTACTCTGCGTACTTAAGGTAGTGTATCACAAATATCCAATTAATTGTTATTATTTTTCTCCGAATAAGCAAAATAATATTTATGTCACTAATAAATAGATATAATTCAAATAATTATAGATTTTCCTGCATAAAATAAGCAGACCAATCCATGTGTTAACTATTTCCACATTTCATAAATACCCTCATCTATATATTAAAATATCTGCTGTTTGCACCACATCTACTGACTAATAAGTTTCAAATATAGTTTTTCAATCATTTGAAAAACGTTTTTTTTGTGAAATTCATGTAATATCTTTTTGAATATTTACTTTCTTTACGCATTTAGTACTAAATTAGTGTTAACATCGACTTATGGAACAATAATAATTTATGAGATGAGGTTACATGTTGTGATAAAAAATTTTTCTAATTCATTAAAATCCTACTTTGGAGAGAACAAAACTATCTTCAAAAACAACTGGCTTTTGGCTGGTATACTGTATATTTTGCTTATTTTTGTAGCAGGTGTACTGTTTTTGCTAGATTATGAACTTTTCGCAGTAGGTGTTTCATCAATTTCTACAAGTGTTACGCTTTTATTGTACGGACAAAGTTATCTGATTTTCATCAGTCTTTTAGAAATAATTGGCAGTATTATCTTGTTCTTCATAATTGCGCTGCTTTGCTTTTTTGTTAGAATCACTATTCAATATGCTATTCAAGATACTCTAAAAAATGAACTTGCTAAAGTTTCTTTTTCCAGTGTTTTTAAGAAATTTAAGCAGTTAAACAAAAATCAAGTACTTCGCTTGTTCTGCTACTTGGCATTATTCATTTTCTTATGGCTATTACCTCTGCTTGTGATTCATATATTCACTAGTAAGATTGAGATTGTAACCTATATTCTGCAATTCCTATTCTTTGTTGTGGTTCTTTGGAAGGGGATTGATTATTCACAGGCAATCTTCTTATATAGAGAAAATCAGCCACAGTTTCTTGGACAGTCTCAGCGCTACGCCTTAAAAGCAAGTAAAAGATTCATCAAGAATTTGCGCTTCAAATATCTATTATTATTAATTGGTCTAAGTATTCCACTAGCCATTTGGATTGCAATTTGGAGTGTCGTCACCTATTTCGGATTTTATATTTGGGAACCAATTATGATTTATGGCGGACCAATCGTTGGAATAATTGGTGGATGCTTGTACCTACCTTTTGTTCAATTTACACTCGCATATTTCTACGAAAAAAATAATAGCAGCGATTTGCTTGAAAAATCTTTCCGTGATTGCTTCAAGCCTGTCGAGAAACTCACTGGGGAAGCATACAAAAAATAATTAATTTATTAGATTATTGGGGACTAGGTCAAAAGGTAATATTTGATCTAGCCTCTTTATTATTCTGGTTAAACGTGTGACATAAGTTGAATTTCTACGACTAACCTTAGATCACTCATAGTAAAAGGGTATGCTTCTATATTCGTGATTTCGCATTAGTTGCCATACTTTACTCACGCTTTCTTTTGTTAAAGTTAATCTAGTATAAAAGTTTTTCTATTCAAGAATTTTTTAGAACCGACTTTTGTAACTAAATAAAATTAAAAAGGTGGTTTTTTCATGCATGCATATGAATTTTTAAATAAAGTTCCACACTCCAAAACAAGTACAACCGGTTTAAGTATGATTCTAGACAAGGGATTAGGCTTAAATGAGGCATCTGACTTGGTCCAAAGCGCTGGTGAATACATTGACTTCATTAAATTCGGTTGGGGAACTGCGGCTACATTCGAATCTGATTTAGTAGTCAAAAAAAACAAGATATATCATGACAATAAAATATTGACTTATCCTGGCGGAACCTTGTTAGAAATTGCAATCCAAGAAAAGAAACTGGATCTTTTTTTCAAAGAAACCTCTCGCCTAGGTTTCAATGCAATTGAGGTAAGTGATGGATCAACGTCACTATCTAAAAAAATTCGGGACAATGTCATCTTCTTGGCACGTGAGAAAGGATTTTTTGTTGTTTCCGAAGTTGGTAAGAAAAATCCATTGTTGGATCACAAAATCAGTATTGAAACTCGTGTCTCACAAATCCAATCTGATATTTCCTCTGGGTCGAACTTCGTAATTATCGAAGCCCGCGAGGCAGGTAAAAATATCGGTATCTATGATGAAAGCGGCAATATCATTTCACAAGAACTTGATATTTTAGCAGAAATTGGAACTGATAAACTTATATTTGAAGCGCCTTTGAAAAAGCAACAAGTGGACTTAATTTTAAAATTTGGACCTCAAGTCAATTTAGGTAATATTGCGTCTACTGATGCAATTTCCCTAGAAACTCTGCGCACAGGTCTTCGTGGAGATACGGTAGGTAAAATCAAATAATGAGTAAAAGAATTATTTTTATTCGTCACGGCAAAACAGAATGGAATGTTGAGGGACGTCTACAAGGTGCGCATGGTGATAGTCCCCTCATATATACTCCAGAAATTCAATCTGATCTAAAGGCACTCGCTGCTTACTTGAAACTATTTAGCATTTCGGCTGTATACTCCAGTCCACTCAAACGAGCATATAAAACGGCATCATTACTTTCTTCACAAATTTCTGCAGATATTCAAGTGATTACTGATCCCGGTTTGGCAGAAATTTCTTTTGGCTTTTTTGAAGGCCTTAAGAAAGAAAATTTACTAACAGACTATCCTGTTGAATTTGATTTATTGTCTTCTAGAACAGATGATATTCGTCTTCAGAAATTAGGAGTCGAATCCTTTTTAAATGCCCAAAAAAGATTTTGCAAGTCAATTGATGACATTACCGAAAAAATGAATGGTAATCAGACTTGCCTTGTGGTCTCACATGGTGCAATCAGTCAACTAGGTATTCAGCGTTTGACTAATAATAACAATCTCGGCGGGCTTTCAAATCTATCTTTATCACAGGTTGTTGAGCAAAGTGGGCATTACATTATTGAAAAATATAATGAAACTGCTTTTTTAACTCATCCTGTAATTCATCAAAAAAATACTTCAATTAAATAGTTTCACAAAGAAGAGATGCCAATGAAGAAACGCTGCATGAAAAACTTGCTCTAAGCACTCTGAATTAAACAAAGATTATCACTCCAAGGAATAACGGTATAATTTATCATGAATACAACTTTCTTTTTTAAATAATTAGGGTCTTACATCTATAAATTTACAGCAACCACCTTAAATTATTTTTGCAGCTAGCATTTAATTCACTAAGTGTATATAATAGAAAAGTTAATTCTTATAGGAGGTCTCCGGTAATGAAAACAATACTCATATTACATACTGGTGGTACGATTGCAATGTCACAAAATGAAGATGGTGGCGTTGCTCCTAGTAGTGCTAATCCACTGGATACATTTAAGAATCCCTTTATTGGTAAACTCAATCTGATTACAGAGGATGTGTTTAATCTGCCCTCTCCTCATATTGGTCCTGCTGAAATGCTAATACTAGAAAAAAGAATACTGCAGGCCGCATCTGAAGACGTTGATGGTGTTGTCGTTACCCACGGAACAGATACACTTGAAGAAACAGCATATTTTCTTGATTTAACTGTTCCGAACGACTTTCCTGTAGTTGTGACAGGTGCAATGCGTTCTGCAAATGAAATTGGATCTGATGGACTACACAATTTTCAAACCGCAATTCAAACTGCAGCAAGCGACGAAGCAAAAAACAAAGGTGTTCTAGTTGTAATGAATGACGAAATCCACACTGCCCGTTATGTTACAAAGACTCATACTACTAATGTCGCAACCTTCCGTACACCCACATTCGGTCCAATTGGACTAGTAACTAAAAATCGTGTTCTCTTCTACGAACAGCTGCTACTTAATGATTATCATCCAATTGATCATGTTGTAAATCATGTCTACCTCATAAAGGCGTACGCCGGGATGGATCCAGAAATGTTGGAGTTTATGGATAATGAAAAAACAAACGGAATTGTAATCGAGGCTCTGGGTGCCGGTAACTTACCTCCGAGTGTTCTTCCTGCACTCAAGAAGTTACTTGCTCGTAAAATACCGATTGTGTTAGTATCACGCTGCTTCAACGGAATTGCTCAAGAAGTCTATTCATATAATGGCGGCGGAATCCAATTAAGCAACTTGGGAATCACATTTTGTCATGGCTTAAATGGACAGAAGGCTCGCATTAAATTATTAGTTGGGCTCAGCGCTAATCTTTCAACTACTGAACTAACTGACTTTTTAAGTGACGCTGTTTCATAAATGTAGAACTTTTCTGCTAAACATAAATAAATTTATTACAAAAAAGGGTTCTATAATATTTGGTACTGATAGAAAAATCTTCTCTCAGTACCAATTTTGTTT
>NZ_JQAR01000050.1 GCF_001437155.1 Liquorilactobacillus mali
AAATCAAAGAACAATTTTCGCTAATCTCTTCTTTTTTGAAGGACTTATGGCACAGCCCCTTTGTTATTAATTTGTTTTTACCAAAAAGTATTATGAATGTTTAACCTTTTTTCTTTTTGAACTTGAAACATTCTTATGAGCCTTATAGAAGTATTCAATTTTTTGATCGAAATCATGAATAAGTGCTCGAATGTTTTGTTGTCCTTTCCAACCTGCATATCCAAATATCAGCATACCTAGAGCACCTATTGCAAACAAGGAGATTCCCAAAATGTTAAGCCAAAAATTTTGGTGGTGGAAAAAGTAAATTAAGACGATTCCAAGACCACTGATAGTAGTCCAAAGCTGAAACCAGTAACCTTAATTTTTAAGCATATGCTTCTGATATGCAACCTCTTCCTCATATCCTTTTTTCATTTCTTGAATTGTCATTTCTACTTTCCTCCTTGTCATTGCTTGTGTTTTAGTAGGAAAGACCAGGATTGAAGAATCCAACTAGAACACCAATAAGTGAAATTACTACAAGAAGCAACATTGTCCAAATGGCTGATACATGTTTCTTAGTCATTAACCACCAGCAAAATAAAGTTACAATAACCGTCAGCAAGCCAGGGTAGATGCTATCTAGTTTATTTTGAAGGTTTAAGAAAACTTTGCCATTTGCTCCGTATAATTTAAGTGAAGTTGTAACATTTACCCAAGAAGCTAGAACACCACCAACAACCATACTTCCGACAATTCCGATTGCACGTCGGATAGCAGCTCCTTGTTTTCCAACTAAGAAACTAACGGCTTGATCACCAAAGTGATATCCACGGAAATATAAGAAACGCTGTCCAAAGTATGCAATTAGTACCCATGCAACAATGTAGAAAATTGCACCAAGTGGTGAACCACCTGTTGACATACCAAGAGAAATACCAAGGAGAATTGGAATAAGAGTTCCATCGATCAAGGAATCACCAATTCCGGCAATTGGTCCCATAAGACCAGCACGCATATCATTGATTGTTTCACCATCAATTTCTTTTCCATTTGCACGTGCCTGTTCCATACTTGCAGTGATACCGACAATAACTGTTCCTAACATTGGGTTAGTGTTGAAAAATGCTGTATATGCTTTAATTGCTTTAACTTGATCTTCATGGTTGGGATACAGTTTTTTAAGAATTGGCAGCATAGATGCCATATATCCGAATGTCTGCATGTGTTCTTGTGAGAAGCAAGTTAATGCACCCCAAAACCAACGATGAAAAGACTTTAGCAGTGTTCTTTTATCAAGTTTTTTTGAATTGTTAGTATTTTCCATAATCAAATATCCTCCTCATCATCGTCATTTGGTCCTTCGGGTACAGTACTGTTGCCTTGTTTCCCACCCTTAGACATTTCAACTTCATACATAATAACTGCAAACAATAATGAAACGACTGTAACTGAAACTAAGTTAAGACCTAATGAAGCTGCCAATGTAAATCCTACAAGGAAAGGAATGAAGTCTGTTGTACGACCTATGATTTGGCGAAGTAAAATTGCAATTCCGACACATGGTAACATACCACCAACTGTGAACAGTGTTTTCATAGCAACGCCATCCATAGGTAAAGCATTTCGTAAAGCTGTTACGGCAGTAGCACCATAGTAAGTAAGAAACATTGTTGGTAAAAATGAGAAAATAGCATGAGAAATCCAAGGTCAACCAAAGTTAACAGCTGTCAACTTATTTAATTTTCCATTATGAACATCTTTCCATCCAAATGATTGCCAAACCAAGTTCATAGTAGCAACAGCATAATAGAGAACAGTCCCAACAGTTCCAACTAATGTACCAACTGACTTAGCAAGGTTAGCAGCACTTCCTCCAAGTGGATTTAATCCTTGTGAGGCAATAGCAACCATAGCTAACGGGATACCAATATAAGAAATTGCACGGACATCAGCAGAAACAGTACCACCCGGTGTAACAAGTGCAATATAAACTAACTGCATAGCAACACCACAAGCAATTCCTAGCTGAAGATCACCTAGGATAAGGCCACAGATAAGGCCTCCGACCAACGGACGACCAATTGTATAATTACCGACTGCTTGACCAGCCATACATGAGTTAGAACATAAACATGCGAACAGTCCTAACATTGCTGCCTGAATCCAACTAATTGTCATTTTAAATCCCCCTCTTTTTTAATCTAATAACCAAATTTTGACTTAAACTTGTCCCAACTTCCTAGACGCTGATCAGGTAATAAAGCGAAATCTACTTTATACCCATTCTCTTCAATTGCTTCGAAAG
This sequence comes from Liquorilactobacillus mali, assembly GCF_001437155.1. Lineage (GTDB taxonomy): Bacteria > Bacillota > Bacilli > Lactobacillales > Lactobacillaceae > Liquorilactobacillus > Liquorilactobacillus mali_A. The sequence goes on from NZ_JQAR01000050.1 coordinate 2,291, forward strand.
CGTCTCCCTCTTCTTGGGTAAAGGACTGATTGTCTCCAAGTTTTATTGCATTTTCGCGGTCATTACCAGGACCCACAATAACGGTTTTTACATCACTGGGCTTGAATTTAAAATCAACTAGAATTTTTTTCATATCTTGTGGATTCTTGGTAATTAAGAAATACTTAGTGCTAGAATTTAGAACCTTGTCTTTTACCTTATCGAAATGTTCGAGTGTCCAAACAAATGTTTTTTTGTCCGAAGCTGCTTTATATGCTCCCGCCAAAACAGGATTGTTGGCAGCCTTATCATTTACAGCAATAATTCCATCACATGGATATTCTTTACCCCAACGAACAGTGATTAACCCATGAATCATACGATCATCGATTCGTACAAAAGAAATTGACATTATAATAACCCCCTCTAAATATCATCATCTGAAGTCTCTGGTGCAACATCTATATCCAAAAATTTAATTGCACCTGTAGCTTCAGACATTATTTTTGCCCTTAATTCATCTTCTTCCATGGTGTCTTTAGACATCAATGCAGTTAGAGCCATGGAGAAATTCATACCGCCGATTATGAAACTATCTTGCAGCTTTCCATATTTGTTCAAAGTATTGCAAACCGTTGTAAGTGGACTGCCACCAATAATATCAGCCAAAATAATGAATTGAGCATCGGCTGGAAGCTTATCAAGAATTGTTTCAAAGTGATGTTCTAGAGTCGCACTAGTTTCATCAGGTTTCAACCCAACAGCAATAACGGAATCAATAGTATCTCCTGCAAACATACTTAAAGTCTGTCTCAATCCGCTCGAAAATTCACCATGACTAACCAGTAATAAATATTTCATTTTCATCTCTTCCTCTCTGTAAAAATATATAGGGTATAGCTTTACAGAAAACGATGATTATTTATCAAAGCTGCGTGAGAATAATCTTTATACACAATTGATACTAATCATCGTGAAGGAAGCACCCCCCTTCATTTGAAAATTTGTAAACTATTTCTTAGATTTGTCTAGACTTAAACTAAGGTAACGCTTACACTTATTATATTAAGCATATACCACTGAAAAGTCACTTGAATGTTGTGCTTAATTATGATTAATTGTGCTTAAGGAGGGATTTTTTTGAAAGCTATAGAAAAACTTTATGCGGCAATTGCACAACAATTTCCTGACGAACGTATTACAACCAAACAGGCCGCTGATGCTGTTGGCCTGACAAGAGGCGTAACAAGTAGTTACCTATCTAAGTTAGAGAAACAGGGTAAGCTGTTAAAGACTGGAAGCCGGCCGGTGTACTGGCAGATTAAGCGAGAAAAGTCTGCTTTTGACGAATTAATAGGTTTCCACGGTAGTCTGAAAAATGATATTAATCATGCCATAGAGGCAATTGTTTATCCAGACCATGGGTTGCCTATTCTGATCATAGGTGCTCATGGCACTGGAAAACTCTCACTTGCACGGAGTGTTTATCGTGAAGCAATCCATCGCGGAATTTTTACCAAAGAATCTGTTTTTGAAACGATTGACTGCGGTAAATATAAAAATAAATTTAATACATTACAAAGACAGATACAGGAAACCGCTGGTCAAGTACAAAAGACGGGTTTTTTATACATCAAAAATTTACAGGTATTGCATTCGGAAAAACAGCATGAACTCTTTATGTTTGCTAACCAGCAAGAAAAAACAAATATTCGCTTTATTTTTTCGGCAACTACAGAGTTAAGTGACAATAATTGCACTGACTTCAATTGTGCAGTGGTTCAAATTAAACTGAGTTCGCTTAATGAACGGCCGCTTAATGAAAGAATTGCGTTTGTCGGTTTGTTTTTACAGAGACAAGCTGACAAGATAGGTAAGAATATCCTTATTTCACCGCACTCACTGATTAAGTTTGCTAAGATTACTAATGTTGTTAGTATCAGTGATCTCAATAATCGAATACAACTAATGTGTGCTGCAGCATATGCCAAAACACCCAATGTTAACCAATTAATAATTAATAAAGACAATGAAAATTCAATTTGCATAACCCCTAACCAGCACTTATTGGAAACAAAGATTACTTCACTTGTTACCAGTGCATTGCAGCTTGGGCCAACCGTTAATAATTTACTCGAGGATCTCTTGGAGTCATTGCTTGCCGGTGAAACTATTACCGAACAAAATTTCTTAGTGCTTAAAGTGCTTAATCAAGTAGACACTACTGTTAGTGAATCACTCTTAAAAGAACTTGCTCAAACAGTCCGTCAAGTTTCAAAAGAAGCTATTACACATCAGTATGGGATCGTTTTTCAAAATGATGATAATTTTTGGCGCTATGTTGCACTTGCATTTACATTTGCAAATCTGTGTAGCGATAATCTTCCTGTTGCTGATTCTACACATAAGTTTCAAGCTCAGATTAAGAAACGTTATCCAAGGAGCCATTATCTGTTTAAACAACTACTTATCAAGATGACTCCTAAAAATATACAGAGCGCGTACGCGTGGTGCTAGTTCGTCACAAAATTAAAAAATCCTAAATTATAGACTAAAATT
>NZ_JQAR01000051.1 GCF_001437155.1 Liquorilactobacillus mali
CGAAAACCAGGGAAAAACTTTGTTCATACCGCTTCAGCCTTCCTAAAAACTAAGCCAGGCTAGTTTGATTGTCAAATATAAATGTGCTTTCTTTTGAATAATTTAGTTAAGAAATATAAGGACTTAGTAAATGAGATCATGTAATCTATAATTAGAAATACATAGAAGAACAGGACTGCAGATTAAATTATATGTTATTTAAGAGATTAGTAATAATTTAGATCAATTAAAAGATAATAGATGTAGGATATCAATTAACTTCCAGTTAAACTTTCTGGGAGTTTTTTATTAAGCATGTACTAGAGAAATAGGGGTTGTGGATATAGGGAAGTTAGTTTCAGAGTAGGATTAACTGAAAAGAGATATCTGGTTTTAAATGTTTTAAATAAGTTAGGGATTGCGACTGTTGATCAGATCATGAGGTTAACGTCTTTTAATAAATTAACAATCTATTATGTATTAAAAGAATTTGAGAAAAAAGAGTTAATAAAGAAATTCATTCCGGATATTTTAGTCACCATTGTTTTCGAAGGGGCCACCAATGGCCCAGGTCAAAGAGGTTGACGACCGAGAAAAAATTATTGTGGCCAAATTGCGCAAAGTCCGTGAACAAAAGGCCGACTTCGTCCTTTAAAAGTCGTGTTCGGCATTTAATTCTCAAAATTGATTTATCGGGGTTAACCAACAGTTACAGCTAACGCAATGTTTCAGTCACGTTAGTGAAAGTGAGATGAAAATGAAACACGTTGAATTGGCCTTTCGCCAGTGTCTAAAAACAGTTCAAATAGTCTAAAATACGATCGGTTAATGTACGTGGATCATCAATATTTGCGAATTGATATCGTAGCCCCACAAAGGTCTTTATATTCTCGCAGCAATCCAAAATACTTTGGCCGTGGCCGCGGGATTACTTTTTATTGTTTCTGATCAATACATCGGCTTTCATGGCATGGTGGTTGCGGACCTTGCGAGATTCTCTCTACCTATTAGAAGGCTTTTTGAATCAAAGTAGCAGTTTGGAACCCACTCAGATTATGACGGACACCGCTGATTATCAAGCCTTAAAAGGGGTTTCTCAAAATCGCATTAATTTAAGGTTAATTTAAGGGCGTTGGGAAGATATTTTACGCGTTGCCGGTTCTTTGAAGTCTGGCAAGGTTAATGCAACGGAATTAACTCAGGCTCTGTAGCGCGAAGGCCACCCAACCGTTTTGGGCAAAGCGATTACTGAATATGGCAAAGTCTATAAAACGAAGAATCAATTGCGCTATCTCTCAGATGAAATTTATGCGCGTCAAATTTTGGAACAGCTAAATAAAGGTGAAGCCCGTGCGATAATCCCTTTATGGTTGTCAGATGAAATACTATAATTCATCTGACAACCATAAAGGGATTTTTGTATGCCTAGAGCTAGACACACGCTTCAGGAAAAGTTGGCGCTGTTAGCTGAATTCAAGCAATCAGGTTTATCAATTGGGACTTTTACCAGACAACATGGTATCCATCGAGAAACGCTCATGCGTTGGCAGTCGCGCCTTGAACGTGATGGGTTGGCAGGGCTCACGGAAGCGCACACAAATAATCATTATTCCAACGAATTGAAACTTAAAGCTGTTCAGGCTTTTTTGGCCGGTGAAGGGTCACTGCTGGATTTAGCCACAAAATTTGGTTTACGTTCATCAACACAACTCGACAACTGGGTTTCCAGGTATAATAGGGATAAAGCCTTGACGGCCAGACCGTCTAGAAAGCGGGTCCCTACCATGAGTCGGCAAACAACTTTTGAAGAACGCATCAAGATCGTTGAATATGTGACTAAAGCTAAACACTCGTATACCGAAGCCGCGGATCACTTTCAAGTCTCCTACCAACAGGTCCGTACTTGGGTGATCAAAAAAGTGGCGGCTATGAAGCGCTCGTAGATAACCGTGGGCATCGAAAAGCCAATCATGAATTAACCGAACTAGATAAGGCTAATCTCCAGATCCGAGAACTAAAAGCACAACTGGCAGATAAGGAACTCTACGAGGCCTTCATAAAAAAATTTCAGGAACTTCAGCGCAGGGGGTGAACAAACCACATCGGCTGGCTTACCACGCTATCAAGGTAGTCAGCCAAGGTAATCATGGTGCCGTAACGAAACTTTTAACCGTTATCGGCGTCAGCCGACAAGCTTATCATAAAGGGCTTAGACGACAGGAAACAACATGGGAAAAGCACAATAAACAACTCAAAACACGCACCCAATATTGGTTTGATTTTCACCACCAAGGTATCGGTGCTGGAAATCTTCTGACTAACTTACAAGCGGATAAACTAATTGATTTTCCGGTAACTTTGAAGCAAGTTCGCCGGGTCATGCGTGAACTTGATATTCGCTGTCAAGTACGGCCAAAGAAGCATAAACGGGCCAAACAAACTGAACAATATTTACTCGACAATGTTTTAAAGCAAAACTTTCAAGTGACAGCGCCCAATAAAATTTGGTTATCTGATTCAACTGAACTAACTTATGGGCTTAATGGTGAGTACAAAGTCCGCTTAAGTGGTGTCTTGGATTTATATGGTCGCCGACTCTTGGCATACAATCTCAGCGCCACAGAAACGAGTGCCGCTGAGATCCAGGTTTTTCAGCGTGCCTTTACTGCAGTTGGTAAGGTCCCATCACTTATTCACACCGATCGTGGTTCGGCGTATACCTCAAGAGCGTTCAATCATTTCATCAATCAATTTGAGATCACCCGCAGTATGTCGCGTCCAGGAACACCATATGATAACGCCCCGATGGAACGCTGGTGGAATGAATTTAAACTTCGCTGGATGGCGCGTCATCCGCGAGCAAAGACCTATCAAGAGTTAATAACGCTCGTTGAATCAGGAATCGAATATTTTAATCATGACAATCGCTCAGCACAAAGAAATGGCCTCACCCCGGATGAATACTGGAATGAAGCCATCTAAGTGACCAAAAACTTTATATTATTTCATTTGTCAACTTGACAGGGCCTAGTGCAAGAATTTCGCACGCGTTTAACTGCATTTATTGAAAGTGGGGTCTTTGGTCAAATGGTGATTGGAAATGAACTAAGAAATAGTAAAAACCTTGTAATTGCTGCAACAACCATCTTTACCCGCGCTGCAATTAAGGGTGGAATGCATCCTGAATCAGCCTATGCATTAAGCGACAAGTGTGTTCAACGAATTGAAAAATTGAAGAAAATAGACAGTATTGTAGAATTGATGCAAGAAATTGGTGAATTATTTGTAAAACGCGTCCGTGCGGCACAAAATTTTTCAAATTCTACCATCGTTTTCTTAATTCAAGATTATATTTTTAAACACTTAAATGAACCATTGCGGTTAGAACAAATGGCACAAGATTTAGGTTATTCTAAGCCTTACCTCTGCCGCGTATTTAAACAAGATACCGCTCAAACAATCGTTAACTATGCCAATGAACAAAAAATGCGTGAGGTTCGCAGTCAACTGGTCTTCTCTAACAAGACCGTCACAGAAATTGCAACCATGCTCGGGTTTTATGATCAGAGCTACTTGACAAAATTATTTGTTAAACACACTGGAATGACTCCTACCGAATTTAGAAAGAAATATCATATGTGATTGTCTTTTGAAGTTAATTACAAATTACCCAATCTGATTAAAAATAATCACACCTCCTATTTTTAATATTTTCTCAGTAAGTAAACTGGTGTACAACTCCATGCATGGTAACAACTATTAATTGCAACGCTAATATAGGGGGAAAACTGGGAATTTTCCGGTTGAAATACTTCCTAGAAAGTATCAGCTCCATAATCAAGCTTTTTTCCCAATAATTCTTAATTAACTCAATTGCTGCGTTTCAAATAATGTTTCAGCAATGTGGTGATACATGTACGATGTCGCAATTCCTTTAACTGGAAAGAGATTCTCTAAAGCAGCATCCATTAATTTTCGATTTTGTTCTATTGGTAAGACTTTAGTTAAAGCCATCCAAACTTGGCTTGCAACATTGCTTTCATTCTTCGGGTCACTCACAAGTTGTGAATCTTTTAGGTGTACCCAGGTGGTACACTTTTTTAGTTGTGCTATACTAAGAAAAACATGTGTACC
>NZ_JQAR01000052.1 GCF_001437155.1 Liquorilactobacillus mali
TTCATCCATAAGCAGCTGTCGCATATCGAAATATGAAACCTATGTACTACTAACCTACTACTCAGCTTGTCTCCTGAGTCTTGAAAATCACCACATTGAACACACTAGTAAAATGTGCTACAATGAGACCATAAATTAAAACTTAGTTCGGGTCATTCCAATACGCCAATATTGGGTGGCTTTTTCTTTTATGTAGAAGCTTATCTATCAATTTAGATAAGCTTCTTTTTGTTATTTATAGATTACTCCTTTTCATCTCTAGTGTAAAGCTATTATGCAAAAAATCTCCTTTTGATAATTTAGTACACTATTCTCCTATTCTCTTAAGGTACTATTCTCCTATTCTCCTATTCTCTTTTTACACTAATCTCTTTTTCTCTTAATCTCTTTTTCTCCTTTTTAAATTATTGTTATTGATTAGAAGGCCTTTTTATAGTGTTTATTCTCTTAATCTCCTATTCTCTTAAGGTACTAAGAGAATAGGAGATTAATCTCTTTTTCTCCTTTTCTCTTAGGAGTATAATCTCTTTTTCTCTTTTTGATAAATAAGTATAAAGGAGATTTACTACATTTTGCTTTACTTTTACATAAAATTGACTTACTATCTATTTAATGGAGGTGTCTAAATGACGTATACAATAATTAACGCTCAACAAAAGGGTGGCGTAGGTAAAACAACAGACACAGTAATGGAAGCAATAGTGGCCGCCACCGTATTTAATAAAAAAGTGTTAGTCATAGATACAGATCTACAGGGGAATGCAACTCAGTTCTTATCAAAGACTTTCGGAAATCCTGAAATTCCAAACACTTTAATGGCCTGCTTAGAAAAAGAAGACCTGTCGCAAGGAATTGTACACTTAGCTCCGAAGATAGATTTAATTGGGTGCGACTATGACATGCGTAACTATACCGAATTTCTGGATAAAAAGTTTAAATCATTAACAGATAAGACCTTCTATCTAAAAAAGCTTTTAGATCAGATCAAAGACAACTATGAATTTATTTTCATTGATGTTCCACCTTCCACGGATATTAAAGTCGATAATGCTATGGTTTGTGCCGACTATGTTATTGTTATTCAAGAGACACAGCAGTTTGCTTTCGATGGATCAAAGCGTCTTATTCTTACATATTTACAAACTTTGGTAAATGATTTTGGGAATATGATTAACGTTCAAGTTGCTGGGGTTTTGCCAGTTCTTTTACAGGCGCGCAGACCTTTACAGCAAAAAATTGTCGATGAAACCATAAAATATTTTGGCCGTGATAACGTCTTTAATAACATTATTAACAATCATGCTAGATTGGAATGGTACACAGCACAAGGAGTTCAATTTGAAGACTTTCATGATAAAAGAATTTTTGCACTATACGCAGATATATTCCAAGAATTATTATTAAGAATCAAATCTTTTGAAAAAACTGGTGATGTCGTAGATTTTAAATATGATCATGAATTTATTAATAATAATAGGCTCACTGAAAAAGGGAAGGGGTTGACACTTAATGGCTTTACTGAAGAGGGATAATAATGTTCAACCAAACATCAAAAATACTGCCGATGTTAGCAGGAATCTTTCAATCAAAAAAGAGTATAAGGCTAATGAACGAAAGACCATTAAGGTTGATCCGCCTGTATATGATTTAATTAAAAGTATGTCTGTCGTTACCGATACGAAGATGTACGATTTAGTTAATCAGATGTGTAAAACTTACTTAGATAACAATGTTTCTCAACGGCAAAAAGAAACGATCCTGCTTATGTTAAAACAAAATGAAAAATAAAATTCAACAAACAAAATCAATGAGAATAAGCATTCAGTTATAAATAATAAGTTATCTCAAGCAACACCCAAATCAAGCAAATCAGGTTAAAGTTTTGAATCGTGAAGAAAAAAATATTAGGTAACTAACTATATTCAAAATATGATTAATCCTCATCATCCGAAAAACATCCACTAATATCAACAGAAAGGTACTCTGCTTAATTTTCAGAGTATCTTTTTTGTTACTATACTGTATTTTGACATCAAGTTTACTAGATTTTGCATAAGTTTTCCTAACATAATTAGGGCGATAAATTATAACATATGTTAAGACCATTAATTACATGGTATTAAAAAAGCGACACAACCGTTGAGTTATGTCGCTTTTCTGTAATCAATGAAAGTGGTCATTTAAATCTATAATTAATTTTTTAATCTCGTCACGAACCTTACGGAATACTTCTAGTTGCTCTTCTAATGTTCCTGTTGCTTGCGCTGGGTCAGATAAAGGCCAGTGTAAACTTTTTGTTTGCGGGGGAAGCATAGGACATTTATCCTTTGCATCACCACATAAAGTAATAACTAAATCTGAAGTATTAAAATACCTTAGATCAATTAATTTAGAGTAGTGGCTACTAATATCTACTCCGTCTTCAGCCATAACTTTAACAGCATTTGGATTTAGTCCATGCGTTTCAATACCCGCGCTTTCTATCTCAAAAATATCGGGCGATAGTATACTTTTGGCATATCCTTCAGCCATTTGACTGCGACAAGAATTTCCTGTACATAAAAAATAAATTTTTTTCATTTTAAACCACCACCGATTTAATTTGTGTAACATCGTTATACACAATAAAACTTAAATGCAATGTTTCAATGCCTATTAAGGTAATATAACATTAAGAGAGCGTAAAATATCTTGTGTAAATGCATAAAAGATTTCTGAATTGTATAGAA
>NZ_JQAR01000053.1:0-398 GCF_001437155.1 Liquorilactobacillus mali
TTGTGAGGTACTTTTTTTATGACCAAATATAGTTCAAAATTAAAAGCAGAAGTTGTATCCGTATATTTGAATAGTAATCTCAATGCCTCGGAAGTAGCTTCTAAATATGACTTACCCGGGCGTCAAGTCCGAAAATGGATTCAACTGTATAAATTAGGTGGTGTAGAAACTTTTAATCGAAAAAGACACAAGCGATATTTCTCATCAGAGTTTAAATTAGATGTGATAGACTACTACCAAACTCATGATGATTCTTTAGCCATTGTTGCTATGAAATATGATATTTTAGCCGCACAAATAAGTATTTGGCGAAAAGTGTTCATCCGTGATGGTATTATGGGCTTAAGATCTCATCCTAAAGGCAGGCCATCTAAAATGAAACGTAAGAAAAAACAAGT
>NZ_JQAR01000053.1:1671-2495 GCF_001437155.1 Liquorilactobacillus mali
TAAGCGTATCAAAAATCATGTCGATAAGTATATTGATATCAAAGCTAAAATTCTAAAAATCACCAATGATGGAAAATGGCGGGGACGATTAACCTACGGTTATCGACGAGTTCAAGAGGAACTAGTCAAACTGAATATTCATATTGCCGACAAAGTAGTTCGTCATTTGATGGATGAGTTGAACGTTCAAGTGAGTATGTACAATCGTCGTAAAAATGGTAAATATTCTTCATATCGAGGAACTGTTGGTAAAATAGCAGAGAACGTTTTGAAACAAGATTTTAGTCACACAAAACCGTATGAAGCCTTACACACTGATGTGACTCAAGTTCGCTTAACAGATCGAAAATGGGCATATATTTCCGTAATTACTGATGAAGCTAGCAAAGAAGTTTTGGCCTTTCAAGTTAACGATAGTCCTAACCGTGAACTGATTACCAATACGCTTGATGAATTAATCGCTAAGCTTCCGAAAGGAAGCAACTCTATCATTCATTCTGATCAGGGATGGCATTATCAATTAGGTTATTATACACAAAGGCTTCTGGATAACGATTTTATCCAGAGCATGTCTAAAAAAGGAAATTGTCATGATAATGCACCAATCGAGAGTTTCTTTCATATTTACAAAACGGAATGCTTGAGTGGCTTTCCCCCTTACAAAGATATTAAGTCACTCACAGAAGCTTCGCTGAATTATGTCAGTTGGTATAATAATCACCGAATTTCACTCAAAACAAAAGGCATGTCCCCAATTGAGTATCGAGAACATACCTTAGCAGCATAAAAATATCTATTTTGTCTAACTTTTGTGTTGCACTTCA
>NZ_JQAR01000054.1 GCF_001437155.1 Liquorilactobacillus mali
AGATACATATTATATGTACGAAGGCATTTCATTTACACAAGATTCTTGACGCTACCGATAATAATTTACCATATTATGAATTATATCAAGAGCTGATTAAAACTGGAATTACGCACACACATGATTTAGAAATTCTTTCAAAACTCAATCAAAAAAATAATTATGTTGAAGTTTTACAAAGATTTTTGAATACATTATAAAGCACAAGGGTTGTTTATAAATAACCGGTAAAAAGTTATTAGGATTCCTAGATTGATTATGAAAACTCATGTTAAGTATTAATTAGAAGGTAATTATATATTTTTTCATTCATTAACTACTTTCGATAATATATATTATGTAAACTAGAAAAAATAGGGAAATTGTCAAGTCCGAATTTTAATGGTCTCCCTCTCTTCGATTTATACAGCTTTTAAAATGCTGTTAAAACAACGTTTTAACGCATGAAAAAGCAAAAAATAAATTTGAAAAAGAAAAGTAAATTCAAAAAAATTGCAAAAAGTTATGAAAAAAATCAGTCACATAAATTTATGACCGGCAAAATTTCTTCAAATCGCTGGTAAAATTTTTGTGGCTAATTTTGATTTTCAAGTTTAAATTTGTCATTTTATTGATTTATTCAGTGATTTTGATTGATTTACGGTTGATTTTTGCTTAAATTATATTAATTAGTAATAATCATGTATTTTCAAAATAATTAAAGTTTGCTATTGAATTCGCTTAAAAATCAACGCTTTGAAGTGTTTTTGGAGCTTCTTAAATGTCGTTTATAGCCGTATGTACGGTCAATTTCTTGTAATTTACGTCTAAAGACGTCTCTCGGCGTCTTATAATTCAAAACGGCTTTTGGTCTGCTATTGATTTTATGCAAAGAACGTCTTAAATCATCATTTGTAATGTGTTCAAAATGTGTTTTCTTTGGAAAGTACTCGCGCAGCATTCGATTGGCATTTTCATTAGAGCCACGTTCCTCAGGACTATATGGATGTGCAAAGTACGCTATGATCTGAAATTCCTTTTGAACTTTGTTGATCACAAAATGATTTGTAAATTCAAATCCATTATCAAATGTGAATGATTGAACAACATACTTGGAACGCTTTCCAAAAAGATGCATAAACTGATCCAAAACTTTACAGACTGCTTTTCCTGATTGTGAATCCGCTTTTAAAACAATGTAGTAACGCGTTTTACGTTCACAAAACGTCACAAAAACTTTTTTATAGCCCTTCTTTGGCAAAACACAGTCAACTTCCCAATGTCCGAATAAGCGACGACTATTTACCGCGGGCGAACGCTCCTCAATCGAATGTTTAATTGGTCTAATCACCCTTTTTTCCTGTTGTTTCACCCTCCTTTCCTGAATTTTTAGTTCTTCTGCCTGCCGTTCCTTGGCACTCATCTCAAGTAAGCGTGTTGACTTTCGACGTTTAAAACGTTTTTGATAGCGCAAATTATCTTCTGAGACTCCTGGGATCATGCCACGGTAAATCCAGTTATAAATCGTGTTGCGGCTCAATTTAAGTTCCCTATGCGTTTCTGCAATCATTTGTGGTGACCACTTATCGTCTAAGATTCGTCTAGCGATAATTCGGGCTTTTTTCTTGGTATATTTCTTTTTAGTTCCGATTCGACTTTGTCTTAAGTTGGCATATTGCTGGGCTTCTTCTGCGTTGTAGCGATATGCTCGCCATTTACGTGGCATAAGATGATAATCTGAGTAGCGTTGACTTCTGCGAAGTTCATTGTTGATCGTCATAACAGTACGATGTAAGCGGCGTGCAATCTCAGCTTGATTATGGATTTTTTCAATATTCCAGAGATAGTCGATTTGACCACGTTCAAATGCTGTTAAATGTTTATTCCGTTTATTTTTCATTAAATGCCCCTTTCTTACGAAATAAAATAGCCATCATTAAAATGATGACTATTTAAATTATATAATTTATCTACTTATATTTAGGCTTCATTTTCATTACGACTTGATTAAAACGCTTTATTTTTGATATTAAATTACTATCTGCTTGTAATGGTGGTGTAAATATTATGTGTCTTATGGATATTTAATATCAGCAATAGTAAAATATTTCGTCTATTTCTGCGCTAATTAATGCTCCTAAGTCAATATTTGGCACATGTTTTTCTAGACACTTGTTCTGATTCTTTC
>NZ_JQAR01000055.1:0-922 GCF_001437155.1 Liquorilactobacillus mali
TTTATAAAACAGTTATAGTTGGTAACCCTCGCCACCAATTTTCTAATGTTCATCGCCATCAAGGCAATTCCAGCTTCCTTTTTTACCTTTTCAAGGCCTCTAACCGAAAATCTTTTAAAACCCAAACAAGCCTTCAACCCACCAAAAACTGATTCGACATCTATTTTACGTCGTCCATAAATTGAACCAGTTTGGTAATTTGAAAGCAACTTGCGTTCCTTAGCTTTGAAGTACTCCCAAGCGTCATTAATACTTATTTTGCGAGGATTTCCGTTTTTAGTGAACGCTCGGTGGTCAACTTGAAAATCATTATCATATTTGTTTGCCTTATACTCTTTAAATTCACGTACAAACCCGTACTTGTCTTTGCGCTTACGGTAAGCATAAAAACTAAATCTAACTCCTTGCGGATCTATAAAATAATCATCTTTAGGGTGATATGTCCAATTCATGACCTTACGGTCATCACTTTGCCATTTGCGACTGTTTTCTTTCAACATTGTCCCATACGGAATCAAAGCTGTATGTTCGGGTAATTCATCTTCAAAGTATCGATAATTTGATTCTGAACCGTATCCCGCATCGGCCACAATATACTTACCTAAAGTTTCAGCTGCTTTTTGCTGCTGTAAAAAGGGAATTAATGTTTTGGTATCTCCTGGATTTTGAAAAATGCCAAAGGCAGTTACAAATTGTTTACTCGTGGCGATTTGTAGATTATAAGCCGGTTTTAGCTGTCCGTTGAGCATTGAATCTTCTTTAACACGCATAAAAGTCGCATCATGGTCTGTTTTCGAATAACTATTCCGTTTACCATAAATTCCAGTTTGTATTTTATATTCCAATAACTTAGTTTGGCGTAACTTAAGTTTTCGTTTTAACGATTTCAGTTTTCGACGTCTGGACTTGTCTGGGTTTGGAG
>NZ_JQAR01000055.1:1446-2111 GCF_001437155.1 Liquorilactobacillus mali
TCAAGCATTTCCAAAGTAAGATCTGTCTCTGCTGGGAGCTGGCACTTAAACTTAGCTTCATTTAATTCTTCCAGAAGGGATATAATCGCAGAGCGATTAAGCTTGTCAAAACGAATAGTATTCTTGCGCCAAACAAAACTATATTTATTGGCATCGGCTAAAATTTTAGTTCCATCAATAAAAGTAACCTCATCAATAAAGTTATTTTGCTTTAGATATTTTGTTAGTTTTTGAATACATTGATTGATCAAGTTCTCAACTTCATCTGAAATTCTAAAACGACAAATTGTTCGGTAGGCTGGAACTTGTTCCTGTGTCAGCCAACGGGCTGCCAAATTCTCTTCTGCCAAGGTATTAATCCGACGGCTACTGAAGATCCCTTTTGTGTACGCAAACAAAATTAATTTTAAAAGTACACGCAGATCATACTTACGCGGACGTCCAAAGATGTAGGGATCTTTAATTTTAAGGTCTTCAACTATTTGATTAATCATCCGTGCAGGATGATTTTCTTTTGGTTCCCAGTCAGTTTTGATACTAAGTACAGTCTGATTTATGTTATAATTATTATACATTTTGATTATCCTTTCTATAGGGGTATTGTTTTTGAAAGTGCTGGCTGCAACCGGTGCTTTTTTATTTTTAATTATACCAAAAGAGCTTCA
>NZ_JQAR01000056.1 GCF_001437155.1 Liquorilactobacillus mali
GAGGCTGTGACATAAGTCTCCATAATAAAGGCCGGTTTGGAAAAATCTTTGGTTTTTCCAGACCGGCCTTTGTTATAATAGAAAATAAAAAAGAGTATCGGTTGCAGCCGATACTCTGCGAAATTATCCCCGAAAGGACATTCCTAATATGCAAGATTATTATAACATAAATCAAACTACCTTGAGTATCGCTTTAGATTACCTACCAGAAGAAAACCATCCAGCTCGTTACATCAATCAGTTGGTTGAAAGCTTAAAAATAAAATATGATTACCAGTTTGGTCGCCCACGGGAATACAACCTCGGTGCCATGTTAAAACTGGTTCTTTTGGCGTACAGCTACGGTATTTTCAGTAGTCGAAAAATTGAACGCTTTGCCCGTGAAAACAAGCCAGCTAGTTGGTTGATCTCCGATCAAGTACCGTCTTACCGAACAATTTGTCGGTTTAGGATTTCTGAAGAACTGACTACTTTAACGGCTGATAGTTTATCACAACTGACCCAATATCTCCGTCAAAATGGCATGGTTGACGATGTATCTTTTATTGATGGGACAAAGATTTTAGCTGATGCGAACAAATATAGTTTTGTTTGGAAGAAGAATACGATTCGCTTTGATCAAATGAATCGAAAAAAATTAGTGAAACTTTTAGGCGAACTACACGAAGCTAAAATTGTCGATGAAGTCCCGGCCGGTTCGAATTTAACTCCTGAATTGATAGACACGATGATCAGCAAAGTTGAGGACCACTTAGTGGTATTGAACGAAACCGTTGAAGCCACGAAGCAGGTCTCACCGAACCCAGCCAAACAGCAACGTCGTACCATTAAATCTCAAAAACGAAAACTTGACGAGCGGCGTGACAAAATGTGTGAACATCAAGCCCAACAAGTAATCTATGGTCAACGCAATAGTTACTCTAAAACGGACCACGATGCCACCTTTATGCGGGTCAAAGAAGATCCGATGCAAAACGGTCAATTGAAGCCCGCCTACAACTTTCAAATCGCCACAAGCAATCAATTTATCACGGGATATCAGTTGTTTCAGAACCCAACTGACACCCGAACGTTACAGACATTTATTAAACATTTAAAGGCCAACGATACGTTAGGTACCACCATCGTTGCCGATGCCGGATACGGTTCCGAAAGTAATTATCGGTACTTCGAAGACGAACTTGATCAGCATACCGCCTTGATCCCGTATGGGACGATGCTTAAAGAGAATAGTCGAAAATGGCGCAGTGACGACCGTAAAGTCATGAACTGGGATTATTACGCCAAGGATGATTATTTTGTCAATCCGCAAGGAGTGCGATTTAATTTTAAGGCGTATCGCCAGAGAACCGACAAATATGGGTTTACTCGTGATTTCAAAGAATACGTTGCCGAAAAATTTAATGAGAACCACCAACTGATTCCCGCTGCATTAACACCAAAAGGAAATCTAAAAAAGATCTCCGTGAATGAAAATTGGGAATACTTTAAAGCTAAACAACGGGAGTTGCTTTCAGCTCCAAAGACCGGTCAAATCTATGCTCAGCGCAAGATCGACGTTGAACCGATTTTTGGTAAGATGAAGGCTTCTTTGCGTTTTAATCGCTTCTCGGTGCGTGGCTTTGAGAAGGTCACCAAGGAAGCCGGCATCGTCGTCATGGCATTAAATATCATGAAACTGGTCACGTTAGGGGCCAGCTTAAAAAATCAAAGACTTAAGCAAATAGGACGAGAAACCAAAATTCGGTTTCTCGTCCTATTTGCTTATACAGAGGCTAGTTATGTCACAGCCTC
>NZ_JQAR01000057.1 GCF_001437155.1 Liquorilactobacillus mali
TTATTATGGCACAACTGTCTAAATATTTGTGTACCAAATACTAGGATAAGAGCAACTGATTAGTGGAGCTGGAACTATTGCGTGGACTATATTTGGTCAAGTCATTAATAGAGTTTATCAAAGATATTACCGTTACATAAATACTATCGTTTCTTTCCTATTAGTACTTTCTATTATTGATCTTTGGCATTAATACTCACCTATAATTTGTAAGCAAAAAGTAAGTCCTAACCTTTCGTCTCGGGGGAGGCATGGTTAGGACTTACTTTTTGTATCTAAAATCGATTCTAGCATATTTTGAATAATTTTAATACACTTTTATTTTTATTTTGTAATTCTTTATACAGTATATTTTAAATGATTCAAAAACTCGCACGATGTCTATGAATTCAGCATATTCACAAAATTATTCGATAACTAATACTACTATCACAATAGGTGGCGTTACTTTCAACTATTCAATAAATAATGGCTCTCTTATTTTTAATACTACCAGCATAACAGATTCCGGTGGTAATATCATAACCTAGCAGCTCTCCTCAAAAACTAATGCAAAAAATATAGATGCCGCACAAACTCAAAATTAAAAAGTAGTTATATAATACCTGCTGAGGACATATCATGATATTAATTTAAGGGCTTTTTGAGAGCAATTTGTGCAACATTATTTCTCAAAGTTTTTTGTCCTACACTTTTCTTTTATTACTAGAGTTACAGCACCCTATCTTACTTTATCTTTGAATTTTAAAAAGCCCTCACTCAATTGAGAGTGAGGCGATATAGTAGTAATATGTAACAACGAATTTTTTGTGTATCTAAAGAGGAATGATTACTACTATAGAATATAGTGTAACTCAAAAAACTTATTTACGCAAAAAACCCCATTTCCAATTAAGAAAGTGGTGGCTTGTCTAAGTTGGATATAAAATTCCTCTTGCATTCTAACTTATATATACTTTTTTGAATGCAATTAATATAGAAGAAGTTATAAAAAATATACTCACTGAAAAAAATATTTTATATGCTTGTAGTGTTGTACCTGTAAAGTATTGCTTTCCGTGAGCAACCATATTAGAATCATTCTAAAAAAATAACCTTTATGCCTATATTGTGGTATTATAAAAACAAAAGGTCTGATTTCTATGCGTTTAATTGGGAAAAGCGGTAATTCCTTGGACCATGATCGTAATCACTTAATAGATTTACTGAATGAGGATATCAAATTACATGGAGATTTTACTTGTTGGTGTACTTTCAAAATTATTGATGGAATCAAGATATATACTTCCTATATGAAAATTAATAACTATAGGTCTGAAGGAAAGAACTTGCTTAGATATCACAAAACTGGAGAATATTTTGAAACCATCCAAGCTACAGACTTATTAAAAATATTAAAAAAGCGAAATAAAGTTGGATAAATATGGAATGGTTATACTTAGAACTGTTGCTCAAACGAGTAACAGTTTTTTATTCCTTCTAATTTCTATTATGTGCACAGCTTCGTCTTCATCAATAAGATAATATATTCTATTCTCATTGAATATCTTTACAATGTCACTTAGTTCTGTGACTTCATTATTACTTATTAATTGATGCCCTTTTTAATATCGAAAACAATTAATAGATTACTTTTTTAGTCTGCTATATACAAAAAAATTAGCAATTATTCCAACCCAATCTGCCCACTTTTTGCCATATTATCATAACTTTTTTCATTCATCTTGAGCAACTTGCTCCTAAGTCAATATTTGGCACATGTTTTTCTAGACACTTGTTCTGATTCTTTCA
>NZ_JQAR01000058.1 GCF_001437155.1 Liquorilactobacillus mali
ACGTGGCGCTTATAAAGGAGCAGTGCGTTTGTACGCACCGGATTCACCTGATCGCCGGAAACGCTATTTGTATCACCAGGTAGTGCAAATGCTACAGCAGGATCCACCAGTGCCAATTGCGCAGATTGCTAGAACAATTGGGACTTCAAGGTCACAGATTTATCGGATTAAGAAGTTTTCCAACCTTTGATCGAGTAAAAGTGATTCTACATGTATTATGGTGGTTGAAAAGAGTTGTTGATGTACTAAATTGGAGTTAGCATAAGAAAGAGTAAAGAAGAACTAGCTGCAGCTTATTTTTTTAATATTAGAAAGAAAAGATACAAACGACTTCTCACAAGGACAATTTCAAGATGAACGTCAAAAGCTTTTCAATATTCAGCATAATAGTGAACTAACAGATAAGGAAAAATGGCGTGCTATTGATAAAGTTAAGGGTTTAACTTTAGGTTCCACTGAGAAACAGGTATTGGCTGAAAAACAGGCCAAACATGATAAAAAAATAAGAGATCAAGCAAGACAAGAAGCACTTGCTGAACTCCGAAAGGGGTTTGGAAATCATGCCTAAAACTATTAGAGAACTTACTGATGAGTTTGGTGTATCAAAACAAGCCATTAGGGAAAAAACTAGATGCAAACTTTAGTTGTTGTTAATTCGGGATATTTGCTGTTAAAGCAACATTCATTGGTGGCAACAACCAGAACCAAATCAATTATAGTTTAGCTTGAAGATTGATACCTAGTTTAAAAAACGACAAGAACGACAACCAAGTTTAAGCTTTGCTTGTCGATTGGTGTTCTTGTCGTTTTTAACTTATAATTTAAGGCGGATTAATTAGGTGGTGAAACTATTGGGCAAGACTATTCGACAACTTTCAGAAGAATTGAAATTATCAAAACAAGGTATTAATCAACGTATTAATAGTATTAATGGTTTTCGAAGCAAACACACTTACAAAGTTAAAAACCATCTAGAAATAGACAACCAAGGCGTTAAAATGCTTGCTAACTTTGACAAGCAAAAACGCCAAGAACGACAACCAAATCAGCAAGATAAAAACGACAAGAACGACAAGAACGACAAGATTGATCACATATTGCTGAAACAACTTGATGTTAAAGATCAACAAATTGCAAATTTACAACAAGCCTTAGACCAGCAACAAAAATTACAGATAGCAACGGTAACAGAAAACCATCGATTAAAAGAGCACATTCGGAAATTGAGTGGATTGCTTGAACCTTCTAGTGCAACTCAACAGCAACAATCAAACGACAAGGACGATACCTTGTCGAATAGTATTAATGCCATTCATGACAATGCTGAAAACGACAAGCAAGATCAAAGTCATATTGTCGATGAAAAGAAAAAAAGAATACATAAAAATAAAGTCAATAAGAGTTGGTGGCATTTTTGGTAAAAATTAAAGGGCGGATTAGAATGGAAATAGAACCTAAGATAATGTCTCAAGTCAAAAGTATTTTAGGAGAGTTTGGAAACAAGTATTTAACTAGTAAGGGTTCTCTGAAACGAAATAATGTAATTAATGACTTGGATAAATTTGACCGTGAATTGATGACAAAGCTATTTAAAGATCCTTTAATACATAAAAATTATGTAGAAAAAATTGCTGACACTGAAGTATTTAGACTCAATCAATTTATTGAAATGTTTGAATATAAAGAATTTTGGGAAAAATATAAAGCAGGAGGATTACAATGCTGAAAACTTATTCTTTAACAAAAGATA
>NZ_JQAR01000059.1 GCF_001437155.1 Liquorilactobacillus mali
AAGGAAGCTGATCTTTTTTGTCCGAACAGCGTTCGGATTAATTTTACAATCTACCCACCAGAATAATCTGTGGGACAGTCCCAGCCCTCACCCTTTAGCTTGGCAGCTACAGATTGTTCAAATTTATCTTCCGCTATTTAACTAGTCTTCTTTTCTTTTTTAGTTGTAACTATTTACCAAAACGCCACCACTTTTTAGGTTTAGGTTGTGACTCCGGGGTGCTATTTTCAGGTTCCGGTTGTTTGTCTGACGTCACTTCTTTTTCACTATTATCATGCGGTGCCATCGTTAAGGCTTTCAAGTCCTTAATTTCTGCCTTGTATTCTTCGAGCAGTTGTTTGTCCTGTAAGGCCAATCTTTGTTGCTGATCTAGTAACTTATGTAACTCTTTCTTTTCAGATTGAAATTCTGATACTAAATTTCGAAGGAATTTCACTTCATCTTGTCCATCAACCGCATCTTTTTTGTTGTCGTCAACATCATCTTTTTGTTGACGGTATCTTGTTGATGAATCGTTTGAGAACATTGCTTTAATAGCTTTTTGCCCATCAACATCAACGTAAACAGTATTGCCTTTTGTTGATGTAAATTGACGTAAATCGATTGACGCATCTCTTTTTATCTTTTGCCATATAGCCTGCTTTGAAACGCCCAATTCATCAGCAAGTTCTCTAATAGTTTTAGGCATGATTTCCAAACCCCTTTCGGAGTTCAGCAAGTGCTTCTTGTCTTGCTTGATCTCTTATTTTTTTATCGTGCTCGGCCTGTTTATCAGCCAATGCTTGTTTCTCAGTAGAGCCTAAAGTTAACCCCTTAACCTTGTCAATGGCGCGCCATTTTTCCTGCTCTGTTAATTCACCATTATGCTGAATATTAAAAAGCTTTTGACGCTCATCTTGTAATTGGCCTTGTGAGAAATCATTGGCATCTTTCTTTTCTGGTTTCCAGGTAAACGAATAGCCAATAACTGGTTTCCCACGCCCTTTACCATATTTTTTTCTAACCGTTAATCCTCTAAACAAAGGAGTTAATTCTTCTTTAATGGGTTTTATAACAAATTTATCGACGTTAGAGGGACTATTCCAGTAACTTTTGGGCATATCTAGTAATTCAAAAAAGTCTTCTTTAGAAAAATAAGCATATCCAGTGGTTCTGAACTGTTTTAGTAACCGAAACATTGTTTTTGCGTAACTACTTTTTAAATCTCTAAACTCTGCCAACGCATAACGAACCCAACTTTCAAGCTTGTTTAAAAGGGGTAAAGCACGTTCATAAACTTTTACGTCTACATAAGGTTCTTCTGCATCTCCATCAATTTTAAATTCTGTAAACAAAACAAAAAACTCTCGAGTTAATCCACTTTTACTTCGTCTACCAAAATGTAATCCCATCATTTTTTCATAAGTTCTCTGAATGTCATCTTCAAAACGGTTATTTGCAGTAGGTTTATAAGCACTTAGCTCTTTTAATTGATCAAAAGTAAAACGAATGGTCTGATCACTCTTATCACGCATACGAGAAATAATCGAAAAAAATAAATTCATTTCAACTGGAGTAAATTTTCGAAGTGGAATGGTATTTAACTCTGGATCATATTTAATAATTTCATTTCCCATGCTGTACCTCCTAATGATTACAAATTAATTTTAGATTATGTTTATCAAGTAGTCAACTTTATAGTTCTACTTGATAAACAGACAAAACCTACTTGATAAACAGACAAAACCTACTTGATAAAC
>NZ_JQAR01000006.1:0-18280 GCF_001437155.1 Liquorilactobacillus mali
TTCCCTTTTCAATAGGATTTTTATTCATTTACACAAACTATTTTATACTCTCAAATAATTCATTGTTATCTTTCAAACTAACTAATAATTATTAATTTAAAGTTATAAATGAGACAAAAATTTCCATTTTATAGCATGTTCATCTATATAATCAATAAGGAGCCAGATCAAATACATACTTTGATCTAACCCCCAATCTTAAACTTGTGTTATGCAAACCAAATTATTCAAATGGTAAATTGCCAACACATATTCTTCTATTTAATTACTTCTAATCTGTATAATTATCAATATTCCAATTACATAGGCATTCAATCAAACCAAAACCTATTTATCTAATTTCGAATGTCTTGATGTTTCGAGCATTCTGACATAAACAATCAAGCTGACAAAAACTGCCGCTGATACATAATAAAAGAACCATCCCTCATGATTAATTGTCTTCAACCACAAGGCAACATACTCAACCGTTCCACCAAAAATCGCTACCGTCAATCCATATGGCAATCCAACTCCTAAAGCTCGGATCTCCGTTGGAAAGAGTTCTGCTTTTACGACTGCATTAATTGAAGTGTAACCACTCACAATCATAAGGCCTGCTAACATCAATAAAAAGGCACTTAATGGACTATCGAGTACCTGTAATCCTTTGAAAATTGGTACTGTTAAAAGTGTACCTAAGATCCCAAACCAATACAGCAAAGGTTTACGACCTATCTTATCTGAAAGATGTCCAAATACCGGTTGCATAATCATGAAAATTAAAAGTGCTAAAAAGTTAATTTCAGTAGTTAATCTTGTTGGTAGCCCCAAACTGTTGATCATATACTTTTGCATATAGGTAGTATATGTATAAAATGCAATCGTTCCACCAAATGTCAAGCCAATAACTGTTAGTACTTGTCCGGGATACCTAGCCAATTGCTTTAAAGTTCCTGTTTTCTTGCCACTTTTAGCAGTTTCCTTAAATTGATTGGTCTCATCCATAGACAATCTGAGATACAATACAATAACTGCACCTAACGCACCAACAACAAAGGGAATTCTCCATGCCCAAGCAGTCAACTGCGCATCATTAAAGAAATATTGTAATAGGATTTGAACAATTAATGCGAGCAGCTGTCCACTAATTAGAGTCACATATTGAAAGGATGCGTAGTACCCTCTTCGGTTCGAACTAGCCATTTCGGAAAGATATGTTGCCGAGATCCCATATTCACCACCTAGAGAAATCCCCTGAACTAGACGAACCAATACCAAAATAATAGGTGAAAGAAGCCCAATAGTCTTATAAGTTGGAACAATTGCAATTATGAGTGAGCCGCAAGCCATAATGACAACAGATAGTGTCAAAGCTGATCGCCTTCCATGTTGATCTGCAAATTTGCCCATTATAAAACTTCCAAATGGTCTCATTAAAAAACCAACCGCAAATACAGCAGCAGCACTTAACAACTCAACAGTTTGATTGTTACTTGGAAAAAATGAATTCGCAAAATAAATGGCAAATGAAGCATATATGTACCAGTCAAACCATTCAATCATGTTGCCTAAAGAGCCTTTAATTATATTACTTGCTATTTTTCTCTCTCTTTTCTTATCCAAAGTTATCCCTCCTATGTAAGTTCTAAAAAACCTATAATGAGTCTAATTATCGCACGTATCATTGTTCTTTGCATCCTCCCAAACTTTAAAATCGTTTTACCATGTTATGTCAAAAAATGCTTATATATAAGGATTATCCTGAAAAAAGATTTTTTCAGAATACATCTCACTTTGCTTTTAAAACTCAATTAGCTTATTTAATATTTTTTTCAATGAAGAATACCCCTAAAAAGTTATTATATTAAATTAGAATTAGAAGATATTTAAATAAAAATGGCAAAAAAAGGAGATATCAATGATATTATCACAGAATAACTCCTTAAATAGTTTCTTATAGATATGTTCTCCAAGTCTACAGTTGCAGTCTAACTTTGTATTACTTACTCATGGTAAGAATAGTTTTCATTCATAGTTTCATATTGGTACTTAGATTTTACCAACCTGCGTCACTCTTTTGTTTTCAAAGCAGCTTGGCTTCTTCAAGTAATTCAGCAAGCCACGTCTTTTTTATTTTTGAAATTCCAATCTTCTTTACTAACTTGGGAATTGGTAAATCAATTTCATCCAACTTTTTCTTGTCGTTCAAATAATACATTGCTTTTAGTAATTCACGAATATCATAGATTGAGTTGAATACTTCTGGCACACCTCTTTCGACGTCCAGGAGCATATAAACTGCTTCCATCGCTGTTCTCACAGAATACTCAGTCGTAAAGACTGTGTCCCTCGTTGGTGATTCAGCAAAATTACCAATAAATGCTAAATTAACTGAACCGCTCGGCACAACATCAGGCCTGTCACCTTTTTGTCTTGGCATGAAATAAGAGGTAATGAATGGCATGTACACTGGTACAGTGTTAATCGATTCTTGTGCAGCTAACTCTGCTATCTTAAACTCTGGAACTCCCAAATGATACAAGAACTCTTCAGTAATCTCTTCACCTGAACAGTCAACGATTTTTTTGTGGACATAATTACCCTCAGTGTCCGAATAGAGACCATAGATCCAAACTATTGTCTCATTTTTTGATTGTTCTTTAAAATGCGGCTGTCTATGAATCGCAAAGCTCATGAGCCAATTAGAATCAGTGATTGTAATTATCCCACCAGTATTTATCTTGTTGTCATGCAAATTACGTTTAGTCAAACGTTCAATATATGGTTCAACAGCAGGATTGCTAATAGTTGCTGTTGCAGAAACGAACCAGCTTCTTTCTGGTAAGTCTTGATAAAACACCTTAGGATTACCAAAATCTGTAGACTGTGCGGCCAAATTTTCCCACAAATTCCAACTTCCTCCCAGCTCTGTCGTAATAGGTGCAGGAGTATTATGATCTCCATAAGTTGAGCTTTCCGTGATTGAACCATTTGTCACAAATACTAAATCATTTTCAGTGAGAGCAATCTCGTTCTGTTGTCCGGCTACTGTCAGCAATAATTTTTTTGCGACTTTCTTTCCATCTGCAAAATCAATCTGAACATTATCAACAGTGGTACTGTATTGAACATCTACATCATGTGACTTTAAATATGCAAGAATTGGTTTTACCATTGATTCGTATTGATTATATTTGTTGAATTTAAGTGCCTTGAAATCGGGTAAACCATCAATATGATGAATAAAGCGCATAGTGTATCGTCTCATCTCAACTACGGAGTGCCACTTCTCAAAAGCGAACATTGTTGCCCAATATGTCCAAAAATTACTCTCAAAAAACTTGGGTGAGAAGAAATCCTCAATTGTTTGAGTTCCTAATTTGCTCTCTGGTGTCATAACCAGCTTAATCAATTCATTTGATGATTTATCCAAAGTATAATCACCGTCATTTGGAACACGATTACCGCGGTCATATATTAATCTGCAATTCGACGAATTAGGATCATCTTTGTCTAACCAATAATACTCATCTAAGTACGAGGCACCTTCAATCTCTAGGGATGGGATGGAGCGGTACATGTCCCATAAACATTCAAAGTGATTTTCCATTTCGCGACCACCACGGGTAATGAAACCAACATTTGGACGGTTAGCTCCATCCAGTGATCCACCTGCAAGCGGCAATTCTTCTAACAGATGAATATGTTCACCTTTCATATGTCCGTCACGGATCAAAAAAACAGCTGCGGCTAAACCTGCCAAACCTGCACCAACAATATACGCCTGCTTTTGATCAACATTTGCTGGTTTTCTCGGTCTAGCAAAAGCTTCATAATTTCCATTAGAATAATACATTAAAATCATCCTTTCTTGTGAATTGATTTACAAGTAAAGAGTACTCCTTAACTACACTAATTCAAAATAGAATGGTTTTCATATACATAGCTATAGAATTTACTCACAAAGAAAATATGCTTAATATTCAAACTTATTTTGAATATTAACGTTCATCAAAACGAAGTGTGACACAAATCGGTAAGGTTTGAATACCTCGCTATGAATGATTTAAGGTCAAATTGAGGATTTTGACTTGTAAGACACACGTATCCGAAACAAAACAAATAGAGAAACTAAGTCATAAATTATCTTCTGACCCAGTTTCTCTATTTAGTTTGTCAAAGGAGAAAATCCAACCTTCTCTGCTTTGAAATTCTTGAAAAAATCATTTTTTTCTTAAAATCTGTTGTACTACTAAATTTCATTATCTTTTTTAATCTTCTGGACAAATGCCACAATTAAAAACAGTGGAGCAAAGATAATAAAAAGAATACTCATGCATAGGCATTTTGCTAAACTATATACCCAGTTCAAAGAACTATCATAGGACTGGGTATATGGGGTTGTATATTCCCATGGATTAACGTAAACCCCCTTAGAAGACCATTTCTGACCTTTTTGTTGCCGTGACATTTCTTGATGGTATGTGTCTAGTGCCTTCCCACGATACGAGGGATTGTTATTCGTGGAGATAAACCAACTATTGTAAATGAGCCTAAAAAAAGGTAACAGTATGGTGGTTGTAAAAAAATATAGATCCCAAAAATTAAATTTATAGTGTAAAGTCAGAATATCCAGGTGTCCTAAATAAAGCAAAATTATAAACAAACATATCCCACTGTTTATTGAATATCCTATCAATCTAAAAATAATTTTGATAATTCTAACGATTAATGCCATAATTGTCCACTCTCGATTTCAGATTCCATAAAAATTTATTCAGAAACGATAGCTTCATGTTCATACAGAACTTCCATAATCTTACCTATTAGATATTATGCTCCTGATCCAACATCTTCTTAATAACTGGGACTTGACCCAAAGTGGTTACATCTTCTTTTGACATAACCACTAAGTTAGTCTTTGATTGTGCCAATTCAGTAAATGCGTGAATGCTCTGATCCTTGAAATAATTCTCATTGACAGCTGTCAAACTTTCTTGAATCTTATTGATCCGGTAATTTTCTGCATCGGCCTGTGTCTTAGTTGCCTGTGCTTGTGCCTGAGCAGTTTCAACGAGAGCACGATTACGTGCATCGGTCGTCAGCTTAATATTTTGTGCCTCACCTTGAGCACGCGCAATTGTAGCAATTCGTTCACGATCGGCAGTCAATTGTTTGTCCATTGCTTCTTGGATAGAAGTTGATGGTGTTAACTCATCAATATTTACTCGATCAACATTAATCCCATAGACATTGGTTAAATCTCCAATTGCAGCAGCCAAGTCTGCATTAATCTTAGATGTTGAGCCCAGTGCATCCGTCAATTCTAGACGTCCAATAATATCACGCAAATGACCTCTTACTAATTGTGCCATTGATTCCACTGAATCTGTATTCTCATAGACATACTTTTTTGCATCTGTAACATGATAGTTCAAGGTAACACTGGCTTGAATATCCGCATTATCCTTCGTAATCACAGAGTATTGCGATAGTTGCAAAGGACGCATTGCCAAGTTGACTGTCTGAATTCTTTGGAAAACAGGAACATAAAAGTGTAGTCCCGCATCAACATTGCGTCGATATTTCCCTAGTGTCTCCACAAGACCTTGACAGTTTTGTTGTACGATCTTTATTCCAAACATTTAAATTCCCCCATACTCATAATCAATGCACCATTGGACGTAGTGTCAAAATATTCCCGTTGGCCTCAATTACGATATAATTTAATTTCGAATCGAATTCCAGATTACTTTCAATCAAGTAGCGATAATAGATTCCATTTACTTGAACAAGCCCATTATCTGGATCAATTTGTCGATTCTCTACAACCTGTCCAATAAATTGTCGATTTTCTAGCGAGACAGATGCCTGTTTCTTACCATTTAGAAACTCTTCAATCATTGTCTGCAATAGACTGTTCACACTTCGATTTTGTTCTTTCGCTTTTGCCTCAAGTTTGCTTTTTAATTCTCTAGGCAATCTCAACAAAAAAGTCGCCATATCATCCACTGGAACCACCTCACAATCTTTCAATCTATCGATAACATTATGATATCATATTAATATCACAAAGCAACAGATACTTCTATTTTTTTGTGATATTTATAAAATGACTATACTTTATTGGTTCATTCAGCTTCAAATTCATAGAAACTACAGCTTTAGGACGTTTATTGTCTTGATTAATCAATTGTTCTCTTACAGAATCTAAAACAGCCTGAGCTCTTCCTAAGTAATAAAATTTCTTTCCTTCAGCGTCACTCTTCTTGAGAAACAGTTGAATTTGTACTTTGAAATTACCGTTAAGATCTTGTTCCAACAGTTGTCGAACTTCCTTTGAGTCAATATGTCTTGGGCTTCTGGTATACCATTTAATTAATCCTGTATTAAAAAATTCATTTTCATAGCGTGCACTGCGATTTTTTGCTGGGTTATCTTTTTCGTAAGTAATAAAAATTGGACAAGTATCTTTACCCACACGATAGCCATACATTGGGGCACTCACATCCTTACTCCAATTCAAAAGCCGACAAACATCTTTGCGGGAATATTTCTGATAATATGTGAAAGGCTGATCTGCCCTAAAGTTGTCTGCTTTATACAGTCCAGTTGTGATAACATCAACAAATAAATTTCTAAAATTGCTTTCTACTTGTAAGCTTCCACTAACCATAGAATTAAGTTTATATTTTCCCTCAAGATGCTCTACGATAGGGGTGCTACCATACTTCTCAGCTTTATTTTCTCTACCTGCCTTGATATCAAAAAAGCTCAAGCTTAAAATATCATCAACTGACTGCATTACAGCCGCATTTACATAACAATTATTTTGGTGCAATGTCCTTACGAAGTCCTTATCCGTCACACTCTTTTTTTCCAACAGCAACTTCAATAACAGAAGCTCATGCCTTCTCATCCCATTGATCAATTCTTTGGTTACAAAACTCAATACTTTTTCTTCATACTCAGATAAATTGATTGGTTCTTTCATCTTGCTTAAGAAACTCGCGTAACTATCAAGTTGATTATTCTCAGCAAATACTTCTGCATCGACTCCGCCGTACCTTTGAAAATCAATTAATAAGGGGATCCTGCCCAACTTTTGTTTGAGTTCTTGGTAGTCTGCACGTAAAGTCGCAAAAGCATCTAACTTGGCGACTTGAATTGCATCATATATCCGTTGTCTTGCAACTTCTGTGAAATTAATCGTTGATAATCCCATAATTGGCTGCAATGCCAAATCTGAACGAGCATTATCCTTACTGCGCGTAATATCCCCCGTCAGTGCCGTAGGAATTAAGTAGTTATTCTTATAGTTTCCAATGAAATCAATGATCGTCAAAAATTCTTTTCCTGGATATTTTCGTAGACCTCTGCCTAGTTGCTGAATAAACACAATACTTGATTGCGTATTTCTAAGCATTACGACTTGGTTCAAACACGGAATATCAATTCCTTCATTGAAAATATCCACTGTCACAATATATTCGATCTGTCCCTTCTCAAGCTGAGCAACTACTTGATTACGCCGACTGATTGAATCACTCCCATCCAGGCCAATTGCTGGGTGCCCCTTCTTCGTCAGAAGCAGAGCAATTTCCTTCGCTTCAAGTACATTACTGCAAAAAATAAGGCCATGGACTCGTTTGCCTGAATATCCGTAATACTCAAGTTGTTTTAAAACATAATCAACCCGTTCTTTTGCAACTAATAATCTCAAAGGTGACTTGTCATCAATCAGCTTGCCATTATATTCATAGTCTTGAATCCCCACATAATGAAAAGGAGTCAGCATCTGCTCCTCCAGCGCATCCTGCAGCCGAATTTCATAGGCAATATTGTAATCAAATAACTGATAGATGCTGAAATCGTCTGTCCTTTCGGGTGTCGCTGTCATCCCTAAACAAAAAGCTGGTGTAAAATAATCCAAAATTCGCCTGTATGTCTCAGAACCGCTACGATGTGCTTCATCAATTAGAAGGTAATCAAACTGATCTGGTGCAAAACTGTTTAAAACACTCTCCTTGGAAAGTGTTTGCAGAGTTGCAAACAAATACCTAGCCTGCCTTTCATTGCGATTACCTGACAAAATCCCATAATCGCTGTCCTTTCCTCCCAGAACACGTTTGAAGCTGGCCATTGACTTTTGGAGAATCTGTTCACGATGAACCACAAAAAGCATCTTATTTGGCTTGACTTGTTGTACATCAAGCGCAGCCAAAAAAGTTTTCCCAGTACCTGTTGCAGAAATTACCAGTCCTCTTTGCTCATTCGCAGCACGTAATTTTGCTAGTTCGATTAAAGCTTCCCTCTGCATCTTATTAGGAACAACCGCAAGCTCATTATTACTTGTCTGATTTACTGAATTCAGAGTAGCTCTCCCTTGCTGAGCATTATCGTATGTATGGCGATATTCTTCGATCCACCGATTAGTAAGTTTGACCGCTTGTTGCCACTCAACCTCCAATTGATTCACAATCTGTTTGGTCACTGCACCATCTTTGAATGCTGAAAAATGAAGATTCCACTCGACATTTCGTAATAATGCTGCGCGTGTCAAATTTGAGCTGCCGATAATCATCGAATAGTAATCAGTATGCTCAAAAAGATATCCTTTCGCATGGAAACCAGGTTGTGTGACAATTTTAACCGTAATATTTGGAATCTTGAGCAATTCTTCAAAGATCTTCGGTTGATTAAACACCAAATAATCCGAGGTCAAAATTCTTCCTGACACCCCCTTAGCTGCCAAATCAGACAAAACTACTTTCAATGGAGTTAGTGCATCTTCCGTGATAAATGCAAGCGCAAAGGAAAAACTTTGACAAGTTTGCAATTCATACCTGATATGTTCCCACATTGTATCATGTGGTTGATTACTCACTAATTGTGGCAATAGTTCACTGGTAGCCCCTGGTTGGCTATCGTCCAAAAATCCAACTGTTGCAGCTAGTAAAAGATTTTTCTTAATCTCTTCATTATTCATTAAATTCCACCTTGTTTAGATCACATTTACTTAATTTCTCGAGTACCCTTTGATTTGCCGGCAACCAGTTCTTGTCTCTTAACTGCTGAATTGATAACCATGCATATTCTTCATAGATTTTCGGTTTGATCATCTTGGTCACTGGACGTGCAAAATAAAAATGCAAGTTCACGTCTCCAGATTGATAGTGATATGAATATGTTGGGATTACCACTGAACCAATAGTAATTGCCACATCAAGTTCTTCCATTATTTCCCGCTCAAGGGCTTGCTTTATTCCTTCAGCCTTTTCGACTTTGCCACCTGGAAATTCCCAGTAACCTGCTAAACTCCTAGCTTTTCTTTTCCCTGCAAAAATCTGTTTTTCTTCATTTAAGACTATGGCACATACTACTTCTATATTCATTTACTTATCACCTTAAACTCTTGTTTATTACAATTTGTACATTCTAATTTCATACTGCATAATATCATATTCTATCTAACATCAGTTAAAATATCTTCTCCATTCTAATCCAACTAGACAAAAGCATAAAATATGGCCTAGAATGAAAAACAGATAGCAATTGTGCACCATATCGTTAAAATTTGAGTACTAGACATAAATTTTGGACATAGCACACTTCTTATTATGGATAATTCAAAACTAATCAAAGCATTTTAATCTATAAAACATATTTGCACAAGAACATTGAGGGGGATAACAAGTGACTACTTTTAAAAATATTATGAGCTGGGTATGGCCGATCATGATTGGTCTCATACTCGCCTTTATCGTCAAGACTTTCCTATTCAGTTTTGCAAATGTTGTTGGTGATTCTATGGCTCCAAATCTGCAAGCAGGTGAACATGTTGCCTTATTGAAAACAGCAAAAATCAAACGGAATTCAATCATTATTTTCAATGCTTATGGTGTTGACACCCAGGAACCAAACGTTACTCCCAAGACTAAATATATCAAGCGTGTAATTGGGCTGCCTGGTGATAAAATTGAATACAGAAATAATGGTACGCTATATGTAAATAACAAGCTGGTTTCGCAAGCATATATCTCAAAAAAGCAGCAATCCATTGGAACACTGACGCTCTCAACTGCTTTGTCGCCTGCTCAAGGAGTAACTTTGGGCACAAATAAAAGTTTCACTGTACCCAAGGGCAAGTATTTCGTCCTTGGTGATAACCGCAAAATCTCGAATGATAGCCGTTATTATGGCTTTGTGCCAAAAACAAAAATTCTGGGTGTCGTAAAAGCCTTTATCTGGAGCAAACATCATAAGCTGATTAACTCTTTCAATGATAATTAACTGTCTAGGGTTTCTTATATTTAACCATTAATTGTGCATAATGCCGTTTTTTATTTTTTAGAAAATTAATATGTGTTTGTATCTCCTGTTGCTGCGCATATAATACCTGTTCCTGTTGTTCTAAAATAGTCATCCTTTCTTTAATTGTTTCGTGCCCTCGTTCGCGCAACTTAGAATATTCAATAATTTTGGAAAGTGACATTCCTGTCGCCTTTGCTCGACTAATGAATCCAATCCAGTTCAAATCTTGCTCTGTAAAAACACGGTAATTATTAGTATTGCGTGCGGGTTTCAGTAGTCCTAAGTCTTCGTAGTAGCGTAAAGTCGAAAGCGGAAGTCCAGTCATATTCGAAATCTCAGATATTCTGTATGTTTTAGGCATCTTTTTATGTCCTCCTTTTAATTCCTTCTTGCTATCAAGTTAGCTTGATAGTTTATAGTGATTTTATCACATAGAAGGAGGAAATATTTTGGATAAATACGAAAGTGGATTACAAGTTCGTGAGGCAGTTATTGGAAAGGAAGCAAGTCAATCGGTATCAGATAGTTTAGCAGATATTGCTCCTATTTTGGACCAAAAAACACTCCTAGCATTTGAGGAGGCAAAAACACGAGATGTTTTAGATATGAAACAGCGAGAAATGATTACGATTACCGCATTACTGGCACAGGGAGATACTTCCAGTCAGCTTCGTATTCATATCCAAGGCGCTTTAAATGTTGGGATAACACGTGATGAAATAACTGAGACCTTTGTTCATTGCTTATCTTATGTCGGGTTCCCCCGAGTTTTGAATGCAGTTTCAATTGCCAAAGAAGTCTTTAATAAAAAATAAAATGAAGAATGGGGTTGGGTCAAGATTTAACTTTTGACCCTGCCCTTCTATTTATTCTTGTTTTGGATAAAATTGTTCTGTAAATCAAAATTTTTCGGATATCCTTGCATTAATTCTGCAAACTCAAAAAATGCTAAAATAGGTGAAGGTACTCTAGCATTTTTTGTGGGTATTATTTAATGCCAATGCAATATAATCAAGTAAAATTGAAAAGGGAGGTAATATGTGATGTACGCCAAAAGGTTTATACAGTTGTTTTTAATATTCTTACTAACAATTTTTATATCAATGTTTTTTGTTTCATACTTTGGAATTAGGGGATACTTCGCACAATCTTTTGTTTTATCTTTAGTGGGCTATATTATTTTAGTGATACCTTTGACTATATTGACAATCCTTAAACAACATAAAAAGTTTAATGTGGAAAAGTCCACCGAAAACAACAGTGAATTTAGAAATATTTTGAACAAACTAGACAACATTATAGTTTTATCAACAATTTCTCAAAATGAAACTATAAGCTCAAGTATTATTACTTTTAAGCAGTCAAAAACAGAAGATAACACCTTGTATATCATGACTGACAGTAAAACGAATCGTGTCAGAAATATTAGGCAAAACGGAATTGCATCGTTAACTACTTGGTTTGACGAAAAAACAGGGATGAGAATTAGTTCAAATAACATTGATTCAGAAATTATTGAAGGTAATGAGATGCTCACAGAAATTGTTGCGCATCCAGAGATAAAAGACTTGTCTGAGGATTTTAATAATAATGTTGTTATCAAATTAACCGTTCACTCGGCTTTAATTGAATCATTTCAATCCAGCCCAACAGTAACAACTTTTTCGTAATGTAATGAAATGACTTGTAATAAGGGCTTGAAACACGCTCATTCGAAATAAGCAGAAAAAGTTCAACTTTTGACCCAATCCGTAGGAAAGTCATTCCCTACCCAATGGTGAAAACTTTGCTCCAATACCTGTCAAGGTTCGAATGATTCCTGCAAGTAGAATAACCGTGAACATTGATTGTCCATGAGCCAACAGGACCCCACCAAACCATGAACCAACAGGAATTGAAGCATAAGAAACCATTCGTGTAACAGAAACGACTCGCCCCAAAATTCTCTTTGAGACCGTCTTTTGGCGCAGGGTAAAATAAGTAATGACATTGATTGTTCCAAAAAAACTGATGACCCCTAAGACAAACCCAATATAAATATAATTAGTGCTTAGCAGTAACAGCAAAGTACTCAACCCTGCCATAATGGTACTGGAGGATAACAAAATTCCTGCCCTAAAATGATTAACAATCCTGCTTCCGCCAAAGCCGGCAATTAATGAGCCAATACCACCGATTGACATAGCCAAAGTGGCTTCAAAAATCGGATAGTTCAATGACTTAGTCATATAATAAATAAAGTTTGCTTCAAACATATTCAGAGCAAAATTGGTAAAAAGGAACATTACTGAACCACTAAAGATTACTTTTTCACGAAAGCTGTAGCTTGCACCCTCAAAAACATCAGATGCCAACTCTTTAATCGCTAAACCGATTTTAATTTCTTTGCTTTTAACGCTTGGAAGCCGAGTCAATATTACCGCAGTCATCAAAAAAGAAATAAGATCAATCCACAAGGCATTGTAGTTACCAAGAAATGCCACCAATGATCCACCAATTAATGGCCCCATAATTGACAGAGTATTATCAATCGTTTGAATCGCTGCATTGGCCTCAGCAAAGTGATTATCTTCAATTATTTCTGGAATAATACTCTGAAAGCTCGGATGGATCAACGGGTCAACTGAAGATAGTACAAAGACTGCTGAATATAAAAGTGCAAAGTTAATCTGTTTCTCCATTAAAATAAAAAGCAGCAATGGAACGGCTGATGCAGCAAAAAGATTTCCAATAATAAGAATTTTCTTTTTAGCATAATTATCGGCTAGACTACCACCCAATAGTGAAAAGATTATCCACGGAATAAAAGAGACACCAAAAGCAGTGGCGGCATGATAAGCTGAATCGGTTTTGGAAAGAATAATAATTGGTAATGCTAAACGGTATAACCAATCACCAATTGATGAAATTAAAAAAGCCATACAAAGATAACTAAAATTACGATTTTTTATGAACAAATTATTTACCCCTCAAATGATTTAATGATTGCTTTTATAATACAAGCATCTTAGAATGAGAAATAAAAAGTTGCATATAGGTTAAAAATAATGAAAATAGGCAAAGTATTCAAATATTTTAGACAAACAAAACACATAACTCTTAAAGAAGCCTGCCAAGGTATTGTCTCTGTTCCTTTTTTGTCTCGCTTTGAGAATGGGTTAACAGACATTTCCTTCAGTCACTTATTAGAATTGCTAAACAGAATCAATGTTCAATTATCCGAATTTGAATTTTTGTATCAACAAAAGAACACTACCAATAATGATTTATTACCAGCTTTTCAGCAGGCATATCAAGAAGGAAATGCTGCTCAGCTAAAAAAATATCTGTCCGAATGGCAAAAAAAGCAGGGTAAATTTGCTAATTTACAGACTATTCAATTAAAAATGATGTTAACAACTCTAGGAGAAGGAACTGTCACGGAAGATGAACTAGCGATACTGGTTAGCTACTTTCAAAAAATCGACAACTGGACTTTTTTTGAGCTTTATTTATTTGGGCATGCCATTTCGTTTCTGGAATTACCAATAATGCTCAATTTGTTCAAAGAGTTGCAAAAAAAAGAAATTATTTATGACGACTTTCGCCATGATAATTTCTCAATTCTTTTTTATATCTATAATAATGTTATTTTACATTTATTAGCTAATAATTGCTTTGACGAGGCGCACACATTAGTCAATCATCTAGAAAATTATTTTGGTAATCATGACAAGGATTACTATCACCAAGCAAGACTCTTTAATCTAAAGGGGTTAACGCTATATTTAATGGATCAAAAAGTGCTTGGTCTCCGACTGTTAAAAAAAGCTAACCTGATTACCTACCTGACAAATCACAAAACAGATTTTTTAAAAAATGAGAAAAACTACCTTACAAAATATTTGTCCACAGAGGAATTAAGTGAAGTTTTCAATTTTTCTGAGGTCGACTATTTAAAGTAATGGTTACTGCTTATTCACTTGGAGTGCAATCTCTGCTAATGCAGAATTTAATGCCTCGCTGATTTGTTGTGGCTTTTCAGGTAGATCGTCCTTAAAAATAGTATCCAAAAGTACACAAAACCCACCAATTGAGTAGATAATGACATAATAATATTGCCGATTATCGCTCTTCTTTTGTCTCCATGGAACTTTTATATCCAAAAGAGTATTTGCAATTGTTGAGATGTGTCGTGTCAGTAGTGGAATAAGTAAATTTTGCTGAGCCAGTAGTGCTACTCTCTGATGATACGGCCAAAGAAAATTAATAAAGCGTTTAGAAATATCTTCTGGCCTAATCGGCGTACTTAATAAACACTCTCGGTAACTATGCAAGTATTTTAAAAACATTTCATCTAGAATTGCTGTCTTACTACCAAAGTAACGATAATAAGTTCTTCGTGAATATCCTGATTCCAAAGTTAACTGCTTGATTGTAATATTCTCAAAGTCTTCATTTTTTAACAAACAAAACAATCCTTCAGCAAAGGCACTCTTCGATTGCTCAATAATTTTGTTCCTAGTCATGGCACAATCTCCCCCTTTTTATGGCACATACGCTATTTGTATTTATTATGCATGAAAATCATAATACACTACAAGTATAGGAGGTCATCACTATGACAATTTGGGTTTCATACTGGTTATTACCATTATTATTTATGTTTCACGACTTTGAAGAATTAGTTTTTGTACCGCATTGGTTACAAAGAAATGATCCGAATATTTACGGACGCACATTATTTGGCGGTGTCGATCGCTCAGATATATTATCTGCTGGAATTTGGGAGGAATTTTGTATATATATAGCACTTTCCGCCATAGCCTATTGGATTAATTATCCACTATTAATAGTTGCCGCTACCATTCCATATTTTCTCCATCTCATAATGCATATTGTTTTTTCACTGATTAAACGCACTTATGTACCTGGTGTTGTAACAGCTATTGTTGAAATTCCTGTAACTATTGCCTATTTACTTAATCTAATCAAACTAACATATTCACCACTTTGGCAGTGGATTGTCGTTATCTTTATAATGTTTGTTTTCTTTATAGGTAACCTCAAGCTTATCCACTGGTTAATGGCCAAAGTAGCAGGAAAACTTAGTGCCTAATATTTCGAAACTTTTCAAGTCGGTATAATTTTTCCTCATCAAGTTTATCCACGCCATTTTTAAAAGTATATCCCATTTTTTGGTAAAATTTTAATCCTGTAATTGAAGCAGGTATTTCGATTCTTTTTGCTCGCTTAAAATAGGAATCTTGTTCTAATACCTGAATAAGCTGGCGTCCAATACCTTGTCTCTGATATTCAGGCAATACAAAGATATTAAAAAAGCTGCTCTCATCTTCTTTGCCCCAGTAGGGACCAATTGAACCAACTGCGACAATTTTATTTATTATGTCATCTACAAGCACATAACAATGAAAGAACTTCCCTTTTTCTATAAAATCTTTAGCCGTTAAATTTCGCAAATCATTCTCTAGATATTCCCTTGAATAATCTTTAATATTAGTTGTAAGCATTGTTTGCCTAACCAATTTTGCTACTCCCTCAGCATCTTTATCATTAAAGATTCGATAATGTATCATTTTTCAACCTCCCTTTTACAATTTATTTTACTCTAATTGACTTCTCCATGGTGTGTGTAAATAACCCATTTTCATCTTTAACTGATCAACAGAAAAACTATTCTTATATGCTTTTTAACAAAAAGTCTAAGAAAATGTCCATGAAATTTCAAAAAAGTAGTTCAAGATTAGAATTATTCCTGAAATAAGTTTTCTTACCCTTTTTTCTATTTTAACTAAGGTGGTTTTTACTGTTGAATAAATATCTATTTAAGTTAACTCATATTTCCTTGCTTCAATTTTCTGTAGTACTTCTACAGAAGTTTTCTTTTAATATCAAACAAATTCGTACCTTGTTGGAAACATTAAGTACACAAAATCGAAGACTACCTAGTTATGAATATGCTATTCAATATTTAAATAAACTAAATCCAGATCCTCAAAATTCGGCAATCAAAAAACACATCTTGCAGAATAACGATTATACCTACGATTTGAAAATAATCGTTACTGCTTATAACGCTGAAGATACAATTGAGGAATGTGTAGATTCTATCTTGAATCAAAAAACACGGTATTCTTTAATAGTCGAAATTATTGATGATGGTTCAACTGATTCGACCAAACAGATATTAAATAACTACACTAACAGACATAATGTAATTGTTACCAGCCAAAAAAATCAAGGATTTTCAGGGGCTAGAAATACTGGCCTAAAAACAATCAACGCCAGCTATCTATGCTTTGTTGATTCTGATGATATTCTGAAGGACTGTTTTGCAGAGACTTTATTGGACAAGGCTTTCGCAAAAAAGGCTGATATCGTTGCTGGAGGTTATCAAGAATTCAATAATTCTGGTGTTATCAGCGAATTTTACTATCAAGATAAAAATCAGTTTGACCCTTATGAGTTGTCTGGCTATCCTTGGGGCAAAATCTATAATAGTGCTTTATTCACTGAGGTTACCTTCCCTGTAGATTATTGGTTCGAAGATACGATGTTAATCTATCTAGTTTACGATCAAAGTCACATTGTTTGTACTGTTAAAGACATTGTCTATAGATATCGCAGAAATCCAAGGGGTATTACTGCGATATCCGCAACAAAATTAAAGGTCATTGATTCATTGTGGGTAACCCGACAGTTATTGTCAGATAGGCAAAAATTGAACCTAGGTTTTAATGAGGGTATTTACAAAGTTACTTTACAACAAATGTGCACTAACTTTATTAGATTTCGTTTCCTCAGTGGACAAGTCAAAAGAGCTACCTTCGTTATCCAGCGTCAAATCATTAATGATTATTTTGAAAATTTCAGATTTAAGGAAAATGGTTATTTAAAAAATATAGAAAAAGCAATTAAATCTAATAATTATCTAGCTTTCACAGTGTATGTTTACACAGGAAAATTTTAAAACTTATTTTCATCTTAAAACTAATCAAATGAGAGTGAAGGATTATAAATGGACAACTATGAATTTATTACTAATATAACCAACTACAGATTTTATACCAATGCGGATACTCGTCAAGTATTACAGCAACAGATTTCTTCAAAAAGGAATCTTGAATACCGACTCTCATCAACAGAGTTTATTGAGTTTCTGAATTGTTTGTCTTTATACAACTATCATATGAATCCAAAAATATTTTTGAACATCATATATAAAAAGTATTTGAACATAGGTAATTTAATCATTAAGTAATCTTTTATTTTACATTAAGGTTACAGTCTTTCATATATATTATCTGACAGGATTTTTGTGATATTCTTAGAGTTGGGGATGTTTATTAGAGAAAAAATACTTTTATAGGAGGAAAACATGAGTAAACATCATAACGAAAAGGTTCATTACAAAATGTATAAGTCTGGAAAATACTGGATATACAGTATGATAACAATTTCATCTTTCATTGTCGGTTTGCAATTGAAACCGCTACATACGTTGACAGTCAAGGCTGATAGTACTAGTTCTACGATAAGTAGTAGTACTTCTAGCAGTTCTAGTTCTGCCGATTCTTCTAGTGCAAGTTCTAACTCGAGCTCAATTGGGGATAGCTCTAGTTCTAACACTGATCAAGCTTCACAATCATCAACCAGTGAATCTGGGTCCCAAAGCAACGCTGACTCAGCCTCTACTGATGATTCTTCTAGTGCAAACTCTACTTCAGCCTCTGGGGATAGCTCAAGTTCTGACACTAGCCAAGTTTCTCAATCTAGTAGTGCGGCCAGCTCTCAAAGTACTGAGTCTGCTAACACTTCTTCCGATGTAAGTTCTACTTCTAGTTCAGTGGATACCCCTAGCTCCGATGCTAGTCAAACTTCTGAGTCAAGTAGTACAGCTGGCTCTCAAGGTACTGAGTCTGCTGCTACTTCTTCCGATGTAAGTTCTACTTCTAGTTCAGCGGATACCTCTAGCTCCGATGCT
>NZ_JQAR01000006.1:18549-103379 GCF_001437155.1 Liquorilactobacillus mali
AGTCAAACTTCTGAGTCAAGTAGCGCTGCCAGCTCTCAAAGTACTGAGTCTGCTGCCACTTCTTCCGATGTAAGTTCTACTTCTAGTTCAGCGGATACCTCTAGCTCCGATGCTAGTCAAACTTCTGAGTCAAGTAGCGCTGCCAGCTCTCAAAGTACTGAGTCTGCTGCCACTTCTTCCGATGTAAGTTCTACTTCTAGTTCAGCGGATACCTCTAGCTCCGATGCTAGTCAAACTTCTGAGTCAAGTAGCGCTGCCAGCTCTCAAAGTACTGAGTCTGCTGCCACTTCTTCCAGTGTAAGTTCTACTTCTAGTTCTGCCGCGACTAAAGCTTCTGAAACAACTAGCACTTCTAGTACAACCAGTACGACAGGAACGTTAACAGAAAGTGAGCTTGAAGCAGCGATTGAAAAAATTCAGGCTTCCAATACCTCTACTTACAGCTCAAAAGTCTCTTCTTTCCTTAACGAAATCATTTCTGGTGCAATTGAAGGATGGATTAAATATAAGATACTTCCGTCGGTAACTGCAGCCCAAGCAATTCTCGAAAGTAGCTGGGGAACATCATCATTAGCTAGTACATACCACAACTTATTTGGTATCAAAGCTGGTAGTTCTTGGACTGGAACAACAGTAACGCTGAAAACTTCTGAATATTACAGTGGCTCTTATCATACGGTGTATGCCGAATTTCGTGTATACGATAGCGACAATGACAGTATAACTGACCATTCTGAATTATTAGCAAGTAGCTCCAGATACAGTAACTTAGTTGGAGAGACCGATGCAGATACCGTTGCAACATTGATTTATGAAGATGGATATGCAACTGATGTTGACTATACCTCAAAGCTTGAAGAACTAATAGAGGAATATAACTTGACCGCTTGGGATGAATTGGCATTCGAATACAGTGGAACAACAACTTCTTCATCCAGTTCATCTACTTCTACGCCATCTGCGTCTAGTTCCAGTTCAGCGACTACCTATACTGTCAAATCGGGAGATACCTTGTCTTCCATTGCTAAAACTTACAGCACTACTGTTAGTGCACTCGCTTCCTTGAACAGCATTTCTAACACGAATCTGATCTATGTGGGGCAGGTCTTGAAACTAAAGAGTAGTTCTAGTTCAACGACTTCTTCGTCAACTAGTTCGGCATCTACTTATACTGTTAAATCAGGTGATACCTTGTCCGCCATTGCTAAAACTTACAGCACTACTGTTAGTGCGCTCGCTTCCTTGAACAGCATTTCTAACACTAGTCTGATTTATGTTGGACAAGTCTTAAAATTAAACAGTAGTTCTAGTTCAACAACATCCAGTTCTAGTTCAACGACTTCCTCGGCAACTAGCTCGGCATCTACTTACACCGTTAAGTCAGGTGATACCTTGTCCGCCATTGCTAAAACTTACGGAACCACCGTTAGTGCGCTCGCTTCCTTGAACAGCATTTCTAACACTAGTCTGATTTACGTCGGGCAAGTCTTAAAACTAAACAGTAGTTCTAGTTCAGCAACATCCAGTTCTAGTTCAACGACTTCCTCGGCAACTAGCTTGGCATCAACTTACACCGTTAAGTCAGGTGATACCTTGTCCGCCATTGCTAAAGCTTATGGCACTACTGTTAGCACTATTGCTTCCTTGAACAGCATTTCTAACACTAGTCTGATTTACGTTGGGCAAGTCTTAAAACTAAACAGTAGTTCTAGTTCAGCATCGTCGTCCGGTTCTAGTTCAACGACTTCTTCGGCAACTAGTTCTAGTTCTTCGGCAACCTACACAATAAAATCAGGTGATACCTTATCCAGTATTGCCAAAACTTACGGCACTACCGTTAGTGCTCTTGCTTCTTTGAACAGCATTTCTAATACTAGTCTGATTTATGTTGGACAAGTCTTAAAACTGAGCAGTAGTTCAACAGCAACATCATCCAGCGCTAGCTCGTCTTCTTCGTCAACTAGTTCCGGTTCAGCGTCAACTTACACTGTTAAATCGGGTGATACTCTGTCTGCTATCGCTAAAGCATATGGTACTACTGTTAGCAAGCTGGCTTCTTTGAACAGCATTTCCAACACTAGCCTAATTTATGTTGGACAAACATTAAAAATATAGCTACTGTCTTTTAAAACTACAAAGAATAACAAAAATGAAGCTGAATCAAGAATAATATTTTGATTCAGTTTTTTGTCGATTACATATATATTCACTATGTAATTTGATAAACGACATTTTTACTCAATAGTATCGATAAATTGATTTTAAAATTAATTTTTATGCATTTAGGTGCTATAATACTATCATACAAATATGAAGAATGACTGGTGATTAAAAATGGATAAAAAAGCAAAAATTGAAATTTTAAAAAAAATTTTGGCAATTGAGTCAGTTAATGATAATGAGACAGAGGTGGCCGATTATATTGCATCACTTTTTGCTAACTATTCGACTGCAAAGATCGAAAAAGTTTCTTACGCTCCTCACCGTGATAATTTGGTAATAACTATTGGCAATTCTGGACCCATCTTGGGATATTCTGGACATATGGATGTTGTTGCACCTGGCAATCTAACTGACTGGTCAACTGCACCTTTCGAACCAACAATCAAGAACAATTGTGTTTTTGGACGTGGTGCTGCTGACATGAAAGGTGGCTTAGCAGCTTTGGTTGTTGCATTGCTTGAATTACTCGAAAAAAAGAGCGAACTTCCTGGCCAAATTCGACTTCTAGCAACAGTCGGTGAAGAAACTGGCGAGTATGGCGCTGCTCAGCTAACCAAGCTGGGCTATGCAGATAAATTAGCCGGGTTATTAATCGCAGAACCAACTGATAACATGCAAAGAATTGTTTATACAGCCCGCGGGGTGATTGATTACAAAGTAACTTCCAAAGGGAAATCTGCTCATAGCGCTCGCCCACAATATGGAATCAATGCAATCGATAACTTAGTTGAGTTCTACAAACTTGCAAAAGCTCGTTTGGCTAAATTTACTGCAACAGATGAAGTTCTTGGTGGTGTTACCCACAATATTACGTTTATCCACGGTGGCGAACAGGTTAACAATATTCCTTCCTACGCAGAACTTTTGGGAAATATCCGTACGATTCCTCAATATCCGAACAAATTATTTTATGCAGAACTTGAGCAAATTATTGCCGAACTAAATAAACAGAAGGGCTTTAGTCTCGCAATCACATATAGTTTTCCTGAAGAAGCCATTCCCGGTAGTCCTGACTCACCGATAATTCAAATTGCTAAGAAGGTTCATTCAAAATATTGGGAAAAACCAGCAGCAATTACTGGTAGTTTAGGCGCTAATGATGGTGCAGAGTTCTTGCAGGCAAAAGGTTCATTCAACAGTATCGTTATAGGACCAGGTTCCAATACTTCACATCAAAGCAACGAGTACGTTGCTATTGATTCTTACCTAAAAGCAATTGATTTTTATCAAGATTTCGCAATAACTTTTTTGAGTGCACAATCAGCAAAATAACTAGGCATTTATTTTGTTTAAGACCTCCCGCTGCGATATGGTTATATTAACTAGTAACTGTCTGTTTAAAGCGAGGAGGTCTTTTTATGTCCACAAATTCTTATGACTACGATGTCTTATATCTTGGAAGTGGTCATGGTACATTCGATGGTGCAATTCCACTAGCTGCACAAGGTGTCAAAGTTGCTGTTGTTGAAAGCGGATTGGTTGGTGGTACTTGTCCTAACCGAGGGTGCAATGCAAAAATCACACTTGAAGCTCCCGCTGCACTCGCTAATCAGGTAAGTGAGATGCAAGGGCTTGTCAATCCATCTTTAACGCTGAATTGGCAAAATACAGTTGCACACAAGCATGAAGTAATCGATG
Source organism: Liquorilactobacillus mali (assembly GCF_001437155.1). Classification (GTDB taxonomy): domain Bacteria; phylum Bacillota; class Bacilli; order Lactobacillales; family Lactobacillaceae; genus Liquorilactobacillus; species Liquorilactobacillus mali_A. Next base: position 22,411 of record NZ_JQAR01000006.1, read on the forward strand.
CTCTTCCTGAATTTATCGCTGATTTAATGAAAAATAACGGGATTACCCTGATTAAAGGTCGCGGACATTTTATCGATTCTCACACTATTATAGTGAATGGAAAGAAAATCTCTGCAGAAAAATTTGTGATTGCTACTGGCATGCATCCGCATCAACTTGATTTACCAGGTCGTCAAATTGTAAATAACAGCAATGCCTTTATGAATTTAAAAAAGTTGCCTAAGCGTATCGCTATTATTGGTGCGGGATACATTGGAATGGAATTTGCTTCAATCGCATCTGCATTTGGCTCTCAAGTCACAGTTATTATGCGTGCAGATAAAGCATTAAGAAGATTTCATCAACCTTTTGTAGAAAAAATAATTACCAAACTCAGTGATGCTGGCGTAGGTTTTATCAAAAATGCAAACATTAACTCATTTTCAGATGACTTTGGTAATAAAACCATTCATTACAATGATACGGAAAAAATCGAAGCTGATTGGATTTTAGATGCAACTGGGCGCATTCCCAACACAACAAGTCTTGGTCTAGAAGAAATTGGAGTGGACTATGACAAGGATGGAATTATTGTAAACGACTACTTACAAACAACTATTCCCCATATTTATGCGAGCGGTGATGTTATAAAGAAGAATCAGCCCAAGCTAACTCCTACTGCTATTTTCGAATCACTTTATCTGATGAAGACCTTCACCGGTGCAACAAAACAACCGATTGTCTATCCGGCAATTCCTTCAACCGTTTTCACTACCCCTAGAATTGCAAGAATTGGTATTACACCGGAAGAAGCGGCCGAGGATGATAATTTAACTGTTTCAACGAACAATGTTTTAGATAATTGGTATCGTAATGTTGAAAAAGAAACATTTGGTGAAAATAAATTAATCTACACCAAGTCTCACCAGCTTGTGGGTGCGACAGAAATAAGTAATCATGCTGAGGATGTTATTAACACTCTGTTACCGGCAATTGAACTAAAGCTAACCCCTGAACAAGTTGAAAGAATTATCCATATTTTCCCAACAATCGGATCGGCTGCTTGGGAGAATTTATAGGTATAAACCACTAATAGTTGTTATGCCTCACTAATTGTATGAGTTGTATGAGTGATTGAAGACTAACTGGAAAACTCAACTTATGAAACATATCCATATATAAGAAATAAGATTCAGGTCAAGAAATTACATTTTGACCTGAATCTTATTTCTTATTCTCTCGGAAAAGAATTATTTCTTTAAATAATTACTTCACTAATTTTGAATCCAAAGATATAATATAGAATAGGTTAAAGGGGGAGTTATAAATGAAAAACAATAGAAAAAAAGTAACATTTGATTGGAAATATGGCCTTTATGCTAATATATACTTTCTGGCTTTTGTTCCTATGCTACTTTTTTTTAAAAATTCAATTTCCCTAGCCCTGGCTATATCTATAATTCTAATTTTATTTTTACTCATCTTTTTTCATCTGTTCGAGAAAAAACATGATGCCTACAAATCAAAAAATCGTGATTATTTTAAATCCGCATATATTACCTGCTCAGTTTTCTTCGCTGTCGGTGAATTAATTCTCATCTTTAATTACCAAACTTCTCAGAATTTATTACTATTATTTATTTATGGTATTTTTTGGGTCTTTATCAGAGATGGATTCTCCTCTGAAAAATTATAGATCATACTTATTTGAATTTAACTGTATTACATGTCTTAGTTGATTGAAATCATCCTTAATATCGTATTCATGTGTTTGAACTTGCATAAGCTCATTGATTTGCTGTTGAATCCTCTCCAGATCGTCCTCATCAGTATAGCTTACCCAATTAATATGCTCTAACCAATCAAAATAAGCGTGTTTCCCTTTACCATAACTATTTCCAAACAATAAGCAAGGCGTACCTGTCAATACAGAGAATACCATTGCATGCCACCTATCGGTCACAATAATCTCTTGTTTTGCGAAGAGTTCCAACTCCTGTTTGAACAATTTTTCGCGATTAATCGGAGTAATTCGCTTGACCGTGTCAAGAACTGTGTCTGTTTCGTCTACGCTATGATTCTCACTCAACATATTTTTTATTCCATCAACAGTTTCTTGCTTCACAATTTTTTCGCTGTCATGCCGCAACACGATCAGTGCACTCGACCTCTCAACCTCATGTTTCACAGGTTTCATATACAAAACCATATCAGGTGTAAACAAGACCTTATTTTTAAAAGTTGTCTGCATCCGATGATAGCTCTGTGCATCCCGTGCAATTAGAAAAAGATGCGGATTCTTTGCATAGGCTTCTTGACTCAGCTTTTCTTCAGCCTTACCATGTTCGTTATCTTCAAAATGCATTGATTGTGGAAATGAAATTGTCAGATTATCAACAAATGTTGAAAATACTTTGCGACGAGCCTCTTCATGGTCAGTATACAAGCTGCCCATATTCCCTCCGCCAACAAATGAAACAATGTCACCTGGTCTAATAGCCTTTTTGACTATTTCAATTCCCTCATCATTATCATCTTCCAGAATCTCAATGAATTGATATTCTGGAAACTCATGTTCAATATACTTTTTTTGGGCCAAAGACACCGCTTGATCACCCAAATTAGTATATGTAGGTACACCAAAAGAGTAAAATTTTGGCAAATCATTTGCGGGCAATTCATGAGTTACTTCATCTTTAATGTAGAATTCAACCATAATATCTCCTACTTTCTTTATCTACTGATACTAACTATTTTAATTCCATACCTGCCTTGTATGCTTTTCGTAATTTGTTATTTTTTAAAACAAGCGTTGAAAAAACAATACTTATACTATTTGTGATTGCAAATGCAAAGAAGGCCGTTGCAGTCCCAACAACAGATATAAGAACTGGGAAAATCAGACTAATCACAAAATTAGAAAGCCATACTGTCGCCGTAGAAACGGACATTAGTCGTGCTTTAATCCTATTTGGAAAAATCTCAGTCAAAATTAACCATGTAACCGGACTGACAATTCCTTGATGGCACGCAAGAAAGAGTGCCAAGAATACCAGAACCAAAACATTAGTAACCATCTGTGAAAATAATGCAGTTTTCATAGTCATTCCAAGTAAAAATAAGAATAAAACGTTACCTATCAAACCTACTACAAGCATCTTTCTGTGATTATACCTGTCAATCAATCTTGTGCCTGCAAGACTTGCGATAAGTGAAACAAAACCAATTAAAATATTGGCATATAAAGAATCACCTTGCCCCATTCCTACCTTTTCCATCAATATGGTACCGTAATACATCACCGCGTTAACACCTGAGATTTGCTGAATTAAAGCAATCAACATTCCGCAAACCAGCAGATAACATAGACTCTTATTCTTTAAAATATTTTTCCATGAAACTTCGGTCTCCTCTTCCTCTACAGAATTTTCCTTTAACTTATTGTAAGCTAGTTTGTTAAAGCCTAATTTCTTAAAAATACCCTTGGCCTTTTTATACTGTTTCTCAGCCATAATCCAAATTGGACTATTAGCAATTTTGAATGATCCAATCCATAGAATTACTGCAGGGATACTTGCTGAAAAAATCATTACTCGCCAGATAGGAGACCAATCTCCCCAAACATTTCCTAAAATCGCATTAACAACAAAAGCAACGAGCTGACCTAGAACAATTGCAATAGCATTTTTATTAACGTTGACCGTCCTGACGGCTCTGGGAGAAATCTCTGCCAAATACATTGGCGAAATGCCTGATGCTGCACCAACCGCAACACCCAGAATAAATCTAAAAGATGCCATCAACCAAAAATTTATTGCAAACGCACATAAAATCGTAGAAATCGTAAATACGATGGCAATAAGTCTTAATGTTCGCCGACGCCCGATATGATCGGCAACTCGGCCGCATCCTAACGCTCCAATGCAAGCTCCCAGAATCAATGAACTTGAAACTACACCTTGTAATGTTGGGTTTAGATTAAGCTCAGTTGACTTACTCATAAATGCTAAAGCTCCATTAATAACTCCCGTATCATATCCAAATAAAAAGCCTCCCAGCGAAATAACATACACACAATATTTCAAAAAACTGGTTTGACTCTTATCTTGGTTGTCACTATCCATCAATAATCGCCTCTCCGTTATAAACTCAATTACACAACAATAAAATAAAAGTCTACTACTTTAATTCTAGGGCAAATAATTTTCTTTGTACACAATATTGAAATCCATCATATTTATATATAAAAAGTAAAAGACATAATTCACCACTTTTTATCCCTCTTCTACTATTATTTGAGATGACTTTGATATATATGTATATTCTTATTAGCGAGATAAATATCATTAAAAGCTAAAACATGTAGTTGTTTCCAAACAAACAGCCCCCCTATCAATGAGACAGGAAGGCAAATTATTCAAGCTCGGTAAAAGTAATATAGCCCTAAAAATTTAGTTTTTATTTACATAAAACCGCTTATTAGTTAACGAAGTAATTTGCTGCATTAATCAACAACATGTATCGTACCACTGATTACTTTTATTTTAAGTCTGGCTGCGACGAAAAAAGATAATCAAAAATTTGAATCTACATTTACTGCTTGTAACGCTGTATGTTGCATTGTCGTTATCTTTAGTTTCGTCATTTAAGTACTACAGGTTTGTGTGTGTTCAATGATTCTAGGCAAGCTTGTGCAATTTTAACAGCCTGAAGCCCATCGAATCCTGTTATCGCAGGTTCCTTGCGTTCAGTAACAGTCGCATAAAAAGCCTTAAGTTCATCAACATATGCTTGGGTATAACGTTCAATAAAAAAGACTGGAATTTTATCTACATGCCCACCTGTAGCATTATCAAGTTCGACATTACTTAAACGATCATTTTCAGAAAAAGCCTGTCCTTTGGAACCAAAAACTTCAGCTCTTTGATCATAGCCATAAATAGCTTGGCGGCTATTGTCGATAACACCAAGAGCCCCGTTGGCAAATTTTAAAGTTACAATCGCAGTATCAATATCCCCAGCATCTCCAATTTTAGGATCAACTAAAACTGCTCCATTAGCAAAAACTTCGGTAACTTCACTGTTGCTCAGATACCTTACCATATCAAAATCATGAATCATCATATCACTAAACAGTCCACCGGAAATTTTAACATATTCAAGCGAAGGGGGTTCAGGATCCCTGGAAGAAACTTTTATGATTTGGGGATCTCCCAAAGATCCATTCGTGACATACTCGTGAATTTTATGGAAGTTGTGATCAAATCGACGATTGAAACCAATTTGAAGAAAGACATTTTTCTCTTTTACTACTGCAAGTACTTTCTTTATTCTTTCTATTTCAGTATCAATTGGCTTTTCACACAAAATATGTTTACCATTTTCTGCAGCGGCCATTATGATCTCGGCATGTGTATCAGTTGAAGAAGCTATCAACACTGCCTCCACATCCTTATTAGTAAGAACATCTTGATAATTTTTTGTGAATACCGGAATCTGATATTTCTCAGCAATCTCTTCCAGATGATCATTATATGAATCCGCAATCGCTATCAATTCAAAGTATTCCCTTAAATTAGCAATATTCTCAATATGCATTTGTCCGATTCTACCTGTACCTATTACCGCAATTTTTATTTTTTTCATAACAATGGCCTCACTTTTTACTTGCTAACAAGTCAGATTTGTTTTACTTTACACAATTGTTGAAACTTAAATAATGGTTCAATTACATGAAGAAAACCGGAGTATTGTTGTAAATCTACAGCGAGTCCCCTCAAATCATTAATATTGGATTTTTACCGGTCGACCAATTTTTTGCGATTCTAAAGCCGCATTAGAACAACACATTGCTTTTAGAGCATCTTCACCAGTACAGATAACTGACAAGTCTTCAAGTACTGATTTAACAAATAATGATTTTTCTTCTAGATATGCTTCTTCAAAACGATTTAAGTAATAATCAAGCGGTTTTTTCAAAGCAACATTTTGTTCATTATAATATTCAACAGTTGATTTAGAAACATTTTCGGCCTTCAGCATACCCTTTGGCCCAAAAACCTCTACTCTTTGATCATACCCATAAACTGCCTTACGGCTTTCATCAATCAAACCTAAAGCCCCGTTTTTAAACTTGACTGAAGCTGTTAGAGTATCAACATCGTCAAATTCTGCAAGTTTGGGATCTATAAGGATCGATGATTCAATAAAGACCTCATCAATATCACTCCCAGCCTGATAACGTAACATGTCAAAATCATGAGCAGTAAAATCCTGAATCAATCCACCAGAGTTCTTGATGAAATCATAGGGAATAACAAACGGATCACGCGCAACAACTTTAACAATTTGCGGTGTTCCAATCTCGCCATTTTTAACCCGTTCATGAATCTGTTTGAATTGTGGATCAAAGCGACGATTAAAACCAATTTGGAGTTTAATTCCCGCCTCTTTTACTTTTTCTAGGGTTGCTTTACATTCCGCGATTGATCCATCTTTTGAAAGAGGTTTTTCACAAAAAATATTTTTGTGTGCTTTGGCTGCATCTGCAATATTTTGTAGATGCTGTGACGAAGGTGTAAAGAAGAAAATGGCTGCAACTTCATCATTAACTAAAATATCATGATAATCCTTAGTCAACAACGGAATCCCTGACAAATTAAGTGTTTCTTTTCGCGATTCGATCAAAGGATCGGCAACAGCAATGATTTCGACTGAGTCCATGTGTTGTAACTGCTTAAAGTGCATCGAGCCATTGGTTCCTAGACCAACAACAGCAATTTTTAGTTTTTTTTCAGTCATAATTTTACCTCCTTATTGATAAAGTACAGGTCGTTCAGGTAATTTAATTTCAACAACTTGCTGACTTTGCTGACTTTCGACCGCATTATCCGCTGTTAAAGCTGCAACTAGTCCATCCCATGCGGTTGGTCCAGCAGGTGCCTCATGTCTTGTTGCCTGATCAATAAAATCTTGCATTTCAAGTTGATATGCTTCCTCAAAGCGATAAGTCCAATCATGATCAATTTCATGATAAATTTTGCCTACTGAATGCATCTCCAATTTCGGCATATCTGGTAATTCAGCGATTCCCTTTTCACCAATAATTTGGCACTTAACATCATACCCATACTGCGAATTTTGAGTTAAATAGGTATTGACGATAGCCCCTTGTTTCATTTTTACTGTAGCTATTTGCGGATCAACAAGATTATCATTTTTGTTTAAAGAATTTTGTCTAGCATACTGTACTTGGACAGAAACATAATCATCACCAAACAGCCAATGAATAATGTCAATCTCATGGATAAAAGCATCATTGATCATATTAGGTGTTTCAAAGTAATTTGTTGCTGGTTCAGCAGTAAAATGCCGACAATATCCCATTAAAGGTTTTCCAATTTTCCCACCATCAATAGTTTGTTTTAACTGTTGGTAGAACGGATCATAACGCCGCATGAAACCAACCTGCAAAAAGCGCTGATTTTCCTCAATTTCGGCTGCCACAATTTTTTGACAATCTTCATAGGTAGTAGCCAATGGTTTTTCAGAAAAAACTGGTTTATGGGCCTTAATTGCCGCTAGGATTGGCTCAACATGTGCATCATTTCGACTGCAAACCAAGACAGCATCAACTTCCTCAGAATTTACCAACTCATCAATTGAAGAAGCAATTTTTGCTGTCAAATTATAATCACGAACAATTTTTTGAGCTGCGGCTGAGAAAACATCAAATACAAACGTAATTTGTGCGCCTTTTAATTTATTAACAATATTTGCTGTATGAGTGTGCGCGATTGCACCACAACCAACTAAACCTAGTCTTAACATTTAAAATTCCTCCTTAAATCTATTGTTTAGTAACTCCAATCATAATTGCACCAAGGACAACGAGACTTAATCCAAACAATGTAAACTTCAACTCTTTTTTAGTTTTATGTTCATGCAGTATCAGTAACCCACCAACAGTAGCAACGACAACATTTAATTGTGAAAGTGTCCAACCAACTACCACACCATTCATTGCGTTACTAAACAAAATTGCTAGATTAGCTGCAGCAAAACAAGCACCTGTTAGCAAGTTTTGAAACGTCTTTTTACCAAACATTTGATTATCCTTTTGAAAAGCAACTAGAATACTTGTAGAAATCAGCATTGCGATTGCTTGCGGCATTAAAACATCCCACCCATTTAAGTTGAAGATTTGTGGTAGTAATGCATAACCCACAAAACCAAGTGATGAAACGGTTAAAATAATCACACCACTTTTAACATTTTTATTTTTGTTAACCTTACTTTCCTGAAAAGTAGTCAACCAAATTCCAATAATAATAATAATTAATGATGCAATACCCAAAACATACTGCCAACCGCTAGTCCATTCATGAAAAACGATGGCTCCAAAAAGCGAGGCCCCCACCAATTGTTCCCCAGTACTAATTGGCATTGCCATTGAAATGTCGAGCAAGTCAAAGGATTTAACCTGTAGGATTTGCCCGATGCTCCAGAAAACTCCACATAAAATTGATCCCCAAAGCAAATCAGCAGTGACAACTGGTCGATGGAACATAAAAATAATGATTGCCATAATAGTTGTGCCAATTACCATTCCCATTACTTTGTTGGTAAATTTGCCACCAACCTTTTGCATAACAATTGACTGAAATCCCCAACCTAATGCTGGGATTAAACCGATTAATAGACCCATACTCTCGCCTCCTATATTAAATAAATCACAATAAAATCTAAAACTAAAGGTGTTTAAAAATTGGACTTGGTAACGGATACATAGTATCATAATCAGTGAAATGGTATTGTTATATTGTGCATTTTGTTAATTAGTGAGCATTTAATTTTATTATTGAATGCTTATCTAAATCATCTTTTTATGTTATGCAAATTTAGAAGGAGATGAAACTTCATGAAACAAGTTTTTTGGCAAAATGATAAAGAAATCGAATTTAATAATGATAAAGGCTGTTTGGCTTATATTTATAAAATAACTACCGAGGAACACTATTTTTTTCGTGGAGCTCATTCACATGAAACAGTATCTGAGATCACTTTTATTTTAGATGGCCAAAATACTTATTTCTTAGAGGATACTTTTTTCAATGTATACGCTAATGATGTTCTCTTCTACAACAAGGAAGTTATTCACGAAGAAGGAAACTGCCTACCTTCGATATGTATTGGATTGTATGGTGACATTTTTTCAACGCTTGGTAAAAGTTTTTTGTTGCATCTTGATGAAGAAGATTTTGCTATTCTTGCCGAATTAGCCCAAAATGCCTATCATTTGGTAAGGTCAAATCAAGTAGAAATGGCTGAAAGTCTAGTATTGAATTTAATTATTCAACAATTGAATTCGCTAATTTACCAAAATTATTCAAGACTAAAATTGATTGTTCCTAGTGAAGGTACACAAAAAATTACCTTAATCAAACAATATATTGACCGTCATTTTCAGGAGAACATAGATATTGCTTGCCTGTCTACGGAAAATAATTCCTCACGTTCATATATTCAGCATCAATTTAAAAATAATTTTTTACGTACACCCATCAACTACCTGATTTCAAGACGAATTGGGGAGGCACAAACAGTATTAATCAGTAAACCAGATTATCCAGTTACACATATTGCTTTTGACATGGGTTTTCATAGTTTGAGTCACTTTGATCATGTGTTTACTAAAATATCTGGGATATCTCCTACTGAATACCGAAATCACTATATGAATTAACTTGACCCAATAATATCACTTAGCCTATGCTATTTCGGTGACTACAAGATCAAAGACAGAAAATCTACCTGTTACTAATATGTCCATCTTATAAAATGGATAAAGTACAAAAAAGAAGAAGTGTGGCATAAGTCGGGAAACTTGAGTATTAATACAGAATTGCAAACATTTCGCGTACTTTGCTATGAGTAATTCAAAATCAGATGGAAAATTTTGACTTATGGAACAAATTTATATGGAGTAAATAGGGGAGCCGGTTCAAATTATAACTTTTGACCCGGCCCCTCTATTTTGTAATATGACCCAACTCTACTGTTAGATTTCTTTATAATCCAACAGGTAAATTATCTAACCTTTGAACTAAGTTCTTTATTTATACCTGTTTTTCCGATATACCTGCTTGCCAATTCACATAACGAGCCATTGCAAACAAGTAATCAGACAATCTATTTGTATACCGTAAAATTGATGCTGTTATTGATTCATCTTGAGTAGCTAAAAAGTCCACTGATCGTTCAGCCCGCCGTGCAAGGGTCCTAGCATACTGAATTTCAGCAGCAACTGAGTTACCACCGGGTAACACAAAGGCCTTCAATGGAGGTACTTCTCCCATCCATTTATCAATTTTAACTTCCAAACGCATTACGTGGGTATCAGTAATTGTTTGATGGCGTGGCACACCTATATCCGCTAGCAACTCATATAATTCTGTCTGCAACATTAAAAGTTCATTACCTAACCACTTGGCATATCCATCATAATCTATATGAGCACGAACAACACCTAACCACGAATCTAACTCATCAATATCACCCAAAGCCTTAATTTGAGGGTCATATTTAGGTATCTGCCCACCTTTTATTTGAATAGTAGTTCCTTGATCGCCACGTTTCGTGTACAGTTTCATCTTTAGTCCTCCAATCATATTTTGTATTTCACTTCAAACAGTATCATGTTAAAAGCATTTATTTTAAAAGTCAAGACTTTAAATACAGTATATTGTGTGTATAATGATTTTTGTACACAATATGTTGTATTTAATTAAAATGCTTATTTAGGAGGAAACAGTTATGAAAGAAATAATTACCATACCAGATACTGTCATTAACAACATTATGCAAAACGTTGCGCCACATTGGGGCCCACTTGGTTGGGTAACATACAAACGAACATATGCACGTTGGATATCTAACAAAAACCGCAGTGAAGAGTGGCCGGAAACAGTGAAACGGGTGGTTGAAGGCAATATTAATCTAGATCCTCGTTTGCATAAAGACAATCCAAACCCAGAAGTTGTCCATTCTTTGTCTATGGAGGCACAACAACTATTTAAGATGATCTATGGTTTGGCAGCAACACCTAGCGGCCGAAATCTATGGATTTCTGGAACTGATTATCAGCAGCGTAACGGTGATTCACTTAATAATTGCTGGTTTATTGCGATTCGTCCACAAGCATACGGTAATAGCCATATTGAGCCAATTATGGTATCAAAGACCGAAAAAGCTGTTTCAATGCCCTTCGCTTTTCTATTTGACCAGTTAATGAAAGGCGGTGGCGTTGGTTTTTCAGTTGAAAAAAATAATGTTGCAAAGATTCCAGCCGTTGATCATGCCATAAATTTGCAAATTATTATTAGTCACGACAGTGCTGCATATGATGAGTCCCTGGCAACAGGAGCTAAAGACCGTGACAAAGCATTGATTGCCCGTGATGCCCTTATTTATGTGCTTCCAGACACGCGCGAAGGATGGGTAGAGGCATTAGCCCAACTCATTGATGCCCACTTTATTGGAAATTACAAGGAGATCGTGTTTGACATAAGCAAAATTCGTGCACGGGGTGTACGAATTCATGGGTTCGGAGGAACCGCATCAGGACCTGCTCCATTAATTGAAATGTTGAAGGATGTAAACGCCATCATTAACAACAAAGTCAGCGCAAAGCTCAACTCGGTCGACTGCACAGACATTAGTAACCTGATTGGTAAAGCAGTTGTTGCTGGTAACGTGCGACGTTCCGCCGAAATTGCTCTTGGGGATAGTAATGACTATAATTTTATTACCATGAAACAAAATAAAGATAAGCTTTATCACCATCGCTGGGCTTCAAACAATAGTATTATCACTGACGAAAAGTACGCAAATTATGGTGACGTAGCAGAAGCCGTCGCAAAAAATGGTGAACCTGGAATCTTCAATCTAGATATGTCACGAAATTACGGACGGATCGCAGATGGTCGGCAAAATAATGTCGATGCATCTGTAGAAGGGACTAACCCTTGTGGTGAAATTTCGTTATCAAATGGTGAGCCTTGCAACCTTTTTGAAGTATTCCCGAGCATAGCTGAAGAACAAGGATGGAAACTAAAAGACGTTGTCACTTTAGCTGCCCGTTATACTAAAAGAATAACTTTCAGTCACTACGACTGGGAGGTATCGCGGCAAAGTATTGCCAAAAATCGGCGAATTGGTGTCTCCCTTTCCGGCATTCAAGATTGGTTTCTAAAAGACTTCGGTAATCGAGTTGTGACAGGATTTAACACTGAGGGTGACGCTATCTTTGATAAGCGAATTGTTCATGCTATTGATGAGCTTTACCATAACGTTGTACAAGCTGACAATGAATATTCTGCTGTGTTGGCCTGCAATAGATCAATCAAGCACACCACAGTTAAACCCAGTGGAACCGTATCAAAACTCGCTGGTGTCTCTGAGGGCATGCACTTTCACTATAGTAACTATCTGATTCAAAGAATCCGCTTTCAGGAAAGTGATCCGCTTCTTCCGGTACTACAAAAATGTGGATACCACATTGAACCAGATGTTTACACCCAAAATACTAAGTGTGTCGAGTTTCCAGTAAAATCCGCACATGCAGACAGCGAACATTTTGCTAGTGCAGGTAATGTATCAATTGCTGAACAGCTTGCCACTCAAGCATTTTTACAAAAATATTGGTCAGATAATGCCGTTTCCTGCACGATTACATTCCAACCAAGCGAAACACAGCAAATTGCTCCCCTATTGGCTAAATATCGAAATGCCATTAAGTCAACATCATTACTGCCATATGCTGGTGATGCCTTCGAGCAGGCACCGAAACAACCAATCACAAATACAGAATATAAAGCATGCCTGACAAAAATTACCGATGATGTTGAAATGGTCTATGCCCGTGAACATGGACTGGAAAATCAGGACCTGGAAATTGTCGGCCAACAGGATTGTGTTGACGGTTCATGTCCAATTAAATAAGTGTACTTTAAAGAATGGAGGATAGTATTATGTCTTTTTTGAAACGTCTCGTCGTTACCATGCTCACTATTTTGGTGATAACCACAGGTGTCGCTGGTTGTACTCAACAATCAACTAGTAAAACTAATAGCGATCACGCCACCATAGTATTGATCGTAAATCACAAACAAGTTGCCAAGAAGCATGTGGTAGTGGTTAAAAAAGAAACTATAATAAAAGCACTTAGGTCCAAATTTAAGGTAAAAACTACAAAGGGATTCATTACCTCAATCAATGGTCACACACAGAATACGAAGAAAAATAAATATTGGATGTATAAGGTCAACGGTAAAACTGCATCCAAAGGTGCCGATGCTACTACCATACACAAGGGCGATAAGGTTGCATTTACACTCAATGCACAGAAGTAACCACATAGGCACACGGCGTCTAACATTTTTGGCCTTGATGACGGCGCTCTGTGTGGTAGGCCGCTTTGCATTCGTTTCTATTCCTAATGTACAACCAATAACGGCAATTGTTGTGTGGTTAACACTAACGATGGGTATTTTTGACGGTACAGTGGTCTCCATGCTGAGTATGTTGATTACCAACCTGTTTATGGGTATGGGATATTGGACATTAGCACAACTAGCTGCATACTTCACAGTTGTCTTGCTGGTAGCATTGTTAGGACAATGGCATTGTTCGCATCCACTCTTGATTCACAGCATAATAGCCGCATGCATGGGCTTTGTCTATGGTTTTGCCGTTAGCCTGTTTCAAGCACCAATTCTCGGTGGGTTCCCTGCTGCATTCGCCTATTGGTTAGTCGGAATTCCATTTGACGCAATGCACGCGTTTGGCAACATTATTATTTATCCCTTGCTAGCTCCACGCCTCACTAAATTGATAAAGCGTTATCCAAGGTTTATTGATCCCCACAATTAGATAATCGATTGAAATTAAAGTTGTTAATGACAATTAGGTGAAAAAATATTGGAGAAACTCTACATTTACTAGGCGGTACCATGTTATCCGTCTACAATTAAATTCATATCTTTTTTGGCTCATTTTAGATATTTAGATTGCTGTAACTTTGAACCTGAAATGTTTCAGGTACATTGTCACATATTCCACACTATATCCGAATGAAGTTAAAATTTAGAGAATCAAAAAAAGCGACGTGAGTAGTCGCTTTTTTTGATTAACATATAATCATAGTCGAAAAAGATAAATTTATAGTAAATATGCCTCACCTAATACAATTGATAACGAACTAATCAAACAATGGTAATTTTTCCAGATATAAAATATCTTTTCGCTCGCTGGCTTCACCTTCTGCTAAAATAGCAGCTTCCGATATTACATGTCCTCCCGCATCCTCAACTAATTTCTTTGCAGTAGCCATTGAACCGCCACTGCTAATTACATCATCCAAAAGTAGAATTTTCTTTCCAGAAATCATTTGTGCATCTTCACCATCTAACACTAGGACTTGCTCCTGACTAGAGGTAATAGCATTGACCGCCAAAACACGTGGATCTCTCATATAGTCCTTAACCTTTTTCCTAAGAACTATGTATCGTTTTTTCCCCATACAGTGACTTAGTTCTTGTGCCAATGGAATTCCCTTACTCTCCATCGTTACTATATAGTCGAATGGTTCATTAATCATTTTGCTCAACTTCTGAGCAGCATAATGAGTTAATTCTGCATCCCCCAGCAACACAAAAGAAGCAATTGTAAGAGTCGGATTCAACCTAATTAATGGCAATTTACGTGTAAGATTACCTAATTTTAATTCGTAATATTTTGACATCTCTATAACCCCAATCCAATCAACGGCAATAAGAATTTTAAGAAGGCTCCTGTTGTTATTCCAACGAATGGATCAAAAATTGCGGTTACAACTAATGTAATCCCTGCTACAAGACTATTTGATCCATTCAATGCAGCTGCAGCATTCTCAGGGAAAATAACAACTGCACCTAAAATAAATAAGAAACCTGCAATCGACGAACTTGGAACAAACTTGCCGATTTTAGGCAACCAGCCAGCAAATAAAATAAGTGCCATGATGAGCATCATCATTATTCCAGCAATCACGGGTTCGGGTGCACTTGCCGTCGCAGAAATAATTGTTTCTACTGGTGCTCCTCCTAGGAGACTAGTTCCCATATCCGCAAGCGACTGCGTAATCGTCAACAGGTTCAAGTTTACCGGATTTGGCTTGATTCCAGTCATCTGCCCTGTTATCAAACCATATGACAGATTTGCTCCAATATTGAGACATGCCAATCCAAGTGCTCCGCGGACTACTCGCATGCTAAAGGTTGGCTTTAAAAATCTAAATCTGCGTTCCGTCACGCTAGTTGGTAATTCTTTACGATAATGTTCTACAAAAACCGCAAATGCACTCGAGACAATTACTGATAAAACAATCGTCCAAACTAAATCTTTCGAAATTACATATGTAATAGCTGCAACTAGAATTGAAATCCAACCAGTTTTGCTCTTACTTTCTTTGTTCATATCTACGGCTATCTTGGCAAGCATTAGTCCGACACCTGCCATCATACCGTCAATAATATTATTGCCTAATACCGAGACAATCTTAGGCAATAATCCTGTAAAACCAATAATAGCCATAATTATTGAACCGCCAAAAATAATGGATGTTCGTTCCCGTAAGTCTTTCCCCAAGTTCCCAGTCAAAGCCAGCGATTCAGCCTGAAACGAGATCGGGGCTACTGAGCCAAAAGCTCCATTAACTGCTGAGGCAAAAACAAATGAAAAAGTTGTTGGAAAAACGGCAAATCCCAGCCCCATTGCCATGATTCCTTGTGGAATACCATTTAATACTACTCCAATAGCAGCCATTAAATCTGATAACAAATGCATAAACATCCTCCAATAAACATATATTATTAACCATTAAGCCAAATATAATTCGTATAACATGAAAATATTATAATAAAAAGAGCACATTTTCAACATATTTCGCAAAAAATAGAAACTTTACGACTAAAATCAATAAAATTAAAATAAAGCTTTCTTTTAGTGAGTAAAAAATATATTATTATGATTGTGTCATTATTTTTCAGAGGAGGAGCACTGTCGTGAGAACTTTTAATTTCAGAGCTATTATTCTTATTTTAATTGCCTTTGTTTTAGGATGTAGTGAATTCATTATTGTTGGCATTTTGAATGACCTTGCACACCAATTTAATAAACCAGTAACCACTGTTGGTTATTTAGTAACGATCTTTGCTTTTGTCTATGCCTTCTCAACTCCCATATTGACTGCTCTAATTGGAAAATTTCGTTATTTTTGGTCATTATTTTGGTTTATGATTATTTTTATTCTAAGCAATCTACTGAGTTTTATAGCACCCAATTATGAAATTCTAGTAGTCTCACGGATTATGACTGCGCTGGTTTCGGGTATTATTGTTTCTCTTGCCCTAACATTTGCCAATCTGATTGCACCCCTGGAAAAACGTGCATGGTTGGTTTCATGGGTTTTCTCGGGGTTTAGTATTGCCTCAGTTTTCGGGGTTCCGTTAGGTACTTGGATCAGCACTACCTTTAATTGGCGCATTTCCTTTGCTGCAATCGCGGTTGTCAGTATCATAACATTGGCTCTCTTTACTTTGAGTATGCCTGTAGCCCCTATTGCAAAGAGCAGTAAAATACTTGAACAGCTTAGTCTTGTACGTGATTCTCGTGTCTGGTTGGGAGCCTTACTTGTAATGCTCAGTGCAAGTGGTATTTATGTATTTTACACTTATTTACGTCCAATCTTGACAACCGAACTGAATTTTTCAACAGATAGTCTAAGCATGCTATTGTTTATTTTTGGGTTGATGTCAATCATCAGTAACCGTGCTAGTGGATATCTTGCAGAAAATAATGGGCTTTTGAAGATGCCACTTGTATATTCTTGTCAGGTAATCTTATTTATCCTGATGATATTCTTGCCTTATATGAAGTGGCCGGGATTGCTAGTAATTCTTCTCTTAGGAGCCACAATGTATCTATTAAACTCACCTATTCAAGTACACTTCTTTAGTGTCGCGGAAAAGGACTACCCGCAATCGTTGGTTCTCTCCTCTTCTCTGAACTCTATCTTTTTTAACTTTGGAATTTCCCTCGGTTCTGCAACTGGTGGGGTTCTAGTTGCAAGTCATGGATTATCTGCAATCGGTCCTGGTGCAAGCGTATTTGCAATCTTGTCTATCGTAATTGCAATCCTTCTAAATAAGGAGATTAGCCACGACAATAAGATGAAAATAAACAAGGTCGTCGAGATTAACAATTAAATATCAAAATCGGATTTTCATGTAACTTATTATGATGACAGTTAATTTGCACAAATAAAAAGCTTCCACTCAATCAAAAGTGGTATCAACCACATAATTTGATGAGTGAAAGCTTTTTTAGTGTGTGACAAAAAACGGATAACCATTTTAAAATGGTGTGCTCTTAATGTCATACTTCTTCTTTAAGAAGTAACGTAGCCCAAACACTAAGACTGCTAAAATAACATATACAATAGGCTCAAGTGTCTGATTGATCACACCAGAGACATTCACGACAAGCGTGTACGCTGATACCCAGATGATAACCAAGAGAAGCGATAATAGCATGGTCTTCCAAAAAGGTACTTTTTTGCCCTTAGTTCTGCGATCACCTGCAGCACGATAAAAGTATGCCATCGCAACACCGGCGATAACCGATGTTACAATAAGTGTCAAGAATCCACCATTAATTTGAGAAGAATTTGGTGAAAATTGTTGCAAGATTGCATACATGATACAAAACATTATGAACATCATCAATCCATTATCCAATGCGATTTTCCAAAAAGGTGTTGCTGTGGGTGCCTTCTTCGGCCCTTTGATAATTTCCTCAGCCTTTTCATTTACAGTTCCGTAAAGTTTTGTAGCAGTTATACCCTGACGCTGCTTTTCTTTAAGTTCTTCGGCCATCGCCTGCAGAGCATCTTCGATCTTTTGACTTGCAACATTCTTTTCTTCGAGAACCTTTTTTATTTTGAACAAATATTCTACATTGCGTTTCGTCAAATCAGCAGTGTCCTTTTTTTCAACTTTTTCCGTTACATTTTCCGTATTGGGAAGAGTTTGTTTACTTTCAGTTTCTTTATTATTTTCTGCCAAGATAATCCCCATCCTTTTACATAATTACTACACATTAAATCTAAATTCAATAATGTCGCCGTCCTGAACCACATATTCTTTTCCTTCAGAGCGGAGACGTCCAGCCTCACGTACTGCAGCCACACTGCCATATTGATCCAAATCTTCAAATGAAAATGTCTCGGCACGGATAAAACCACGTTCAAAGTCCGAATGGATTATTCCTGCAACCTGAGGTGCTTTCATACCCTGTTTAAATGTCCATGCACGCGTTTCTTTTCCACCAGCAGTGAAGAATGTCGCAAGTCCCAATAACTTGTACGCTGCCTTAATCAGTCGATCTAGGCCGGATTCCTCAACACCTTCTGCTTCTAAAAAGTCTTTCTTATCCGCGTCATCTAATTGAGCAATTTCTTCTTCTGTCTTTGCACTAACTGCCAGCATCTGTGAGCCTTCTTCTTCAGTAAATTTCTGAATTTGCTGAACATAGCTGTTAGAACTAGGATCTGCCATATCTTCCTCAGCAATATTAGCAACATATAAGACTGGTTTCGATGTAAGAAGGAACAATCCCTTAACAATTTTTTGTTCTTCTTCCTCGAATTCAAGTGAACGAACCGGTTTCCCAGCTTCTAGAACCGGTTTAATTTTCTTCAGTACATTGAATTCAGCAACTGCTTCCTTATCCTTTGTTCGCGCAACTTTCTCGACCCTAGCATATCTCTTATTGATGCTTTCTAAGTCTGCCAGAGTTAATTCCAGATTAATAGTATCAATGTCATCTAAAGGATCGACCTTATTGCTGACATGTGTAATGTTATCATCATCAAAGGCACGGACAACATGAACTATTGCATCAACTTGACGAATATTCTCCAAGAATTTGTTGCCCAAACCTTCA
Source organism: Liquorilactobacillus mali (assembly GCF_001437155.1). Lineage (GTDB taxonomy): Bacteria > Bacillota > Bacilli > Lactobacillales > Lactobacillaceae > Liquorilactobacillus > Liquorilactobacillus mali_A. The sequence continues at coordinate 41,434 of NZ_JQAR01000006.1, forward strand.
CCCTTACTTGCACCTTTGACAATTCCCGCAATATCAGTGAATTCAAAGGTTGTCCGAATGATTTTCTTTGCTGGGATAAGTTCATCAATTCTTGCTAAACGCTGATCAGGTACTTCAACCATCCCCACATTAGGATCAATTGTAGCAAACGGATAGTTAGCCATCTCTGCTCCCGCGTTAGTAATAGCATTGAACAATGTTGACTTTCCAACATTGGGTAATCCCACAATTCCAGCTGTTAATGACATAATTTATTTCACTCTTTCTTATTCTTCAATATTTGCTTTTTTTAGTATCTTCTTTAACTTGCGATTGAATTCCCGGCGAGGCAGCATTACCAAATGACCGCATCCCGTGCATTTAATCTTAATGTCCATCCCTAACCTAATGATTTCCCAACTATTGGTACCACAAGGATGCGGCTTTTTCATCTCAACAACATCATGCAGTTCGTATTCAGCTTGCATTCTCACACCTCCATTTATTCTAATGGTTAATCAAGATTTACTCCAAGTATATCCATAATTCGATTAAAATCAGATGTCGACAAGTAATCAATTTCAATCCTGCCCTTGCCTTGTCTAGAGCTTGTTTTAACTGTAACCTTTGTCCCAAACTTCTCACGTAGTGCATTTTCACTTTGCTCGTAGTAAACTGCGTTGGGATCTTTTTTTACCTTTTTAGCAGTTTTTGTTTCATCACCATTTATCTTAGCAACCAATTGTTCGAGCTGTCGCACAGTTAAATTCTCAGCAACTGTCTTTTTCGCAACAGAGATAACGTGTTTCTTATCTTTTAAAGCTAGTAAAGTTCTAGCCTGTCCCATTGATAATTCCTCATTTTGCAACATATCCTTAACTTCTTTTGGCAATCCAAGGAGTCTCAAATAGTTTGCAATATATGGCCTGCTTTTCCCAAGACGTTCAGAAACTTGTGCCTGTGTAAGTTGCAGTTTGTCCATCAAAGTGCTGTAAGCCTGTGCCTCTTCAAGCGGCGTTAAATCTTCACGCTGCAGATTTTCAAGGATTGCAATTTCCATCATGCTTGCCTCATCAATCTCACGAATAATTGCAGGGATGTTCTTCTTTTCTGCCAGTTTAGAAGCTCTGAAGCGTCGCTCGCCGGAGATTATCTCATACCCTTTGACGCTTGATTTACGGACAATAATTGGCTGAAAAACACCTGACTTTTTAATTGAAACCGAAAGCTCTGACAATGATGCCTCATCAAATATTTTGCGAGGCTGATAGGGATTTGGTCGAATATCGTCCAAAGCTAATTCCGTGACAACTTCTTGACCATCATCAACTTGTTCTAAATCTTGGAAAAGTGCCTCAATTCCTCTGCCGAGCCCTTTATTATTTTTATTCACCATGATTAGCCAAAACCTCCTTTGCCAATGCCATATATTCCTTGGCACCTTTTGATGCGGGGTCATAATCAACAATTGCAAGCCCATGACTTGGTGCTTCTGATAAGCGGACATTTCTTGGTATCACTGTTTGATAGACTTTGTCCTTAAAGAACTTCTGAACTTCCTCAACAACTTGTGAGCCAAGATTGGTACGTGCATCCAACATAGTCATTAAAACACCCTCGATAGCCAGTTGTGGATTAAAATGTTTCTGCACTAATTTGATAGTATTTATCAGCTGACTCAAACCTTCCAGTGCATAGTACTCACTTTGAACTGGAATTAAGATTGAATCACTAGCACTAAATGCATTGATCGTTAATAGTCCAAGAGAAGGAGGACAATCAATTAGAATATAATCATAATCATTCCTAATCTGCTTAATAGCATCCAAAAGTCGTGATTCACGTGCCATCTGTGATGTTAGTTCAATCTCTGCACCTGATAATTGAATTGTTGCAGGAACAATTTCAAGCCCTTCATGACTTGTAGCGATAATCGTATCAGCAATTGGATATTCATTAACTAAAACATCATAAATATCTTTCTCAATCTCCGTCTTTCTAACTCCGACACCGCTAGTTGCATTACCCTGTGCATCTGAATCAATCAATAAGACTTTCTTGCCCAAGTCTGCAAGACAAGCTCCCAAATTGACACTTGTTGTTGTCTTGCCTACACCACCCTTTTGGTTGGCAAGCGCTATTACAATCCCCATGTTTTCTGACCCTCCTATGACATTATTTATTGTCTTGCTGTTCTTTATCAACTGGAATATCAATTACGATTCGATGGAACCCTGGAACATCTTCTTCATGTGTCTTGACCTTCATTCCATTCTCCTTAATCAGCTTAACCGATTTCTTGATCGTATTTACTGCGATCCGTGTATCATGAAGTGCCTTATTACGCCGTGGCTTCTTAGTCGTATTATTAACAGTCTTTTCTTCCTTTTCCAGTTCTTTAAGAACAAGTGCTTCTGTTTCCTTAACTGTCAGCTGGTTATCAATAACTCGCTTTATTATCGCAATCTGTTTCTCATCATCCAAGCTCAATACACTGCGTCCATGACGTTCCAGAATTTTGCGCTGCATGATTACGCGCTGCACATAAGGTGCCAACTTGAGTAATCTCAACTTATTTGCAACAAATGATTGACTCTTGCCAAGTGCCTTGGCTAGCTCTACTTGTGTCAGCTTGTTTAACTCCATCAGTTCACGATAAGCCTTGGCTTCTTCAATTGCAGTCAAGCCCTCACGCTGCAGGTTCTCGATTACAGCGAGTGATGCAGCTTCAGTGTCTGTCATTTTCTTGACGATTGCCGGAATCTTATTCCATTGTAGCAACGATACAGCTCTGAAGCGCCGTTCACCAGCGATAATCTCGAATTTATTTTCTTGAAATTCTCTTACAATGATTGGCTGCAACAAACCATGATCACGGATTGTATTTGCTAATTCGACTATTTTTTCTTCTTCAAAAACCTTACGTGGTTGAAATCTATTAGGCACAATCTGTGAGAGTTCAATTTCTCTTACAGATTGCGTTTGGGCTTCTGGTTTCTTATCCTTATTCCAAAATGAAAATGCCACTATTGTTTCCTCCCCGAATGTCTATCCTAGTCTATCCTACTAGAGGCTGCTTTCCAGGTGTCCCTGCTTTTCTTGGATATTTTGCCGGTGTCTTTTTGACTTTATCGATCTTAATAATATGACGCTCATCGCTTGTTATGGGAAGTACCAGCTTGTTATCCTGTACGAATTCTCCACCTAATGTCTTAATTGCAAATTGTGCTTCGTCAAGTTCTGTGTGTGCTTTTTGAGCTTTTAGGGCAACAAAACTTCCGCCAACCTTAACTAAAGGCAAACATAGCTCTGCTAAGACATTGAGACGCGCAACGGCTCGAGCAGTCACAATATCAAAACTTTCACGGTATTGACTCTTTTTACCTGCAAATTCTTCTGCACGCGCATGATAGAACGACACACCTGTCAATCCAAGATTATTGGCCAACTGATCCAAAAAAAGAATGCGCTTGTTCAAAGAATCAACAATTGTTACCTCAAGGTTCGGAAAGGCTATTTTTAATGGAATTGACGGAAATCCAGCTCCAGCACCGACATCGCATAAGGTCAGTGGCATATTTTGTAACTGTGAAACGGCCACACCTGTCAAGATTGAATCAAAAAAGTGTTTTAGATACACCTCATTTTTTTCGGTAATTGCTGTCAAGTTAGTATGTGCATTGAAGTCTACCAGCAACTGAAAATAATCTTCATATTGCTCCATCTGATGGGCATCTAGTTTTATTCCCAGGTCTAAAAGAGCCTGTTTAAATTCTGTTGGATTCATATTGCTCCTTTTTAATATCTGATTGCATTTTGTGAAACACAATTGTTTCACGAACTACTCTTAGTTTATGATACTTTTAAGGTTAATTCAAGGTCTTATGAATAACAATCTTATTGATTTCTTGTTTGTTAATTAGAAAAAGCCTGCCAAGTCGGCAAGCTTTTTTTACTATTGTTTTGCAGATACACTTTATTTATAATAACCTCTCGTACAATTCATGTAATCGATCGACATCTCTATCTTCTGGCAGCAATTCTTTTAACTGATTAATCATGGACAGTACGCCCTCGGTTTTCCCTTGGCGGATCATATCCAAAATTTGTGTCTTAACCTGATTACCTAGGCGCTGCATTTCGGCAGCAATCTGTTTCTGCTTTATTTCGAGTCCTTGATACTTCTTTACAAGATGATCTACAATTATTTTTGAATCCTGATAACAATTCAGGCCCCATCTAAGATTGGCAAAGTACAATGAGTAATTGCCCTCTTGCTGTTCTTCCAAAGCTCGAGCAAGAAAGATACCAAATCTTGTTTCGGCAGGCAATAAATTAGACGGTTCCCCCGACAAAAGTTCTTTATGATACAGGTACTGTGCACAATTCACAACACTCCGCGCATAAAAGGGAAGCTGCTCTTCAATATTTTCCGGTAGGATTTCTTCACTGAAGACAAATTCATGATACAACTGCTGCAATAAAGACTCTCTGCGTTGTGATTTTGGCCAAGCACTCTCGATACTTCGCGCAAACTCAGGAATCTCACCCTTTTTCGAACTCATCTTATGTACTATTGCAAGTGAAGCCCCATACCAATCTTCTTGACTTATTCTGTCAATCGTAAAGGCCGGATCAATTCCTCTAGTAACCAGTTCTACAAATAATTCTTCATTAGGCAATGCGCATGTTATATTTCTTTTTTTGATTGTCCGTAAAAGAACATCAAATTCTCCTTGATTGCGTGCAATCAATAAGCGCTGGAGCAATACAAAATCATCATCTGAATTCAGTTTAGCAACAAAAGCTGCGAGTTTTTTTGCTTCAGTTACATCCTTTTGCTTCAAGATAACTATGTCGCGCCCGAAAATATCTGGCAACTGTCCATCATTGTTAAGCAGCACATCATGTAATTGCTGTAACCCCTTAGAATCATTCTCTAAAAATAATGCCTCTAATATGGTCCCCAACAATCTAGCAGTACTGTTAAAATCATACTTCCAAGGAACATATCTGGCAAAATGAATTACGGTGCGATAATTCTTCTCGACCATTGCCTTGATAAAGATCTTCATAATCATCTTTATCCCCATCTCAACACTGACAAGTTCTCTAAAGTAAAAAGATGATTGATTAACAAATTCACTTTGATGAGTACTCAGCCACCGTATATTAAGCATATAGTCTTCTAAATAGTTAGCAGCCTGAGGGAAATCTTCCATACTCAGTAAGTTAACGAAGATTAATTGATCAAGGACGCATCTTTGATATTGATTAAGTTTAAACTCACCAGCATATTCTTCCTTAATATGCAGCACATCTTGCCAACGTTCATTACGCAAACGTGCCTGAATCATGTAGCACATGAGGGTGAATGCATCATTTTTGTTCATCGGATTCTTATTATCTTTTGCAAAGAAGTTATTCAGCCCTTCTTGTGCAGTCTCAAAAACGGTATCTCGTTGTTTCTTGGTATTCTTACCCATACCAGCAACCAACTGTGCCCATAAATGCATATCATAAGGATTACTCTCAAGTCCTTCTCGCATAATGCTTTCATTACGCTCAAGTTTGCCATCAAGGCTCTTACCCACATATCCAAAATGATGCATAAACACATTTGTAGCTTTGGTGGGAACATAGATAGGAGACAAATATTCATGAATTGGACTCTTAAATTCCGTATTTTCAGTCAGTCGAACACAACGTGTCTCAATGTTCTTGGAATAATTTGTACCTTCTAAATTATGATAATTTCTTCTAATATACGAAAGTGAACCATATTTTGAGTATTCCTTTTCATTATTGAAAAAAGCAACTAGCTCTGAAACATCATCAAACCACTCGTCATCATCTAGAAAGAGGAACCATTTACCCCGTCCTTTTTTAAGACCTGCATTACGTGCAGCCGCAAAGTCATTATTCCATTCATAGGACACAACTAAGTCAGCATATTCTGTTGCAACTTGCAGCGATCCATCACTTTTTTCAGCCCCAACAGTATCGACCACAATCAGTTCACTAGGGACTTGGTTCAAGATTGGCAATAATGAATCCATGCATTTTTGCACACTATCTAGGTGATTGGAAACAAGTAAAGAAATTGTTAACACTGGCTGACTCCATTTAATTCGCTCCATCTAACCCATTCCTTTTATCAAATATTATTTTGCTGAGACAACACTTCCCGCCACGATTCAAGCAATTCACTTAGCATGTCGATAACTGGTCCAATCGGTTCCTTATCCTTACCCAAATTTGCTTTGACTAGTTCATTTAGCATGAAGTCGTATAGACTGACGAGATTTGCTGGCAGCTCTCCAGCGACCTCTTGATTAATACTCTGCTTTAATTCATTAATAATATCCTGTGCCTTAACCAATTCATGATGAGCACTCTTGTTATCAGAATTATCCAATGCGAACTCCGCACGTTTGAGACTCTTGATTGCGCCCTCATACAAGAAAATGACTAACTTCTCGGGTGATGCTCCTAAAATCTGACTGCCTAGGTAAACATCTTTTGCTCTGCGATTATCTGTATACATATACTTATACTCCTTTAATACTATAAGTCCATATCAATCAGCGATGGTCCTTCTTCTTGTTGCAAATAGGTCATTACAGTACTTTTTTGCGATTGATTTAACTTCTGAATATGGTTCAAAGTCTCGTGTTTCTTTTCCTTAAGTTGTGAGATAAGCAATTCATAATTATGCTGCACTCGTTTATACTCAGCCATATCAGCTAACCCATCTGGTCTAGTAAGACTTTTCAAAGTATCTAACATTGTATTAGTTTCATTAAGTACTTCCTCGTACTCAGATATTTCTTGATACGAACTGTTTTCAATCAGTTCGTTTATCTGCGTTATTGTTTTCTTATAATCATTCACTTGCTTACCTCTTAACTGCTACTACTGCTCGATGTTGAAGATGTCAGACTAGTTATATAACTAAGCTGTGTTTCAGCCTTCATCATCGCAGTATCAAGTCGTGTATAGATATCAACATAATGTTCTTTCTTGGCCTCAAGTGCCGTGGTAAATTTATCGATCTGGTCATTTAAGCTAGAGATTGAAGAGGTATATCCTGCTAGCTTAACCGCAATAACTCCCTTATTTGCTGATGTGTCTGATAGATAGTTGTTCGCTAGGCTTCCCAAGCTTGCAGCGTAACCCGACTCTGAAGTGGTCGTTCCAGTAACACTCTTAGTTGATTGATAGAAAAAGTTCTTTACTGCCTCAGGATCACTAGCTAATTGTTCCTTAAACTTATCCTCGTCAAATCCGACCGTCCCGTCATTATCGGTAATTGATATTCCTAATTTGCTGGCATTCAAAGTTGTGCCATTTGTAGCAGCCGAAGTCATTAAACTGCTTAATTGGCTTTGGAGACGTGTTAATTCACTATCACCAACTAACGCTCCTTGTGTATTATCTGAACTGCTTGGATCACCAACATCTAAGTCATCATTTATAAGACTCATCAAACTATTATACTGGCTGACCAATGTGCTAACAGCTGAAACAGCTTTAGAAGTATCATTTGTCAAAGATAGGGTCACTGCGTCACTACTGACCTTAGAAAGATTGATTGTAACCCCATCAATCGCATCAGAAACCGAATTAGTATTACGTTCAATTGATACTCCATCTAATTCAAACTTAGCAGACTGGCCCGTTGTCGTCGTTGTTGCATCGCTACTCATCCCTAATGAGCTCAGAACACTATCGCTATCTGCCGAAACAGAAAGTGTCTTTGCTCCCGCAGTTTGTTCTGTTAGAACCAAGTGATTATCTATTAGACTAGCCTTGACACCCGACGTTTTAGTTTGTTCATTGATCTTATCAACTACGTCGTCTAATGAATCCGTATCACTGATACTTATGTCAACCGAAGTGGAAGAACTGTCATCATCTGTCGAAGTTGAATCACTGCTCTTCAATGTCAAGGTTCCACTAATACCAAGGGCTGTATCCTTGTCAGTAGAAACTTGGCCACCAATAACCTTGGTATTAGTTGCCAGTTGATCGACTTTGAGTGAATATGTTCCCTCATCAGCAGCCGAAGTTCCCGAAATGGTGGCTATACTCGAATCAGAAGTTGTCGCGACCTTTGTGTTGAAGGCATCATCAGATTCGAGCGCTTGAATATCAGTCAAGAAATTAGTCAAACGACTTTTAACATCACCCCATGCTGTCTGCTGTGATTGGATTGTCGTAATTTGAGTCTGCGCTTTTGTCTTGGCTACATAAGAAGAATCAGCTTGCAATAAAGACTCAATAGTACTTGCTGTGATACCTGAATATTGCCCTAATGTTGTACTAATTCCATCAGTTGTCGTCACGCTGGTCATAATATCAATCCTTTCGTTCTATTGGTCCTATAGTATTTAAATTAAACAAATTATGTGTTTATAAGTATTCCTTATGTATACGACAAAAGCCGAATCCAAATTCGACTTTTGCACGCTTTTGTGTAACTAGAAATTAAAATAATTATCTTAACCTTGAAGTAAAGTAAGAACAGTATTAGGCATTGAGTTAGCTTGAGAAAGCATTGATGTGGCTGCCTGTGTCAGGATATTTTGTTTTGTAAATGTTGTCATTTCTGAAGCCATATCAACATCACGAATCTGTGAATTTGCATCAGATAAGTTCTCGGAAGTTGTTCCCAAGTTGTTGATTGTATGTGTCAAGCGATTTTGTGCGGCACCAAGATCTGCACGTTGACCAGAAACCGTGCTGACAGCTTTTGTAAGAGCTGTGATTGCTTGAGAGGCCTTAATAGTATCCGCAGCTTCTTGTTTTTGTGTAGCCGTCGCTGTATTACCAGCGTCTGATGACAATGTTGCTGCCTTAGCTAAAACGTCTGATAAACCTGAAACCGAGCTCCATGTGGATGTCGTAGTTAAGGTTGACGTATCTACACCCAATGTTTTCAGCGTATCTAAGTCACCATCAGTCAATGCAGCACTTGTATCTGCAACAGCAAGGAGTTTGTCAGCTGCACTTGCCATTGATGAAAGATCATCAGCTGATGCTGTCAATGATAAAGTTGAGCTACCAATTCCTAATGTATCAGCACTCATATCACTAATCGAAACTGAAAGTGTTTGACCCGCATTTGCACCAATTTGGAAGCTAAATGTGTTGTTGCCACTCAAAAGACTCTTGTTATTGAACTCTGTATCTTGGCTAACACGTGTAATTTCGCTTTGAAGAGCACCGAATTCCTTTTGAATATCTTGACGATCACTGTCTGACAAAGTACTGTTAGCACTTTGGACAGAGAGATCACGCATACGTTCGATCATTGTTTGACTTTCACTAAGTGCACCTTCAGCTGTTTGAATCAATGAAACACCATCTTGAGCATTACGAGTTGCTTGCGTCATCCCACTGATTTGTGACTTCATGTTTTCTGAGATAGCCAATCCGGCAGCATCATCACCGGCCTTGTTGATGCGTGAACCAGATGAAAGTTTTGCTAAAGAATCACTCTTAGCTGTTGTAGCAGCATTTAAGTTACGCAATGTATCCATTGCAGAGATATTAGTATTTATACGCATATTTAATTCCTCCATTTTTACATGTTTTTTGAGGCTTCCCCCTCATGTTTATAGATATCGGTCGAGTAATAGATTGTTTAATACTATCATCAAGAAATATTCATAAATTTTGATTTTATCTGCAGTGTTCAAATGGTACAGTTATTCCTTCACGTTAAATTTCTTTGCAACTAAAATGTGTTTGACAAAGTAACATCGTTAACAGTTGTTAACTAAAAATGTTAAAATATAATTTATAAACTACGTTAAGGGGTGTATAGATGAAGATATTTATTGTTGGCTCTACTGGTCGTGTTGCTACTAAACTGATCAAACAATTAGCTCTGGAAGACTATGAAATTTTTGCTGGTGCTAGATCTCCAGAAAAGGTTTTAAAAGATCCCCATGTTACACCGCTAAAATTAGATCTGCATGATGATCTTGAAACCTTATCAAAAATCGTCAAAGGTGTGGATGTGATTTACTTTGTTGCCGGATCACGTGGAAGGGATTTGTTGCAAACTGATGCTTTCGGTGCTGTTAAAGTAATGCTGGCGGCAAAAAACAATCATATTAATCGTTTTATTATGCTTAGTTCTGCCTTTTCTATGGAACCAGAGCAATGGAAGAATAAGGGTATGGAAAATCTCTTGGATTATAATATTGCTAAATTTTTTGCAGATAACTACCTTGTGAATCAAAGCAACTTAGACTATACGATCTTGCAAGCCGCCGCATTAATTGATGAAGAGGGATCTCACAAAATTAGTATTAATGAAAATAGTGGCGTTAAAAATACAATTCAAAACGTTGCTGAGACATTGGCCGCTATTATCAAATTTGACAACACTACCAAAAAGATAATTCGAATGAGTGATGGTGAAACTTATATTGATGAGGCTTTAAAACAAGTATAATTTAGTTTCTCTGTAATAAATGGTTGATTCACAATTTCATAAATACCATAGGAAAACTATGATTCGCAGATAAAAAACGCCTCAATACAGGATATTGAGGCGTTTTTTATAGTAAGTTAACTGGGTAACCCAGTAAAATATTTCTTTTTTTGTATTAGTGAATATATATAGTAATAACTGTAAATAATCCAAAAAAGATGCCAGGAACATTGGAGATTATTACCGGCCAATCCTTGTACGTTTTATTCCAACCATATCCCGTCCATAAAGAAGCATTAACCATAGCTACAAATGGCTGCAGGAACCCTACTGGGTGTCCTGAAAAGTTACTGATAATTTGAGGAATATATGAAATATACATCGCAATGCACATAACAGTTGCCAATTTACTTAATAATTTGAGACGCCTAATTCTATCAGCAGATACGGCATCTTCTCCTTCTGGGTATTTTGATGTATCAATTCTCATGTATTTTTCTCCTTATTGATTAAAGTATGCATTATATCATATCATTGTTTTTTAAAAACGTAAAAAATAGCTAATTTTATCTCATGAACTAATCACAAAAACAGAGTGTGATATGAGTCGATAAAATTTGAGTACTAACAATGCCCGTGAATTTGAAGCTATAGTAAAATTGCTTTTTTAATCTTTTTTTACCCCTCCACTGATTAATTCATCCGTTGTAGTCTCGTAAATATTCGCCAACTTTTAATCAGTACGATATCTGGTAAGTGTCTCCCAGTTTTCCAGTTGGAGACTGTTTGCCGTGAAACATGTAATTTTTTTCAATAGCAGCTTAGGTAAATCCATCTTCTTGTCGCTTATGTTTTAAGAGTTCTGGTATCTTGGAACCATATATACTCCTCCTCAAAATCAATGTGTCTCTATTCTAATCGCAAGAAAGACATGCTATCACACCTGTTATAATCTTATTTCTTGTCTATAATTAAAATTTCCTCTTTATCGACAATCTTGTTATTCTTATCGAAGCTTATTTTCAGCACATATGGAGTAAAACACTGTAATCTGATAAAATCTAGATATCCAAATTCATTATCAAAATGATTAAGCATAGAACTTAAGGCTGCTCCATGGGTTGAGAATAATATAGTTTCTCCTCGATGCTGTTCAAGGATCCTACTAAGTACCTCCATATTTCTTTGCTGCAAACTATTCATTGATTCACCGTTTTCTTCATGAAAATCAAAGTTTCCCCATCTTTTTTTTAGCAGAACATCCCCGTTTTCACCAATATCACCTCGAACCCTTTCTTTTAAACGTTCGTCTATATGTACTTTAAGTTTTTTTTCATAAACCAGTGGTTCAATTGTCTGTAAGGTTCTCTTGTAGGGGCTCGAGATGCAAAAATCAAAAGAAAGATTCTTAAGAGAATCAAGTACCACTAAAGAATCATCTTTTCCTACTTGAGTTAATGGCATCATTGCATCATCTGCCCAAGAATAATCAGGTAGTGCATGACGAACAAAATATATATTTGTTATATTCGTTAACATATGGCTCTCCTTTGTAAAAATTAATATTTGAAAAGTATATGCTGAAAACAAGGTATATGCAACAATTTTTTCATACGCAAAAAAAGCCAGAGTTTCAACTCTGACCATACCATATGCATTAGTTTATTCAAGTACTACTTCATATAGTCCATGACAGATGTCTGCATCACCTTAGTTCCCATCGCTAAAGTTGCTTGGTATGTTGCCATTTGATTAGTATACTCAATATATTTTTCAGCAACATCTACATCTTGTTTATCAGACAAACTATCTGTCAAGTTAGTGTTTTCTGTCTCATTACGCGATTGTGCAGATGTGAGCCGATTTTCAAGTGCTCCCAGTTTGGATCTGATATTAACAAAGTTCTGACGATAATCTTCAAATTTTGTCATTATATCTCCAGATAACGAGGTAGTATCGCCATTATTTAGCGCCGTAATCAAGTCATTGAAAAAGGTTCCCAGATTCTGGGGATCTGTTGTTGTCCCTGATTCATCTAAGAACTGACTCCCATCAGTTACTAGATCCACAGTTGTACCTTTAGATATTTCACGACTCAAATTATCCGTTGTTCCACTATATTTAATTCCTGTAATATCACCATTGTCATCTTTTTCGACCGAAAAAGGCTGTGTGGTTGTATTTTGTCCAGAAAAGACATATTTACCACCATAATTTGTATTTAAAGAATCAACAATACTTTCAATATTTTGCTGGATTTCATCTTTATTCGCTTCAAATTCGTCACTATCAGCCGTGCTGTTAGCAGAAGACTGAATCAATGTTTTAATTCTCAACATTGCAGTATTAACATCACTTAAAGCAGAGTCTTGTGTCTCAGTCCACGTCAATGAATCCGAGATAGTCGATGAATCGCTCTCATTTTGTGAAATCAAATCCTTTAAATTCATTATCTGAGAAGCAGCAAGGGGGTCATCTGAAGACTTGCTAACCTGTTTAGAACTTGATAATTGGCTCATTGTCTTCTGAACTTTATTGGAATTAACAGAAAGGTTGGATAAAAAATCACTATAAACCATGCTGCTAGAAATTCTCATATTATGCTCACACTCCAGTATTATTAATTAAAGTATCCAGCATCTCAGAAACAACTGACAATAACCGTGCATTTGCTTGAAAACCTTGCTGATACTTAATAATGTTAGACATTTCTTCATTTAAAGACACCCCTGAAACAGATGAGTCTTTTTCTTCAAGTTGTGTCAAAACACTTTGTTGTGCAGTCGCAGTGTTATCGGCTGCCTGCTTAGAGATACCATTCTTAGTAACTGTATTGTTGAATTCATTGGCAAAGGTCGAACCAGTTTGGCTACTAGTAAAACTCATTGAATCACTATCATACGTTGCAAGTTCCGTGTCAGAAACAGGATAATCAAGCTTTGTGTTTGCTAATGCTGCAATTGCTGCAGCTTTTGTTCCATCGCCTGATGCAGTAGACTTACCTGCACTAATTCCTGTACTATTATTACTAATATCAGAGTTGAGTGTAATATTTGCTGCATAGCTTCCTTCGTCTGCTCCTAAATCAAAGAAACCTGTCGTACTTGAAGATCCACCCGTATATATCATATTCGTTGTCTTAGCAATTGTTTCTGCAAAGTCATTCAAATCTTGTAAACGATCCTGTGTTTCTCCAATCGCGGCTTGCAGACCTCCAATAGTTCCTGAAGAAATATCAATTTTCTGGTAATCAGTAGAGTCTGCAGAACTAGATAATACAACTGTCCCCAACGAATACTGAGTGTCTGTAGTACCTACTTCACTAGTATCGCCCCCAACTGCCAACGTTGATCCGCTTGAATTACTTGTGGTAACTACACTTAGAGTCGACATACTTGTACTAGTCAGTATGTCCTGACCGTCAAGTTGAACAAAAGCTCGTCCGTAATTATCAGTTGTAGTGGTTATATCAGCCAGTCCAGATAAATCTTTCAACACGGAATCTCTTGTGTCCAGCAAGTCATTAGGTGATTCACCTCTGCTGGACATATTATAGATTTGATCGTTTAAATTCTGCAGTTGCTCGACTTTATTATTGAAATCAAGCACATTCTTACTTACGCTTTGAACTGTACTGTTGGTAAGGCTGTTAATATCATCTGCCATACTATTAAGTGTATCTGTGAAAGTGCTGGCATTCTCTGCTACTAATGTTTTTGCCGTGTCGGACTCAGGGTTATTAGAAAGCTCAGTCCAGCTACTTGTCAGAGTCGACAATTGTGTCAAGAGTCCATTATCAGATGGTTCATTAAAGATATTCTCCAAGTCACCTAAGACATCTGATTTTTCTGCTGCAAATTGGTAGTTAGAATTGGCATTGCGAATTTGTCCGCGTACAAAATCATCGACAATTCTTTCGACTCCTGCTGATTTCACACCTGTCCCAAGCGTTCCAACTCCTGAAACTGTATATGCACTGTTTGTCTCTAAATTGACTCGTTGACGGGAGTAACCATCCGTACTTGTATTTGCGATATTATTACTGCTTGTCTGCAGTGCAACTTGATTTGCGCTCAATCCGCTTGTTGCATTATTTAATGTTCCAAATAATCCTGCCATAGTTATTACCTCTCAAATTTCTTCATCAACAAAATTAGTGCGTGGCTGTGCATATACTTGAGCACTCTTTGAATATGTACCAGCCGGGCTACTGAGGTTCTTTTTAACAGCCCCCATCAACATATTTTGGTAGCTAATTGCTTGTCTTGTAAGCAAAAGGTTCTCCTCTTGCTGGGCCTTGATCTCAGTAATCAATTCATGTGCCTTTTCTGAGACATCTCCTTGATATTCTTTTAGGATCTCCACAAAACCTTCTTTTTCTGGTAGCAGATCTGTGAGGCTCTCGCCATCGTCCTTAATTAAATAGTTTTTTTCTTTTTTTAACAGCTTAACAAAGCTTCCCAAGTGACGCTCAAATTCTTTTGTCTGCATACTAATCTTCCTTTTGCATGTCCACTTGTGCCATCATTCGATTAGCGATATCTTCTGCCGAAATCTTATAATTTCCGTTATTAATTGCATTCTTGAGATTCGCAACTTTCTTCAAGTCAACCTCAGGTTCAACCTGAGCACCTTGCATTATCTTCTGTGCTTTCTCTGACAATTCAACGCTTGTTGACTCCCCGGTTGAATCATTATTAGTTTGATTTTTACTTGCAGCTAACTGTGTATGTTTCGTGAGTTTAGCAGCTTGGTCTCCATATATATTAGTTCCTTGGTAGCCTTCTATTTTCAAAACGTCCAACTCCTTTCCTCAAAAAGTATCATATATTTAGTATCGGCACAACAAAAAAAAGTTAAACCTCTTTCGTTTAACTTTTTTTATTCTACTTGAGTCGTTTTATTCTTTGCGTCGGTGATAAGATATTCGTGATCCTAATACCAAAGTTCTCATTGATCACTACTACTTCACCAGTTGCAATCGGTTTACCATTGAGTAATATTTCAAGCGGTTCATCGGTTAACCGATCTAATTCGATAACAGAACCTGTGCCGAAAGATAAAATATCACGCACTTTTTTCTCGCTTCTACCCAAAACAACACTTAAGTTCAATGGAACATCTAGTAATAAATCCAGATTGTCGCCTTCAGCTTTGCGCTCATCATTCAATACTTGAAATTCTGGTTTACTTACTTCAACTGGTTTTTCAACAGTTGGTTTTTCCTGTTGCTGTTGTTGCTGTGGGGCCGCCTTTATCGGCTCTTCAGTACTTGCCTCAACAATAGTTTTGGTCTCAGGTTCCTCATCGTTTCTAACAGTTGTTGCCTTATCAGAAAGCATTGCCTTAGCAATATCTTCCACCATATCCGCAGTAAAGATCTGCATAATTTCACTTTCAATTAATCCCTCAACTGACAGTGAAAACGAAATACGATACACATCAGCATCTTTATCAAGGTTATCGTAATGAACGGATTCAGGATTTTCCCACAACTTAACGTTTGGAGGTAAAATATCCACTTTGCGATTTATCATCGTTGCCATAGATGTTGATGCAGAACCAATCATTTGATTCATTGCTTCTGCTACTGCACTTAATTCCAAATCAGTAAACTGTTTATTTTCAGTTTTGCCGTCCCCTCCCATCATCAAATCCGCAATTATAATTGCATCTTTAACCTCAAGAAGTAACAGATTAGAACCAACTAATCCTTCCTTAAAACCAACAACTGTTGAAACCTTAGGTGTATCTACTGCACTTAAAATATTACCAAATTTCGTTGCTTCAACTCTTGGAGTAGTAATGCTCACACGCTTATTTAAAATAGATGACAAAGTTGTTGCCGCCTGGGACATCGATATGTTGCCCACTTCTCCAATAATATCTTGTTTTGTTTTTTCATCAATATCATCTTTTGCTTCAGCAGTATCATCTGTAACTGCTCCAGCCATCATTGCATCAATTTCTTCTTGTGATAGACTGTCACTCATTGAGTTTCCCCCTCCAACTTATCGATTAACTCTACAGCAATCTGATTATTTTTCTTACCCAATTTAACATTATAATACGGACTGCCTTCAACATATGAATCAAGCGGTTCGTTAATCTTACTATCTAGCTTCAAAATATCACCTGGCTCTAAGTGCAAAAAGTTTGATAGTTCTAGTTCCGACTCTCCCAAGACTACTTGCAAATCAAGAGCAATGTTATTCAAGCTTTCTTTTAACTTACGTTCATCATTTGCACTATATTCCTGGTTCGAATCAAACCAATTATGAAAGCTTAATTTATCTGTAAGTCCTTCAAAGAACACGTAAGGAACACAAATATTAATAAAACTATCAATCTCTCCTACTTTAACAGTAAATGTTATCATAACAACCGGTTCATTTGGTGACATATTTTGAAGCAATTGAGGGTTACTAACCAACTCATCAAATTCAGTCTGCAATTCAATAATATCCTTCCAGACATTCTTATAAATCTTTGTCATCTCAATAACAATTTCTTTTAAAAGAATCAATTCAATATCTGTAAAAGAATTCTTTCCTTTTACAGATAAGTTTTCTTGCTTGCCAACACCAGCTCCTCCACAAAGTAGTTCCACAATTACCGTGCAGAGCTGTGGATTTATCTCTAAAATCTGAATTCCCTTTAGCGGGTCGGAATGGAAAAGCCCTAGTAAAGTAAAACGTGGAACTGAATGGATAAATTCATCATAACTGACTTGTTCAATAGATGCCAGACTAAAATTAATATTTGACCGCAAGAGCGTTGAAAGAACATTACTGCTGACCTTAGAAAAGTCTTCAAAAATCATATGTAACGTATTGACATACTCTTTGGACAGCTTTGTTGGTCTTCTGAAATCATAGCTCTTTACCTTGAGTTCTTCTTCTTTTTCAGTTTTTTCTTCTACGATTTCACCGTTGTCCATTGCGTTCAACAGAGAATCAATTTCTTGTTGTGTCAATACTTGGTCCACTTTGATCCCTCACTTATCAAAAAATCAGTTGATTTATCTCTATAACACTTGCTACATTTTCTTCAACAGTTGTTGCACCAATATAATATTTCTTATCTGAAGTACTTTCAAGCTGAATTTGATCTTTTTCTATATCGATAACTTTCAATACTTCGTCTATCAATAATCCCTTACGATTATCCTCGTTCTTCATTATTAATATATTCATCTTTTTCTTGATTGGTGGTAGATCAATTAATTCTGCCAGCCCAATTACCGTCAAAACACTGCCTCTCAAGTTTATCAACCCCTGTACCCATTTTGGTGCTAAGGGTATCCCCGTTATCTCGACAGTATCTATTACTTCTTCAACAGATTCAGCTGAAACCATAAAATTTTGCTGGTTCATTTTAAAGAGAATCATTTGCACAGTCAAACATCTCCTAACGTTTAAGATAGTGCCTTGTCTAAAGCCTTGATAACCCTATCCGTATCAAAAGGCTTAACAATAAAATCAACAGCTCCTGCTCGAATTGCTTCCATAACCATACCCTGCTGTCCCATTGCACTGCACATTACAACTTTTGCATTACCATCAAAATTCTTAATTAACTTCAAGGCCTCAATTCCATCTACTTCGGGCATAGTAATATCCATTGTGACTAAATCTGGTTTTGCAGCTTGATACTTATCAAAAGCATCTTGTCCATTTTCGGCTTCTTCTGCAACCTCATACCCATTCTTTTCTAAAATATCTCTTAATTTCATTCTCATAAAAACCGCATCATCAACAATTAGAACTCTTTTTGCCATTTTATTGCTCCTTTCAAACTTGTAAAGACTCTACCATTTTATCCAAAACACCCTGCTCTGGGATTAAAAACAACGATGAATCAATTTTTTCATCTGCGTATATAAATTCATTTCTCATAATCATTATTTGATCATCATAGTGTTCCAATGCTAGGTAAGAACTGCTAATAATAGCACCAAAGTAATCTTCTTGCGTTCGTGGTACTGATGTTTGCATCTCTGTGTTCAACAATCCTTCAATTGCATTTAGAAATGAATTAGTTATTATATTGGTTAGCTCGTTAATCGCCGATACTTCCAGCTCATCTGAAGCCGAAACACCACCTAGTAACAGCTTAATCAGTTTTTGGATTGATTTATCTGGTATTACTAGAAGAAAAATCCCGCTATAATCACCACTAAAATTACTAATAGTAGCGTGGACCTCTTCGTCCTCAGCATATATTTCTTTGTATAATTCATGATAACTTAGAAAACTGATTTCAGGAACATGCATATTGATTTTTTGATTAACAAGCTTTGAAATACTTGTTGCTGCATTGCCGCCGCCAATATTTATGATTTCTTTTATCGCGTCTAATTCAATATCAGTATATTCCATTAGCTTTCAACCAACTTGCCTTGACAAATGGCATTAACATCTAGGATAAGTGCAATCGATCCATTTCCAAAGATTGTCGCACCTTGAAACTTGTTAAGTTTTTGAATAATGGTATCGATTTTTTTAATCACAATCTCTTGTTGACCAATTAATTCATTGACCAATACTGCAAAATATTGTTTATCACTCTTAACAACGATTGCAAACTGTTTGGTATTCTCCTCATTCGTTAAGCCTAAAACCTTATCTACCCTGATAACTGGAATCAATCCTTCTTGATATTCTACTACTTCCCTATCCATGCTGGTAATTATTTCTTTTTCTTGAATTACAACAACACGTTCAACAACATCCAGCGGAATTGCAAAACTTTCATTAGCAACTCTTACCATCAGTGCCTGAATGATTGATAGTGTTAACGGTAACTTAATTACAAATCTTGTCCCGACATGCAGTTCCGTCTTCATCTCTAATGATCCGCCTAAATCATTGATTTTGGCCATTACTGCATCTAATCCGACACCACGCCCAGAAATATTGGTAATCTTTTTAGCAGTTGAAAAGCCGGGATGAAAAATCAAATTAATTAATTCATTATCTGTCATCCCTGTTGTATCAATTCCTTTACTCTCAGCACTTTCCTTCATGACCTGTGGATCAATTCCCTTACCGTCATCTTCAAGTGTGATATTGACTTGGTTGCCTTCTTGATATGCAGATAACTTAATTATTCCCTTTTCTGGTTTTCCAAGTTTCTTACGTGCTTCTGAGCTCTCAATTCCATGGTCTGCAGAATTACGCAATAAATGGATCAAAGGCTCGCTCAATTCCGAAACCACCGTCTTGTCCAATTCGGTCTCTTCACCTTCAACTATCAGCTCCATATCTTTATCAAGTTCTTTAGCCAAGTCTCTAACCATACGTGGAAAACGACTAAAGACGACACTCACTTGCTGCATTCTAATCTTCAAGACCAAATCTTGCAGCTCAGAAGTCAGACGTGAAACTTGTTCTAATGAATCCTTGACCTCCATCGCATCATTTCTTTTGTTCGCGTCATCCAATTGATTACGATAAACAACCAATTCCGAGACCAAATTCAAGAATGAATCTAAACGTGATAAGTCGACCCTGATTGATTGATTCCTAGCCGCACTAGGATGTTTGCCTGGTGTACTGCTTTTCTTTCCTTTTTTATCAGGAGATTTGGTTTTTTTGGCAGTACTCTCAGTTGGTTTAACAGGTGCAGATTCCGCTGAAGGTTTGTGTTCATTACTATTTGCAGACTTGGCGCTATCGAATTCTTCTACGATAAAGGTATCAATTTCACTATTGATATCAATATTTGCCTCGACTTGTTCCTTTGTATTCTTTGTCAAATAAATCAGTTTGAAATCAGTATTAAATTCACCATTTTCAAGTAAATCAGCAGTAGGTTCTGTATAAATAACATCTCCTTCTTGCTCTAAATGTTCAATGATCAAGAATGCTCTTGGTCCTTTAAGCATTGATTCTTTATCTATTCGAATTGCTACTACAAATGCGTTATATCCTTGCGATTTTGCCTTCTTCACAACATCAATATCCGCATCTTCGCTGCTTTCTAATGCTGTAGTCAGTTTTTCAGTTTTTCCACTTGTATTTTGAACTTCCCCAGTTGCTGTACCATTAACACTTTCTTCGACATTGATTAATTTCTTTAGTAATTCACTAATTTGATCTTCTGACAGCTCTTGGTCATTACGTAAATCCTCTACTAGTTCTGACAACTTATCCAAGCATTCAAATATCAATGATATGTATTCACTTGTGACTTTCAATTTGCCAGACTTAAAAAAGTCAAAAAGATTTTCCATTTTATGCGTGAGCTTAGTCATCACATTATAGCCCATTGTTGCAGACATTCCTTTTAATGTATGTGCCGCCCTAAAAATTTCATTGATCAAGTCTATATTTTCAGGTTCACTTTCCAATTCCAGAACATCATCGTTTAACTTTTGAAGATTATCATCACTTTCTTCAAAAAATAGGTTACGATATACACTATTGTCGTCCATTAATCAAATCTCCTTCCACATTAGATTTTTCTATATATAAAAGTATCAACTTTTTCAAGATTAAACTTACTAGGTTCATTAATTGTTTCAGTTGCACCCGTAAACAGCAGACCACCCCTGTTAAGAGATTCGCTAAATTTCCGATAAACATCATCACGCGCCTCTAACTTAAAATAAATAGTGACATTACGGCAAACTATTACTTGAACATTCTTAGGATATTGCGTACCCAACAAATCCTGTCTTTCAAAAGAAACGTATTTCTTGATCTCATTTTTTACAACGTATTTGTCGGATCCTATTTCATTAAAATACTTCGCCAAGTCAGAAGGAGCCACGTTAGTTAATTCTGCTTTCGCATACTCGCCTTGTCTAGCCTTTGCGAGGATATTATTATCTATATCGGTTGCAAGAATACTAGTATTTCTTACCTTGTTCTTATTTAAAATCATTGCTAGCGAATAAGGTTCTGCACCTGTTGAACAAGCTGCACTCCAAATTTTTATATGGTCAAATTCGGGGACCACCTTTTCCATAAAACACCTTTCAAATATGTCAAAGATTTCTTTATTTCTAAAAAAATCTGTAACGTTGATCGTTATATGTTTTACAAATGCGTTATATGCATCGCGATTTTTTTCAAGAATACGTGCATATTCCTCAACTGTTTTTGCACCCGTGGAATTCATGATGTTTGTTATCCTACGTTGCATTTGTTTTTCCTTATAGTTGTTTAAATCAATTCCTACATTTTTTAATACCCATTTGTTGAAGAAAATAAAATTCTGTTCCATTCTCTCACCCAATCATCTGTTGCAATCTTTGACACACTTCATCCAAGCTTAAAACTTCATCTACGACCCCAGCTTCAATTGCGCTGCGTGGCATCCCAAAAATCACACTACTTTTTTCATCTTGCGAAACTGTATAACCACCAAAGTCTTTTATTCTGCTCATACCAATAGTCCCATCTTTTCCCATACCGGTTAAGATAATCCCTGCAAGCCTGTTTCTGTAAACATCTGCCGCCGAAATAAATAAATTATCAACTGCCGGCCTCGTTCCGTTTTGTTTAGGTCCTTGATTTAGAGATATCTTGCCATTCTTAATTATCATGTGAAAATCTCCTGGAGCAATATATATCTTAGACTCGATTTTCATCCCATCTTTTGCTTCAATAACTTCACTTTTACTTTCCTGGTTCAGCCTCTCAGCAAATGATGTTGTAAATCCCTTAGGCATATGCTGAACTATTAATATTGGTACCCTTGTAGGTTTTTTTAGTGAACTGATTATTTTAAGCAATGTCTTGGGCCCGCCTGTTGATGCACCAATAACTATGGCTTTGAGAATACTAAAGTCCTTCTCAGTCTTCTTTGGGCTTACAAAAAGATTCACTTTATTGTCTGAATTACTTCCTACTTCACCATCAATTCCTCTGACTTTTGTTACAAACTCCTCTATCCATTCGTTTTCCAAATTCATTAGATTTTTTGGTTTTTCAACAAAATCAGTAGCCCCTGTTGCTAAAGCATCGATTGTATTCTCTTTTCTGCTTAACGCACTCAGAATAATTACTGGAACATCATTTGTACGTCGAATGATTTTAAGTGCTTCTAATCCACTCATTACTGGCATCTCTATATCCATTAGCACTAAGTCGTAATTATTTTTGTCAATCAATTCGACCGCTTGTTTACCATCTCGTGCCATATCTGCCACGTGCAAATTAGCTTGTCTTTCAACAATATCCGTAATTACCTTTCGCATGAATGCTGAATCATCAACAACTAAAATATTCATAAAATCCGTCTTTCTATATATATACGATTTCGTGGTTAACAATTCGTACCATCGTCTTAAAATCTTTCAAATCGACTACCATTGTTCTTCCACTATTTCCCCCAACATGTTCTGAAATAATTGGTATTTTCAAACTAGCTAAAGAATTTCTAACAGCCAATACATTACGTTGGCCAATGCTCAACCCAGTTCCATTATTGAAGTTAAACATATTGGCCCCACCAACGATTTTGGCAGCCAAATCCGCATTAGGTGATTCCTTTTTGATTTGGGCAACCATCTCTGGAATTGCTAGATTTGCAAACTTAGCATTATTCAGTGCGCCTTTATTTTCAAATGGCACACTATCTGGAAGCATTATGTGACTCAGTCCTCCAATTCTTGTCTTTTTATCATAGACAATCGTCCCAACACATGAGCCCAAGCCAACGGTTACCAGCTTGTAATTTTCCATTCCTAGCTTATATTCTGCAATTCCAACTTTTATTTCATTCTCCAGCGCTGTCATCAAAGGTACCTTCTGGTGCAGTTTCTTCAAGTGCATCTATTATTTGATCTTCTTGCTTGTTATCAAAGAGGTATGTTAGATCAATTGAAATTACAATATCATCCTTAAGTTTCAAGAACTTATCCACATAGCCTCTTTTTAGATTTGCTCTTTCAATTTCAACTTCATACTCTGTCTCAGTCAATTCCGTAATTCCCACTATCTCTTCAATCAATAATCCCAATGAATTGTCTTGCCAATTGCATAGAATTACCTTGGAACTAGGACTATCCTCAATCTTCTCACCAAAAAGCTTATCTCTAAAATCAATAATAGGTGCCATCGTATTGTTATATTCCAGCGCTCCTAGAACGTATTCGGGCACCTCTGGAAGCACTATAAATTTTGGAGATTCCACTACTCTTTTCACTATGCTCACTGGCAATGCAAACATTTGCTCATGACTTTTAAATACAATATACTGATCTACCACCTAAAGCCATCTCCCTCAAATTAACCTTTTCTAAAGTTTAAAACTACCAACTTGGAACTTCAGAACTTCCGCAATATCTTCAATTTCTTTGACATTCTTTTCAAATTCTCTAACGTTCAACTGAAGTTCTTCAACGTTTGCAGTTACTTCTTGCGTTCCTGCTGACGTATCAGAGATAGCTGAAGAAATATTTTCCACAGAATGCCCAACCATATTCTTTTCTTCCACTACTGCTGATACATTTTTCTCGATTTTTTGAATACTATCAACAAATTTCTTAACTATGACTGAAATTTGTTCGGTCGAGCTAATTGCCTGTCCAATATAATTTGTTTGTTGTTCGCCACTCTCGTATGAGGTATTCAAAGAGGAGGCCATATGTTCTGATTTATTTCTTATCAGTGTTATTATTTCTCTAATATTCTTAGTTGACTCACTGCTTTGTTCTGCAAGGCTTCTAACTTCTTCTGCAACGATTGCAAATCCTCGACCTGCTTCTCCTGCTCTTGCCGCCTCAATTGAAGCATTGAGTGCTAGAAGGTTTGTCTGTTCAGAAATATCCGTAATTAATGCAACAATGTTACCAATACTCTGAATGTCTTTATTCATTTCATCCATCTCTGTAACTAATTGTGCCTGGGCCTTTCGTTCTTCTTCCCAGTTGCTTGACACTTGAATCATCATGGTTGAATTACTTTCATTCGTTTCCTTTGATTCTTCAACGTATCCGTCCATTAATTCAATTTCACTATATATTTTCTCTATCTTTTGAGAAAGCTCCTGCATATCATTTGAGGTTTGTTCGGCCTCTGCTGCCTGTGATTCTGAAGCTTCTGCAATGTTTCCCATCGTTGCTTTAACACCATCAACAGAACTATTTGCGTCTTGGAGGACCTTAACAAGATTTCCAGCCATTCCGCTCATTTTCGTGCTTTCACTCTTCATTCCGATGATTACGGCCATAAAAACATTTGCAAGGCTGTGTACATCATCTTTTATTTCGGAGATCAATGGTTCATCATTCTTTGATGGTGTCAGGTCATCTAGACTGGATAAATCTCCTGAAACTACTTGGCTGATCTTCTGATGTACATATTCAAGCTCTTTCTTATAAGGACTTGCTGCGGTATAGTTCAGGGCAACACACAGAATCAGGTGCATCACCAAAATGACTACTGCAAAAACAAAAAACTTAGCCCTTATTGTGGTATCGCTACTCCCACTAATCAGTGTTAAATAAGCAACAATTAACACAAGCAAAGTAAAAAGAATCGGCTTTAACGCACCTATTCTTAACTTTGCAGTTCTCTTAGGGACTTTCTTTAAATTTTTTTTTGACATCACTACTCAATACCCCTTTCGATATGAACAACATATATTTAGATTCGAGTAAGAATGATTAAAAACTCACGCAACTCTATGCTTCTCATATCGGAAATTTATCAAAATTATTAAGACTTCATCACCAGATGTATACGTCTTTATTATCAGGATACCTAGTATATCCCCCATCTTGTTCGTCCCTGATCAATGCTCCATGTCTTAATTCAAGTACTCGTTCACGAACTGTATTTACCATAGTACTATCATGCGTCGCCATTATCACTGTTGTTCCCATGCTATTAATCTTAAAAAAGAGCTTCATTATCTCTAATGCAGCTTTTGAATCCAAGTTTGCGGTTGGTTCATCAGCTAAAACAATTGATGGATGATTGACAATTGCTCTAGCAATCGCGACCCTTTTTTGCTGTCCAATTGATAATTCATTGACTTTTCTACCACTCTTATCCAGTATGCCAGCAACATCCAACGCATCCTTTGTTCTCACAGCTACCTCACTGTCATTAACACCACTGACGGCTTCGACACACACAGCAACATTTTCAAATACCGAGCGCTGAGATAAAAACAGATCTTTTTGCATTACAACTCCCAGCTGTCTTCTTAAAAGATAGAGCTGCTTGTGGTTAATTCGGTCAACAAAAGTATTTCCCATCTTGATACTTCCAGAAGTCTGTTCTTCTTCACGATATAAAAGTTTCAGTAAAGTCGATTTTCCCGCTCCACTGGCACCAATTACATAGACAAATTCACCCTGGTCAATTGAAAAGTTGATATTTTTTAAAGCTTGAATGTTACCCTTATATATCTTTGAAACCTTTCTTACATCTATCAATTGATGTCCCACCTCTTGAAATATTAATCGGCTAAGCGGTCAATCACTTCAAACATATCGTCAGTTGACTGAAGTGCCTTGGCATTCATCTGGTATGCCCTTTGCGTCGCAATCATGTCTGTCATGGAGTCTGCCAAATCAACAGTTGAAGTTTCCAAATATCCTTGCTTTATATTTGGATTTGTCATCACCTGTAACTGATCACCATTCACAACAGTATAGTTATTATTCCCAGCACTTACCAAGTCTTCATTGTTCTGCGGTAGATACATTCTTATTTTGCCCACTGCAGTACTGTTTCCATTGTTCACAATACTTATACTGCCATCACTAGCAACACTTAACTCACCGCTTGGCCAACTTGTTTCAGGTATTGTTGCATCAATTGCTACTTTATTTCCACTTGCATCCACCAACTGTCCAGTACTATCTCGCTTAAAACTACCATCACGTGTCAATAATAGTTGACCGTCTTGACCATATACTCCAAAGAAACCCTGTCCTTGTATCGCAAGATCAGTTGTGATCCCAGTTTGCTGTAAGCTTCCTTGTGTAAAGGCAATCGATTCTCCATTAACACCTACTCCAGCATTTAAGCCCAGAGATGTTCCAGAGGTTAAGTTTACTTCTTCAGCGGTTGTTTGATTATTTACTAACTCTTGAAAAGCCGTATTTCTACTCTTGTAACCAGTTGTATCTGAATTTGCAATATTATTTGCAATGTTGTCCATATTATTTTGTAAACCATTCATTCCAGACTTATTAATCGACAAAATACCTGAAATATTCATCTACATCACCCCTACACCTTCCCTAAACTATTGACTGCTTTATCTAGTGTTTCATTCGTTGAACTCAAAACCTTTTGATTAGCTTCAAACTCTCTTCCCGTCTGCATTAACGTTACCATTTCATCTGACATTGAAACATTTGATTGTTCCAAGTATCCTTGCATCACATTAGGATTCGCATCAATTTGCACATTTTGATTGGTAGTGTAATAGCCATTCCCTGCGTCAGTTAGCTGTTGCTCATTAGCAACGTTCACTATTCTAAAATCCGGATTATCATTTGCGCTAACTGCTTGTCCATTTGCTCCAACAACTTGATATCCTTCTTGTGTTATATATTGGTTTTGGTCATTTAGCTTAAAGTTACCGTTTCTTGTATACGCAAGCGTGCCATCATTCATTCTAACCGTAAAATATCCATCACTATTAACCGCAAAATCAGTGTTTCTTCCAGTCTCATTCATTGTGCCTTTGCTTCTATCAATATAAGAACCATCAATGGCATTTCCAAATGTAAATCCACCAATATTTTGTTTCTCAGAAACAGTCGATCCTCCTTGATGATTCACAAATTGAACTTCTTTTAAGGTTGATTGAAATAGCTGTTTTGCCTGATATCCTGTTGTATTAACATTAGCGATATTACCGCTAGTATTTTCTTGTCTTTTGAGTAAAACGTCTAGACTTTGCTCTATCGTATCCAACCCTCGTATCATGACAATTCATCCTCCATCAATAATTTTAGTTTTGCAATTACTTTTCCATGAATCTGTGAAACCCTTGCTATTGAGATATCTAAGATAGCAGCTATTTCTTTCAAGGTGGCTTCTTCTTTATAGTACAGACTCAAAATTAACTGTTCACGTTCATTTAGTCTCTGTATACATCTTGTAAGTGCAGCCTTGCGTTCTTCTCCAATTAATTTCTGTTCAGCATTAGTTCCATCGTTGTCAGGAATAACATCTCCTAGTGAAACCCCACCTGCTCCTTCTGTGGGAAAGATAGTGCCTTCGAGGGAAATACTAGCCAAATAATGAATGTTTTCATATATCTCATTCAGTTGTGTAATAGATATTCCCATCTTTTTGCAGATTTCACTATCAGTGACTTCTCTTTTATGATCTTGTTCAAGAACCTGTTTTGCCTTGTAGAAATCATTAATCGCAACCATCTTATATCTCGAAATTCTTGAATGTTTTCGAACTTCATCAATGATTGCACCCCTTATTCTGATTGCTGCATAGCTCTCAAAAGGAACTTTCTTCGTCGCATCAAACTTGTGCAAGGCGTCGATCAGACCTATCACACCAATATTATAGTAGTCGCTGTATTCATACTCAGTACTCTTAAGTGGAACCCTTTTAGCAACTTTTTCAACCAAAGGAAGATATTTCAAAACTTCATCTTCAGGACTAGCTTCATACATATTATCTCCATACTCCCTTCATCAAAAATCTTTAAACATTAATTGTTCCTACAGTCTCAATTGAAATTTCATTAGGTACTTCGTTTAAAGACAAAATTGGCATGTTAGGAAAGTTAAAAGAAACTAACTTTCTGAAGGCCAGTCTAATCTTAGGAGAAGTTAACACTACAAACTCGATGTTTTTAAGTGTAAGTTCCTGCTGAACCTTATTAATAGCTTCCAGAATTTGATTAACCGAATCTGGTTTCAAAACAGGATATGATCCAGTCGCCGTTTTTTGAATACTTTGTGTAATTAATTCCTCTACCTTTGGATGAATTGTTACTACCTTAATATTCTTTTGCTCGTCAGCATACTTAGCAGCAATCGTTCTTCTTAGTGCTTGTCTCACGTACTCAGTTAATACTTCTGTATCCTTTGTAACCGATCCATAATCCGCCAATGTTTCCAAAATTGTTGTTAAGTCATTGATTGGAATTTTTTCTTCCAGCAAATTTTGTAAAACTTTCTCAACTTCTCCGAGACGTAAAATATCTGGTATTAGTTCATCTATTACGACATTATTTTGATCTTTTATTCCCTCTAGTAATTTTTGAACCTCTTGTCTACCTAGTAATTCTGGCGCATTTCCTGAAATTATTTCCTTTAAATGCGTGGCGATTACCGTCAGAGGTTCAATGATTGTGAATCCCTGTATTTCAGCAGTTTCCTTATCTTTTTGATCAATCCACATTGCGTCAATATTAAACGCTGGTTCTTTTGTTGGAATACCCTTGAACGGAAATGGTTCATCATCAGGACTGATAATCATTAATTTGTCTGCATAAATCTGACCTGTCCCAACTTCGTTTCCCCTGATCTTGATTGAATAGTCATTCGATTCAAGATATAAATTATCTCGAATTCTGACAGGATGTACTAAAATTCCAAGTTCCCTGGCAATTTGTTTGCGAATAGCAACTATTCTACTCATTAAACTATTGTCCACTGTACTATCTACTAATGAAATCAGACCATAACCAATCTCAATGGCAATTGGTTCAACCTGAAAGGAGGAAACAGATTCGTCTTCTTCTTGCTCTTTTTTCTTACGTTTTAATGCCAATTTCTGTTCTTCTTCTTTTTTTCTAATTGCTGTTTTCTGTTCTGTTTGCTTAATGACCATACTTGCAACAAACATTCCTATTCCAATAAACAGGAACGGCAGGAAAGGAAAACCTGGTACTATTGATAGTACAAGTAAAATCACACCGACGATTCTAAACAAAATAGGATATCTTACAACATCAGAAGAAATATCTAATCCGAAAGAACTATTGTTATCTGAACGAGTGACTATAATACCAGACGCAATCGAAATCAATAGTGAAGGAATTGCACTGACTAGTCCATCACCAATTGACAGTTTCCCAAATTGGGCTAATGCATCAGTTATTGACATATCACCTTTCATAGTAAAAATGATGGTCCCCGCTATCAGATTTATCAAAGTTATCATAATGCTGGCTATTGCATCACCCTTAACAAACTTACTAGCCCCATCCATCGAACCATAAAAATCAGCTTCTCTTTGTAAATCTCTTCTACGATTTCTAGCTTTTTCTTCATTTATTAATCCAGAATTCAAATCAGAATCAATTGCCATCTGTTTTCCAGGCATTGCATCAAGCGTAAATCTTGCAGAAACCTCTGAAACACGACCTGCACCATTTGTTACGACCACTAATTGAACAACCATGATAATTATGAACAAGATAATACCAACTATATAATTGCTGCCTGCTACAACATTTGCAAAAGCAGCAATCACATTTCCACCATTACCTTCTGTCAGTATCAAACGGGTTGAAGACATATTTAAACCAAGCTTGAACATTGTTGTAATTAATAACAACGTCGGGAAAGTTGTAAATTCTAGGACACTCCTAGTAAATAACGTAATAAGTAAAATATTAATTGCAACTGCTAAATTAATAACAATAAGGATATCCAACGCTATTGCAGGTAAGGGTATTATTATTAATCCAATAATACTGATTACTAAAAAAGAAACAATTACATCAGCATAATTTAAAGTTCTTTTCTTCTTAAGCCTCTTTTTACTCATTTATCTACTAATCCCCCAAAACTTGATCTAAATCTTATTTTTTTCTTTTTCTTCCAATTGATAAACCAGTGCGATAATTGCCGCAACTGATTCATACATCTCTGCTGGTATAAACTCGCCAGGCTCAACTTTAGCATAGATAGCTCTAGCAACAGGTCTATTCTCAATCATTGGTATATGCATTTTCTTGGCCTCTGCCTTCATTCGCTGTGCCAATTCGTCTGCACCTTTTGCTAAAAGCAACGGAATTCCCTCTTTTTGAGGATCATACTTTATTGCAATTGCATAATGTGTCGGATTCGTGACCATAACAGTTGCTTCCTTGACCTTTGATATTGCATTACGTGACATTGCCTGATATTTGGCCTTCCTTTGTGCCTTTATCTTTGGATCTCCTTCTTGCTGTTTAAATTCATCCTTGATCTCCTGCTTAGTCATTCTCAGGTTCTTACGATACGTATACCTTTGATATCCGTAATCGAAAATTGCCACAACTACCAGAAAAAAAGATATTTTTTCAATTAATGATCTAGTAAAATCCAGAACAAAATAAAGTATTTTTTGGAGTCCCACGTCATTCAGATTAATTATTGTCGGAATCTCTGACATAAATTGCTGGTAGCATAGATAAACAATTACACTTAACTTTGCAAGAGTTTTTGCTACGTTAACCAGTGATCTAAGGCCTACCATCTGTTTAAAACCATTCAGCGGATTTAGTTTTTTAAAATCAGGTTTTAATGGTTTCCATGTGAACAATAACCCGACCTGCAAAATATTAGTAAGTGATCCGAGAAACGTGCTCATCAGCATAAATGGGCTTGCGAGTAAAAGTATCATCAAAACGGCTTGTACTGCTACTCTAGGTAAGTCGTTCATCTCCACCTTAAAATTCGCAATTTGCTCAATCATCTGTGTTAAGTAGGGTAAAAGATTTTTAAGAATAAATTCCCATAGGGGCAAAATAACAAACGCAAAAGCCAATAAAGAGATCGCGGTATTCAGTTCCGGTGTCTTGGGAACTTCCCCCTTTTTTTTTGCATCTTTTAATCTTTTAGGAGTTGGTTTTTCTGTTTTCCCATCTTTATTAGCCATCTTGCTCTCCTACTTTACAGATTTTATAAATTCAAGCATGTTTTCTATTCCTTCAGAAAGATTATTCCCCAAAAAGCTTAATAAACTTGACAAGGCAAGTAAGAATATTATGATGCTAACAATCGTTTTCACAGAAAGGCTCATCATCAAAATATTAATCTGCGGAATTGATCTTGATATAACTCCCAGTAAGATATCAATCACGAGCACTGCTACTACTAGTGGTGCTGCCAGACTAACCGACATCTCGACCGTCTTCTCAAACAATTGCACGACACCGTCTACTGATGCCCCGCCCATATTTTCAGTACCTAACGGAACTATTTTGAAGGAGTTAACGACACCGTAAATCATAGAATCTTGCAGATCAAGCAAGAAAAAAGCAGAAACAGTCAACCAATAATAAAGTTTACTGAACTGAGCAGATTGGATATCTGTCATCGTATCGTATGCTTGTGCCATCGAAAAACCTACTTGAAAATCAATCATCTGCCCTGCCATCATAACGCCACTGAAAACGAGCTGACTTAAGTACCCCATTGCCAATCCAAAAAGAACTTCTTTGACAGCAACTTCACCCAAAAGTACCGTATTAGTGATTTCCTTGTATCCTGTAATTGCCGGGTATGCTGAAATTACTAGACTTCCTCCAACAACAAGCTTTGCAAAATTAGGAAAACCCTTTTGCGAGAACAGTGGACAAATTACAATAAATGACATCACTCTGCATAACAGAAGGGCGCCTATTTGAACCAGAACCATTTGACCACCTCACAATTTTGAAATTATCTTAAATACATTTTTCGTAAATTCAAGAAGAATCGTCATCATGAAGTTGCCCGCAAAAATTAAGGTAATTAAAATTGCAACCAGTTTTGGTACAAAACTCAAGGTTTGCTCTTGAATTTGGGTAGTAGCTTGAAAGATACTAATTATTAGTCCAACTAGCATTCCAATTCCAACTGCAGGACCCGAAATTAAAATAATCCGAATAAAAGCATCTCTGATAACCTGTAGAACTACTTCGATTGTCATAAAATCTACCTAACTCCCTAATAAAAGCTTTTGATTAGCGACTCTACCAGCAAATACCAACCATCTACAAGCACAAACAATAGTATTTTAAATGGTAACGAAATCATGACCGGTGATAACATCACCATCCCCATCGACATCAAGATGCTGGAAACCACCATATCAATAATCAAAAATGGGATAAACAACAAGAATCCAATACTAAAGGCTGTCCGTAGCTCACTAATAACAAAAGCCGGAGTAATTATTGTCAATGGTATTTCTTTGTACTTTTTAGTGTTGACTTTTTCTTTAGATACAGCAACAAAAAGTTTGATATCTTTTTTTCTTGTCTGACCATACATGAACTCCTTTATCCTGTTCTCCGAACGGTCAAACACCTGTTGCTGAGTTATCTCGTTTTGGTTATACGGTTTGATTGCATCTTGGTATATATCCGTATAAACCGGTCGCATTGTAAAAAATGTTAAAAACAAGGCCAATCCAAGTAAAACTTGATTAGGTGGATTCTGCTGTGTCCCTAGTGCACTTCTTGCAAACGAAAGTACCATTATGATTCTCGTAAAAGATGTCATCATTACCAACAATATTGGAGTAATAGATAATAAAGTCAGCAAGATAAAAGTATTAATGGTCGTAGTGGAGCTGGAATCATTGTTCAGCAAATTATTAACAGTTGATGTAATATCGTTGGTACTAATAGCGGAAACCACTGTTGGAAATAAGAATAACTTCCAAAAACAAATATTAATTACAGTCAGCCCCATGACAATTTTCTTTTTCATTATCTTTTCCTCTTCTTAAGCTCTTGAATCTTATCGTTCATTTCTTGAAGAATTTGTTTGAAATTCTTACCATTATTCTCACTTTCCTTAGGATTCTCCATCGAGTCCAATAGCTGTGCCACTTCATTGTCACTTAATTCCTTCAATATTTCGTTGCGATTTTCTGAAAAACTCATCACATAGTAAGTATCAATAATTTGGACTATGCCAATCGAAGAGGTCTTACTTACCGCAATTTTTTGAATGATTCTAAAATTTTTTTTGCTCTGATTAGCGTATTTTCCTAAAAGCTTTAGGCAAATATTAATCATGAAAATGATAATTATTAAAAAGACAATTGTCTTGAAAACTGTAATATATATATCCATCTTTTCCCTTTTCTATTGAATAACTAAATCTGTAATAAATACATCTTCTACAATCTTTGCCCCATACGACTTATTAATAGTATCCCGTAATTGATTTTTTAATCCTGCTAAACTATCTGCAGATCCGAGAATATCACTTGCCGTTTTTTGCCTGATAACGTTAATAACACTATCTCTAATAACCGCAACATTCTTTTTGGCCTTGGCTTTTTGTTCTGAATTTGCTACCAAAAGTGATAGAGTGATTTGTGCATACCTTGTGTTATTTGATCCGTCTTCATTGGTCAAATTAATTACAAATTTTTTAACGGGAACTATTTGTTGTTTCCCTGAGACAACTGTCTTGGAATGATGCTTAACAGTTGTCGTTTTCTTCGAGTTCAATGCACTCATTATCTTTGGTGTAACAACTGTACCTACTACTCCACCGCTAATTGCTACTAAAAGCAGTATTAGTACCCACAAAATCCATCTTTTCTTTTTTTTCTCACTTTTTTCTTTTGCCATGCGTAACTATCTACCTCTCCTTATTGATGGAGTCTAAGTTCTGTGAATCCGCAAGAATTTCTCTCCTATACTCAATTATCAATTTTTTTATCTCGACCGCTTTATTCCTTACAATTATGTTTCTATCATCCACAAGTGTGATTATTGTGTCTGGAGTCTCTTCGATTTTGAAAATTAAATCTGCATTCAGAAAAAAGGTTTTACCATTTAGACCAACTAATTCAATCAAAACTTGACCTCCTTAACGTTAACTAAGCGACTGATAAACATTATGATTGCTTCAAGTTAATCAGTGTTTGTAACATTTCATCCGATGTGGTAATCGTCTTTGCGTTCGCTTGGTACGCTCTATTTGCAATAATCATTTCCGTGAATTCACTGGATAAGTCAACATTAGACATCTCTAGTTCACCAGAGACAACAGTCCCTGTACCCGTATCACCTGGATTAGATACAATGGCCGCTCCCGAGTTTGCTGAAACCGCATAATTGTTTCCACCGACATTTTCAAGACCCGCAGCATTATTGAAGGTTGCCAATGAAATTTGCCCCAATACGAAATTTTGACTACCATACTTGCCAATAACAAGACCATTCTGATCAACTGATACAGAGTCATAATTGAGTGTTTCACCATTAACTGTAATTGTGCTTGGAATCGTTAATGCAGATAAATTACCAGAAGCTGCGAGTGCAGCATCTGTATCAGTTCCATCCGTATATTCTGTTAGTGGCGTTGTTGCTGCTCGACCCATGACCTTCAACCCATCACTAGTCGTTAAATTTCCTTGATTGTCTCTGGAAAATGCACCATCTCTCGTATATAAATCCTCACCAGTTTCATTTTGAACGATGAAATATCCCCCACCATTTATATAAAAATCAAGTGCTCGTCCCGTTGATTGTGGTGAACCAGCAGAGGTATCCTTGTCTATCGAACCAGTTTTAGTCCCAAGTCCTATTTGCTTTGCATTTGTACCACCTAAGTTATTGGATGCAGATGACGAAGTAGAGGTATTTTGACTCATTAAATCTTCAAAAATAACACGACTTGCCTTAAAACCCATTGTATTTACGTTGGCAATATTATCAGAGATTACATCCATCTTGGTCTGAAAACCTTTCATACCACTAACACCAGAATAAAGTGATTTTAACATTTAACATTCCTCCTATAAGTTGAACTCTCCTCAATCAGTCAGAGAGTTATTAGGCTTCCTTATAAGGTCCAGCCCATTATTTTACAAACTTTGTACTATCTATATTTGTTACTGTATTTATCTCATTGACATTCATAGCGGTAATAATCGTTCTATTTTGGACATTCGCTATTAGACCCATATCCTTGTAGAGTAACAATGAATCCTTACTGCCCTTTTCATCTAATTCACTCATAGCTTGCCCAATATGAGAAAGATCGCTATTCTGCAAATCCAAATTACGTGCACTTAACCTTTGGCGTGCATGCTTCGATATCTTCACTTGTTCTTGACTTTGCTCAAGTATTTTTGAAAAGTCTTCGTTATTTTTACTGGAATTATTTGCATGGATATTATTTATTCCATTGGAACTATTACTAATTCCATTAATTTGTTGTATCATTATCCACTTCCGTCAATGCACCCATTTGATATTCATTTCCATTTACCACAAGAGTTGCATATCCATTTGAAAATTTAACTTTATCCACTGTGCCACTAATCGTTGTACCTTCATCGGTTAGCTGTACATTCTTCCCTAATAACGAAAACGCCTCATTTTGTTGCATTCCCATGACTGTAGTAGTCAAATTCTTCCCAATACTATTCAACTGATCCAACGAAGCAAACTGTGCCAGTTGTGAAACATAATCTGTACCACTACTACTACCGCTTGATGAATCACTATCAATTGAGGGGTTCTGCATTGCAGCAGACATGATTTTCAAAAAGTCGTTCATTGATAGACTGCTCGTGCTTGTTGAACCGCTATATTCTGTTGATATTCCCACTGATGGAATAGCCTGTGTATAGTCATAACTCATTATCATTTCTCCTTTACGCTAAAATACTGATTATATTTTTTTCACTTTGTCGTTCTTTTTCTTGTTCTTTAGTAATTGTTTCATCTTGACCAATTTTGTTATTACGGTATTGCTCATTTAATCTTGTCTTGGGCATATTTTGATTTGCTTGTTGTCCAAACTGGTGCTGCCCAAATGAAAATTGTGCTCCATCCAAGATACCTGTCGTAGTTGTCTGATACGCTGTAATTTTATTATCGGCAGTCTGATCTGCTGCAATCTGCTTATTCAATATTTGTTCTAACTGCGTTGATATACCGCTGATGAGCGATTTCGCATGGCTCGATGATAGTTTAAAATCAAGGCTTACTTCATTCGAAGTTGACTGCAAAGAAATTTCAATTTTACCAAGGTTCTTCGGTTCCAGTTGAACTGTAACCTGTTTGCTTTCTCCACCTAGCAATGTCTTAACAATACTTGTGGCTGTCCTGCTTTGCAGAACAGTCCCAGAGTCACTGATTCTTGACGTAAAATCTGACTTGCTATCTGTCACAATTTTGTTTTCCATCATCAAGTTAGCTACCGCTGTTTGGCTTTGTGTTACATTTTTAATAACTTCTTCAGCTGAAGTTGAATTTTCTTTAGCATCCGTCGTCACAGCTGACGTCAATTTTTCTTTAGCATCTACCTCAACTATTGGTACTGAATTCTCCTCGTCATTTGACTTTGCGGTTGTTGTACTACTAACTTTTGGCATAATTTCTGTCGTGTCCTTACTACCCTGGGTAAATTCATCTTGCATTACCAAGCTAGTATCTTGACTTCCTAACATATCTGCTAAGGAAAAATTGCCCATGACATCACTTGAAGTTTTTATTTTTGAAACAGTACTTTGTACACTATCTATGTCATCTAAATCCTGTACACTAATACTTTTAACCTCAGGCTGCTTATTACTTTGTTGATCATTAGTATTTGGGTTATTCGCTAGCAAATTTATACTCAGTTCTTGCTGACTCCCTACAATTGACTTGGAACTAAGATCCGTCATATCCATGTCTTTTTTAGTAACTTTATTATCAGGACTGGCATTTTCACTCGTACTTACCGTACTTGAAAATGAAGACAATTCCTCATCATCTGCAAGGCTGGGGCCATTTACTTGTCCAGCTTTAAAATCCGATGTTTTTAACATCTCTGTTTCCATAGCATTTTCTGGTATCGAATGCAGATTGGATTCTTCTTGTACCACAGCATTCACAGCTGACAGATTTTGACTATTTATTTCATCGTTTTCTCTCTTTTTCCTTTCTTCCTTAATTTGTTGATTTATAAGTGTATCTTTATTATCTTGAAATCCTGTTGTATCGCTAAGATTTTCGTCGCTTGAGTCAGATTCACCAGTATCGTTTACTGAAGGTTTACTGCCCATTTTTTGTTGCAGTAGATTAATAAACTGCACTGCTGAAGTTCCTGTTTCACTTGTCGTATTACTATTTCCAACGCTTATAACTTTCGTTGCTGCTGCCTGCTGATTTGTTATTACTGTACTATTCATAATTCTCACCTCCTTTCAAAATTTTTCGATTCGCAAACTCATCTAATTCCTTCTGTTCTTCATGTGCTAGCCTTGTTTCAAATTCATTTTTTTGCTTAACTTCAAGCTTTTCTAAAATCTTGCGCTCTTGTTGTGCCCTAACTAATCGTTCCAACAATCCAGCAATACTTTGCTGTAACTTTAATGATTCTAGCCTCAGTCTGCTTACTTGCTGATCAATCTCATCTAAATAATTCCTCTGAATCTGCATTCTTCCAATGGTTGGCTCAATTGCGTACATCAGATTATTCTTCTCTGACAATAATTCATTAATTCTTTTTTCCTTTAACGACAACTCAATGCCTAAGTTCATGTATTCTTGTTTTAAGCTATCTTCGTTTTCTTTTCTAAAATCGAGTAACTTTTCCAATGTAAAGTTGAACTTCACTATTTTTCTCCTAGTTCTACAAATTATATTGTTCAAACAACTGATGCAGTTTTCTTTCCGTCTCATCAAAAGTCTCATACTCTTCTACAGACTGGCATAGAAAATCTTCAATTGGATGATGCAAAGAAACCGCGTAATCAATAACAGGATTTGCTCCATTCTTATATGCTCCAATATCAATCAAGTCCTTTGCATCTGCGTACACAGTTATATTCTCACGCAGTTCTTTTGCATCGTTTTCATGTTCTTTTGTAATTAAGGATTTCATCAACCTACTTAAGCTATCTTGAATCGAAATTGCCGGATAGTGATTCTTACTTGCAATCTTTCTGGACAAGACAATGTGTCCGTCGAGAATTCCACGAACTGAATCTGCAATTGGTTCGTTCATATCATCACCCTCAACAAGCACCGTATAAAATGCTGTAATTGACCCTTTTTCCGACATCCCACTTCTTTCTAAGAGTTTAGGAAGTGTGGCAAAAACTGAAGGTGTGTATCCCTTTGTAGTCGGTGGTTCGCCTATTGACAACCCAATCTCCCTTTGTGCCATTGCAAAGCGAGTGACTGAGTCCATCATCAACACAACTTTTTTACCCTGATCCCTAAAATATTCTGCAATTGCTGTCGCCACATATGCACCTTTTAATCTAACCAATGGTGGCATATCCGAAGTAGCACAGACAACGACTGATTTTGCATACCCTTCATTGCCCAAGTCTTTTTCGATAAATTCCTTAACTTCCCTACCTCGTTCTCCGATAAGTCCAATCACGATCACATCTGCTTGACAATATTTAGCAATCATCCCCAAAAGTGTACTTTTGCCGACACCACTTCCAGCAAACACACCCATTCTCTGTCCCTCGCCCACAGTTAGCATTCCATCAATTGCTCTTACACCTGTGCTTAAAATTGTATCAATGTTCTTACGCTTAAACGGAGCTGGAGATTCTCTCATTACTGGATATTCTAGAAGTTGGTCATCACTATTTCCTTCAATTTCCATAGGTCTTCCCAATCCATCTAATGTATGTCCGAGTAGAGAATCACCCACTTTGATCGTCAGGCTCTTACCGGTTGCCTTTACTAACGAGCCCGGTCCAATTCCGCTAAGCTCATCCAGCGGCATCAGCAGAACTGTCTTTTTAATAAAACCAACAACCTCCGTCAGTGTCACTTTCTCACTATTTTTATTCTTAATCTCGCAAATTTCACCCATAAAAACATCTATTCCCGTAACACGAATTGTTAAACCAACAACTTCGCTCACTTTACCAAAACTTGAAAAAAAATCATTCTTTTTGGCCTGATCCAAATAATGTTCAAAAGGTATTTCAAAGCTCATTTACAGACTCCTCAACGCTTTTCACGTATTTTTCCAACTCACTTTTTAAGTTAAACGTCTCCAATGAATCACTAGATTCAATATTAATTTCATACAGTCCCATTTTTGAATCATTAATGATTGTATATCTCAGTCTGCTTACTTCACTTCTTTTTTCTTCCATCTTTTTCATAATTAAATCGTGATAGCGTTCATTGGCATGTATTATGAATATTTGATCAGGTTTTTCCAACTTGAAAAAAATTGGTTCTATCAATGCCAGCAATTCACTGGCATCCTCATCTATCCTGTGTTTCAGAACTACTTCGGCCATCTCAACTGCAAATTCAAAAATTTCATCATGTTTATCGTGCTCATAACGCTTAATATCGGCCACTATATCTTTATAATTTTTCCGTGCCTTTTCTATTAATTCAGTCGCTACTTTTTGACCTTCATTCTTTCCATCTTGATAACCCTTTTCAAATCCCTCCCTTTCGCCATCTTCATAAGCCTTATCTCTAATTTTGTTAGCTTCTACTTTTGCATTTTCAATAATTGTTTCCTTTAAAACTTCTAAGCTTTCACGCTGTTGCTTCCCCGCCTGGCCCAACTTTGCCTTCATCTCATGAATTTCTCGCGGTTCAGGTGCCTTTGTAACAATCTTCTTTTTCTCTTCAATACTTGAAATTGAGTTACTTTTAACAAGATTTTTATTCGATAACTGCATCTTGTTCGCCTCTTTCGATATAAATCTCGCCAGCTTCGTCTAACCTACGGATGACACTGACAATCTTTTGCTGTGCCTCTTCAACAGCAGAAAGACGCGTTGGCCCCATAAATTCGATTTCTTCTTTCAAGTTTTCAAC
Organism: Liquorilactobacillus mali; assembly: GCF_001437155.1. Lineage (GTDB taxonomy): Bacteria > Bacillota > Bacilli > Lactobacillales > Lactobacillaceae > Liquorilactobacillus > Liquorilactobacillus mali_A. The sequence goes on from NZ_JQAR01000006.1 coordinate 81,554, forward strand.
TGCTCGACTAGAAAGATTCTCAAAAATAAAGTCACGAATTGAATCTGCAGCACCTTTAAGTGCCAACGACAAGTCAGAATTTTCAACATCACGCAAGACTTTCTGAACATCTTTACTACCCAAGCTGACGATATCATCAAACGTAAAGAGACTGGCTTTAACTTCTTGTGAAAGTTCAGGTTGCCTTTGTTCCAAATCAGAAAGAATATTCTTTTCCGTTCCTCGACTAACCGAATTAAGTATCTCAACTAATGAATGAACACCGCCAATATTTTCAGTATCGTTCTCGACTGCCGTTGAGAATTTATTCTCCATTATTTGTTCAACTCTTTTAATAATTCTAGGCGAAACACTTCCTAAAGTTCCAATTCGCTCCGCAACCTCAACCTGTAATTCATCGGAAAAATGTGTTAATATTTCTGCTGCTTTATCTGGTTGAATGTAACACATTATCATTGCAATTATTTGTGGATTTTCCTCTTGTAATAGTCTGGTCAATTGTGCTGTATCAGCTTTTCTAGCAATTTCAAATGGTCTTTCTTTTAACTGGAGCTGATTCAGCAAATCAATTACTTCTTTTGCCCTTTGAGGTCCTAAAGCTTGTTTCAGGAGATCTCTAGCATAATCTATCCCACCATCAATAACATATTGCCGTGCATCAGCCGTTGCAACGAATTCCTTGAGCACACTAGATCGTTCTTCGGGACTGACAAAATCCGTATTAGCAATTTCATAACTGACTTTCTGGATAAAACTGTCGGGGAGTAATTTCATAATTTTAGCAGATGTTTCAGAGCCAAGAGAAATCAACAAAATTGCTGCTTTTTTAATACCGTCTATTGAATCCATAATCACTACTCTACCTCTACTATTTTTCTTTCATCCATGCCTTTAATAACTCTGCAACGACCTCTGGATGTTCATCTGCGAACTTTTTCGCGTTCTCATCTTCTTCTACCTTTTTCTGTCTCTTCTCCAAATCAATTTTAGGCTTAGAATCTTCTACAGTAGCGGCATCAGTAGTGGCACTACTTGTTTTTTCTACTGTATCTGCCTCTGCAGTGACATCGTAATCATCGTAATATTCGTCATTCCTGTTCTTTCTAATTCGCATAACTGTGAAAACAACTGCACCAATGACAACCAGTATTCCAATTGCAGCAACAATGTATACCCAGATAAAGCTATTCTTAGCAGCCTTCTTCTTTTTCTTAGAACTGCTTGCTTTGTTTTTCTTAGCAAAATCAATTCCTTGTATATTAATCGTATCGCCACGCCCTTGGTTATAACCAACAGCCGACTGTATAACGCTTTGGATCTTTTCTTGGTCAGTTTGTGAAATGTTACCATCTACCACGACGGAAGCTGTCATCCTGTTGATTGCTCCCGGTGCACTGATTGTCTTAGTAACCTGCGTATTTAATTCGTTATTTACTGTACGACTATAGGAACCGTTATCTGAGCTACTTGATGAGGCAGTTTCATTAGTGGCATTGTTAGCAGATTCACCACTTGCAGATGATGCGCCACTTCCCGTGGACTGCTCTTCTTCACTCCTAATACTGGGATTACTGTAAGTAGTTGTCTTATTTTCTATAGCGTCAAAATTCAGATTTAAATCAATCGAAACTCGAATTTTGTTTGAACCGTATATGGGAGCAAGAAGCTTTTTAACTTTGGCCTCCATCGTAGCTTCGTAGGCTTTTTTTATGCGCATATACTTAGTGTTATATCCGCTCGAAGAACTGCTTCCACCCGAACTTGTCAGCAGGTTACCATTGCTATCAACAATTTTGACATTATCTTGTGTGAGTCCTTCTACTGCTCCAGTCGTTAATGAACGAATGCCTTGAACTGCTTCACCGGAGATTCCCCCACTTTTGAGTGTCAACACGATTGATGCCTTGGCCTTTTTGCTACTCCCACTATCGCTGAATACACTTTGACTAGGCATCACCAGCATTACTTTTGCTTTCTGCACTTCATTAAGGGACGCGATTGCCTGCTCTAATTCACCTGTTACCGCACGCTGATACATAACTTTGCGATCCTCATCAGTCGTCATCACACTTGTACTATCAAACAACTCAAAACCCGTAGAACTATCTGGAAGTTTGTTATCTACCGCCAAGTCAATTCGCGTTTGATTTACCTTATTTTGGGGTATCAGAATCGTTTTCCCATTATCTCCCAATTTGTAGGGAATATTCTCACTCTTCAGTGTTTCCGCAACACTGCCTGCATCTGCATCGCTCAAATCTGTAAATAAAACCCCATATTGTACTCTTGTAGTTAAATATGTAACAACACCTGCAACAACTAATAGACTGATCAGTGAAGATATCCATGCTATCTTTTTTACCCGACTTTGTCCTTGCCATATTTCCCCACATCTCGCTAAAAATGCTTTAATTCTCTCCAACACTTAGTTTTTCTCCTCTGCATAATACTGATACTGCCCTCAAAATTAGAATTGCATATTTGCTATGTCATTGTATGCATCAATACACTTATTACGAACTTGGACAGCTGTCTCTAAGGAAAGTTGTGCTTCTGTCATCTTTATCATTACATCCCCTAAATTACTGTTGTTTCCAGAAACCATACTGGCCGAACTTTGATCCATATTAGACATATTTTGACTAACAGACGACAGCGCTGTAGTCAAATAATCACTAAATGACTTTCCACTTTGTGAATCACCATCTAGCTTACTTACTTGACTAGTTAATCCCGTCATTTTTTGGACAGAATCGCTATAATTGTTTAAATTGCTTACCCCACTAATTCCTGCCATTTTATTTCTCCTAACTCTTCGATATCTCTAGCGCTTTTTTCAGAATATCCTTATTGGACTCTGCAGCAGAGGTATTGGCCTCATAGGTTCTCATAGTCTGAATCATATTAACCATCTGATCCGACAAATTTACATTAGACATATGCACATATCCATTTTGATCTGCATCCGCATTTGTGGGATCATATTCCACCTTATCCGTATTGTCTTGGGATATTCCTGTAACTTTCACACCATAACTCATTTGTGAACCAACTCCCGTGTTGGATTCCCCAGCCGCTTGAGCGTTTTTCAAACTCTCACCAAACTGTACAGTTTTGCTCTTGTATGCTCCACCTTCTGCAGTATGTGTTGTATTCACATTTGCAATATTAGTCGAGATTGTATCGAGTTTTAATCGTTCCAATGCTAATCCGCTAGCATTTATCTCTAACCCATTAAATACACTCATTCATGCCACCCCCTGAATTTAAACTAGTTATTAAGTACATAATTAAGCATTTGATAACGCCCATTCAGCTGAGATACTATCGAGCTGTAATAGAGTTCGTTCGTTGATTGATTAACCATTTCTACATCCAAATCAACATTGTTTCCATTCTCATTAACTGAAGTTGTGTTGTCAGTTGTTACTTGGGCCTGACTAGTCGAGTTTGCACCTATGTGGTTCTCCTTGGTTGTAGTCAGATTTAAAGCCGTTGCCAGTTGGTTCTCAAATTCTACTCGTTTTGCCTTATAATTACTCGTATTTACATTTGCAATATTGGACGATATAGTTTCGGATCTAAGAGCAGATGCATCTAGTGAATTTTTTAATATATTTGAAATATCCATCGAACATCACTTCAGCTTTCTTAATGTTTTTTTAATAGTTTTGTAAATAATTCGTAAGCAATTTGTAAATAATTTTAAATATTTTGTGCTTATTTAATAACAAAATTATACATTTTATGTCGTCGGTTAGCAATATAATCTCAGCCTTTTACTGCTCTCAGTTATTGTAACCTTAAGCATTGTTAGCGACTTGTTTTTGCTTATTATTCAAAAAAATGAATAATATAATATATCTACATAATAAAAAATTATCATATTATTAATTATGTAATTATGAGCTCAATCTTATTCTTTTTTATTTATTTTAATTTTCGTTAAAGTAAATTGTGCAATTCGGGTATTTTATAAGCCACTTATGTCCGTGTTAAATTTTTTATTTCTTAACCGATATAAACAGTAGACTCGATTCTACTATTAATCAGGAGGCACACTCTCAATGGATTTTTTTCTACTAATCGGTATTATACTTGGCTTTATCGCAATAACAGTGGGTATGGTTTTAAAAGGAGCAAGCATAGCTGTCCTGTTAAATCCGGAGGCCATGATTGTTATTTTTGTAGGCATCATAGCTGCTGTTATAAATAGTTACCCATCTAGTGAATTGAAGAAGGTTCCTAAGATGTTGCTTATTTTAATAAAGACGAAGAAATTCGACAATCAAAAACTCATCTCCGAAATAGTCGATTTATCCAATATTGCTCGTCGTGATGGTCTTCTTGCCTTGGAGTCACAAAGAGAGGGATTAGATGATCCTTTTCTAGAGCGAGGACTTGAAATGGTTATTGATGGTCTAGAAGAAAAACAAATTAGAGAAATAATGGAAAATGAAATTGAAGGTATGGATGAGCGCCACAGAAAAAGTGCGGGAATCTTCAAAACCGCGGGAACCACTTCTCCAACGCTTGGAGTTATGGGTGCAGTAATTGGGCTGATTGGTGCACTAGGTAACCTTAACAATGTAAATGCTTTGGGAACCTCCATTTCCTCGGCGTTTGTTGCAACTTTATATGGTATTTTTTTCGGATATGTGATTTTAATACCCTTCAATTCAAGACTACTTGTTAAATCTGAAAAAGAGATTGAACATCTCACTTTGGTTCTTGAAGGAGTCATCGCCATTCAATCCGGTGCTTCAGCAAGTAGTATTGAAAAAAAGCTGTATAGTCTCACTAGTGAAAAGAAATCAAACAATAAAAAGGATTCTGCAGATGAAAAAACGAAAGAAGAATGAAGAACACATCGACGAAGGTTGGTTATTACCATATTCTGATATGCTGACACTCTTATTAGCATTGTTCATTGTTTTATTTGCGATGGCTAAAGTTGATACTAAAAAATTCCAAGAATTCAAATCCGAATTTGGCACATTGCTGTCAACACATCAGTCAACAGATTCTATTGTGAGTGTAGGCAAAAAAAACAAGTCCCAAGGTTCTGCCTTAAACTCCGCTATAAGTTCTGCTTCTTCACTTGATAATTCATCGTCAATTAGCTCTCAACAGTCAGCGGATAATCAGCTAGAGGCTATTCGACAACAATTGACCGTAAATCTTCAGAATGCTGGTTTAACCAACAGCGTATCAGTCTACATAAAAAGCAATGATTTGCACATAGTTATAAATAGCAGCATCTTGTTTGACTCTGGTAGTGCAACTCTATCAGAGAGCACGCAGAACCTATTAACTTCATTATTTAACCCCCTTAAGGCAGTTAATACTAACCCTATTATCATCGCCGGCTATACCGATAACCAGCCTTTAAAATCAACTGCTATTTATAAATCTAATTGGGAACTTAGCTCTGCACGTGCAATATCTGTGATGGACTTTTTCGTAAGTAATAAGGTTTTCAATGAGGGCAACATATCAATTCAGGCTTATGGTGAGAACAAGCCTAAAGACACAAATTCAACTGCCGTCGGTCGTTCCAATAACCGACGTGTGGAGATAATAGTCGAAAAAACTTCATCGAGTTATTGACCATTTATTTGGGCCTTAATACCAGTTAACAAAAAGCAGCTAAAATCAAACACCTTTTATATCAATTACGAAACTAAAAGCTGTGTTTGTATCATAAGTTATTGAAATTAGAAAAAGGACCTAGTGAAAATCTAGAAACGATTTTCACTAGGTCCTTTTTAAATTTTGAACATATTATGAATTAATTTTTCAACAACTACTGTCAGCAACTATGATAAAAGTACTGTATAAATTGATATGACTAACATCATAATCTCCCCAGAAAAGTTTGTGCTGTAAGCACTCAAATTGAATCAGGTATCTTAATTTTACCACCCAAATGAAGTTGAGCTAACAGTACCTAAAGCCCATCAGACTCAATACTAATGATTTGAAAAACTTAGGTGCTGATATTTGGGGTTACCAGAACAGGTTGTCATGTAATCATTTCTCACCAAAATTCCATCTATAATACTTTTTAATGAAATTTTCTTCATTTCTGATTCTGCTGCATTCTGTATCTTAGAATATTCAACCTCTAAGACGCTCTGAATATTCCCACCGACAAGGCAATTTGGATTAGTCTTATCATCCACATGAAGCAAGTTATGTTCATCCGTGATTGCGCTATAGATATCGAATAAGGAGATTTCAATGCTGTCTCTCGCTAAAATTGGCTGTGCTACTCCTTTTTGTGTTACCAAAAGCCCACCACGAGTCAGATACATCATCAATCTTCTCACAAGACTCGGGTTAGAGTTAATGCTTTTAGCAATTTCACTACTTGACAAAGTTTGTCCTTTGCATATCTCAATATATGCCATGATATGCACAGCATCACTTAATTTATGAGAATACTTCATATTATCCCTCTCTCTCATGCTAGGAAATTAAAAAACATTATATCTCTAACAAAGCTTCCTTTAATGCGGTTGGTTCCCTACCTAGGACATCGGCCAAATCTCGATCAGTTTCTGTAAGTTCACCATCTTTAATCAAATTTTGAATCATTAAGACAACATCAGCAGTTTTCCCTAATCCAGCCCTATTCAATTCAATTCGATACTCATCATCAGACAGGGACTCGACTTTGAACTGTCTCTTAGAAATACTAGCAATCGTTTTGGCAAGATCGGCAAAAGAAAGTGAATTACCAGCAAATTCATACACTGTCTTCGGAATTTCTGTTACCAAGACTTTTGCCGCTGCTTCCGCATATTCTCGTTCAAGCGCCCATCCAACACGCCCATCACCAGCTGAATATTGAAAAGGATGACCAGCAAAAGCTCCCTTTATAAGATCAGTTTCATTCTCCAAATACCAGTTGTTCCTTAAGAAAGCATGTCTTAATCCACTGTCAGTCAATGCTTTTTCCGTAATTTTATGATCTGCCGCTAAAGGACTCTTAGCCCGATCTGCATGGGGAAAGCTTGTATATGCAACAAAGTTTACTCCTGCATTTTGTGCTGCTTGTACAACGTTCAAATGCTGCTTGTCACGCGGGTAATTTTTGCCTGGAATCGATGAGATAAAGAGCAGTCTGCTGATACCTGTAAATGCTTCTTCTAGGCCTTTTTCATCAGTGTAGTCTGCCTGACGAATTTCAACTCCAGAGGGTAGAACTTTTTCAGCCTTCTTTGTATTGCGGGCAAATGCCACAATATCTTCCTTATTAACCAATTCAGTCAAATATTCGACTGCCTTCCTACCAAATTTACCTGTCGCTGCAGTAACTCCGTATTTCATATGAGATTACCTCCTGTATTTTTTTAAAGCACAACATGTTATTTACAAAGTAACATAGAAAAAAACTATTGGCAATTATCCAGCTTATGTTGTTTCTCCATGAAAATGAGAGTGTGCATAAGTCGATTGCATTTGAATACTGACACAAAATTATGAACATTTTGAGGTTAGACAGGGAATTGGAGTTTAGAAAAGATATTTATCTGACACAAAATAGAAGAGCCAGATCAAAAGTTAAATTTTGACCTGACCCCATCTGCTACTCATTTTAAGTACTCTTAATTATCAGAATTAATCTCTGCTTGCAACTTGCTCTCGTTGTAAAAATGTAAAACAACAATCATTAAAATATAGATAATGAGTGGTATCCAGACATAATTCATATTTATCATCTTTAAAGTTGCCAAGTTCTGCTTAGCATTTGGCACATAACCAGCAACATCAAACAAGCCGGCAGTAATTAGGCCGCTCAAACCTAGACCTAAATTAACGCCTAATATATTTGCAGACGAGAGCACACCTTCTGCTTGTATTCCCAGCACTACCCCATAACGAATCGTATCTGCAATCATAATTGAGACCAGCCCAACAATAATTCCATTACCAATAGAGTTAATGAGAATACCGCCAAAAATAATAATCAAATTACTTAAGTATACACCACCAGCTAAAATAAATTGTCCAATCAACGCAGTAATCATACCTAGAGTCATTACCTTTTTCTTATCATGTTTAATAGTTAATCTTATTAATAAGATTACGCCAATCAGCGATGAAAAAGTAAAACTGCTTGCCCATGGAACTAAGTCAGCATTATTCCACACATATTTAAAATAATAAATTGTCGTCTGATTCTTGATACCTGTAACTAACCAAAAAAGTAATATAACCACAGATAGGACAATCCATGGAGTGTTTTTCTTTAGCATCCCCACCACTTTTGATAATGGCTGGTGGGCAATCTCCTTAACCGTGAATCGCTCTCGAATTTGGAAGAAAGTATTTAAAATCAGGATCAATGAAATAATTCCAAATAAAATAATCGTCCATAAAAATCCTATTCTTTCGTTTCCGCTTCCAAAAAGTGCTACAAGAGGGACTGTGAACACAGAAACAATGATTTGTCCAGTGCTTCCTCCAAATTGACGAATAACCCCCAGCAGGGTTATTTCCCTTGGATTCTGTGTCATCGTCGGTAATACCGATGTTATTGGTGAATTAACTGTCGTGTAAAAAAAGCCTAAGCCTAAATAAGTGACATATGCCCAAATCAATTTACCGTGTTCAGAAAAGTTTGGTGTTGCAAATGTTAAAATTGCAAAGGCAACATAAGGAACAGCATACCACAAAAAGAAAGGCCTGCTTTTCCCAAATCTCGAACGTGTATTATCAATCATAATACCTACAATGATGCTTCCAATTACATCAGCAATTCGCGCGACGATAAATAAAACTGCTACTGCTCCTGAATTTAAACCATATACATCCGTATAAAAGTAAAGAAGATATGTTGTCATTACCTGAAAAACAAGATTATCTGCGCCATCACTCAATCCATAACTAATTCTTTCAGGCCATTTCGTTTGCCATTTATTCTTTTCCACTAATAGGATTTCCCCCTTTATTTACGAGACTCAAGTTGAGTCAAAAGTTGAATTTTAAGCTAGTACTTTTATGATTCTGGATAAACATGTTCCACAAATCAAGATTCCCCGTCTAACTTCAACGACTTAGTTCTCTCTTTTAGTCCCAGATTAATATCAATTTTTATTTCTGTTTTTGACTACTCAATTCTTCAATTACTATATGATTGACCCACATCCATGCCATATGTCCCAGTACCTCAGATACATGTTCCTCCATAGGTTGGTCCTTTGCAGCAGGAACTGTTCCCATTGCTGGCATTAATCCAACATGTGTTGCAGCCCAAACACCCAAGCCAAATAAGGTCCCTTGTCCTGCTTTAATTACCGGCACATAATGGCCAGCGACACTATAAACCATTCCAAAAGTTGCTGAAAAGCCAAAATGAATAATGAAACTCGCCCATGGCATCTCATGACCTGAGTAGGTATAAGTAGCATGTGTAACAGACTTTGGAATGCCCAATTGCTGCATAAAAGTTTGTGGTGGATTAGTTGCGTCTCTTTCTGGTGTCCTAGGTGGCAACAAATTTTCCCACCCTAATTTAACAAATCCTGATACAATTCCCGCTACCCCACCAATTACAAGGGCATCTTTTAAATCAAAATTTTTCTTTCCCATTTGAATAATTCTCCTTTCAAATACTGAAATAAGTTTAGCCTATTTATTTAAATTTTGCTATCATTTCGTTTCCATATTATTTTTAATCTTTGTTTGCAGATCTATGATTGGATTCGTTATTAAAATATTATAAAAATGATTATTAACTTATTTTTTCATTCATTTTAAAAAAAGGGTGTTATTCCAAGATATAATTGTATACAATACATTTTACATGGTTGTTTTAGAGGAGGATTTTTTATGAAGAAGATTATTATCGATTGTGATCCGGGACACGACGATGCTTTGGCGCTTGTCATGGCAGTTGCAGCTCCTGAACTTGATATTTTAGCAGTAACGACGTCAGCTGGAAACCAGACTCCCGATAAAACGCTTAATAATGCAATGCGCATGTTAACTTTACTAAAACAGAGTGATATTCCTGTTGCCGGTGGTAATAAAAAACCGCTAATGCAAGACTTGATAATTGCAGAAAATGTTCATGGTAAAACTGGACTTGATGGTGCAATATTACCAGAACCTGATTTTGCGCCGGTAAACATTCCCGCAATTCAACTAATTGCAGAAACTCTTGGCTCTTCTATAGACCCAGTTACTTTAGTTGTAACTGGTCCAATGACTAATATCGCCCTCTTTTTGCAAATTTATCCGCAATTAAAAACAAAAATTGAACAGATTGTATTCATGGGAGGCGCTATGAATACTGGAAATTACACACCCAGCTCTGAATTCAACATTGCCGTTGATCCTGAATCCGCAAAAATTGTTATAAATTCAGGAATCCCTCTTGTTATGGCTGGGTTAAATTTAACTCATCAAGCACAAATTTACCCAAGCGAAGTGGAAAATATTCGCAGAATCCATAACGAAGTTGCACGCAGCGTAGTTGGTCAACTGGACTTCTATGGTATTTATTATGGACAAGACAAACTGGGCTTCAAAGGGATCCCTCTTCATGATCCTTGCACAATTGCTTGGCTCCAACACCCTGAATACTTTGAGGGAACAGATTACAACGTCGATGTTGAAGTAGCTGGAACGTTGACACGCGGTGAAACTGTTGTTGACCGGTTCAACTTACTAAACCTCCCTCAAAATGTTCATGTATTAACCGCAATTAAGCGGCAAGAATTTATCCAATTACTTACAGATGCAATTGCTTCATTCTAAAAAAGGAAGTGGAAATTTGGCTCTAACTTATATTCGCTTAGCAACCCAAGATGATATCTCAAAGATGCTTGTCATTGTAAAGGAAGCACAACAGTTGCTTGCTTCTGAAGGCATTCCACAATGGCAAAATGGTTATCCCAGCAAAGAAACATTGTTAGATGATATTGCTAAAGAAATAAGCTACGTACTGATCGTAGATCAAGAAGTAGCCGGCTTTGCTGCTCTTTTGCAGGAACCCGACAACAATTATCAAAAAATTACTGCTGGTAAATGGCTCAACACCGAAAATACACACTATACTACTATCCATCGAATTGCAGTTTCCGCTCATTTTCATGGACAGCACTTGGCGGAAACATTCATACATCATTTAATTTCGATCTCTTGTTCACTTGGTTTCAATCAGATTAGAATTGATACTCATGAAAAAAATACGCGGATGCGCCATCTAATCAAAAAAATTGGGTTCGCTTATTCTGGTGTTGTTTATATGAATAATAACTCGGAGGATTGTCGTAACGCCTATCAACTATTTCTAAGATGATTTATTTTTAAGGTAATAAAAAAGTTGGGACCGATTTTTCTGGTCTCAACTTTTTTATTGGCTTAAATTATTGAACTCGTTCGTTTTCACTTCTGCTACTCTCTTTTCAATTTAAATATTTTATACTAGTTCCCTCTTTGCCTCAGCAATTACAGGTATCCATCGATCTGCTACCGCCTTTGGTGCAAAGTGCTTAATTCGTTCAAGGGACCGCTCGGAATAATATCGTCTCAGAAAACGACTAGTTGTCATCTTATCTAAGACTCGGACCATATCATCAACATCTTGCGGCTTAGTCATAATACCATAACGATTCTCACGAAGGTACTCTGCTGACCCTGTATTTTCCATTGCCACAATCGGTAAACCAAAGCCCATTGCTTCACCCATAACGAGCGGCATTCCTTCCCATCTTGAAGTTGAAACAAAAATTGAAGCTTCTTCATAATGTTTCTGAAGCTCATGGTCCTTAAGAGCACCACGATAGATGATTTTATCAGCAACATCGAATTCTCTGATTAAATCTTTAAATACCGCCATATCCTCAGGTGTTCCCTTACCTGCAATTGCAATCTTCCAGTCATCTTTGAGTGACTTAGCAACTTCCAGTAATAAATCGATACCTTTATGCTGAATCGCAATTCTACCAGTAAATGCAATAACGTGACTATTCAGATTGGCCTTCTTCTCTGGGACTAGGGTAAGCGGATTGTAGATTTTAACTGTCTGCTGATTAAACTGACGGTAATTCTCATAATCAGAATCCGTTAAAACAACTACAGTATCAGCTGACTCTAACCCTTGCCTGAATTCCTTAAGCATCCCCGCATAGTACTGAGTTACGTAGGTGTTAAAGTTGTTATGCATCCACGCAATCACGTTCACATTTGGTGTATTTTCTTTAATAAATGGTGCAAAACTCGTAAGCAATCCGGCGGGCAAAATCACACATCCATAATCTTCTTCATCTATATACTCACACAGATCAGCAATCTGGTCGGCATACTCATCATACGGATTCTCTCCAAAAAAGTTCAAGACTCCACTGGATACCGGACGCTTAGCTGTTATCATGGGAGCCTTCAGCTCATAATACGGTTCTCCCTTACTTAGCGAGTAAAATGCAACATCCATCTCTTCACTCAAAGTATTACCTAAAACCGTTGCGGCTCTCTTAACGCCATCCATCACAACATTCTCTAATGCTATTAATACCTTCATATAATTCGCTGTTTCCATATTGAAAACAGCTACCTCCCTTCTGTACTTTACGTTATATAGGTCACACCTTTCTAAAGTTCAGGAGTTACCAGAACACTCGGATCGAGCATTTAATTTGGATTCGAGTAATAGCTCCTTGTTAGGAATTCTACCATGTAAAAAAATTAAAAAAAAGAAAAATGCTCTGTACACCATTTTCTGACTTCTTCTATTGCTCTTAATTTTTTATGTCACAACTAATGAACGTTCAGCATACTTTATCTTCCTATTTAAAAATATATTTATATTTGAGGTACTCTCTGAATTATTTGCTATAATCATTACTGAGATTGAAAGGGAGGTAATTTAGTTATGGATTTATCTGGTAAAATTGCGAAAGTTCACAGTTTTTCCCAAGAACAGATGGGTTCTGATAAAACGGGACACGGTTTTGACCACATTTTACGCGTGGTTAATATGACAAAAAAAATACTTAAAAGTGAACCTGGAAATTCCTTAATAGCAATTTCTGCTGCCTATCTTCACGATGTAGCTGATGACAAATTGGTAAGAGATCCTGCTACGCAGAATGTTAAAACTATCGCTTTTTTAAAAGATAGTGACTTTTCAGATGATGAAATCTCTGAAATAATGTACATTACAAAAAATCTATCATTCAGCTCCTCTTTAAAACCGAAGCCCCCTGTATTATCGATTTCTGGAAAAATAGTGCAAGATGCAGACCGACTAGATGCGATTGGAGCCATTGGCACGCTGCGTGCCATATATTATGGAGGGAAACATTCACAGATAATATATGATCCTACGATCAAACCTAGAATATTAAAAAATAAAATTGACTATCGTAATCTCTCAAAGGAAACAATTATCAATCACTTTTATGAAAAGCTACTTAACTTAAAAGAAATGATGAACACCACTACCGCAAGAGAGATTGCCGAAGGGCGACAAGAATTTATGGTAAATTTTCTGGAAGAATTTCTTGACGAATGGAACGGAAATTTATAATAAAATTTAAATGGTAATTCAGAAGCCTTCTTCCCCAGTATATATGCTTTTTTATTTTTAGATAATAGTAATGTTTACTGTTATGGTGCTAAACAACCTTGACAGCTGTATCTTAATTAGATAACATTCTAAATTGTAATTATTACTATTAAAAAATTACATAATAAACTGGGGGATATCGATTATGAAGAAAAAGAACTATCTTTTCTTGCTTTTATCTTTAATTTTAATTCTTGCCGGATGTTCGGCAAATACTCAAAAAAAATCGAAAGGAATTTCGGTTGTTGCTACAACTGACTTTTATGGCGAAGTTGCAAAAGCGGTCCTTGGAGATCATGGTTCAGTTACATCCATCATTAACAATCCAAATATTGATCCACATGATTTTGAACCAACTACAAAGACAGCCAAGACTGTTTCTAATAGCGACATACTACTTTATAATGGTATTGGTTATGATTCTTGGGCAAAGAAATTATCTGGTGCTAAGAAGATTGCAGTCGGTGAGGATATTATGAATAAAAAAGATGGAGATAACGAACATCTTTGGTATAATAGTAAAACAATGCCTGCTGTTGCCGAATACCTGGCAAAACGTTTTGGTAAAATCGATTCTAAAAACAAAGAAGAATATTTGAAGAACGCTAAAAAATATACAAAAAGTCTTTCTAAGTTAAACACGATGATTAGCCAAATCAAAAAGAACAGTGATAACAAACTTGTTGATGTTAGCGAACCAGTCTTTGATTACGCGTTACAAGATATGGGATACAAAGTTAATAATGTACATTTTTCTAACTCTGTTGAAAAGGGAACAGATCCATCACCTAGTGATATTAAGAACATGCAAAATGATATTAAAAATCATAAGATCGCATTCTTTGTTCAGAATACACAAGCAAGTGATAAGGTCGTAAAGAATCTAGTGGCATTATGTAAGAAGTATGACGTTCCTGTAGTCAGTGTTACAGAGACTCTTCCAAAGAACAAAGACTACTTTAATTGGATGAAAGGCCAATATCAACAAGTTCTAAATATTCAAAAAAGCGAGAGTTAATATAGTATGAATTCAATGATGGAAGTCAGGAATCTGGATATCCAGGTTCCAGGAAAACAACTATTTAAAAATCTAAGTTTTACCATTCCTGCCAATAAATTAACCTGTATGACCGGTGAAAATGGAGTTGGTAAAACAACTTTGGTGAAACATATTCTGCAGAGTTTCAAGACAAAAGACGATCGGATCATTATTAATACCACTCGTGCTAAGACACAATATGTGCCTCAGCTGCGTAACATTGATGATGAATTTCCTTTAAGTATCCATGATTTTGTTGGGCTTGGACTTCGCCAGTCTAATTTATTGTGGCACACAAAGTCTGAGAAAAAGCTGTTGCAAGATATTATCAAAAAAACACATCTTGCCACAATTGAGAATTATCCATTGGGAGCAGCTTCAGGCGGAGAGAAACAGCGTGCATTTTTAGCACAAGCTTTGTGTGCTGAACCTAATTTATTAATATTGGATGAGTCAACTGCAAGTCTTGATACAAGTACAAAGAATGAACTGCTTACTTTAATTCGCTCTCTATTAGCAGAACAAGACATTACAGTTTTATTCATTACGCACGATCCTGAACTAATAGAAAAATATGCAGATTATGAACTCCACTTATCCCATCTGCAAGCAGAACTCATCAGAAAGGAGCGTAAAGAATAATGCTGCAATTTGATTTTATGCGCTATGCTTTTATTGCAGGAATTTTTATCTCCTTAATCTGTGGAGTGATGGGGACTTTTGTCGTTGCACGCCAAACTTCCTTCTTCACGCATACGCTCTCTGAGATCGGGTTTTCAGGTGCTGCTTTCGGAATTTTTCTAGGTATCAGTCCACTGCTTGGTATGATTATCTTCACAATGGCAAGTGCTCTGTTCATCGGTATTTCGGGCGATCGACTTAGCAGACGTGAAACTTCAATTAGTCTCTTCTCAGGGATTTTTATCGGCTTGGGTATTCTATTTCTTTCTCTCTCAAGTAAGCAATCCAGTTACGCAACTAATATCTTATTTGGGAGTATTGTTGGGATTAACATTGGTAACCTTTATTCACTGGTAGCATTGAGTCTGTTGATTTTGATAGTTATAGCTTTGTTATTTAGACAATTGGCTTATAATTCTTTCGACGTGACAGGTTCCCAGTACAATCAACATCTTAACTTACTGACTTCTATCGTTTTCTTGGGCTTGTTGGCTCTCACAATCAGTGTAACTTCGCAAATTATTGGTTCTTTATTAATATTTGTTTTATTGACGATCCCTGCTTCTTCCGCAAAATTCTATACAGCATCACTTTGGAAGATGATTTTTCTATCAACTATTTTTTCGCTCGTTGGAATTTGGGCAGGTCTGTACTTTTCATATATAACAAATTGGCCGGTTACATTCTTTATTACAATGATTGAGGCACTTATTTACGGTTCAGCCTTGATACGCCATCAGCTGCAAGTTAGCAAATTTTCATTCAAGAATTAAATTAAGAGTTCATCCATTATAAATAAGGGTTTCAACAAAACAACTGTTTTGTTGAAACCCTTATTTGATTTTTATCATTAGGAAAAATTGTGAACAAGTTCTAACTTATCTATTCTTTCTAATCTCTCTTACCCTAATTACTTCAGGAATCTCATTTAATTCCTTCTTTAATTCACTGAATGTTTTCTCAGAAATATTATCTGTATCAATCATTGTATAAGCAATCTGTTCACGACTACGATTAATCATGTTATCAATGTTAATATCATATCTAGCAAGAATTGTTGTGATTCTACCAACCATATTCGGAACGTTTTGATGAATCAGAGTAATTCGGAAACTTGAATCAAAAGGCATCTCCACTGCTGGGAAATTCACGGAATTGATAATATTACCTGTTTCAAGATATTTTCTTAGAGTTTGTGCTGCCATTATTGCACCATTTACCTCTGCCTCAAGTGTTGTTCCCCCAATATGCGGAGTAACAATAGTATGCTCATGATTAATGACCTTCTCGGAACTGAAATCTGTGATATACTGTGCAATTTTATGACTTTCTAAAGCATCGATAATCGCTCTCTCATTAACTATTCCCCAACGCGAATAATTTAATAAGGTTGCCCCATCCTTCATCACTGCCAATTCCTTTGCAGTGATTAAATCCTTGTTCTCTTCCGTGTATGGAATATGAATAGTAACATAGTCACTTTGCTGCAACAGCTCACTTAAATCTTTTGCACGTGGTATATCGTTTGATAAACGCCAAGCATGCTCCACGCTAATATATGGGTCATATCCAATTACATGCATTCCCAGATCTGCTGTCGCTCGTGCCACCCTAGAACCAACCGAACCAAGTCCAATTATTCCAATTGTCTTGCCCTGCAACTCTGTTCCTGCAAAATGATTCTTTCCTTTTTCCGTCTGAAGACTAACATCTGCTCCATTTAATTTTTTAGCCCATTGAACGGATGAAAAAATTGGTCGCGTTGCCAGAATCAACATCGCAACAATTAGTTCCTTAACCGCATTAGCATTTGAACCAGGCGTATTAAAAACGACCGTTCCATTTGAGTTAGCCTCCGCAAGTGGGATATTATTAACCCCAGCACCAGCCCTCGCTATTGCAAGCACACTAGTCCCAAATCTCGTTTTATGCATGTCCTGACTCCTGATTAGGAGCGCATTCGGCTTATCAGTTTCATTGATTGTATACATGTCAGTAGGAAATTCAGCAATTCCCTCTGAAGCAATCATATTATAGGTCTTAATATCCAACATTTCATCCCACTTCCTTATGCTTATGTTCTAATTCAAATTTTTCCATTACTGTTATTAATTTCTTAACACCCTCTATTGGAAATGCATTGTATAAACTAGCCCTCATACCACCCACAAG
This sequence comes from Liquorilactobacillus mali, assembly GCF_001437155.1. Classification (GTDB taxonomy): domain Bacteria; phylum Bacillota; class Bacilli; order Lactobacillales; family Lactobacillaceae; genus Liquorilactobacillus; species Liquorilactobacillus mali_A. The sequence goes on from NZ_JQAR01000006.1 coordinate 99,028, forward strand.
ACGGTGGCCCTTCAATCCAACCAAATTATTAGCATTTGCTAATTCAATAAATTGATTATCTAATTCTGCATTACCAGTTACAAAAGGTATGTTAGTTAGCGACCGACTTTCAACATCAACCGGTGATTGGAATAAGGAAGAAGCATCAAGGTAGTCATACAACAACTGAGCCTTTTCTCTATTTCTTTTCTCCATTGCATCGACACCACCTTGTGCAAGCAGCCATTCAAAGACTAAGCCTGCACAATAAATTGCAAAAACAGGCGGAGTATTTAAAGTTGAATGCTTGGCAACAAGTTTCTTATAACTTAGCATTGCAGGAAGCTCAGGTGCTTTTTCTACTAAATCATGACGAATAATTACTACAGTCAATCCTGCAGGCCCGATATTCTTTTGAGCGCCTGCATATATCATTCCAAAGTCTCTCACATTGTATCTTTGTCCTAAGATGTTTGAAGACATGTCCCCTACTATGGGCTTTCCTTTTATATTAGAAACTGTTCGAAATGCTGTTCCTTCGATTGTGTTATTTAGCGTAACATGGATATAATCCACATTTTCTTGTAAAGAGTCATCTATTTTCGGAAGTTTCGTGTAATTCGAATCTTCTCCACTAGCAATTTTATTAACACTTATGCCATCAATCAACCGTGCTTCCTCAATCGCTCTTTGTGACCAATGTCCAGTATCGACAAAACCTATTTTTCTTTTATTAATAGCTAGATTCAATGGTGCCATTGTAAACTGCAGTGTCGCTCCACCCTGCAAAAACAATACATCATATTCGTCTGGAATATTCATTAATGCACGCAGATTGGTTTCAGCATTCTTTTGAATATCAGCAAAAAGTGAGGAACGATGACTAATCTCCATAACACTCATCCCACTATTTTTATACGAAAGCAACTCCTTTTGAACCTGTTCTAAAACTTCTCTTGGCATAACAGCAGGTCCAGCAGAAAAATTGTAAACATTCGCCATAATCCTTCACTTCTTTCTAATTAATTTTAAAGTATGCTCTAATAATCGAATATAGACAAAGTTAAGCAAGATGTCAATGCTATTAGTAACAAATAATTACCAAATAATTAATTTACTTTCTATGTTGTTTTTGATACACTAAACGTTTTTTTCAAACAAAGATGAATTTATATTTTAATTGAAAATTGTAAATTTAACATATTTGTAATAATAGGGTTTGAACTCTATTACAACACTTGAAAAAAGTAATAATTGCCAACAAATACATTAAAATACTCTTCTTAAGACGGTTGTAACATTTTTGTAATATTCTTAAGAAAAAAAATCCCTATAATTTTCTAAAAATCCCTTTATATCAGCATTCCAAACTAGATATTCTTTCTTCAAAAAAAAATTTATGTTCAAAAAGCCCGTCATTTCAATTAAAATTTGTATTTTATTACATATAGGCTTAAAATGTAATATTTTTTGTACTGTTATGCAATAAAGATAGACTACAATCAGGTTATTGGTTACAAAATAAAAAATAAAAGTAGGAGTGAATTAATTTGAAACGTACAACAAAGACATTATTAGCAAGCACTGTTGGTGCGGCGGGTTTATTTCTTGCTTCTACAACGAATGCAAGTGCCTCAACAACCGTCAAGGTAAATAAGAACGATACTGTTTGGGATCTCTCACAAAAATATGGGGTTTCCATTAAATCTATTGAAACTTTGAATAACATTAACGAAAATAGTCATTTAATCATTGAAAGTCAAACATTAACTATCCCTGATAGTGATAGTACTTCAGATACAGCAGATTCAAGCTCTACTTCTTCATCAGCAACTTCTACTGTTTCAGTTGCTAAGGGGGATTCATTATGGGCAATTGCTCAGAAGTATGGTACGACCGTTGATAGTTTACGTTCATTGAATGGTTTAGCATCAACTGAAACACTGATTAAACCTGGACAAACTTTAAAGGTTGATGGCTCTGCAGATACAAGTTCTTCAGATACGAATAATGAAAGTAGTACAACAACTACAGAAAGTTCTACTACAACAACAACGACTACAAAGAGCACAGCTACAACTACACCTTCTGTCACTGTTTCCGCAAATCATGTTACATATACTGTTAAGTCCGGTGACTCACTTTATACTATCGCTCAAGCTTATGGTGTTACTGTAGCTTCCTTACGTTCTTCTAATACATTGGGATCGGCTATTTTACCAGGACAGACTTTAACAATTAACGATCCTACGAAGACACCATCAACCACAACTACTGCAACTGAATCGAGCGATTCTTCTGCAAGTTCTAGTTCTGCTTCAACTGCTGCTTCTAGTTCGACAACAGCAACTGCTTCAACTGCAAGCACTGCTGCTTCTAGTTCAACAACAGCAGCAACTACTTCAAGTGCAGCAACAACTGCTAGTGCAGCTAACTCAAGTTCTGCTTCGACTACTAGTTCTGTTGCGGCTACACCACGTGTTAGCTCTTCAACTGCTAGTTCTGCTGCTAGCACAACAGCAAGCACAACAGCAAGTAGTACAACTTCATCAACAACGTCAACTGCTTCAACATCAGCAGCGGTATCTACATCATCAGTTGTTTCATATGCAACTTATTTAGCTAGTCTCAAAATTCCTTACGTATATGGTGGTACATCATTAAGCGGTTTTGATTGCTCTGGATTCGTTCAGTATGTATATGCTCACTTTGGTGTCTCATTGCCTCGTACTTCACAAGCACAATCAACGATTGGCACAGCTGTTCCTGTCAGCCAAGCTAAAGCTGGAGATTTGTTGTTCTGGGGTTCCCAAGGTTCATCATGGCATGTAGGTATTTATATAGGCGGTACAAGTTATGTTGCTGCTCCATCAACTGGTCAAACTGTTAGTGTTAAGAGTTTCCAGTATTTCCAACCATCTTTTGCAATTCACATGAACTAATTATGTATCATAAAAAAATCGGCAGCTGTTTAACCACAGCGCCTTTTTTTATGCCAATTTTCGTATGTAACATAAGCAAGTTGATTATGTTTAATGTATCTTACTTATAACTAGGCTGAATAGACTATCACCACAGCCAATAGAAGGCCGTTTAAAGCCATAAAATTTCTGTCTAATATAAATTCTAAAACATCTTATTTTATTTGTTAAATAGCCGCATATCGTCCATTCTATAATGATTAGGGAACTATAGTAAAGGAGCTGGGTCAAAAGTTACTTTTTGACCCAGCTCCTTTATTATAAATGCATTTCATAAGTCAAAGCTCTAAAGCTCTACGCTCTAATCAAATACTTATAGCATATGATTCGCTATATTTATAATTGCACGCTACTACTCAAATTTACGATTTATCGCATATTCTTTTATTTAGGTAACAATTCAACTATCAGTTAATGTGAAATAAACAGTTCTATCAATCTAATTTTAATTAATATTCAACTATAACAGATCTCTTATCATCAGTGTTTTTATCTTGTTGATTATTTGGAATATCGCTGCCTTCTGCTAAACTATTATAATAAGCAGCATATGTTGCTAATTTATAGGGTGTTAACCAGATATATCCTATTCCTAGAGTCAATATTGCTAATATATCCCATCCAATAAAACTTAACTTAAGGACAAAAAATTCAAATTTATGACCATTCATCAATTCCCTACTTTTCGTAATATAGTCTAGAAAATTAAAGTCATCAGCATTTTCTGCCTGTGACATATCCTTGTACACAAAATATGTTTGAGAATAAGCAAATGATTTTACGATACCTGGAATAATAAATAACAATGACCAGAAAAATATGAAAATATTGATTAAAATGTACAATACAAGAACCCCTAGAAAGTTCCTCTTAGTAAATACACTAAAAGCACCTTTAAGTGCACTAAAATCAGCATTTTTTGTCCTTAGCCAATCTAAAAAAGTAAATCCTATACCTGTTAAAAGCATCGATGATATAATTCCTCCAACACTATTACCAAGAAGATTATTATGGTCAAAATTACCAGTTGTACCGGTTGTAGATAACCCTTTCGCAATACTATCGCTATATTTTGCAATTAATATACTTAGAACTATCACAACAGTAAAAGCAAAAATTGTCGTAATAATTTGAAATATGACAGGTATAATTGCTAATTTAATTGCTTGATTCCAATGACCTTTAAAAGTTTCTTTTACTTCACTTTTTAGTTCCCTACGCGTTTTCATTCTTATCAAAACTCCCATTCTTGTATCCCTATTATGCATTATACTTTAAGAAATAGTTTTTTTATACAAAAAGGACACTGGTATTTTTAATATCAGTGTCCTTTTCATTTGCACGGCAACGACCTATCCTCGCAGGGGGCGATCCCCCAACTACTATCGGCGC
>NZ_JQAR01000060.1 GCF_001437155.1 Liquorilactobacillus mali
GAACTTTGCTATCGGTTGCGGAGATGGAGCGTGATATGATTATCGAGCGTACGCAAGCCGTTAAAATATTTGCAAGGCAACACAATCCCAACTATAAGGAGGGGAGACCCAAAAGAAAAAAAGATAGCCGGAATATGGCTATCTTTGAATATTCTAACTCTCATACTGTGAAGGAAGCCGCTGAAGCTTTTAATATTTCTCCGCGCACAGTGCAATACATTAAAAAGCTATTTAGATAAATAACAAATACCACTGTCTATTTATATTACAATTCCTGACAAAAGCTATTAAATTATTGAAAGGAATCAGCCTTTTAAAAAGTCAACAAAGTAATTCTGCTTTAAATCATATTAGGGTATCACAAATACTTTACAAATATTTTTTGCGTCGCAACCAAAACCAGCAAATTAGGCTTAGTATAACAGAGATAATCAGCACAGCAAAAAAACCATAAGAAGATTTTTCAAACGGGACATCGACATTGATTCCCCAAAAACCAAAAATAATCGCTGGAATAGTCAAAACGATTGATATCTCTGTTAGCGTTTTCATAATCATGTTTAGCTGATACGAAAACATATTGTTTATCATATTTTCCAAATCATCCAAATATTGTCTGTAACCTAAAATAATTCTATCCATTGTGTCACTTGTATCGTATATCTCATCAATTATTTTTTTGGTGGTAAAATCAATATCATTAATAGTTGTGAAATTTTTTTTAATGAAATCCAGCGCTTTGTGATTAGCGCCATAAGTTGTTGACAAAGCTATCATGTATTTTTGAAGAGTCAATAAATCACCAAACGTTGGTCTGCGTGGACCGGACGTTGATATTTTTGAGTCTAAATCATCAATTTTTTCCTTGATTCCACGAAGTTCGTTAAGCATCACATAGAAATGTTTTTGCATGATCTTTAAAAGTACTTCCTCCATGAAATTATTGACATCACGTAAAACCATATTGGATAAGAGTTCGGGAATGAATTTTAATTTTTGTTTTGTAAAAATTATCAACTTATTTTTAAATACCAAGAAAACAACAGATGTCGTCAGATTATCTAGATGCCCACCTTCATGTATCTCGGGAAACAGAAAACTTACGAGCAAACTTTTTTCATCGTTCCGATCTATCATCGTGTCATATGCAACTCGATCATCAAACGTTAGTATATTGCCTATTTTAAAGTCATATTTATGTTCAAAAGATTCGATATATTCTCGTTCGTCACCATAAACATAAACAACAGAAGAATTTTTGATATTTGATTCTGACGAAACTAATAATGTATCTTTTGTTAAAGAATAAGTTTTCAGCATTGTAATCCTCCTGCTTTATATTTTTC
>NZ_JQAR01000061.1 GCF_001437155.1 Liquorilactobacillus mali
TAGGAGTTTTTATATGAAACGATATACTGATGATTTTAAAGTAAGCATTATTAAAATACACACCGAGGAAAAGAGATCAGTTCGTTCTCTCTCAGAAGAATATGCAGTGTCTCCTGCATCAATTCATAACTGGATTAAAGATGCAAAATCAGTTGAACTTGATGATGGAACTGAAGTTACTTCTAAAGAATTTAAAAAATTACAAAAAGAGAACCAACGTCTCAAGGAGGAATTGGAGATTTTAAAAGCTGCGGCGGTGTTACTGGGAAAGCGTTAGGGCGAGTTAAAACTCTTGCTTTCATTAAGATTCAGTTACCCTATCACCGCCTATCCTTAATACTCTCAACTTTAAGATTAGCTCGTAGCACCTATTACCATTGGTTGAACTATCAACCTAGTCAACACGATCGTGTTGACCGTCATTTAAAAGCAAGCATTCGAAAAATTTGGGAAGAAAACTATCGCGCTTATGGTTATCCAAGAATCAAACTAGCATTAAATAGACTGGGAATTATAGTTGGTGTCAAACGGATTTTTCGGCTAATGCAAGAAATGAAGATTCATTCTCTCATGCATCGGCGTTTTAAAAAGCCTAGTACTCATGTTGATTATTTACAACGTCCCAATCTGATCAAAAACAAGCCAAAAGCTAGTACTTGGCGCGCTGATATTACTTATCTTGAGCTACGACCTGGAACTTGGGTATATCTTAGTTCAGTGTATGAGCCAAAGGTTCATAAGATACTCGCATATAAGATAGGACGACAGATGAATGCCAAACTAGTAGTAGATACAGTTAACCAAGCACTTGAACATCATAAAAGGCCAGCATATTTTCATTCAGATATGGGTTCACAATATACGAGCTGTGATGTTGAAAACTTGCTTAGACGACATCAAATCTTCCATTCGTATTCTAAGCAAGGATATCCTTACGATAATAGCCAAATAGAAGCTTTTCATTCATTATTAAAACGAGAATTCGTTTTTCAAACGCATTTCTCAAGCTTTGAGGATTTAATTCTCAGAATCTCAAATTATATTAATTGGTTCAACACTGAAAGAATCAGAACAAGTGTCTAGAAAAACATGTGCCAAATATTGACTTAGGAGCA
>NZ_JQAR01000062.1 GCF_001437155.1 Liquorilactobacillus mali
GTAATTTGAGGTTCGGATTACCAAGTCCTCAAAATTGGAAAAAGTTGTTTGAAAGGCAAACTCTCTCTTCAACAATGAGTGAAAAGCTTCAATTGGCCCATTATCATAAGGATAACCTTGTTTTGAGTATGAGTGGCTAATCTGATGCCGTTCAAGTAAAGTTTCAACTTCGTTGCTGGTGTACTGTGAACCCATGTCAGAGTGAAAATATTGTGGCTTTTGAGGACATTCAAGCGCCTGATTAATCGTTTCTACAACTAACGGCGCCTCCATCTGACGACCAATCTTGAAAGCAAGAACTTGATGAACCTTTGGTTCGTAAATAGAACTGAGATAAACCCAGGTTCCTGGACGTAATTCCAAATAAGTAATGTCAGCACGCCATATCCTTGCATTGGGCTGGTGCTTGATTAAATTGTGGCGTTGTGAATGATCCACATGAGTGCCAGGTTTTTTAAATCGCCGATTCATTAAAGAGTGAATCTCCATTTCCCTCATTAATCGTAAAATTCGTTTTGACCCAACACAGATGCCTGACTTGCGAAGCACCATCGTTATTCGTGGATAACCATAGGCACGATAATTATTTTCCCAAATCAATTTAATTTTTTCTTTGAGCTGATTATCAACACGTTCGTGTTGACTAGGTTGATATCTTTTCCAATGGTAATAGGTGCTGCGCGGTAATTTCAGTGCCGAAAGAATAATTGATAAGCGGTGTCGCAATAACTGATCTTCTATGAAGACAAGGCAATTAATTCGTCCTAATGCTTTCCCAGTAACACCGCCGCAGCTTTTAAAATTTCAAGTTCCTCCTTTAATCGCTGATTTTCCTTTTGAAGTTGTTTGAATTCTTTGGACGTTACTTCAGTACCGTCTTCTAGCTCAACTGATTTAGCGCCTTTAACCCAGTTATGAATTGCGGCTGGAGAAACACCGTATTCCTCGGAAAGCGAGCGAATAGATCTTTTCTCTTCACGATGCAGCTTCACAATGCTGGCTTTAAAATCATCTTGATATCGTTTCATTGGAATGCTCCTATCTTGTTTTATTA
>NZ_JQAR01000063.1 GCF_001437155.1 Liquorilactobacillus mali
AAACAAAATTGGTACTGAGAGAAGATTTTTCTATCAGTACCAAATATTATAGAACCCAGTTTTAAGACAATCCGTTGGTGTTAAGAAGGGATCGGGTACTACATGGTTTTGTAAATGTGATTGTGGTAATTATACCGACGTGGCAAGCACAAAACTTATTCAAGGAACTACCAAGAGTTGTGGTTGTCAATTAAAGAAGGCACGAGAAAAATGGAAAAATATTTACAAAGATGAAAAGATACAAGAGAAGATAAAAAAAACTTTTAGAAAAAATGACGGTCGTGAAAAAAATACTAAACTATCTATATTGGAACTAGCAACAAGCGACAAATTAAAGGCAAATAATTCTAGTGGTGTAACAGGGGTTTCTTATAGTAAACGTGATAAGAGGTGGCGTAGCTATATCACAGTAAAACATATACGCTACGAGCTAGGATATTTTAAAGATAAGGAAAGTGCAATCCAAGCTCGAAAAAAAGCTGAAAAAGAATTAGTTGAACCCATTTTAAAAAAATACAAAAATAAATAAAAAATTCATAGCCTTTATAAGACACGAAATAGATTTGTTATAAAAAATAAGCTGAAAAATACCTTACTACCCAATTTTTTACAGACATGATATAATAGAAGCAGAAAAAGAAGCCTTGCTTGAACAAGACTTCCCATGTAGAACCGTTTAAGATGGTGGCATAACTTAATACGATTAAATAACCGCTAGCTTGCCAGAGCTAAGGCGGTTATTTTTTTTGCTGATTTTTAATCAACTCAACAACTAATGCGATTAAGGCCACGATAAAAGTACCGAAAGCCAGCATTAATTGTAAAGCGTCCGAAACGGACACTTGGGCTACTCCTTTCCTAGAATGTGAGTTTATAGTTTTTACACCATAAGCACCACCCCCTTTAAGGAAATAGCCACCGCCTTAACTTCTCTACTTGAACTATTATACAGGATAACTAGTAATTTACCTATTGATGATTAATGTTGGTAGCGTCAAGAATCTTGTGTAAATGAAATGCCTTCGTACATATAATATGTATCT
>NZ_JQAR01000064.1 GCF_001437155.1 Liquorilactobacillus mali
ACTGTGTTGGACTTTTTTGTTAATTTTTTTGTATTATTACAAACTAGCACCACGCGTTTAGTGTATAAAAAAGTAGTTTTTGTGCTTTTGAAGAATAAAGGTCCATTTTCTTTACTAATGGAAAATAAGCCTCGTTATAGTTCGCGTAAAAAAGCTAATGCATTAGCAATCCAATCGGCAATGCGAGAATCTTGGTGACGCTCGTCGTAAGCCGTAGTTTCGTCAGCTAACGCCATTCCGTGAGGACCGTGGTGGTAAAGGTGTAGTTCGGTGGGCACTTGATGAGCTTGGAGCGCTAAGAAGTAGTCCACGGCGTTTTTTGAAGAAACTAACTGGTCGTCAGTGGTGGCCCAAATGAAAGTTGGAGCATTATCGGCGGTTACGTGTTGGTCAGCAGCAATCTCATCGGGGTTGTTAGTCCACTGCGCCAAAGTAGGTTGGTCAGGGAAGCCATCAAATGGGGTAATTACTGGGTAACCTAAAATAGTAGTGGCGGGCTTTAAGTCTTCTGCAGATAAGTGGGTTTGTGCTTGTAACCAGTCTGAAGACCATAAATTGTTGTAATTAGCAACTACGTGTCCGCCGACGGAAAAGCCCATCAACATGACTTTTTGGCGATCAACGTGCCATTGTGCGGCATTTTGTTTAGTAGTGGCGATTGCTTGCGCAGTTTCCAACAGGGGAGCCGGGAAGAGCGGTTGAACTTCATCGACAAAAGAGTACCGTAAGATGGAAACTTGAAAACCAAGTGACAAAAAGCGTAGCGCAACTTTTTCGGATTGCTTAAAATCAATGTGAGTATAAGAGCCTCCCGGTACAAAAATTAGCGCAGGGTTAAGCGCGTCGGTAAGGCTGGGATCAACGTAGGAAATTAACTCTGCTTGAGATTGAGGATTTACCTGGTTAAGTGGTGTTTTAGTTATTTGCATAAGATCGACTCCTTTTAAGTAGTAAAATACGCGTGGTGCTAGTTTGTAATAATACAAAAAAATTAACAAAAAAGTCCAACACA
>NZ_JQAR01000065.1 GCF_001437155.1 Liquorilactobacillus mali
AAAATTCGGTTTCTCGTCCTATTTGCTTATACAGAGGCTAGTTATGTCACAGCCTCTCCTCTATTTATTCCGCACAACTGTGTTCCATTTCTTTACTATGTAATATAATTTGGAGAATTTAAAGAGCATGGTGCCTTCACCATGCTCTTTAACAGAAGTTTAATTCTTTAAGTGCTTCTTTATGAATTCTTCAACTGGTAATCTGAAATCTAAATAATACTCTTCTAACTCTTGTCGTGACCAGTCCCACCAGGCAATACGTTCCAAATCAGTTTTAATTTCATCTGGAAAACGTTCTTTGATTACTTTTGCTGATACTCCGCCGACAATCGTGTATGGTTCAACATCATGCGTTACTACGGCTCCTGATCCAATTACTGCACCATCACCAACTGTTAGACCTGATTGAATAATTGCACCATGACCTATCCAAACATCATTCCCGATTGTTGTCCTTATTTGTTGGCGTTTTTCCAAAAAAGCAGTATCCTTTTGAGGAAAACCATATGATGCACCATTATACGAAAAAATATGCTGTGAAACACGATCATACGGATGGTTAGTTGGTCCAATTCGAACTTGGGCAGCTATGCTAATGAATTTTTTTAAATCACTATTTTGCATGAAACAATACTGACCAGTATAATCATAATCACTAATTACACAATTATCGATCAAATTATTTTCTCCTAACTCGACCCATTGTCCTAACGTTGACCGTTTTATTTGGGTTCCTTTGCCAATTATTGGTGTGTCTCTTGACAGCTTTGGAAATTCAATATGCATCATTCAGGCCCTCTTTCTCAATAACTTACTTATGCTTAGTTTGTTTAGCATCATCATTATAAAGCAATGGTCATTGATGTACAAAATAAAAGTAATTACAAATTCAATTACTTTTATCAACCCAAATATATGCCATTTTCAGACTAGATAAGCCAATCATTTTGCTCCTATCCTAGTATTTGGTACATAAATTTCTGAACAGTTGTGCCATAATTAA
>NZ_JQAR01000066.1 GCF_001437155.1 Liquorilactobacillus mali
ACGCGTGGTGCTAGTTTGTAATAATACAAAAAAATTAACAAAAAAGTCCAACACAGTTAGACTCATAAGTGACTAAACTTAAAAGGAGTCCTAACGATGTTGAACCATCCTAAGTTTAAACAAATTCGTCACGAATTACAAGGTAACTATCATTATTTTTATCAGCTGTGCCAGTCGCTTTACCAGCGCTATTGCCCGCGTTGTGTGACGCAACGGCGTAATGTGGCGCACGTTAAAATCGATGACTGTCGATTGTTGGCGCTACTGTGTTTACAAACAACGCTTGGTATCCAATCACAACGCCGTTTTTGGCGCTTGATGACCGCCTTTATGCCGCAAAAAATCACCATTAGTCGGTCACGGTTCAACCGTCGCGCACTACAATTATTACCCGTGGTCAATGCGATCCGTACTGGTTTGACGCGTGAAGCAGCCCAACCTGGACAGATCGCAATCATTGATAGTTTGCCGAATCCATTGTGTGAACCAGTACGTAAATTTAGAGCACGTATTTTTGCTGGGCAAGCTAATATTGGCTACAATGCCACTAAGCAAATGTCGTTCTATGGGTTTAAAACCCACATGCTAGTAACCACTGATGGCTACATTCTGAATTATGTGGTGACTGCCGCTTCGGTCCATGATACAAAAGTTGCCGTTAGCTTGATTGATGATTGTCCTTGTCCAATTGTTTTGGCCGATGTCGGTTATGTAGGCAAGCGACTTGGCGCTGAATTTAAGCAATTAGGCTACACGTTATGGACACCATACCGTTCGAATATGAAGGGGGCCAAGGAACATAATAAGCGCGCGCTCAAGGCGTTACGTCGCACAATTGAATCGCGTTTTTCTACCTTAGTTAGTGATTTTGGAATTGAAACTAACTTAACGCGGAGTGCCTTTGGCTTTCAACTAAAAATTGAACTGGCAATTTTAGTCTATAATTTAGGATTTTTTAATTTTGTGACGAACTAGCACCACGCGTA
>NZ_JQAR01000067.1 GCF_001437155.1 Liquorilactobacillus mali
GAGAGCGTAAAATATCTTGTGTAAATGCATAAAAGATTTCTGAATTGTATAGAAATAGGGAATGCCTTCCCTTATGATATTTAGTAACCACAGAAAACATCACAGGAGGCATTCCCCATGAATGAACTTACCACAGAAATTATCGCTGCACTAGCCCAAAAGCAAGATTTGGACGAAGTTTTTCGTCACCACCTCGAAATTGCGATTAACCAGCTGCTTCAAACCGAATTGGCAGAGTTTTTGGGTTACGAACGCTACTCATACGCTGGGATTAACACTGGTAATAACCGCAACGGCAGTTATGAGCGCTCGTTTGATACGAAGTACGGCCAACTTAACTTAACCATTCCTCGAGATCGCAATGGCCGGTTTGAAAATCATACCTTGCCAGCCTACGGTCGGCACAGTGATAATTTAGAAACAACGGTCATTCAGTTGTATACCAAGGGAATTACCACTGCTGAAATTGCCGAACTCATTGAGAAAATGTACGGTGCTCACTACTCCAAAGCCACGGTTTCCAACATGACTAAAGCCGTCAATGAACAGGTTCAAGCTTTCCAGCAACGTCGACTGGCTTCACAATATGCGGCCATCTTCTTAGATGCCACTTACTTGCCGTTAAAGCGGGATACCGTTCAAAAAGAAGCCGTTCATATTGCGATTGGCATTCGTCCAGATGGTACGAAAGAAGTGCTGAACTACCAAGTGGCGCCAACGGAATCGACTGGAATCTGGACTGAACTGCTGGGAACCTTGATCAAGCAGGGCGTTAAAGATGTGCTGTTGTTTGTGGCCGATGGGTTAGTTGGTTTGGATGAAGGCTTGAATCGGCATTTCCCTAAAGCCAAACGACAACGTTGCCTGGTTCATGTTGGGCGGAATCTGATGAACAAAGTTCGCGTAAAAGACCGCAAGGCCGTGATCAGTGACTTTAAACAAGTTCATCGGGCCGCCA
>NZ_JQAR01000068.1 GCF_001437155.1 Liquorilactobacillus mali
TTTATAAAACAGTTATAGTTGGTAACCCTCGCCACCAATTTTCTAATGTTCATCGCCATCAAGGCAATTCCAGCTTCCTTTTTTACCTTTTCAAGGCCTCTAACCGAAAATCTTTTAAAACCCAAACAAGCCTTCAACCCACCAAAAACTGATTCGACATCTATTTTACGTCGTCCATAAATTGAACCAGTTTGGTAATTTGAAAGCAACTTGCGTTCCTTAGCTTTGAAGTACTCCCAAGCGTCATTAATACTTATTTTGCGAGGATTTCCGTTTTTAGTGAACGCTCGGTGGTCAACTTGAAAATCATTATCATATTTGTTTGCCTTATACTCTTTAAATTCACGTACAAACCCGTACTTGTCTTTGCGCTTACGGTAAGCATAAAAACTAAATCTAACTCCTTGCGGATCTATAAAATAATCATCTTTAGGGTGATATGTCCAATTCATGACCTTACGGTCATCACTTTGCCATTTGCGACTGTTTTCTTTCAACATTGTCCCATACGGAATCAAAGCTGTATGTTCGGGTAATTCATCTTCAAAGTATCGATAATTTGATTCTGAACCGTATCCCGCATCGGCCACAATATACTTACCTAAAGTTTCAGCTGCTTTTTGCTGCTGTAAAAAGGGAATTAATGTTTTGGTATCTCCTGGATTTTGAAAAATGCCAAAGGCAGTTACAAATTGTTTACTCGTGGCGATTTGTAGATTATAAGCCGGTTTTAGCTGTCCGTTGAGCATTGAATCTTCTTTAACACGCATAAAAGTCGCATCATGGTCTGTTTTCGAATAACTATTCCGTTTACCATAAATTCCAGTTTGTATTTTATATTCCAATAACTTAGTTTGGCGTAACTTAAGTTTTCGTTTTAACGATTTCAGTTTTCGACGTCTGGACTTGTCTGGGTTTGGAG
>NZ_JQAR01000069.1 GCF_001437155.1 Liquorilactobacillus mali
AAACCATTAATCGAAAAGTGATTCTAACGTGTCTTTGACTTGACCAAAACCACGATGGCTACGATTAAAGTATTTTTCGTTGTAGCTTATGACTTGAACTCCGATAAAATTGTCTAAAGATTTTTCGTTTGGAAACTGTTCTTTGGGTTTGGTCTTGCGTTTAATTCTTTTGTTCAGTGATTCTAAGATATTGGTTGAATAAATTGTTGGTCGAATAGCAGGAGGAAAACTCAAGAAAGCTAAGAGTTCATTTTCAATGGATTTAAGTTGCTGGATCAGATTAGAATACAGTTTCTCCCAAGCACCATAAAAATCATTTAAGATCTTGTGTGCTGCAGTTACATCGGTCGCTGAATGCAATTCTTTAAAATCATTTAAGATTGCTTCACGATCTTTTAAACGCACATGCGAACCAATATTACGCATAACATGTACTAGGCATCTTTGGAATTTGGCTTTCGGGAAAGCGTGCAATAATGCTGGCTGCAGACCAACCATTCCATCTGCGATGATCAACTGGACTTGCTTTAATCCTCGTTGTTTAAGATCTTCTGCCATTTCTGACCAAACTCCTGCGTTTTCATTTGGAGCGATTCGATAATCAAGAACTTCTTTGATGCCGACAGGTGTAATACCTAAAGCAATATAGACTGCCTCTCTTTGAACTGAATCACGGCGTAGAGGTAGGTAAGTTGCATCTAAGAAAAGACAAACATAGTTTGCCTTAATAGCTCGTTGATGAAAAGCTTCAATCTGGTTTGTTACCTGAGCAGTGATATTAGAAACAGTAGTAGGTGAATAATAAGCGCCATACATTTTTTCAATCAAATCTGCAATTTCACGGGTCGTAACGCCCTTGGAATAAAGCTGAATGATTGTTGTTTCTAAAGCGTCCTGACGACGAGAATAGGCTGGAA
>NZ_JQAR01000007.1 GCF_001437155.1 Liquorilactobacillus mali
AAATTCGGTTTCTCGTCCTATTTGCTTATACAGAGGCTAGTTATGTCACAGCCTCTTTTATTTATTTTATCTTTATTCAAGAAACGGAGTTACTATTCCTTAATTTCTGTTGACTCAAAAATCAAGTTATGTTCTTTACCTAACGTAATTGTAACTAACGAATGTGGTAAGATTTTACCTGCAATTATCTCTTTGGCAAGAGGAGTTTCAACGTTATTTGTGATAAATCTCTGAAGCGGTCTTGCTCCATAAGCAGGATCATAACCCTCTTTAGCAATCCACTGTTTAGCCTCATCGCTAATTTTAAGTTCAACTTCTTGTTCACTCAGTCGACTTGACAATAAATCAATGAACTTGGCCACAATTTCTTCAATTGCCCCAAGGCTCAATGGTGTAAACATGATGATATCATCGATCCTGTTCAAAAATTCTGGCTTAAAATGCTGCTGTGCCAACTTCATCACTAGCTGTTTGGTCTCAGCAGTGATCTTACCATCACTTGCATTATCCAATAAAATACTTGATCCTAAATTTGAAGTCATGATTATGATGGTATTCTTAAAATCAACAGTTCTTCCTTGACCATCCGTCAAACGCCCATCATCGAATACCTGCAATAAGATATTAAATACATCTGGATGTGCTTTTTCAACCTCGTCTAGCAAAACAATCGTATACGGATTTCGTCTAACGGCTTCAGTCAGTTGCCCACCTTCTTCATAGCCAACATATCCAGGGGCTGCACCAACCAACCGTGACACAGATTGTTTCTCCATATATTCACTCATATCAATTCTGACCATATGCTTCTCGGAATCAAACAAATTCTCAGCCAAAGCCTTAGCCAGTTCCGTTTTACCAACTCCTGTTGGGCCGAGAAACATGAATGTGCCAAGTGGCTGATTAGGATCTTGCAACCCAGCACGCGCACGAATAACCGCATTAGCTACTGCATCCACAGCCTCATCCTGTCCAATTACACGTTTATGCAAGACAGTTGGCAGATTTAAGAGTTTTTCTCTTTCTCCCTGAACTAGCTTTGCAACAGGAATACCCGTCGTTCTGCTGACGACCTGGGCAATTTCGTTCTCAGTTACCGATTCTTCAACTAACCAGTTATCAGGCCGTTCAACTTGTTCCAATTCCTTTAACTCTTTTTCAATTTGCGGAATCGTTGCATGCTGCAATTTAGCTGCTAACTCTAAATCATAATTATTTTCAGCCTCTTCAAGGTCATGCCTTGCTTTATCCAATTCAGCCTTTTTGCTGCTGACTTTCTGGATATCTTCTTTCTCATTTTCCCAACGCATTTTCAATGTATTGGCTTTTTCACGCGTCTCCGCTAACTCACTTTGTAATTCTGCCAGTCTTTTTTTAGATGCTGCATCTGATTCTTTCTTCAATGCAGCCTCTTCAACTTCCTGTCTCATTAACAGACGCGTCACCTGATCAAGCTCAGTTGGCATTGAATTCATTTCAACTCTAATTGTTGCACATGCTTCATCTACAAGGTCAATTGCCTTATCAGGTAAATAACGATCTGTTACATAGCGATTTGATAGTGTAGCGGCAGCTACGAGTGCATTATCATGAATTCTAACGCCATGATGAATCTCAAAACGTTCACGCAGCCCACGTAAAATTGAAATTGTATCTTCAACAGACGGTTCTTGCACCAAAACTTTTTGGAAACGACGTTCAAGCGCCTTATCTTTTTCCATATATTCTCGGTATTCATCTAGAGTAGTTGCACCAATTAAATGCAGCTCACCTCGCGCAAGCATGGGTTTTAATAGGTTACCAGCATCCATACTTCCTTCGGTCTTTCCTGCACCAACGATGTTATGAATCTCATCAATAAAGAGAATAATCTGGCCTTCACTCTTAGTAACCTCTTTCAAGACAGACTTAAGACGCTCTTCAAATTCACCACGATATTTTGCTCCAGCGATCAATGCTCCCATATCTAAAGAAAAAATCTTCTTGTCCTTTAAGTTATCTGGGATATCCTTGCGTACAATTCTTTGTGCCAAACCTTCAATAATCGCCGTCTTACCGACACCAGGTTCACCAATCAACACAGGATTATTCTTTGTTTTGCGTGATAAGATCCTAACAACATCCCGAATTTCCTCATCACGTCCAATAACTGGATCTTGTTTGCCGCTTCTAACTTGTTTTACAAGATCAATACCATATTTTTCTAAAGCCTTATAATTTTCTTCCTGATTTTTTGATGTCACTCTTTCTCCTCCCCGCAAGTCATCGATCGTTTCTTTTAATTTTTTCTCTGTCAATCCTTGCTTTTCAAGATAAACCTTTAATGGGTGATTCTTAAGCTTCATAAGCGCTAAAATCACTGTATCTAAGGCAATATACTCATCGCCTTGCTTTTGTCTTAGCTGTTCTGCCTCTTGTATTAATCTGGCTAAATTCTGACTAAAGTTTTGACCATATGAAACTTGTCCTTCAACAACTGAAATTTTATCCAGCTGCTCATCAATCTCTTTTTCAAACAAACCCACATTAATTCCAGTTCGCTGAAAAAGATCAGCTCCAAACTCACCAGGTTGTATAATCACTTTGAAAAATTCTGGAATATCAATTTCTTGATGATGTCTAGTTATAGCTACTTGTTGTGCCTCAGCAATCGCTGACTGAACAGCACTTGTTAATCGATCTTCTGGCATAAACTTCACTCCATTTCATCTTTTTACTCACAAAATAAAACCGATTGAATAGTTACTTCAATCGGCGTTTGTTTCTTTGGGTGTTCATAAAACACGCCTTTGTTCTACTATTATTATAATACGAACATAGGTTTGTGTTAACTGTTTTGCTCACTAGTTAATTTAATAATTTCGAGAATTACATCCGTGGCTTTTTCCATAACTTGAACTGAAACATACTCGAAGCGTGAGTGCATATTCTCACCTCCGGCAAATAAATTTGGTGTCGGTAATCCCATAAATGAAATCTTAGAACCATCTGTCCCCCCGCGTACGGGATAAATTACAGGTGTGATATCCAAATTATTCATTGCTAATTTAGCAAGCTCAACTACAGTCATATCTTTTTCGATCACTTCACGCATATTATAGTACTGATCATTTAAATCTAAAATAAGTCTTGGCTCTGAAAATTGTACATTCATTTTGTTAATTATTTCTTTAAATAGTTCTTTCCTAGCCTCAAACTTTGCACGATCATGATCTCTTATAATATATGCCATTTGAGCTTCATCAACTGTCCCATCTAACTGCAATAAATGGAAAAAGCCTTGACGTCCTTCAGTTTTTTCAGGAACTTCGTCTTGTGGTAATTGATTATGAAAGTCAATCGCAAGCTGCAATGCATTGATCATTACGTTCTTAGCCGTGGCCGGATGAACATTTTTACCGATAATCTTTATTTTTGCAGCAGCAGCATTGAATGTTTCATATTCAAGTTCTCCCAACGGGCCACCATCAACAGTATAAGCAATATCAGCACCAAAACCTGCAACATCAAAATGGGCAGCCCCTGTTCCGATTTCCTCATCAGGCCCTATTCCCACTTCAATTTCACCATGTTTGATCTCTGGATGACTAACTAGGTATTCAACTGCTGTGATTATCTCGGCAACTCCTGCCTTGTCATCAGCACCTAATAATGTGCTTCCGTCAGTTGTAATCAAATCATGACCTTTATATTTTTTCAAATTTGGAAAATCTTTGGGATCAAGTGTTAATGTGCCAGCCTTATCTAACTTAATTACGGACTCCCCATCATAGTTTTTTTGAAGTTGTGGAGAAACATTCTTTGCATTGAAATCCGCAGTATCCATATGGGCAATAAACCCAAGCCTTTTGACATCTTTATTTTTTATATTAGCTGGTAAAGTCGCAAATACGTATCCATCTTTAGCAGAGATTCTAACATTTTCTAATCCAAGATTTTTCAATTCTTTTGCAATGTCCTTTGCAAATTCCACCTGTGTTGAGGTTGATGGAACAGTCGTTGAGTTCTCATCAGAACGAGTTTCTTTTTTAACATATTCTATAAATCTTGGAACCAACTTTTCATACTTTGCCATTAATAACTTCTCCTTTTATATAAACATGAATGGATCCGTATTTATCTCAGATTGCATTACCTCAATCTGCCATCCATATTCATTATTCCATTTCTTGAATAAGCGCTGCAACTGTGGCTTGCAAACTTGTTCAATATGGTGACCTGGGTCCATTGCCGTTAACCCACTTGCAATTATATCATGCCCTGTATGATAAGAAATATCACCAGTTACATAAACATCTGCTTTCTTCCGCAAAGCATCGGTGTAAAATTGACCACCACTTCCACCCAGAATTGCTATTCTTTTGATTTCTCGTGTCGGATCTGCTGTTACTACCCGCAAATGCGCAACTTTGAATTTTGTCTTGCAATACTCAGCAAATTCACTGATAGTCATTGCATCTTTTAGGTTACCAACTCTCCCCATCCCATACTTAACTCCACTTTCCATAATGGGAAACAAATCAAATGCCGGTTCCTCATAAGGATGAACTGCTCTCATTGTCCTCATTATTTTAGACAGTAAACTGTAGGGGAAAACAACTTCTATTTTATCCTCAGAAACTTCCGTTGGCTCTAATAAATTACCAATAGTTGGATTAGCATCAGCTTGCGGTGTAAATCTTCCAGTTCCGCTGATTGTATAAGAACAATCCCGATATTCTCCGATCGTTCCGGCCCCTGCCTCTGTCAGTGCATTTCTAACAGTTTCAGCAGAATCTTTAGGAACAAAGACTGCAAGTTTTAATAGACGTTCTTCGCGCTGCGGTAGAAGAATTTCAGTGCCTGTTAGTTCAAGCAAACCCGCGAGCCAATCATTCATTCCACCATTTGCATTGTCAAGGTTAGTATGTGCTGCGTAAACTGTAATGCCATGTTTGATTAACTCTGAATACATTTTATTTTGCGGAACGGCTAAGTCGAATTTTTTTATTGGCCGAAAAAGTGCAGGATGATGTGCAAAAATAAAATCAACATTGTTTTTAATTGCTTCAGCAACAACTTCTGGTCGAACATCCAACGTCACCATTAATTTGTGGACATCTTGTTGCATACTACCCAATTGAAGACCGACCGGATCTCCTTTTTCTGCCCAGCTTTGTGGTGCGAATTGTTCGAAGCGTGCAACTATTTCACTAACATCAGTCATCTAATATTCCTTCTATCCGTTTAATCTTTGCTAACATTTTTTGTTCTTGTGCAACTGGAAACTCTCTTGCTTTTTTCATTTCTTCGAGAACATATTTGATTTTCTGCAATTCTTCTTGCCATTTAGCAACAAACACCTTATTTTTTTGCTGTCGTAAAAAAGGTCCAAATTCCAAATCCTCTGCTGATAACTCAAAGGCGTTCTTATCGTACTTGGCAACAATTATCTCATAAATATGATGATCTTCTGATAAGATTTCTTCGGCAACGATCCTGTAACTATTAGTTAAGAGCCAGTTACGAACCTGTTTTTCGCCAACATTCGGTTGTAAAATCAGTAATGGGTGATTAGCCAATTTTGACTGTCCTTCTTCAAGAATCTCACTAATCAAAGGGCCTCCCATTCCACAAATTGTGATCACATTGATGTTGTCTTCAATATTGATAGCTGCTAGTCCGTCAGCATGACGAACCTTAATCAGATTATTCAATCCTTCTTTTTTTATTTCATTGACAGCATTCTGATATGGTCCTTCAACCACCTCACCAGCAATTGCAAAAGCAAGTTGGTTATTCAATCCAAGATATGCCGGCAAATAAGCATGATCAGATCCAATGTCAGCCAGTCTTGCATCCTCAGGTACATATGAGGCAATCCTCAAAAGTCGCTGTGATAAATGTCTTGCGTCCATTAAAAACACTCCTTCTTATAACTAAAGTATAGCGAAAATTCAGTAATAAAAAAAGATGAAAGAAAATGATATTTTGTGCAAAAAAAGACTGCCTTAAACAATTGTCTCGTCGCAGTCTTTACAATGAATTAATTCAAAAATTAAGTTTTAACCTATTCTCTTTGTTTATTCCATATATCGAAATTTTACTGATCTTCTCTGCATCCTCTTTGTAAGTACACTGATTATTTCAGTCTAATCCCAATCTCAAGTGCCAACTCAAAAAAGTCATAAACTGATGGAGCCTGTGCACGTTCATCACTTCTCCTATCCCAAACACCCGTTTCAATGTTCAAATGATCCGCTGTGTAAAAAAACTGATAAACGTTTTTATGCCGATAATGCGCCCAAGCAGCAACAGCCGAAGCTTCCATATCAACAACCGAGCAGCCCATCGCAATTCTTTCTTTTGCTTTTTCTGGCGTTTCACGGAAGAAAGCATCTGTCGTCCAGGTTTTAGCAGTCGTATAGCTAACATTCAATTCATCAAGAATTTTTATCAATTTCGCGACTGAGTTTGGATTCATCTGTATTTCATCACTCGCAGGTACATAGTGAAAGCTAGTTCCTTCATCCCTGATTGCACTAGTTGGAATAATTAGTTGATGTGCGGCAATATTTTTGTCCAAGACACCGCATGTCCCAAACAAAATCACATTTTCAATTCCACCGGACATCAATTCTTCCAATCTGCCAATTAAAGCCGGAGCACCCAAGTCAGCACCTGCAATGGTAAACTTTTGCATGCCGCACTCATAACTTCCAATTACTGCATCTTGGACAATACTATGTTGAACACCAATTTCTTGATATCTTGGATCTTGGGTTATTTGCCAATTTATGTCCTTATCAAATGGCATAATCAATGTCTTGGGTAAAATCGGCACTGCCTTTTCTAAATCACTTTCCCAAGGTGTAATTATTCCTTCACTAGCATCAAAATTTTCCAACAACATAGTATAACCCCCACAACAGAACTAATTATTCAGTTGATGGTAACACAAATCCTAGTTGTTAACAATATCGATGAATATTACTTTGCAGCAGCATTTAACCCTCTTTGCAAATCATTTAGTAAATCTTCGGCCTGCTCAATTCCCACAGATAGTCGAATCAACTCATTTGAAATCCCATTTTCCAGCCGAATTTTCTCTGGTATGGAACCATGCGTCATTATTGCTGGGACCTCGACCAAGCTTTCAACTGAACCAAGACTCTCAGCAAGCGTGATCAATTGCAGCGATTCAATAAATTTCTTAACCGAAAGTCCTTTTTTTAGTTCAAAAGAAAGCATCCCGCCAAATCCATTCATTTGGCTCTTGACTACTGCAAAATCTGCAGAGGTTTCATCACCAGGATAATAAATTTTTGCAACTCGATCATCATCTTTTAAAAATTGGTAAATTGCTTCAGCATTGCGCTGATGAGCATCCATTCTAACTGCCAAGGTCTTAATCCCACGCTGCAGCAACCAACTATCCTGCGGTCCTAAAATTCCACCAATTGCATTTTGCAAGTAACCTACCTGCTCTGCTAGATCCTGATTATTGACTACCACTAAGCCAGCTATCAAATCACTATGTCCTCCCAAATACTTGGAGGCACTATGCACAACAATATCTGCACCCAAGTCTAGTGGACGCTGAATGTATGGTGTCGCGAAAGTATTATCAACAATTGTCAATAAATCATTTTTTTTTGCTAATTGCGATACTTTCTTGATATCAGTAATTCGCATCAAAGGGTTCGTTGGTGTCTCAAGATAAATTGCTTTCGTGTTCTCTTTAATAGCTGCGGTAACCTCTGCAATATTTCGTGTATCAACTGTTGTGAATGTTAAGCCAAGCCTTGTCAAAACTGTATTAATTAGTCTGAAGGTTCCACCATAAACATCGTTACCTACGATGATATGATCACCTGCTGAAAAAAGTGTAAATACGGTGTGTATTGCAGCCGAACCTGATGCAAAAGCAAAAGCCGCGGTTCCATTTTCCAGATCACGAACCAAGCCTTCAACAGCTTCTCTAGTGGGATTACCCGTCCTTGAATATTCATAAGCCGGTGTCCCACCTAATTCTTTTTGTGCGTACGTTGATGTTTGATAAATAGGTACAGTAACTGCGCCTGTTGCTTTGTCTTGACTGATTCCACCATGGATCAACTTTGTATTAAATTTCATTTTTATTAACTCCCTTTAATCGTATATTTTTTGGCTTAAATAACGCTCACTGCTATCTGGAAAAACTGTTACGATGTTACTGCCAGTTGGTAATTTTTCAGCTAATTTCAAGCTGGCTGCTAATGCCGCACCGCTTGAACTTCCAGCAAAGATACCATAGTCTTTTGCAAGTTTCTTAACTAATTCAAATGCTTCTTGATCGCTAATTGTATAAATATAGTCAAGATTATTTTTTTCAAGAAATGGTGGAATAAACTCGACCCCGATTCCTTCAGTCCGATGAGCATGTTTTGGCCCACCATTTAAAATCGAGCCTTCGGGTTCAACAATGGCCGTTTTGATATTCTTGTTTTGTTCTTTGAAATATCTTGCCATACCAACGAATGTTCCACCACTACCAGCGCCGGCAACAAAACCATTGATCTGTAAATCATTGTTTTTCATTTCAGTATAAATCTCTGGGGCAATACTATGATAATAGGCATCTGGGTTATCCAAGTTTTCAAATTGCATGGGAACATAGCTGTCTTCAGTACTTGCCTCTAATTCTCTTGCCTTTTTGATTGCACCTACAATACCATCTTCGCTGGATGTATGTACGATCTTCGCCCCAAGAGCTCGCATCAGTGTCTGTTTTTCTTGGCTGAATTTTTCCGGAACAACAAGTATAGTTCTCATTCCATAATGTGATGCTGCCATTGCAACGCCAATACCGGTATTACCAGCAGTTGGTTCGATTACTGTCATTCCCTTTTTTAACTTATTCTCCTTGATTGCCTGTTCAATCATATAAAAACCAAGCCGATCCTTAATACTTCCCCCTGGATTAGTTGACTCAATTTTTGCAAAAATATGAGAATCGTTAGCAACATTGATGTTTAGTTCCAAAAGCGGGGTATTTCCTACTAATTCTTCAACAGTATGATAAATCATCGTAAATCCTCCTTATTTTTTGAAAAGAAAAAGGCACGAATCTTTATAAGATTCGCGCCTCAGCCTGGAAAGCTCTTCAAATGGAATTTTTCTTAACTCAATCTACAAAAAAGATTCCAACCCAAAGTAGCCGTTTCATCCACACTAACACGCGGAATGAGACAGCAACATGCGTTATTCACTTTTTTAAAGTTAAGTGCAACCATCTGTCAAACCTCTTTTCTTGATAAATTGAATAATAAACCATTTGTTTCTAAAAAGCAAGTATATTTTATTCTAAAAAGTCTTTTAACTGTTTTGAACGTGAAGGATGACGTAACTTGCGTAATGCCTTTGCTTCGATTTGGCGAATACGTTCACGGGTAACACCAAAGACCTTCCCTACTTCCTCAAGAGTACGTGTACGGCCATCATCTAAACCAAAACGCAGACGTAATACGTTCTCCTCACGATCAGTTAATGTATCAAGTACGCTCTCAAGCTGTTCCTTCAATAACTCATATGCTGCATGATCAGCGGGACTAGTAGCATCGTGGTCTTCAATGAAGTCACCTAAATGCGAATCATCCTCTTCACCAATTGGTGTTTCTAGTGACACTGGTTCTTGCGCAATTTTCAAAATCTCACGAACTTTATCCGTTGGCATATCCATTTCAGCACCAATTTCTTCTGGCACTGGCTCACGCCCAAGGTCCTGCAACATTTGTCTTTGAATTCTGATTAACTTATTAATTGTCTCAACCATATGAACCGGGATACGAATTGTACGGGCCTGATCCGCAATTGCACGCGTGATTGCCTGCCTAATCCACCATGTCGCGTAGGTAGAAAACTTGAATCCCTTACGATAGTCGAATTTTTCAACAGCTTTCATTAGCCCCATATTTCCTTCTTGAATAAGGTCAAGGAAAGACATGCCGCGACCAACATAGCGCTTAGCAATCGAAACAACTAAACGTAAATTAGCTTCAGCCAAACGCTGTTTTGATTCCTCGTTGCCTTCCTCGATCTTCAACGCTAAAGCAACCTCTTCGTCAGCCGTTAACAAATTTACGCGTCCAATTTCCTTAAGGTACATTCTAACTGGATCATTAATCTTAACCCCGGCAGGTGCCGATACATTCTTTTCACTTGATGCCTTTTCAGCAACGCCCGAAGCGGCCTTTAAACTATGTTCACTTGGTTCACCTTTTTCATCCACAACTGAAATACCAGAGTCTTCAAGTTTCTGAATAAGTTCATCCATCTGACCTGAATCCAAGCTATAGGGGGTAACTATTTTTTCACTCAAATCATCATAGTTAATTTCTTTTTGTGCCTTATATTCCTTAATTAACTCATTCACGGCTTTAGTATATGCTGCACTTTCAGTTTCTTTATTTACGTTCTCTGCCATGTTGGGCCTCCTTATAATGATGCAGATTTATTCGTTTGCTGCTGTTGAAGTAATGATACTAGTTTTATCGTCAAACTAGTAACAAGTTCATTATTATTAACTTTTTTTGCATCTGCTATTTTATGCTTTATTTCAGCAATTGACTGTTCAAGTGGTGATTCCTTGCTTATCACATTAATACAATCTTCAAATTCCTCATCACTTGATTCCAAGGCATAATTATCCAGTTCAAGACTTACGACAAGCTGTCTAGCTCGCTCATTATCCAAAAAATCTAGAAATCTAGCAGTCTCATATTCAGGATATGCATTAAAATACCCTTCTGAAATAGTGTAAACTAACTGATAATCATCATGAACAAACGAAAAGTCCGCATAATTTCTCAGTCTAATCCGTGTATTCTGTTCATGCAGTATCCGATATAATAAGAGTCTCTCTGCACGTTCAACCCGCGAATATTTCTGTGAATTAGCAGTACTCCTACTGCTAAGAGCCCTTAAATTACTCTCTTTAGCAGCTCTGAATTGTTTTTGAGGCTTGAACTTTCCAATGTACTCACGCAACTGGAGTTTCAAACTATCCTTTTCAAGTGAAAAACGGCTTGCTAGTTGATTAAGATATAAATCCTGTTCCACCGGCGATTCGATAACTGCCAATTTCTGCATCACATCTGCAATATAGGCAAGCTGATCACTCTCGTTTGCTAAGTTTCGATTTTGCTGATAATGCCGCATGTAAAAAGCAATCTTCGTCTCATGTGCATCAGATATCAGCTGTTCAAAAGCGGGCTCGCCGTACTTTTGTACATATTCATCAGGATCTAATTTTTCAGGGATTCTGATGACTCCCAATTTTAATTTGGTTACAGGTTCAAGCAATTCTAATGCGCGTGCTATCGCATTTTGGCCAGCCTCATCACCATCATAACACAGAAATAATTCATTCGTGGTTCTTTCAAGCAGATAAATTTGTTCATTAGTTAAACTTGTTCCCATAGAAGCAATTCCGTTTTTTACACCGGAACGATAAGCGGCCAAAACATCCATGAATCCCTCGAACAAAATAGCAAACTTTTTTTGCCTAATTTCACTTTTAGCCTTGTCGAAATTGAAAAGGACCTTCCGCTTATTAAAAAGCTCTGTCTCGGGACTATTTAAATACTTAGGCTGCTTATCATCCTTATGCAACAAACGCCCCGAAAAAGCGATAGTAGATCCTTGAGCATCTCTAATTGGAAACAAAACCCGATTGCGAAAGCGATCGTTCATGGTTCCATCGCCATATTCAACAAACAGACCAGATTTTCTTAGTAATTCGCCAGCAACTTTACGTTCCTTAAAGAAAGCCGCAAGTATTGCCTTTTCAGGTGCATATCCCAAATTGAACTCATTGATGAGATCGTCGTTTAAGCCTCGCTCATGCAAATAACTCAAAGCTTCTTCACCAATTTGAGTATTAATCAAGATGTGATGGTAAAGTTGAGCCGCATCCGCATGAACCTTCTTTAGCTTTCTTGAATTGGAAGATTCCCCATCTGAAGAATCAAAATCATGCAGAATTTCCTTATCAATTTCAATATTACCCAACTCAGCTACTTTCAAAACTGCCTCAGGGAAGCTAACATTTTCAATCTCCATGATGAATTTAAAAACATTTCCGCCTCTATGACACGAGAAACAATGGAAAATCTGTTTTTCTTCTGATACCGAAAAAGACGGTGTTTTTTCTTCATGAAAAGGACAAAGGCCAAATAAATTTCTGCCCGATTTGCTTAATTGCACGTACTGTCCCACAATATCAACAATATTAACATTATTTCTGACATTTTCAATCACCTGTTCAGGTATTCGTTGGCTCACAAAATCACCTCGCTTAACTCTCCCAGTACACCGAAACATCAATTGCCTAAAAAACAGATTTAAAGAAATAATACCGATTGATTTTCATTAATCAACCGGCTATTTTTTCGTATAAACACTCTAAAAAGAATCATTTACAATTATACAATAATAAGGATAAAAATCAAAGAATAAAGAAATCTCGATTAAAATTAGTTACGTCAAGTTTCTTTTCTTAGGAATAATGGTGTTGGCCTCAAAAATTAGATTTTGCTTTGATCTCCCAGTTTATTCAATATAAACATGTGCCATAATCAATCAGCTTTACTTAACGTTTAATTTCGTTAAGTCTCCCAACTTATAGGCAAATGAAGCATACAAACTTAACTGATACAAACGATTATTACGGATATCTGCGTCTTTTGCCATTACCATCGTTTCATCAAAGTAATTGTTAATAACAACACGCATCCCTCGTAATGCTTGGAATATTTCCTCAACATTATTGAAATTCTTTTCCTCAATCTCAGCTACTCTATCTGCTAAAACTTTCTCAGCATCATTTTCAAATAATTCAGGGTTAAGCTGAACATCTGCTGCCAAATCCGCTTTTTTAGCAAGTCGCAAGACACGTGTGGTCGCTTCGACCGTATCCTTGAAGTCTTTATCAGTGCTATGAGCCTTAAGAACCTTGGCAGCCTCAAGCATTTCCTTAAAGCCATTTGTTGTTTTAGCCGTTACCGTCTCAATCACATCAAAATTATAATGCTGTGCTTCAAGCATTTTCTTAATGCGTTCGACAATGAAAGTCGTAACTTCTGTTTCTGTATCAGCAGGACTAATCTTTTGATACAGTTCAGGATTTGCTACCGCATTTTTTTCTACAACATTGAATAGCTGAACTGCAGATAATGACCAATTTTGATTCATCACTATCCGAGCTATCCCAGCGGCTTGTCGTCGAAGTGCATAAGGATCATTTGACCCAGTTGGAATCATTCCTGCCGCAAAAAACGCTGCTATACTATCTAGCTTATCAGCAACTGCTAATAAGGCCCCGACAGTTGTTTGTGGAAGTTCACCTTCTGCAGAAATTGGCATGTAATGTTCTTTGATTGCTGTCGCAACTTCTGGTTTCTCTCCCATTATAAGCGCATATTTTTCACCCATTACACCTTGTAATTCTGAAAATTCGCCGACCATTCCCGTTACCAGATCAAACTTATAAATTTGTGCAGCACGTTTCAAGTTAGCCTTACTCTCTTCATCAAAGTCCAAGTAATCTGCAAGAATAGCACTTAGTAACTGTACACGTTCCATTTTTTCAAAAGTTGTTCCAATCTTGTCATGAAACATAACTTTCTTTAGACGTTCAACATAATCCGCAATTGAATTTTTTTGATCTTCATGGAAGAAGAATGCAGCATCTTCAAGTCGCGCGGTCAAAACCTTTTCATTTCCTGCAATCACAGTGTCAATATTGTCTTTTACACCATTTCTAACAGAAACAAAATTAGGCAATAGTTTGCCATTTTCATCTTGCACGTAGAAGAAACGTTGATGATCTTTCATCGAAGTAATCAAAACTTCATCAGGAATCTCCAAATATTTTCTGTCAAAACTACCAGCAAAAACAGTTGGATACTCAACTAAGTTATTAACCTCTTCGAGCAAGTCATCATCAACAATGATCTTCCAGTCATTCTTAGCAGCTAAATCCTTAATCTGTTGAACAATCAAGTTCTTTCTTTCCTGACTATCAGCAATCACATATTCTGAGACTAGTGCCTTAGGATATTCATCAGCATCTTGTATCGTAACATCCTTGCCCAGAAAACGATGCCCTTTCGTAACATTCCCAGATTTCACATCCAAAATACTGAATGGTATAACTTCATTATCCAATAGGGCAATAATCCATTTTAATGGACGTACAAATTTAAAATCATTGCTTCCCCAACGCATCATTGTAGGAAATACCATCGCAGTAACTGCAGTTTTAACACCGCTAAGAATCTCAATTGCCTTTTTACCAGCAATGAATTTGTTTACATAAGCATATTCAACACCCTTTAATTCTTTAAAGAAAATATCATCAGGTGTCATCCCCTGTCCACGAGAAAAACCAATTGCGGCCTTAGACCAGTTGCCCTCAGCATCTTGTGCAATCTTTCGAGCCGGTCCCTTTGCTTCCTCTTCAATATCTGCTTGTTGATCAGCCAAGTTCAAAACCTTAACTGCCAGTCGACGAGGTGTTGAAAATGTTTCAATACGCTCAAAAGACAAACGTTGTTCCTTTAGAAATGAACTGACACGTTCTGTTAGTTGTTGCGCACTTGGAGTTACAACATGTGCTGGAATTTCTTCCAAGCCAATCTCTAATAGAAATGTATGGGTCATATTATTTGTCCTCCTTTAATAAACTTTGGCGCAACTTTTCATCCTTAATCAACGGAAATCCTAATTTTTTACGCTCTGCTACGAATGCTTTTGCCACATCTTTTGCCATGTTTCTAATGCGTGCCAAATAACCAGCACGTTCTGTCACAGAAACGGCACCTCTTGCATCTAACAGATTAAAAGTGTGGCTGCATTTCAAAACATAATCGTATGCAGGATGAACGAGTCCATTTTTAATCTGTTTCTTAGCTTCCTCTTCATATGTATCAAAGAAGTTAAACAGCATTTCTTGGTTACTCTCTTCAAATGAATACTTTGAATGTTCATATTCAGGTTCACCAAATATATCGCCATACTTAACACCATCTGCCCATTCTAATTCAAAAACAGAATTAACATCTTGAATATACGACGATAGACGTTCCAAGCCATACGTAACTTCGGCTGCAACGGGACGAACCTCAAGCCCGCCAACTTGTTGGAAGTAAGTGAACTGTGTGATTTCCATTCCATCCAACCAAACTTCCCAACCAACACCGGCACAACCCATTGAAGGATTTTCCCAATTATCTTCAACAAAACGAATATCATGTTCCTTAGGATCGAGTCCCAATGCGCGTAAACTATCAAGATAGAGTTCCTGAATATTGGAAGGTGATGGTTTCATGATTACTTGGAATTGATGATGTTGATACAGACGGTTTGGATTTTCACCATAACGGCCATCTGCTGGTCTTCTAGATGGTTCAACATAAGCTGCATTCCATGGCTCTGGCCCAATTGCACGTAAAAATGTATATGGACTCATCGTTCCTGCACCCTTCTCAGTATCATAGGATTGCATCAACATACATCCTTGTTTTGACCAAAATTGCTGCAAGGTCAAGATAATATCTTGTAAGGCTAACTTCTTTGACATATTCTTCCTCCTAATTTTACTATTTGGCTACTGAAAATGGTTTGGACACAAAAAAGCCTATGCAACCACAATCAGCGGTTACATAGGGACGACTTTCTATTAATCGCGGTTCCACCCTATTTCTAGCATAGCTAGCAGCTTCATTCATGTTATGAAGATTCCAAAAACGCCAGTGTCAAACTTCTACTTGTCCGCTTACACTATCCGGACTCGCTGCTGAGCAAAATATCAGACACCCTTTTTCATCATTACCTTCACATTTATCTACCAAGTAAGAATAGTCGTTTATTTGTGTTTTGTCAATCCTTAGTTTTTTCATCCTGCGAATTATGCAGTATCTCTTTTGGCCATTTCCCCATCTCATCAATAAAATGCTTAGCCTTGATGTTAACACCGACCTCATTATTATATATTTGATCAAGAGCTGCCCGCAAATTCTTCTTTGTATCATCTTTAACACTAATATTGCCAATCTTTAAGATATCAACTGCGCTAAACTGTCTCAAAAAGAAAATGGTCCTTTTATCCAAGTGCATTCTCTGTGGATCCATATTCCAATGCTTTTGGCACAACAAACCACCCAGGCTCTGTGAAAAATCGAATTCACCATGATTTTCAGCGCAAACCACACAATTAACTAAATTTGGCTTGACACCAAAAAAACCAAGCATTTGCACTTCAACCATGTTTGTAAGAATTGCTGCATCAATTCCGCTATCAATTGCCTTCAACACATGCACTAACTTTTCGTACCAGAGGTTCAATGGAACAGCATCCCCAAAAGCAGCCTCACCAAGTCCAAGGACATACGAAGCATAAGCATTCAACACGATATCGTTACAAATAGCTTGAAACTGTTTAACTTCTTTCACTGCAGAGATAAAAGAAAGTCCGCTGTCATTGATAGTTCCGATAAAAGTCGCTGAAGTAAATGGCAAAATAGCAGCGGCTAACTTAAAACCCCGTTTTCGTGCACCCCTAACAAAGAACATTTTGAATCCATAGTGATCTGTCAAAATTTTAACCAGCATATCCCGTTCACGGTAATCCTTGCGATAAACAACGACTCCGGAAAATTCAGCCATTTTAGTGGTGCCCACAGATTTCACCTCGGTATTTCTAAAACTATCTTTTAATAATCATCTTGTTTATAACCAAGTGCTTGTAAATCAGCTTTCTTGTCTTTCCAGTTAGGCTGTACCTTCACCCAAAGCTCAAGATAAATTTTATCACCAAGCATTGCTTCGATTTCCTTACGGGCTCTTGTTCCAATTGTCTTAAGCATTTTGCCGCCCTTGCCGATCAAAATACCTTTTTGCGATGAACGCTCAACAATAATGGTTGCTTGTACTAATACTTTCTCTTCATTTTCGCGTTTGATTCGTTCAACAATCACTGCGACAGAGTGAGGAACCTCTTCGTGAGTCAAATCTAAGACTTGTTCGCGAATCAACTCACCTGCAATAAAACGTTCTGGATGATCAGTCACCTGATCATCAGGATAAAATTGCGGGCCCTCCGGAAGTACATTACTGATTGCACTGACCAATTCTGGACAATTAATTCCTTGCAATGCAGAAATAGGATAAACCTCGGCAAAATCCAAATCCTCGCGATAACTATCGACGATTCCCAAAAGTGCATCTGGGTGAATTTTATCAATTTTGTTGATCACCAAGAAAATCGGCTGCTTGACCTGTTTCAACCGCTTAATGATGAACTCGTCTCCGCGTCCTTTTTTCTCGGTTGCATTAACCATAAATATCACAGCATCAACTTCATTCAAGGTTGATAATGCTGATTCAACCATGAAATCTCCCAAACGACTGTGCGGTTTGTGAATCCCTGGGGTATCGATAAATACAATTTGCGTATCATCAGTTGTATAGATTCCTTGAATCTTGTTTCTTGTTGTCTGTGCCTTATCACTCATAATCGCAATTTTTTCACCAATTACTTGATTCAAAAAAGTTGACTTGCCAACGTTTGGCCGCCCGATTATTGCAATAAAACCAGAATGTTTTTTTGTTTGCATTTAATATCCTTTCTAAGAAAAAAATACATGCCATAAATAAGGCAAGAAAATTATGAGTCCAACAATTAAGGAAAACAAAGAGGCAACTAAGACGGCTCCTGAAGCAATGTCTTTTGCTTTTTTTGCCAACTTATTGCTTTGATTTCCAACGACTAAATCAACAACATTTTCGATTGCAGTATTAATTAGTTCACACACTAAAACAATGGTGATACTCAAACCCAGCCATAGCCATTCCATCACTGTGACCCTAAAGACTAAACCGACAAACAGCACCAAGATCGTCATGATAGAATGAAAACGCAAATTACGTTCTTCTTTCCAAGCTGTCTTCAATCCCTGACATGCATGACAAAAAGATACCCAAAAATGATGATGTTTCCACTTCGCAGCACGTTTATTTTTTAAGTCCATAGGCATCCAAAATCTCACGTTGTAGTCCAAACATAACTTCTTCATCTTCCTTACGCATGTGATCGTATCCATTCAAATGCAAAAAGCCATGAACGACTAAGAATCCAAGCTCTCGTTCTTCAGAATGTTCAAGATATTCTGCTTGCTCCTTGACTTTATCCATTGAAACCATAATATCACCGATATTTTTGGGAACGTTGAATTCTTCATCATCAGGCAAAATTATTGGGACATCATCCTCACTAGTTTCCTCAATTGCAAAACTAATAACATCAGTTGGTTTATCAACACCACGATACTTCTTATTTATTTCATGTATCCGCGCATTATCCATTAAAGTAACTGACATTTCCGTATTATCAGGCAGCTTGATGTATTTTCCTGCGTAATTCAATACATTCTTTACCAGTTCAATTCTTTCTCCAGAAACCTTCTCAGTTTCATCAAAAATCTCTAAATCCATTAGTTTAACCCTCTTCTTCACCTTGTTTTGAATATGCATCAATGATTTCTGCAACCACAGGATGACGGACAATGTCAGCTGCGTCAAAATTGACAAAACTGATATGTGGTCGTCCCACTAAAATTTTCTCCGCATCTATGAGACCACTTTGACTATGTCCCTTAGGCAAATCAATCTGCGTCTTGTCACCATTGACAACCATTTTGGATCCAAATCCGAGTCTCGTAAGAAACATTTTCATTTGTGCTCTTGTTGTATTTTGTGCTTCATCAAGAATTACAAAAGCATTTTCAAGAGTACGCCCACGCATGTAGGCGAGTGGTGCAATTTCAATAACACCACGATCCAACAAACGTTCAGTGTGCTCCTTACCTAAAACACTGTAAAGGGCATCATAAACAGGACGCAGATATGGATCAACCTTTTCCTTCAAATCACCTGGCAAAAAGCCAAGGGACTCCCCAGCTTCAACTGCTGGTCTTGTTAGGATGATCCGTTCAACTTTATTCTTCTTCAATGCAGCCACCGCCATTACAACGGCCAAAAATGTTTTACCTGTTCCGGCAGGTCCAATTCCAAAAACCAAGTCATTATTAGTAATAGCCTGCACATATTGACGCTGACCATAATTCTTGACCCTAATCGGTTTCTTCTTTTGATCTCTCAAAAGTATATCGGTGTACAAATCCTGAAAATATGTTAACGTACCACGATTAGCCATCTTAATAGCTGATAGAACATCCGTACTACTAACTGCAACACCTTGACTAAGCAACTCACTCAATTGTTTCAAAATCGCAATCGTCTTATCAACTGCCTCTGACGAACCGCTAATCTTGATAATTTCGCCAAAAGGCTTTACAACAACCTCTTCACTTTCTTCGAGCAACTTGATGTACTTATCATGAGTACCCAATAATGCAACACTTTGTTGTGGATCTTCTAACCTGAATTCTTTTTCAACTAATTGTTCTTCCGTCAATCCGCATGGGCTCCTTCAAATAACCATATTATGCTTAAATCATAGCATAAAACCATTATCTAATAAAGTCTACTAATCCATCTAGGTAAAGGATAACCAATATAAAAAATGTCACTGTAAATGACAGGTAAAAAGAAGATTGCTGTAGAGAGCACAAAACTTCAAACATCACTTTAAAAATTAAGAATTTTTGAATTTACTTTTACCGTTCATCCTCATCAAAGCCTAGTTTATAATGATACTTACCTATCCTATCCAAATTACTCAAAACACGAAAAAAGATTGTACCAAAACCAAAGTTTTAGTACAATCCTCTCTACAATCTATATTAATTAGTTTAACAATGATTTTACAACTGAGTTAACAATCTTCCCATCAGCTTGACCCTTGAGTTTAGGCATAACTGCGCCCATTACCTTACCGAAATCAGCCTTAGACGTTGCTCCAACCTGTCGAATCGTTTCTTCAACAATAGACTTTACATCGTCCTCACTAAGTTGCTCCGGCAAATAACGTTCGACAATCTCGATTTCCTTCTCAAGTGCAGGAACTAAATCGGTTCGGCCAGCTGATGTAAACTCATCAACTGAATCCTTACGTTGCTTTAGTTCACGAGACAAGACACTAACTTCTTCATCAGAGGTCAAAGTATGACCAACCTTAATCTGTTCATTAGTAACTGCAGCCTTCAGCATGCGAACAGTACTTAAGGTCTCTTTATCGTGAGCCTTCATCGCAGTTTTCAAATCATTATTCAATGAATCAAGTAAGCTCATCAGTTCTACCCCTCCTTAGGAATTAGAAACGACGTTTATTCTTACGCTTTCTTGCTGCTTCTGACTTCTTCTTACGTTTCACACTTGGCTTCTCGTAAAATTCACGCTTACGGTATTCTTGTAAAGTACCTGTTTTTGAAACGGTGCGTTTGAAGCGACGAAGAGCATCATCAAGAGATTCGTTTTTACGAACGACTGTCTTTGACATATTGTTTCCCTCCCTCCGAGCTTTAAAGTAACCGCCTAATCTTGTATAAATACACAAATTTAATAACAGTTCCTAACTATTATACATAAAGGTTGACAAACCGTCAATACACCAAATTTAATATCTTAAAAAATACTGAAATCGTTTCCTTTACGTACATTATACTCATAATGTATAATCAAGTATAGTAGCATTTATTAAACTTAAGGGGAATTTATGATGACAAAAGATAAAAAAATGGCTATTTTTGTAATTTCGGACTCACTTGGTGAAACTGGTAATAATTTGGCCGAAGCCGCTACTGTACAATTTCCAAATGTAGAATTTGAGTATCATCGTTTTCCATTAATAAAAACAACTTCACTTTTGGCAGGAATCCTTGAGCAAGCAAAAAGGATGGATGCTTTTGTT
Source organism: Liquorilactobacillus mali (assembly GCF_001437155.1). GTDB lineage: Bacteria > Bacillota > Bacilli > Lactobacillales > Lactobacillaceae > Liquorilactobacillus > Liquorilactobacillus mali_A. Next base: position 20,891 of record NZ_JQAR01000007.1, read on the forward strand.
GTGCACACGCTCGTCGGAGAAGGACTAGCCTCCTATGTCAACGACTATTGTGAAAAAAATAAACTGTTTGTGCTGGATGGAATGTCAAAGATTATCAATACGATTGAATCAAAAACTGGTGAGGTTCCTTTATATCAATCTGGAAGAAATCATAAGTTAAACAAAAACTACTTCAATCGCATCGAGGCTTTGGAATTTGCCGTTACCTATGATGATGGGAAGGACCCTGCGGGCTTTGAGAAGGCCGATATTGTCCTCTTAGGGGTTTCTAGAACATCAAAGACGCCATTATCACTTTATTTGGCTAATAAGAATTATCGCGTTGCTAATCTTCCACTTGTTCCAAAGGCAGGTATTCCTAACGAAATTTGGAAGGTTGATCCAAAAAAAATTTTTGGTCTAACTAATGATCCAACAGTCCTCAACAACATCCGCCGTGAGCGCATGATTACATATGGCCTGAATCCAGATACAAACTATTCTAACATGGAAAATATTGAAGCTGAATTGTCATACGCAAACGAACTCTATAAGAAGATCGGCTGCCTAATTATCAATGTCTCAAATAAGTCAATCGAAGAAACTGCAACCTTAATTATAGAGAGTCTACCTCGCTAGCTTCCGATTTACCGATTATAAAAAAAGTAGCATAATTGCATACATCTTTCTTTATTGCCAAAAAGGACTAGTTCAAAAGTTGATTTTGAGCCAGTCCTTTTTGTTTTCATATAAGTGTACCTCGCAAGTCAAAATCTTCCATCTTATTTGAATTACTTTCGGCAAAAAACATGCTATGCTCGTCATTTTTCATTAGTTCTCAAATTTTTTGCTTCACGTGGCACTCAACTTTATCATTACCTTTGGAATGGCAACTTTGTTTATTGTTTCCCCTTTTGTGCAAATACCTTTTCTTGCATTTGAGGATCAAAAGTCTGCTTTTCAAACATTTTAATCTCAAAACCATATGGAGCATACTGGTTCTTCTTGTCGGGTCCAACATACGGAGTCTCCATAATTTTTGGTATGTTAACCAGTGCTTCATGATGAACGATATAATTCAATGCTTCAAAACCAATCGTGCCAAATCCAATGTTTTCATGACGATCCTTATGTGCTCCCATTTCGTTCTTCGAATCATTTACATGAACAACTTTTAACCGGTCAAGCCCAATTATTTTATCAAACTGATTCAAGACACCATCAAAATCTTCCTTGACATTGTATCCCGCATCATTTGTATGGCAAGTATCAAAAGTAACTGACAACTTTTCATTGTATGTTACACCCGAAATCATCTGTTCAATTTCTTCAAATGTTTTGCCGACCTCAGTTCCCTTACCAGCCATAGTTTCAATTGCAATTTGAAGTGTTTGTTCAGGAGTGATGACTTCATTAAGTCCCTTTATAATGTTTGCGATTGCGGCATCTGCTCCTGCACCAACATGTGCCCCTGGGTGGAAAGTCATTTGTGTTGCCCCAAGTGCCTCAGCACGTTCAACCTCTGCTCTAAGAAAATCAACTGCAAAAGCAAAATTCTCGGGTTTTTTAGTATTACCAAGATTAATAATATAAGGTGCATGAACGACAATATTACTCAAATTATGCTCTTTCATATATTCATGCCCAGCTTCAATATTCATTTCTGAAATAGGTTTTCTTCTAGTGTTTTGTGGTGCTCCAGTATAAATCATGAAGGTAGATGCTCCATATGATTCAGCCTCTTTAGCTGATCCAAGAAGCATTTCTTTCCCTTTCATTCCAACGTGTGATCCAATTAACATCCTAATCCTCCTCTTAAATCTAAGGCTCGGGTTCATAAAAATGACCCATTATTTGTACATTTTCAGAAATACTTACAAATGCATATGGATCAGATTCTTCCATTGCAGCCTTTAGATCTGCTTGTTCATATCTTGAGATAACAGTAAACAAAATTGATTTTTCATCATGTCGATATGCACCTTCAGCACCATGTACGATTGTAATTCCCCGCCTCATATGACTCTGAATGCAGTCAACAACACTCTTGGGCTTGTTAGTGACAATCATCACCTGCATCTTCTGCTGACGAGTATAAACCATATCCATAACACGTGCATTGATTACGATTCCCAATGCTGAATAGAATGCGTATGGCCAGCCATAGACAGCCCCTGCCGCAAATACTATAAACGCATTGAACATCATGTTGATCGTTCCAATACTCTTACCGGTTTTCTTGCGTAAAGTCAGACCAATAATGTCTAGGCCACCAGTTGAGATACCATTTTTAAGAGCTAACCCCGTACCAAATCCATTGATTGCAGCCCCAAAAATTGCACAAATTATCGGATCCGTTGTCAAGGTAATTGGTTTCAGAGACTTAATCATAATACTTGAACAGACAACTGCCAAAAAAGTAAAAAAAGTAAACCGATGTCCAATATTCATCCAAGCAATCAAAAATAGTGGTAAGTTCAACAGCAAAAGAAGTATCGCAGTTGATAAATGAACTGGCCCATATTGACGTGTGAGAGTCTCAATCAACTGTGCCAACCCCGTAACACCAGATGAATAAATCTTACCAGGTGTCCAAAAGAAATTCATCGCAATCGAAACTAAGATCCCATAAATAAATGCTGTGGAAGCACGCGCAACATATTGGTGTCTTTTCCATATTCGCTGAAATTCATCCATTTAGTTTTCTCAATTCTCCTCTTAATTAAATATTTATGAAAAATGACTCTTGTATTCCATTCTGCCGATTTCTTCCATTGCAAAGTGCTCCGGATTTTTCTTATAGAAATCCTGATGGTACTCCTCAGCCTTGTAGAATGGCTTGGCATCCTCAATCATCGTAACAATTGGCTTATCATACTTTCCACTCTTTGCAAGTTTTTCCCGTGAAGCAAGTGCTATTTTCTTTTGCTCATTATTTTTTGTAAATATTACTGGACGATAGTTATCTCCACGATCTTGGAATTGTCCCATTGCATCTGTAGGATCTGTCTGCTGCCAATAGATTTCTACTAACTTCTCGTATGAAACAACAGTCGGATCAAAAGTTATTTCAACTGCTTCCGTGTGACCAGTGGTATGTGAACAAACCTGCTCATAAGTAGGATTGGGAACATGTCCGCCTGTATATCCTGAAACTACCTTGATAATTCCAGGATATTCATCAAATGGTTTTACCATACACCAGAAACAACCGCCAGCAAATATTGCTGTATCAATCTTTTCGCTCATTAAAATTCCTCCTAGTAAACATGTCAAATATAAAATAGACTATTTATTTTTATACTTCAAGTGTTAGTACTCCTAATTATGCTTTTAAAAAGATAATTTGTAAAATAATTTACTGATAAAAAGAGCTGTGACAAAAAAGATTCTTTTGTGACAGCCCCATAGTAATAATTAATCTTCTGTTGTTTCTAGATGTAATTCGTCTAATTGTTTTGGTGCAACCGTGCTTGGTGCATTTGTAAGTGGTTCGGATGCTTTAGAATTCTTTGGAAATGCAATAACTTCACGAATATTATCACGTTTGGCTAGCAGCATTGCGAAACGGTCTAAGCCAATTGCTAATCCGCCATGAGGTGGAAAACCATAATCAAGTGCATCAATGAAGAAACCAAACTGTTCCTCGGCTTTCTCCTTTGTAAATCCTAGAGCTTTAAACATTTTTTCTTGGACATCCCGTTGATGAATACGAATTGAACCACCGCCTAATTCATAACCGTTCAACACAATATCATAACTCTGTGCGTGTGCCTTATGTGGATCAGTCTCTAACAGGGCAACATCTTCTTCATTAGGCATTGTGAATGGATGATGAGCTGCAATGTATCTATGGAAGTCCTCGCTGTACTCGAATAATGGCCAATCAACGACCCATAAGAAGGCAAACTTACTTTCGTCAATCATGTTCAATTCCTTAGCAATACTTGTACGTAAGTATCCTAATGAAGCAGCAACAACGTCCTTAGTATCTGCTACAAACAAGATTAAGTCTCCCACTTTAGCTTCTGCTGCTTCGCAAAGAGTAGTGACACTTTCATTGAAAAACTTAGCAATAGGTCCAGAAAAACCATCTTCAGTTACTTTTAACCATGCCATTCCCTTTGCACCGAAACGCTTGATGTAGTCCTGCTTAGCATCAAGTTCTTTGCGAGAGTATCTATCTGCTCCACCTGGTACAGCAATTGCCTTGACTTGGCCGCCATTTTCAAGTGTGTTTTTAAATACCTTGAAGTCAACGTCCTTGACTGCATCCGCCATGTTTTTCAATTCCATGCCAAAGCGTACATCTGGTTTATCTGATCCAAAACGATCCATTGCTTCATTCCAAGTAATCCGCTTAAGAGGAAGTTCAATATCAATATCCAGCGTATCCTTCATAACGCGCTTCAATAAGCCTTCTGTCAAATCTTGAATTTCTTCAGCCGTCATAAATGAAGTTTCCAAGTCAATCTGAGTAAACTCTGGCTGACGATCCCCACGCAGATCTTCATCACGAAAACAACGTGCAATTTGGTAATAACGATCAAATCCGGCACCCATCAATAATTGTTTGAATAACTGTGGTGACTGTGGAAGTGCATAAAAATGTCCTGGATAAACACGGGAAGGTACGAGGTAATCACGTGCTCCTTCAGGTGTTGATTTTGTCAGATATGGTGTTTCAATATCAATAAATTTATTTTCATCAAGATAGCGATGAATTGATTGCGTAATCTTGCTGCGAAGAATCAACCCCTGCTGCATTTCTGGACGGCGCAAATCAAGATAGCGATACTTCAGGCGCAAATCGTCTGCAACATTGATCCCATCTTCAATATAAAATGGTGGTGTCTTTGCCTTATTCAAAAGATTGATCTCATGAATTTCAACTTCAAACTTACCTGTCGCCATTTTTGGATTAATTGCATCTTTTGCACGATTTACGACCTTACCAGTAACTTCGATTACATATTCGCTGCGTAATTCATCGGCTACCTTAAGGGCAGCCTCGTCAAAAGCTTGGCTAAATACTAATTGAACGATTCCTTCACGGTCTCTTAGGTCAATAAAAATCAAATTACCAAGGTCACGACGTTTTTGAACCCAGCCTTTCAAAGTAACTTCTTTACCCAAAAATGATTCATCTACTAATCCACAATAAACTGTTCTTTTCATAGTTATTTACTATTCTCCCTTTGCAGAGTTGAAGTTTTGTATAACTTCACCAAAATTTGTTTGAATATCTGAAAGACTGACTGCAATTTCCTGACCGCTTGCCATTTCTTTCAAATTTGCCTTGCCCATTGCTAGTTCTTCTTCGCCAACCGTAAGTGTGTACTTGGCACCCAAACGACTAGCTGCTTTGAATTGACCCTTGGGTTTGCGATCCAAGTAGTCACGTTCCGCACTAAAGCCTGCTTTACGAATTGCATGAACAAGCTTCATTGTCCCAGAAAGAGTGTCCTCTCCAATTCCAACTATATAAACATCTAAACCATTATCGGGTTTCAGATTGATTCCTTCCGCATCCAAAACCAATAATAGGCGTTCCACGCCAAGGCCAAAACCAATTCCCGGTGTTTCCGGTCCACCTAATTGCTCAACAAGGCCATTATAGCGGCCACCAGCACATACTGTTGTCCATTTGCCGCCAAAGGCTTTCGAGTCACTCATAATTTCAAAAATCGTATGATTATAGTAATCAAGACCACGAACCATATTTGAATCAATTTCATATGATATTCCTAATGTATCAAGCAACATCTTGACTTTATCAAAATGCTGCTGTGCATCTGGTGTTAAATAATCAAGAATATCGGGTGCATCTGCAACGATTTTCTGGTCATTTTGATCCTTACTGTCAAGAACACGTAATGGATTCTTGTGAAGTCGTTCTTTTGAATCATCACTTAACTGTGTCTCGAATGGTTCAAGATACTCAACCAGAGCATTACGGTAATTCGTTCGAGATTCAATATCACCTAATGTATTGATTGCAAGTTTCAAATTTTTCAAGCCAAAGCTGCGCAAGAGCTCAACGGCCATTGACATCACTTCAACATCTAAAGCTGGATTATCAACGCCAAATGCCTCGACCCCAATTTGATGAAACTCTCTTAATCTACCAGCCTGTGGACGTTCATAACGAAACATTGGTCCCATGTAGAATGTCTTAAATGGCTTTTGAATCTCTGGTCCGTATAATTTGTTTTCAACGTACGCACGTACCACTCCAGCAGTTCCTTCGGGGCGCAGTGTAATGTGCCGATCCCCCTTATCAAAGAAATCGTACATTTCCTTTGTAACAATGTCCGAAGTTTCACCCGATGTGCGAGAAAAGACTTCAAAACTTTCAAATATTGGTGTACGGATTTCATTATAACGGTATTTGTTAAACAGCTTACGTGCTTTTTCTTCAACACTTTGCCATTTTTCAGATTCTCCAGGGATAATATCTGTCGTACCCTTTGGACGTTGATATTTCATTACTTACTCCTCCTAAATCATTTTTACATTTTGACGAAAAAAAACCTTGCCGAAGAAATTCGACAAGGGTGCAAACAGCACGGTACCACCTTAACTAGCTACTCATTGGATAACGTTCCACAACGGTATGCATTTGTGCATACACCTAAGAAGTGTCTTTCGCTGATTATCTTAGTGAAGCTCTCACCAATCGCCCACTCTCTGTTTAAGAATCTTCAGCTACTCCTCTTCCATTCGGCTCTAATATACTGTTACAAACATACTTTATTTTTACTATAAAGTCAAGATACGCAGTCAAAATAACTAATTCTCAAAATACTTTGTCAAGCTTGTCACAACATCTGATGAAATTGTATTTTGATAAGAATTGGATTTGATTTGTGCAAAATCTCGATCACTGTTAATATAACCCATTTCTAGCAATATTGCCGGAAACTCATTGTCCCGAATAACTTGAAAGTTACCTACATCAATTCCACGATTGTCTAAACTCAGTGTATTAAATTCTGAGTTTATAGTCTTAGCTAAGCGATAAGATAATTTTTGATGGTAATAATATGTAGTAACTCCTGAAGCATCGTTCGCGACCGGTGAGGAATCAAAATGAAAACTAATGAAAGCATCAGCATGCACTTTGTTTGAGAGTTCAGCTCTAGCAGCCAGCCCCACATATTTATTTGAATCTCTAGTCATATAGACTTTTGCACCCTTGGCGCGCAGTTTTGCGATTACTTTGCGTGCAACCTTCAAAGTGTATGTCTTCTCCATCTTACCGGTTGTGGACAATGCGCCTGAATCTGCACCACCGTGTCCTGGATCAATTACAATCGTAGCATCTGAAACGCTGCTTATCTTATTACGATATTTTTTTGCAACATTCCAATCAGCAATCCACCCAAGCTTATTGCTTGCATCTTTGATATAAATCCAGTGATACTTTCTTCGAATTATTGTGACCCTTTGCTCTTTTTTTAGCGTACTCTTACTCGAATACTCAATACCTGGTCCACTTCTCAAGGCTGTTTTCGGTGTCACAATGGTTACTTGCTGCAGGTATTCAAATGTTTTAGCAGACAATATTAGAGCAAGAACAACTACAATTGCCAGTAAAATTAAATTGCTTCTATTTTCATATATAAAAGATTTGTTTTGCTTTCTCATCAGCAGTTCCCCATCAATCAAAATTACCCTTTATTATAACAGAATACTCACTTTTTTTGAAACTGTTCAAATGCTGCGTTCATAAAACAAGCACAAAAAAATAAAAAAAGAGTAACTTTACCTAAATTACTCAATTCCTAAAGTTATATTATCTCACTGATTCTTACAACTCGCTTATCGCAGACTACAGATTCATCAATCAAGTTATCTGGATCAAATAAATAACCCTGCATCCCAGCATTATGCCCTGCTTCTACATCAAGTACCCGATCACCAATCATAACCGCTTCTTTTGGATTAATTGAGAAGAGATCACATAAATGTAGCAAGGACTCTGGATCAGGCTTTCTGGGAAAGCTATCTTCAGAAGTTACAAAACCAGTAAAAAGTGAAAATAATCCATCTTTTTTCAATAATTTCAGTGAACTTTTATCCCTGTGCGTTAATAAGAAGTTTCGACCACCTGAAGAAGTTATTTTTTGACACACCTCTTCGACATCAGCAAAGGGCTGCGCATTTCTAGAAGCATTGTCTTCGCAAATACGATAACTTGCCTTAACTCTTTGTTGCAGCTCCTCCGAAATATCCAAAAAATATTCCTTGAAAGTCCTGCCAACCGAATATTTCCGCATTTTCCGATAAACGTCTCGACCATCAACAACAATACCGTTTTCTTCAAAAGCAGCTACAAAAGAAGCTACCATCCCTGGATAGGTATCATAAAGGGTCCCATCAAAATCCCATATAAAATCTTTCACAGTAGACCTTCACCTTTCTACCTTCTCTTAATCCAATCGACAGCGGTATTCATCGCCAGACGGCATGTATTTGTCTTATCCAGTGCATTATGTACCATAAATTCGTGAATGGTTCCTTGGAACCTAATTTGTGTTACGTCTCCGCCTGCATCACGCATCTTGCGTGCAAATGCTTCTGCCTCATCTCGAACAACATCAGCTTCAGCAGTAATTATCAATGTTTCTGGTAAATTACCAAGTGTCTCAAAATCAGCCTGCAAAGGAGAAATACTGCTGTCTTGTGCATCAGTGTTAGGTGCTAAGTATTGCTCCCACGACCATTTCATCTGTTCACGAGTCAGGTCGTAACCGCCAGCGAATTGATGATATGAATTTGTATCAAAAGCTGCGTTCATTACTGGGCAAAGCAACAAAATCTTATAAATTTTTTGCCCTGCAATCTGGTGGACACGATAAGCCAGACAGGTTGCCAGAGTTCCTCCTGAATCATCTCCAGATAACATTATCCGTGACAAATCCAATGGGAATTGTTTTGCCAATTCAGGAAGTCGTCGGTAAACTTCCTCTAATTCAGTAAGTGCTGTAGGTGCCTTTGCTTCAGGTGCCAGTGAATATTCAGGAAAAATAATTGCAACATGTGCCCGGCAAGCCAGTTCTCGTACAATTTTATTGTGCGTTGCGATACCGCCTGAAATAAATTGACCACCATGAACATAAAAGAGCACTGGGACTTTTTCATTTTCAATATCAGGCGGCAAAACTACATGAACTTGAATATCATCAGAACCGTTTACTGCCAAAGACCTTTTTTCAATTATTGCTTCATGCAAATAGACTTGTGTCCTTTGCTCTAATTCAAAACGTTCACGAATTACTTTAACCCCAAAAGTAGTCGGCACAAAAACATTTTCCCTTTTTTGGCTGAACTCTTGAGCTTCTTTTTCCAATGAAATTAGACGCAATAGACTCTCCCCCTACTTGAGATTATCTGTATCATAAATGATAGTTACTGGACCGTCATTCGTCAGTGCCACTTGCATATCAGCACCAAAAACTCCTTCCCTAACAACTATCCCTTCTTGACTCAAGGTTTTATTGAAAATCTCATAGTTTTTCTTTGCCTCTTCTGGATTCTGTGCCGCAGTGAAGCTTGGTCGGTTACCCTTTTTCAAAGCCGCATATAAGGTAAACTGCGAGATAGACAAAATCTCCCCTTGGACCTGAGCGATGCTGAGATTCATTTTACCTTCAGAATCAGAAAAAACGCGCAGCTGACTGATCTTATGAACTAAGTACTTGATCTCATCAGCCCCATCACCTTCTTCAAAACCAACAAGCAGTAAGAAACCATTAGATATTTTGTTATATATTTTATTATTGATTGTAACACTTGCCTGACTAACTCTTTGCACTACAACTCTCACTTGCTAGCTTTCTCCTTAATGAATTGTTCTCTTAACTACGTAAACATCTGGAACACGTTTAATATTATCAATAACCCTCTGCAAATGAATCCCATCACGAATTCCGACAGTCACATCCATCGTTGCAAGCTTATTATTATCCACTCGCCCATTGACTGAGTTCAATTGACGAGTACTATTATTAAGTGCTTGTAAAACATCATTCAGTAAGCCTGAACGGTTGTACCCTTGGATTTGTAAGTCCGCATTATAAAATGTTTTGGCATCAGGAACAATATTCCAAGTAACATCGATAAAGCGGCTTCCAGACTGTTTGGCATTCTTCACATTTGGACAGTCTACACGATGAACAGAAACTCCGCGTCCCTTTGTAATATAGCCTACGATTTTGTCGCCTGGAATCGGATTACAGCAGTGACTCAACCTAACTAATAGGTTATCAACTCCTGCAATTATCACACCTTCATCGCTCTTGGGCTTTTGTGTACTTTGCCCATTTTCCTTCGTAAGTTCTTGGTGATCTTCCAACAAAGCCTTTTCTTCTTGCCGCTTACGGGTTGATTCTTGTTCAGCCCTAATTTTTTCGGTAAGAGTGTTAATGACCCCAAGTGGTGCAACCTCACCAAAACCGATTGCTGCAAACAAATCATCTGCACTTGAAAATTTACGTTTCTTCAAAACCTTTGCAATGTTATCATTTGTCAAAACAGCCTTGGGCTCAAAACCCATTTCTAGTAAATTCTCATCAATAATTTCCTTACCCTTATCGATGTTTTCAACTCGATCCTGTTGCTTAAAGAAACGTTTTATCTTGTTACGTGCCTTATTTGTATGCACCAGCTTTAACCAGTCTTGACTAGGGCCTGCAGAGTTTGATGAAGTCAAAATATCAACAATATCACCATTTTTAACCTGGTAATCAAGCGGTACCATCTTCCCATTGACCTTTGTTCCAACAGTCTTATTCCCAATTTCAGTGTGAATAGAATAAGCCATGTCTAGCGGGCCTGCACCCTTAGGCAACTCAAATACATCACCTTTAGGAGTAAATACGTAAACACGATCTCCAAATAAATCGCCTTTGACACTCTCAACAAATTCAGCAGCATCACTGCTTTCATCCTGCAATTCAATTATTTCTTTAAACCAATTAAGTTTTGTTCCAGTATCATCATTGGCAACTGCCTCAGTCTTGCCTTCTTTATATGCCCAATGAGCAGCAATACCATATTCAGCAACCCGGTGCATTTCAGAAGTTCTGATCTGCACTTCAAAAGGTTGACCTTTCGGACCAATCACAGTTGTATGGAGCGATTGATACATATTTGCTTTTGGCATTGCTATATAGTCTTTAAAGCGCCCTGGCATGGGTTTCCACTGAGTATGAATTGCTCCTAAAACCGCGTAACAATCCTTGATAGAATGTACGATAACCCTAACAGCCAACAAATCATAAATCTGACTAAATTGTTTGTGCTGATCCTTCATTTTACGGTAAATTGAATAGATATGCTTTGGGCGCCCATAAATTTCGCAATCAACATTTAAGTCCACAATTGATTTCTTGATATCAACAATTGCTTTATCGATATACTGAACTCTCTCTGTTCTCTTCGAATTCATTAGATGCACAATTCGATAGTATTGCTGTGGATTGAGATAACGCAAAGAAACGTCCTCTAACTCCCACTTGATCGTGCTGATACCTAAACGATCAGCAAGTGGAGCATAAATCTCAAGTGTTTCATTAGCAATTCTGCGTTGCTTGTCAGGACGCAAATGAGACAAGGTCCGCATGTTATGCAAACGATCAGCAAGCTTCACGATAATAACTCTTAAGTCTTTGGACATTGCTAATAATAATTTACGGTGATTCTCAGCTAATTGCTGCTGATGTGATTTATATTGAATCTTACTAAGCTTAGTAACCCCATCAACAATTATTTCGACATCCTTACCGAATAATTCAGCTAGATCTCCCAAAGTGACTGGTGTATCTTCGACGACATCATGAAGAAAACCAGCACAAACTGTCGCCGGATCCATTTTCAAGTCCACAAGTATTCCCGCAACCTGTATCGGATGAATAATGTATGGCTCACCTGACTGACGATGTTGATCTTTATGCACATAATTAGCAAAGTCATACGCCTTCTTCACTAATGCTACATGCTTTTCATTCATATATTTCTGGACACCTCTGATTACATCATCCGCACTCCAGTTAGTTTCTTTTTCCATAATGTCCACTCCCAAAATCAGCTAATCTTCCTCTTTTTCTCCAATTCCGCTAAAACTCTGCAAATATAAAAAGAAATGTGATAAAAGTTTTCATCCCTCTCAAACACATTTTCCTCAAAAGCCAATTCTGCCATAATACTTTTTAAACTAATCCTTAACTGCACCATACGTTAAGAAACCGATTAAGAGATAAACAATGGCAATATAATATGCAAAACTCTCAAAAAATAACCTAACCCCAATAAGATATAAAATTGGAAAAAAGAACAAATAGATAAATGGCTGTTTCCTAATACCCACAATCAGTCCAGATATGATCGTAAACACTACGTTGATTCCAAAAAATGCAAAAGTATATTGTTGAACATCTGTTAGGTTAATAAAACTAAAGATAATTGGAACGACAATTGCTACCGCAGTTGCAAATGCTAGATACCATAATGTTGTTAATGAAAATATATTTTTCGAAGTCATTTTAAATCCTCACTTAATTATAATTGTCTATATTCTACCCTAATTCTATTGCGAATGAAAGTGCCGAGAGCAGATACAAAGGAGCCGTCTCAGCACGCATAATCCTTGGACCTAATCCTGCAAAAACAAAATTGTTTTTTCCCATATAATCCACTTCCCCGGGTGATATTCCACCCTCTGGTCCAAAAATGGCGAGTAATTCAGGCCTTTTTAAGTCTGTGATTTCCCTTTTCATCGATTCAGTTAATTCAAATAAGTTACTTTTTTCACCTTTTTTTGCTGACTCCTCATAAGCAACTAATTTATAATCAAAACCTGACAGTTCAATTGTAGTCAGACTTTGATTGTATTGAACAGTAGGAACCTTGGTTCTATGAGACTGTTGAGCAGCATTCAGAGCAACTTTACTCAAACGTTCTACTTTTTTCGTCACTTTTTTTTGGTCCCATTTTGCAACAGAGAATTCTCCAGCAAAAAAAATAAATTCACTGGCACCAAGTTCAGTTCCCTTTTGCACAATCCACTCGGCTTTATCACTTTTGGATAATGCACAGGCAATTGTCACATGAACAGGCAATTCAACCTTAGTTTCAATCCAATTGATCAGAACAGCTCTTGCCTCTTCTTTAGTAACTTGTATTATTCTCATCAATGCTACCTTTTGGGTCTTCAAAACAAGTTCAAAACGGCTATCCACATGCAATCTCATAACCCTAATTGCATGATGATAGATTTCTGCTGGTAGGACTAATTCATCAGCTATCTCGGACTTATCAATGAAATAACGCTGCATTTCTCAATCCTCCAAATCTTTTTGAGCAATAATCGCGATCCATTTTCCATCGCTCAAAGTCTCAATAATCTTTAATCCCGTTGCTCGAACCTTTGCAACCATTTCCTCTTCCTTTTCAACAATGATTCCCGCCATGATAAGTTTGCCCTGTGGTCTCAAATGTTCCATTACCTGTGGTAGCAATAATGTCTGCACCTCCGGTAAAATATTGGCGAGTATAAGGTCTGCTTGTCCCTTTGATCCATCCAATAAACTATTCAATTCCAGCTTAACATTATCAATATCTTTATTTAATTCTAAATTTTTCCTTGCAGATATGATTGCTTCATCTTCGACATCACAAGCATAGACACTCTTAACACCCAGTAAACTTGCAGCAATACTTAATATTCCAGTGCCAGTGCCAACATCAAAAACAACTTCATTTCCACGTATATGGTCCTCTAGTGCACGCAAAGCAAGAACTGTCGTCGGATGTGTCCCAGTTCCAAATGCTTGCTGCGGATCCAACCTAATGACAATTTCCGAATTTTGGTGTTTCTTGTATTCCTCCCAAAAAGGAACAACTGTCAAAAAACGAGTAATTCTTTGTGCGTGATAATACTTCTCCCACTCATTTTTCCAGGTTTGATCGTCTATGATACCATACTTGATAGAAACACCTTCAGTATCAAAGCCATACTCCTTAAGCTTGGTAATACGTGTCTTAATAAGGTCAACTTTGTCATTGATATTTTGCTGTAACTCAAAGAAGCCGCTGATAATAATGGAATGACTCCGGCCTGTCAAAAAATCGTCATCGTCCTTCTCAATTCCCTGTGCTTCTAAATCTAAAAAGATATTCTCAAGTGGTGCCTGCAATTCATTATTAGCCTTGATCGTCAATTTACCCCAGCGCAAATGAAATCCTCCAAACCGATTTTATCTCTTATACTTATCTCTTAAACTTCATAAGGTAGTGTACCAGATATACTTTTTTGTTTCTCTCTGACCAATTGCTCAAAGGTTTCTTCTGACCACTTTAATTCAAAATTCAGTAAAAAATCCAACTGGTCACTATTACTCAGAAAATGCTGCAAATTTTCGCGCCCAGATAACAATATTACTTTCAAGTACTCCAAAAAGGCTACTCCTCGGGCTCTCTCCCAACCAGATTTGCCATTATACGCTATACAAGCCAAGAAGTCGTCACTCCAAGCCGGTTTAAAATTTTGCTTTGTACCGTCATATATAAGAATTGTGTCCACAAATTCTATCGGATTTTCTTTAGAGCTGTCACCGGTCATGTCCAATAAGAAATGCTGTCCCTTTTGTTCAATACTAAAAGTGATGTCAACTGTAAAAGTATGACCATCTTTGTCCCAAAGTAAGTCTAAACCCCCATCGAATCCTAGATTAGCCAAACCTGTAGTCAAAAACTCATTTAGACTTTGTTTCATCACTTCACCATCCTTATCAAGTTGAGAGTGTGCCATAGGCTGGTAAAATTCAAGTACTAACCTAAAATTACGGACATAATGCAACTTCATCATGAGTAATTTAAAGTTAAACAGAAAACTTTGACTTATGACCCAACCTCAATAAATAGTTGAAAAGTTATTACTATAATTAATAGTAATATTTCATCTTGTTTGTGACAACATATTTATTCATATATTTCCTCATTTAACCTTATTTAAACTTTTTTTAACTTAATTCTGCACTTATCATGCTAGATAACAGCTTATAGCCACTCTGCAATATCAGTTGGCTCTTTTCGGGGTTGCCAAGTGCCTTCTGTGCTGTTCCTAAAGTGAACTGCCATATTAAATCGCTTTTTATTCTAACTACATCGTTCTTACTTTCAAAAAACTCCAACAGACTATCAGTCAATTCTTTTTTTAATTGTTCGTATTCAGAAATCTTGTAACTATCCTGCACCTGTCCGTTGTGAATTTCAAAAAAAATAATTGCATTCAAATAACCCTCGTAGGTGTTCAAAAAATTCTCAAATACCTTCCAAAAGACTGTAAATTGTTGTGTAGAATTTAAAGGATGACTTTCTTGCAGTTGAAGCTGTATCAATTCTAACAGTTGTTTGTACCCACGCAACATTATTTCAAAATATATCTGATTCTTACTATCGAAGTAGGTATAAAGCGTCTTCTTACTAAATTCTGCTTCCTTGGCAATTTCAGCAATGCTAGTTGCCTCAAAACCTTTTTTAAAGAACTTGTTTTCAGCAGCATCTAACAAGTCTTGTTTTTTTAATTCACGAATTTCAAATCGCCGTTCAATTTGCCCCAAAGTCATCACACCTACACTCATATTTTATAAAAGGTAACTCTAAGTATACTTATTATCACTATAAGTATACCGCAATAAACTTTTAGTTTCAATTATCTTTATCTTTATTCAACAACCGGACATCTAGTCACTTTTACTATTATTTGGTAAGATATGGGTAAATAACAAATACATATTTGAAATTCTGGAGGCAGCAAATGGCTAAATATAAAATGATATTGGACTTAGATACAGGTATTGATGATGCACTAGCATTGGCATATGCACTAGCAGATCAGGACTGTGATTTAATTGGAATCATCGGTTCTTACGGAAATGTTCTCATTGAGCAAGGAACGCAAAATAGTCTTGACTTGCTTTCATTGCTTGGAGCTAGTGATGTTCCCGTCTATGCAGGACTCTCACATTCGTCAACTACTTCAAGCTTCACTGTGCAACCAGTTAGTGCTCGAATTCATGGAAACAACGGTGTAGCAAACTTGAAAATTGATCGTGCCTCGACAAAGGTCGAAAGACAGTCTGGTGTCGATTTCCTAATTGATGCTGTCCACAAATACCAAAAGGACCTGCTGCTAGTTCCAACTGGTCCACTTACTAATCTGGCTGCTGCAATTAAGAAGGATCCTACAATTACAAAATTAATTGGTCATGTCACGCTGATGGGCGGAGCACTAACAGTTCCTGGCAATGTTAGTCCGGTTTCAGAGGCAAATATTCATCAAGATCCAGAGGCAGCAAATGATGTATTCCAATCCGATATTCCCTTAACAATGGTCGGTTTAGATGTTACTACTCGAACACTCTTAACTAATAAAGAAACTGCGATTTGGCGTAATCTTAAGACAAAATCTGGGGATGTTTATGCTGATCTAGTTGATTACTATATTGATGCTTATAAAGAAACAAACCCTCATCTAAACGGATGCGCTCTTCACGATCCTCTTGCTGTGGCAGCTGCACTTGAGCCAAAACTCCTTGAGACAATTTACTTAAATATGAAAGTAGATACCACAAAGCCTTATGAAGGGCGTACAATTGGGGATGAAACTCGTTTGAACTTGCCTGCGACAACAACACAAGCAGCTGTTAATGTCGATGTTGAGCGTTTCGTTACAAAATTTATGGAGCGGCTAACAACATTATTCGAGAAACACTAATTGAGGTGATAAAATGACAAAAGTTGCTTTAGGACTGTATATCTTCTGGATAATTTTGTTGATACTCAAATATATCTCGATGGAAAAAGATGAGTCTTTTTCTTATTTTCGCGTCTTCTTTGGAAGAATTGCCTGGTATCGAAATTCAAGGGTTCTAATATTATTGATCAGCTTGTTCCTAGTCGAAATCTTTCTTCCACTTAAACAGATATACCTTCTCTTTTTCATCACAGGATGTATAACCATTCTTATGCCATTTGCTAATTTCAAGTTTAGGGCAGGCAAAATTTGGTCAAGTCTGATTGTACTGCTAATCGGTATTTGCGTAACTGGATTTTCAAGCCTGTTCATTTTCTAGAATTGTTTAGGTTTATTGAAAAGAAATAAGTTGATTGCTCTAGTACTATTTTATTGTTCACAAAAATGAGTCAGGTCAAAAGTTAGCTCTTGACCTGACTTATTTTTTTTCATTCATCCATCGGTACCTTAATGACATAAGGTATATTATTCCTCATTTGTTTTTAGAACTGCCATAAATGCTTCTTGTGGTACTTCGACGGTCCCAACTGATTTCATCCGTTTTTTACCACGCTTTTGCTTATCCAATAGCTTAGCGCGTCGATCCGGATCACCTGTATGGATTCTAGCCGTAACATCCTTACGGTATGCCTTAATATTTGTCCTAGCTATAATTTTCGCTCCAATTGCAGCTTGAATTGGAATCTCAAAATTTTGCCGTGGAATTATTTCCTTTAATTTGCTCGTAATCACACGTGCTCTTTGTGGTGCGAACTCGCGATGGGCAATAAAGCTGAGTGCATCAACCTTGTCACCGTTCAATAAAATATCAATCTTCACCAAGTCACCCGCGCGGGCACCATCTAAGTCATAGTCAAGAGAAGCATATCCCTTTGTACTAGACTTCAGCTTATCAAAGAAATCAAAGATTATTTCTGAAAGTGGCATCTCATAGATTACATTCACGCGATAATCATCAAGATATTCCATCGTCACAAACTTCCCCCGCTTTGCCTGACAAAGCTCCATAACAGACCCTACATAATCATTGGGAACCATAATTGTTGCCTTCACAAATGGTTCATTAATTGCCTTTATCGCAGTCGCTTCTGGCATTTCCGCAGGATTAGAAACAGTTTTATGACTTCCATCAGTTAACTCAACATCATAGGTTACAGATGGAGCAGTTGTGATCAAATCCATATTAAACTCGCGTTCAAGTCTTTCTTGGACCACATCCATATGCAAAAGCCCTAAAAAGCCACAGCGAAATCCAAAACCTAATGCTGTTGAAGTCTCGGGTTCAAACTCCAATGCTGCATCATTCAATTGTAACTTTTCAAGCGCTTCTCTTAGATCATTGTACTTAGCGTTATCAGTCGGATAAAGCCCAGAATAGACCATCGGATTCATCTCACGATAACCTTCTAACGCCTTTTCTGCTGGGTTGTCCGCACTAGTTACTGTATCACCTACACGCGTATCTTGAATGTCCTTGATACTTGCAGTCAAATACCCAACATCACCTGCCATCAATAGGTCCCTCTTAATCGGCTTAGGCGAATTGACTCCCACTTCAACGACCTCATATTCCGTTTGACCATTCATCAAACGAATCCGGTCACCTGCTTTAACAGTCCCTTCAAAGACACGGATACTCAAAACAACTCCACGATAATCGTCATATACAGAATCAAAAATCAACGCCTTCAATGGACCATCATTGTTACCCTCTGGAGCAGGAATGTCATGAACAATTTTTTCAAGCATTTCTTCAATTCCAATTCCCTGCTTTGCACTCGCTAAAACCGCCTCTGATGCATCGAGACCAATCACATCTTCAATCTCTTGCCGAACCACTTCAGGCTGCGCAGAAGGTAAGTCAATCTTGTTAATCACGGGCACAATTTCTAGATCATCATCTAAAGCCAAATAAACATTGGCCAGTGTCTGAGCTTCAACACCTTGTGCAGCATCAACAACTAAAACCGCACCTTCACACGCAGCAAGACTTCTCGAAACCTCATATGAGAAGTCCACATGACCTGGGGTATCAATCAAATGGAAGATATATGTTTCACCATCCTTTGCATGATAATTAAGTTCTACAGCGTTCAATTTGATTGTAATTCCGCGTTCGCGTTCTAGTTCCATGGAATCAAGAAGCTGTGCCTGCATTTCTCTTTTTGATACCGTCTCGGTTAATTCTAAAATTCGATCTGCTAAAGTAGATTTACCGTGATCGATATGCGCTACAATTGAGAAATTGCGAATTCTTTTTTGGCGCTCCTTTAATAATTCAACATCCATGCATTAATTCCTACTTTCTTACTCGAAATGTTCTTAGATTCAATTATAGCAAGCCGCCATACTAAATACAACGCACCAAGAAATTACATACAAATAAAGCCTAGCTTAATTTAGTAATACTAAAAATCAAGCTAGACTATATTTATTTTATTTCTTGTGTTTCTTTAACCTATCAAAAATTGATTCGTTTTGTGTTTTTTCTCCGCTGGCTTCAGCAAAAGCACGCAACGCTTCTTTTTGTTTCTGGTTCAAACCCTTTGGAGTTCGAATCTTAACAGTAACTTGCTGATCACCATTACCGTTGCCACGAAGATATGGTGCCCCTTTACCGCGCAGCCTAAAGACCGTTCCTGATTGAGTTCCAGCTGGAACCTTCATCTTTACGTCACCATGAACAGTTTTGACCGTAACTTCATCTCCAAGTGCTGCCTGAACAAAACTAATTGGCATTTCAAAGAAGATATTAGCTCCATCTCGCTTAAAGATTTTGCTTGGAGCAACATTGAAGATAACATATAAATCACCATAAGGTCCGCCGTTCTCACCGGCTTCACCTTGTCCTTGCAGACGCATCTGGTTCCCATCCTCAACTCCTGCTGGAATTGAAACTTCAACCTCATGTCTTTCATGAACGTGACCGTCACCATGACAAGTCTCACACTTATCTTTGATGATCTTACCTGTACCATGGCACACATCACATTCTTGCTGCGTGACAACTTGTCCAAGCGGTGTTGACCTCTTAACACGAACTACACCACTACCACCACAGTGAGAACAATTTTCTGGGGTAGTTCCAGGTTTAGCACCACTTCCACCACATGTCTTGCAAAGAGCTTCCCTAGTATATTGAATACTTGTCTTCTTACCAAAGATTGCCTCTTCGAAAGTCAAATCCATCTCGTATTGTAGATCACGTCCTTGCCTTGGAGCGTTGGGATTGCGTGATGCAGAACCACCGCCGCCAAAGAAGGAACTGAAAATATCCTCAAATCCGCCGCCACCAAAGTCGCCGAATCCACCACTAAATCCACCGTTTTGTCCTGAGAATCCGCCAAAACCTTGTTGACCACCAGTCGAACCATACTGATCAAATTGGGCTTTCTTTTGAGGATCACTAAGAATTTCATACGCTTCATTAATCTCTTTGAATTTCTCTTCTGCACCTGGTTCTTTGTTCAAGTCTGGATGATACTTCTTAGATAGCTTACGATAAGCTTTCTTAATATCAGCGGCAGAGGCATCTTTGGATACACCCAAAACCTCATACGGATTTCTGATTTCTGCCATTTTTACCCTCCATCATAAATAAGATGTTTGTTTAGCCTAGCGTAACATAGTAATAGCTAAATAAAAAGCCAAAGTCCAAACATGGTCTTTGACTTCTTATCAGCTAGCGACTACTTCTTGTCGTCGGGATCAACTTCCTTGAAGTCACCTTCAACTGTATCGTCATTAGTCTTATCACCCTTATCAGCAGCTGCAGAATCTCCACCGGCTTGCGACTGAGCTTCTTGAGCTTGTTGATATAGTTTAACTGATAAATCTTGAACAATCTTCGTCAAATCATCCTTCTTAGTCTTCATTTCCTCAACATTATTTTCGTCTTGAGCCTTCTTCAAAGCATCACGTGCTTCTTCAGCCTTCTTGATTTCATCCTCAGAAACCTTGTCTTTAATTTCTGATAATGTCTTGTCAGTTGTGAAGAGTAATTGATCAACTTCATTCTTCAAGTCAACCTCGTCCTTGCGTTTCTTATCTGCTTCTTCGTTCTCTTGAGCTTCCTTAACCATACGATCAATTTCATCGTCTGAAAGTCCGGATGAACTCTTAATAGTAATCTTTTGCTCTTTATTTGTTCCCAAATCTTTAGCAGATACATTTACAATCCCATTCTTATCAATATCGAATTTAACTTCGATCTGTGGAATTCCACGAGGAGCAGCTGGAATATCTGTTAATTGGAAACGACCAAGTGTCTTATTATCTGCGGCCATTGGACGTTCACCTTGCAAGACATGAATATCAACAGCAGGTTGATTATCTGCAGCAGTTGAGAACACTTGCGATTTGCTCGTTGGAATTGTTGTGTTACGATCAATCAGCTTTGTGAATACTCCACCCATTGTCTCAATACCAAGTGATAATGGTGTAACATCAAGCAAAACAACATCCTTAACATCACCAGTAATAACACCACCTTGAATAGCAGCACCTAAAGCAACTGCTTCATCAGGGTTAACTGATTGGTTAGGTTTCTTGCCTGTTTCAGCTTCAACTGCAGCTTGAACAGCTGGAATACGTGTAGAACCACCTACTAAGATAACTTCGTCAATATCACTCATTGAAAGTCCAGCATCTTTTAAAGCATTGCGTACTGGAATCTTTGTTCGATCAACTAAGTCAGATGTTAAGTTATCAAATTGTGCACGAGTCAAAGTCTTTTCCAAATGAAGTGGGCCATTCTCACCAGCCGTAATAAATGGTAGGCTGATTTGTGCACTTGTAATACCTGAAAGATCCTTCTTAGCCTTTTCAGCTGCATCCTTCAAACGCTGCATAGCCATCTTGTCTTTTGAAAGATCAATTCCATTTTCCTTCTTGAATTCAGAAATCAACCATTCCATAATCTTGTTATCAAAATCATCCCCACCAAGGAATGTATCACCATTTGTTGAAAGTACTTCGAATACTCCATCACCCAATTCAAGGATAGAAACATCAAAAGTACCACCACCAAGGTCAAATACCAAGATCTTTTCATCTTTATCAGTCTTATCAAGACCATATGCTAAGGCAGCAGCCGTTGGTTCGTTGACAATACGTTCAACTTTTAAACCAGCAATTTTACCAGCATCTTTTGTAGCTTGACGTTGACTATCGTTAAAGTAAGCAGGTACGGTAATAACTGCTTGTGTAACATCTTCACCAAGGTATGATTCTGCATAATCCTTGATATACTGCAAAATCATTGCTGAAATTTCTTGTGGTGTATATTCTTTGTCTTGAACCTTTACTTTATACCCAGCCTCACCCATGTGACGCTTGATAGATGCAATCGTATCAGGATTCGTAATTGCTTGTCTCTTTGCAACTTCCCCAACCTGAGTCTCACCATTCTTAAAAGATACAACTGATGGAGTTGTACGATTTCCTTCAGGGTTAGTAATAATCTTAGCTTCTTTACCTTCAAGAACAGCAACTGCTGAGTTAGTTGTTCCTAAATCAATACCAATAATCTTCGACATTAATTTCAACCTCTTTCAAAAATTTTTAATTTTATTGTGCAACGACTACCATTGCAGGTCGTAATACACGATCCTTCAACATATAGCCATCTTGGAATACTTCAATAACAGTCTCAGCTTTCTGGCCCTTTTCAGCCGGAATAGATTTGACAGCTTGATGAAGCGTTGGATCAAAGACGTGTCCAAGTGCTTCGATTTTTGTCACATTATTTGCCTTCAATGCCTTTTCCATATCATTGAAGACAAGTTCAATGCCTCTTTTTAACTGCTTAGAAGCATCATCAGTGACTTCAATTTGCAATGCACGATTTAAGTTATCAATGACTGGAAGAACATCCTTAGCAAGACTCTGACCGTCATAACGCAATAACTTTTCCTGCTCTTTTTTGAATCTTGTATGCATATTAGCCATTTCAGCCTCAGCTCTCAAATACTTATCTTCAAAGTCATTACACTTTTTTTGAAGTTCTGCTACTTTTTGTTTTAATTCATCTTTTTCAGAATCTTCATCATCAGTAGCAGGTTCTTCAGAAGATTCTTCCTTTACTTCTTTTTCATCAACTTCTGCAGTTGCTTTCTTCTCATCAACTTCAGGAGTCGTTTTGTTTTTGACAGGTTCTTCTGAAACTTCTTCGTTAGTCTTCAGAGTTTGTTTTTCTTCGCTTCCCTTTTGTTCTGACAAACAGACACCCCTTTTCTAATCATCATAAAAACTATAGTAATCTAATAATTTACGTGCCAATTCTTCTTGGAATGTCTGAACCAAACCAATCATCTTTGAATATGGCATATTTGTCGGACCAAGCAGAGCAATCAATCCTTGTCCATGCTGTGCTACATCATAAGTGGTTGAAATCAAGCTATAATTACTTAACGAACTATTAGTTAGCTCATCTCCTATTTTCACTTGAATTGTACCTGTTGAATCACCAATCAGATTATTGATATCCTCAGAATGTTCAATCAGAGAATAAAGTTCTTTAATCTGACTAACATCTGCCTCACCAACAAAATTCAGTAAGTTCAACTTGCCACTCACAAAAAATTGCTCACGTGCCGATCGCTCTAGGATATTCCCGAAAATATCAAGAAACCCCACAGGCCTTTGAACATAATGCAACAATAGAGGAATTGTCTCATGCAGTCTTTCAATCACTTGATCAAGAGGCAATCCAACAATTCTATCATTGACCACACGAATCACTGCTTCGATTTCATCGCCACCCAATCCTCTAGGAACATTAAAGAGTTGACTTTCAACGTTTCCGTCACTAGTGACCAACATCATCATCAGCTGTTGGTTACCAAGCGGAAGAACTTTGAAGCCTTGAAACTTAATATTTTTTGCCTCGGGCTTAAAAGCAATCGCAGTATAGTTGGTCATATCAGAGAGTATTTTCGCGGACTCAGCAACAATCTCATCAATTTTGTAGAAATTATTGCCGAATGACGAACGGATATCCTCTAGTTGTTCTTGATTAACAGCATCAGGCTTAACAAGATTATCAATATAGTAACGATAACCCTTCAAAGTTGGTACCCTGCCCGAAGAAGAATGTTCCTTGTTAATAAATCCTAAGTGCTCCAGTGCCACCATCTCGTTACGAATAGTCGCAGAACTGACTTGCATCGGTAACTGTTCACCTAAGGACTTCGAACCAACAGGTCTTCCAACAGTCGTGTAATCCTGAATTATTGCCTCAAGAATTAACAATTGTCTCTCAGTAAGCATTTCAATCACCTCGATTAGCACTTAATGTCCTAGAGTGCTAAGTCAATTATTAATATACAAGAAGTGCTTAAATAAGTCAAGAAATGACGCCCAATTATCTTATATTTCTCTTGTTTTCTTAAAATAATTTCGTGTATTTTCTTCATCTTTTTTCAGCTGTGCTATCAATCCTGCCGCTCCATTATACTTAACTTGTCCTCTTAACTTCTTGTACCAATCAACCACTACATTTTCACCATATACCATCTGTGAAAAATCAAGTAAATTAATCTCAATGGTCACCTCTCTGCCTTCACCAAAGGTTTCATTGCGTCCAATTGATGCCATTCCTAAAACATTTTTACCAACGATTGCAACCCTAACAGCATATATTCCTTCTGCTGGAAGCATTTCTTGCGGATCTACCGCAACATTGATCGTAGGAAAACCCAGCTCACGACCTCTTTGTTCACCATGAACAACTTTACCGTTATTTTGGTAATGGTAACCTAAAAGTTCATTTGCACATTCAATTTTTCCATTCAAGAGTGCCTTGCGAATTCGTGTCGAACTAATCTTTTGATTCTTATCATTTAAGTGTTTTACTTCAATAACTTTAAAGCGTTTTTTTGCATATTCTGGAAGAATTTGCATATTTGCGATATCTTGCTTGCCATACGTATAATCTGAACCCGCAACAATCGCCTGTGCATTCAACCCTGCCATATATTTATCAACAAATTCTTGTGGCCCCATCTTGACCAGTAAATCATTCAATGAGACTACGTATACTATATCAGCACCCAGTGCTTCAAAAAGTTTATTTTTTTGTGCTAAACTAGTCAGATATTTAATATCTTGCGGTTTCACTCCCTTAAAGGGGATTGAGGGATGCATGTCTAGTGTCATTACGGCTAATTTTACATTCCGTTTTCTGGCCTCAGCTTTTGCACGGTGGATAACCGCTTGGTGTCCACGGTGCACACCATCAAAAAAACCTAGTGCCAAAACAATATCTCCTGTGGGCAATATTGACTTGTTAAAAGGTTCTACTAAGTTGATTACTTGCACTTTCTATTCTCCTCTAAGTTAAATCAATCATTTGTTCAGGTTGATATCTTTTTTTCTCTTCATTGTAACGATAGATACATCTAGCTCTATTTTGGTACATCAAAACTATTTTTTCAGCTGTACCATCAACTTCATCGGGAAATAAGAAACCACCATTTCTAATGATTTCCCATTGTTTCTCATTTAATTCAATATGAAAATATTTTTGTAAGGCATAATCAACTGGATAAAGTCGACCCTCAAGATTACCGTTCTCTGCAGCCTGTTCCAACTCACTAATTTTAACAGCTTGTCCAATTGTGAAACCACCACTTGATAAGCGTGATAAATCAGACATAACAGCTGGAACACCTAGCTTGCGGCCTAAGTCGACAGCCAAAGTTCTGATATATGTTCCCTTTCCACAACCGACTTCAAAATAGATTTTCTGACACCCGCTTTTAGAATCAAAAACGGTTTTGTTAGTCTGTTTGAAATACTCAATATGAACATTTCTTTCAGGACGTTCCACTGGATCTCCAGAACGTGCATAGTCATATAATCTACGGCCTTTAACCTTAATTGCAGAATACATCGGCGGAATTTGAATCAAGTCACCAGTTAACTCGTCCATTTTATCATTAATTTCTTCACTAGTGAATGGTTCGTCCAATAATCTTTTATCAACAATTTCACCATCAAGATCCTCAGTTGTTGTTGAAAATCCTAATGTAATTTCCCCAATATAGACTTTGCCTGAATCCATTAAATAATTAACTACTTTCGTTGCTTTGCCAACACAAATAGGCAATACTCCGTCAACATTCGGATCAAGTGTCCCACTATGTCCGACTCGTCTCATTTTAAAGATTTTTCTGCATTTAAAAACACAGTCAGTACTTGTCATCCCACGTTCTTTATATACTGGAATAATTCCGTCCATTTTCTTCCTCCCAAAATACTATAAAATCATTAAAAAGAAAGGGGCTGTAACAAAACAAACGTTTTGTGGCAGCCCCTTTCTTTTAAACGTATTTCAAAAGTCGGTCCTCATTATACCTAATCACTCATGTCAACAAAAAAATATTTTGTTTGTAATTTTATGACAGCACAGCAGACTCTAACCCTTGTTACGCTTCTTTTAATTTCAAAGCCATCAACGCTCAAAAAAACAACTTCTTAATCTTCGGGATGATTTAACTTATTTAAAAGTTCATCAATATGATCTCCATATTGAACTGAGCGATCTCGTTCAAAAATCAGCTCAGGAGTCACATAGATACTCAACCTAGAACCTAATTCTCGACGAATCAGTCCCTTGGCTTTCTCCAAACCAATCTGTGTTTTTTCACCATCAGATGCAAGTTCAGACAGAATACTATAATAAATGGTTGCTTGCTGCAAGTCACCAGTAACTTCGACCCCCGTAATTGTAATTCCTTGAACTCGTGGATCGCGAACTCTTTTCATCAAAATATCTGTTACTTCTCGTTGGATTTCTTGAGATAAACGACCAACACGATAATTTTGTGCCATTGCGTTCTCCTCCATCTAATTCTTAATTAACTATTCGACCGGAACTTCTTCCATGATAAATGCCTCAATCTGGTCACCAATCTTAATATCATTATAATTTTCAACCATTAGACCACATTCGAAGCCTTGCTTAACTTGTTTAACATCATCCTTGAAGCGTTTCAAAGATGCTAATTTACCTTCATAGATAACAATTCCATCACGAATTACACGTACTCCACTATCACGCTGAATATAACCATCAGTCACATATCCACCACCGATTGTTCCAACTTTAGAAACCTTGTAAGTCTCGCGAATTTCGACCTGACCGATAATTTTTTCTTCAAAGACGGGTTCAAGCATTCCCTTCATAGCCGTCTCGATCTCATCAATTGCCTTATAAATGACACGATGCAAACGAATATCAACGTTGTCACTTTCAGCCTGTGACTTGGCTTGTGGTGTTGGACGAACATTGAATCCTACAATAATAGCATTTGATGCTTCAGCAAGTGTTACATCACTTTCATTGATAGCACCAGCGGCCTGATGAATGATGTTAACACGTACGCCTTCGACCTCAATCTTCTTTAAACTACCGGCAAGAGCCTCGACAGAACCCTGTACATCCGCCTTAATGATAACATTAACTTCCTTCAATTCGCCTTCTTTAAGCGAATCAAATAATGTATCCAATGTAACATGCTGGATGTTGCTATGTTCTTTCAACAATGCACGCTTTGCACGTTCCTCACCAGCAGCACGAGCGGTTTTCTCATCGCTAAATACAATGAACCGATCACCTGAATCTGGAACCTCATTCAAACCAGTAATCTCAACTGGTGTAGCGGGTAAGGCCTCAGAAATCTGTTGTCCCTTATCATTAATCATTGTCCGAACACGACCAAATGTATTTCCAACAACAATCGGATCACCAACATGCAATGTTCCTTGTTGAACCAGCAATGAAGCAACCGTTCCTTTTCCTTTATCCAAGCGAGCCTCGATAACGGAACCTGCACCATGCTGCTTAGGATTTGCACGTAACTCAAGAACTTCAGCCTGCAACAAAATCATATCCAGCAATTCGTCAAGATTCTTGCCAAACTTAGCTGATAATTCAACAAAGATTGTATCACCGCCCCAATCTTCAGGGATAAGTTCATATTCAGTTAATTGTTCCATTACATGATTAGGATTTGCACCTGGTTTATCAATTTTATTAACGGCAACAATAATTGGAACCTCTGCGGCCTTAGCATGGTTAATAGCCTCAATTGTTTGTGGCATCACACCATCATCTGCAGCAACAACCAGTACCGTAATATCAGTAATATCGGCTCCACGCGCACGCATATTAGTAAACGCCGCATGTCCTGGTGTATCTAAGAAAGTGATTGTCTTACCATCATGTTTTACTTGATAAGCACCGATATGCTGTGTAATTCCGCCAGCTTCACCCTCTGTAACATGAGTATGGCGTAATTTATCAAGCAGCGTTGTCTTACCGTGATCAACATGACCCATGATTGTTACAACTGGAGGACGAGTTTCGAGATGTTTTGTATTTTCTTGTTCATCTTCAAAGAACTTATCAATATCAGCTACATCCACTTCTACTTTTTCTTCTGCCTTCATCCCATAATCGTCAGCTAAAATCTCAATTGTATCTTTATCCAAAGATTGATTTTGATTAACCATTACGCCCATCATGAATAACTTTTTGATAATTTCTGCTGGTTCACGATGAATCTTCTTGGCTATATCAGCTACATTCATTCCTACTGTATAGACAAGTGTTTCTGGAAGCGGTCTATCCTTACGCGGTGGAACTGCGGGTTTCTTGGTTTCTTGATAACGGCTGTTCTTTCTGTTTCTACGCTTCTTTTTATTGCTATATCTATTTTGTGAATTAGAATTTTGACCAAATCTATTTTGTCCAAAATTATTCGAACGTGTATTGTTGTTATTAGATTTGTTTTCAAAACGTGAATTGCTCTTCTTAGCAGAATTGTTTGTAGTTGAACTCTGTTTACTACTTGCTGCTTGGTTTCTGCTACTTTGTGTAGTACTTTTCCCTTGTACTTTGTTATTGTTATGCTGAACTTTATTATTGTTGTTAGTTGTTTTATTCTGAATTGGTCCGGCCTCTTTACTATTATTATTTCGTTGAGAACGTTTTGGTTGATTTGAAATCTTCGAATTTTTTGGTCCGTTCACTGCAGATTTTTTAGCAGTGTTTTCCTTTACCTTGTCCGTAGTCTTCTTAAGTGCTTCTTTTACTTGGCGTTCTTCATTGTCTCCAATTGTCGACATGTGATTATTAACAGCAAAACCTTTTTTTCGTGCTGTTTCAATCACCACCTTGCTACTGACATTCAATTCTTTTGCTAATTCGTAAATTCGCTTTTTTCCCATGTATTCACGCTCCAATCTCAACTATACAATTTATATCCCTACAGATTGCATAGTCCAAACCTTTATGGTAAAAGCATCAGCTCAACAGCATCATAATTTTCTTACTGAAACCCAAATCATCAATTGCTAGCACAGTTCTATTTGCTCCAATTGCTAAACTAAGTTCCTGATGTGTAAAATCACAATTTATGTTGATTTGATAGCTCTTACACTTGTCTATAAACTTCTTTTTAGTTCCTTCTGAGCCATCACTGGCAACAAAAACAATCTGTACCTTTTGCGCTCTGACTTTCTTAAGAACGCCTTCTTCACCAGTGATCAACTTACCAGCTCTTCTAGCAAGTCCAAGCATCTGCAAAGCTCTTTGTCTTTTATCGAGCATCGCCAAAAAGCTCCTTGCGTGCTGCTTGATGATCAACAAATGCTACTAATTCATCATAAAACTCATCAGGTACTTTTACTCCGAAAGCCTTATTGAATGTATGCTCTTCTTTTGCCTTTTTGGCTACTGCAACATCTAGTGAAATATAAGCTCCACGACCCGGCTTCTTACCAGTTGGGTCAATGCTGACCTCGCCTTCCTTATTCTTCACAATTCGAACGAGTTCCTTTTTGGGCTTCATCTCTCCTAAAACAATATCCTTGCGCATAGGTATCTTACGTTGTTTTACCATCTAATCATCTCCCTTGTCCAAGAATTTATAATTAGTCTTCTTCGGTATCAGAATTTGCAGTATCTGAAGTATCAGAAATCTTCGCAAATTCTGATTCAGATTTAATATCAATTTTAAAACCAGTTAATTTTGCTGCTAAACGTGCATTTTGTCCTCTTTTACCGATTGCAAGCGACAACTGGTTGTCTGGAACAATCACAGTACAAGCACGTTCGTTTTCTGGATTAAACTGAACGTCAATAACCTCAGCTGGATTAAGTGCATTGCTGATGAACTCAGCTGGATCTTCACGCCATTCCACAACATCCATGTTTTCACCCTTGAGTTCATTAACGATTGTCTGAATTCTTTCGCCTCGGGGACCAACACAAGTTCCAACAGGATCAACGCCTTCACTGTGCGAACGAACAGCAACTTTAGCACGGTCGCCTGCTTCACGCGCAATTGAAATAATCTCAACAGTTCCATCAAAAATCTCTGGGATTTCCTGTTCAAACAATCGTTTTAACAAATCCGGATGTGAGCGGCTTACAAAAACCTGAGGACCCTTCGATGTATTCTCAACCTTATAAATGTAGACCTTGATGCGATCATGTGACTTGTATTCTTCACCAGGGATCTGATCTTGATGAGACAATACAGCCTCAACCTTGCCAAGATTGACATATACATAACGATGATCATGTCGTTCCACTTCACCAGTTACAATCTCATTTTCATATTGAATATATTCATCATAAATGATTCCACGTTCAGCTTCACGTACACGCTGCATAATAACCTGCTTTGCAGTCTGTGCAGCAATTCGTCCAAAGTTCTTAGGTGTCACTTCAAATCTAATCGTATCACCAATTTCATAAGCACGATTAATTTGAACTGCTTCTTCGAGACTGACTTCAAGGCGTGAATCAAAAACTTCGGCAACAACTTCTTTGACTGCAAAAACATGAATATCGCCACGAGTTTTGTCAAATTCGACTTCTACATTCTGTGCCTGCCCATAGTTACGCTTGTACGCAGAAACAAGTGCTGCTTCAAGTGCTTCTATGACAACATCTTTCTTAATTCCCTTCTCGACTTCCAATGCATCTAACGCATTTAGTAATTCCTTACTCATCTAAATTTTCTCCTTAACAAATCTAAAATTTAATAGCTAGTCTTGCCTTTGCAATCTTATCACGCGGTATCTCAATTTCTTTACGGCGTGTTTTATCCATGTACTCAAGCTTCAAGTGACTCTTTGACAGCTCAACCATTGTTCCCTCAAAGACCTTTGAACCTGCAAGCTGCTGATAAAGTGAAACGTGAATATATTTGTTTAATGCACGTTCATAATCACTCTCTTTTTTCAGTGGTCTTTCCGCACCAGGTGAAGAAACCTCAAGGTAATAAGCCTGTTCAATAGGATCTGGATCACATTCATCCAATTTTTCACTCAACTTATCACTTATTAATGCACATTCTTCAATGTTAATACCATTTTCTTTGTCAACAAAGACTCTCAGATACCAATTCTTTCCCTCTTTAACAAACTCAATATCCACCAATTCGAAATTACCAGCTTCTAAAATTGGCGTAACTAGTTCAGTAACTGTTTCAACTACAGTACTCACAAGTCAACCTCCTTTTTTATTACTTCAAAGTACAGCCCTAGTGGTTGCAATAAAAAGAGCGAGCATCACTGCTCACTCCCAACGAGTTACTTAATAACGTCTTTATTGTACCATGGATAGTCTGTTTTGACAAATAAACACTTATATCAAAATAATGATTCAAATAAACTCAGTTGATTCTCATCCGGCAACTCATCAAGCACATGATTTTCCGTCATAAACTCAATCAGAGTCTTCGAAACTTTACCTCGTTTTGCTAAATCCTCTTTTGAAAGGAACTCCTTTTCTTCACGTGCCGCAACGATCTGCTTAGCAACGTTGGTTCCTAAACCTGGCATCGCATTAAATGGTGCAATCAGCGTTTTACCGTCAATTAACCAGTCAGAAACAGCAGATCGGTGCAGATCAACCATTTTGAATTGATAGCCACGTTCAAGCATCTCATTAGCAATTTCAAGCACAGTCAACAGATTCTTCTCTTTTGTAGAGGCATCCATTCCCTTGTCATTTATTTCCTTCATTGCTGCCTTAACTGCCTCACTTCCGCGAGACATTGCAACAAGATCAAAATCATCCGCTCTGACACTGAAATAGGCAGAATAATATACAAGTGGGAAATACACTTTAAAATAAGCAATTCGTAATGCCATCAAAACATATGCAGCAGCATGTGCCTTAGGGAACATATACTTTATTTTAAGACAAGCACCTATGTACCATTCAGGTACCTTGGCTTCACGCATTTCAGCTTGCCAATCTTCAGGGATTCCTTTCCCTTTACGGACACTTTCCATTATTTTAAATGCTCGATCGGCTTCAACGCCCATATGAATTAAGTCCATCATAATATCATCACGACAACCAATAACCTCAGGCATCGTAACAGTTCCATTCTTGATCAATTCTTCTGCGTTGCCAAGCCAGACATCTGTTCCATGTGAAAGTCCTGAGATCTTAAGCAATTCTGCAAAAGTCTTTGGTTTAGTCTCCTCAAGCATTCCCCTAACAAATCTCGTCCCGAACTCGGGAATTCCAAGTGTCCCTGTATTAGAACCAATCTGCTCAGAAGTCACACCTAAAATGTCCGTCCCTGAAAAGAGCTTCATAACACCGGGGTCATCTGTCGGAATCGATTGTGGATCAATCCCTGACAGATCTTGCA
The DNA here is from genome assembly GCF_001437155.1 of Liquorilactobacillus mali. Classification (GTDB taxonomy): domain Bacteria; phylum Bacillota; class Bacilli; order Lactobacillales; family Lactobacillaceae; genus Liquorilactobacillus; species Liquorilactobacillus mali_A. Next base: position 53,375 of record NZ_JQAR01000007.1, read on the forward strand.
ACATTCTGATCATCGTTGGATCATCATGACCAAGTATATCAAGCTTCAAAATATTATCATGAATTGAATGAAAATCAAAATGTGTCGTTTTCCAAGTAGCTGATAAGTCATCGGCCGGATATTGGATAGGAGTAAAATCATATATGTCCATGTAATCAGGTACAACCAAAATTCCCGCAGGATGCTGTCCGGTTGTTCGCTTTACACCCGTTGCACCCTTTGCCAATCGATCAACTTCAGCGCCACGGAATGTTTGTTCAGTATCGCGCTCATAGGCTTTAACATAACCATAAGCAGTCTTATCGGCAACTGTACCAATGGTCCCTGCTCGAAAAACATTATTTTCCCCAAACAATACCTTTGTATAATTATGAGCGATTGGCTGATAATCACCGGAAAAGTTCAAATCTATATCTGGTACTTTATTCCCATAAAATCCTAGGAAAGTCTCAAAGGGAATATCTTGCCCATCCTTGATTAACTTCGTTCCACAATTTGGGCAATCCATATCAGGTAGATCGAAACCTGAACCATACTCCCCTTTTTCATAAAACTTACTCCATCTGCACTTAGGACAGCGGTAATGAGGTGGTAAAGGGTTAACCTCTGTTATCCCCGTCATCGTAGCCGCTAAACTAGAACCAACAGAACCACGCGAACCTACCAAATAACCATCTTTATTGGACTTAAAAACAAGTTTTTGTGAGATCAGATAGATTACCGAAAATCCATTTCCAATGATACTCTTAAGTTCCTTATCCAGCCTTTCTTGGACAACCGCCGGAAGTTCATCTCCATAAAGTTCATGTGCTTTATTCAGCGCAAGATTACGAATTTCATCTTCAGCACCATCCATTTTAGGTGTATACAGTTTATCTTTAACAGGTGAGATCTCATCAACCATATCGACTACTTTTTGAGGATCAGTCACCACCACTTTTTGAGCCCGTTCTTCACCCAAAAAGCTTAGGTCTTCCAGCATTTCATTGGTTGTTCTAAAATGAGCATCAGGCAGTTCCTTCAGACGATTAAGCGGATTAGCACCCGCTTGTGAATGAATTAGAATCTTACGATAGATTGCATCTTCTTTATTCAGAAAATGAACATCACTAGTCGCAGCGACAGGCATCTGCAGCTCTTCTCCCAAGTCAACCATGTTCTTAATGATTGTCTCAAGATTTTTATTATCTTTAATCAGTTCTTGCTCAATCAGTGGTGCATACAACGGTTTTGGCTGAATCTCTAAATAATCATAAAAACGTGCCTTTTTCTTAGCTTCATCAAAACCCTTTTGCATCATTGCTACAAAAACTTCACCACTGGAACAAGCCGAGCCGACCAGCAGACCTTCACGGTACTTCACAAGTTCCGAGCGTGGAATTCGAGGCATGCGATAATAATATTTGACCATCGATAATGATGCTAATTTAAACAAGTTTTTTAAACCCTTTTGTGTTTGAGCAATAATCGTAGCATGAAACGGAAATCCATGTTTGTATGCATCAACCTCACCTGCATGCTTATTAAAATCATCTTGAAATTCAATCTTAAATTGTTCATTAGCTTCCTTGAGCATCGCAAAGTATATGTACCCAGTCGCCTCAGCATCAAAAATTGCACGATGATGGTGCTCTAAATCAACATTAAGTAATTTAGCAAGGCGATTCAGCCGAAAGCTCTTGAGTTCTGGATACAACAGGCGCGCCAAAGGCAAAGTATCGATCCAGGGATTCTTGATCTCTGGTAAGCCATGGCGTTCATAGCCAATATTCATGAAGTCGACATCAAAAGTTGCATTATGACCAACAATAATGCTGTCTTTGCAAAAATCTTGAAATAACTGGAAAACTTCCTTTTCAGACTTAGAATTTCTAACCATGTCATCAGTAATACTAGTCAAATTAATGGTTGTCTGTGACAAAGGATGTCCTGGGTCAATAAACATATCGAACTTTTCTAAAACCGCTCCTTGTTTCATCTTGACAGCTGCAAGTTCAATTACTTTATCAAATCGCGCAGATAAACCTGTTGTTTCAGTATCAAAAATTACATATGTAGCATCTTTTAAAGCTACATGTGCTTCATTATAGGCAATTGGAATACCATCATCTACAACATTAGCTTCAACACCGTAAAGGACCTTGACACCATTTTTCTTCCCAGCGGCGTATGCTTCAGGAAAAGCTTGGAGTGTGCTGTGATCAGTGACAGCAATTGCTTTTTGTCCCCACTTTGCCGCCTGCTTGATGTAATCTGTGATACTGTTGGTAGCATCCATCATACTCATATTCGTATGTACATGCAGCTCCGAATGTTTTTGTCCTTCCGGCGCCGTGTCCTTACGAACTTCATGAGAAATTTGATTAATGTCAAACGCGTTGATGGCAAGGTCGCGCATGAAGCTATCTTCTTGAACACTTCCTCTGATTCTTACCCACTGACCTTCATCAATTGCATCAAAGCAGGCTTCATCCTCTTCATTTCGCGAGAATTTTTTTACAATAATTGATGAACTATAATCAGTCACCTTTATAATTAACAGTTTACGGGAAGAACGTAATGTCCGCACCTCTTTATCAAAGATATATCCCTGAACAGTGACGGAACGCTCTTCTTCGGTGATGTTAATCATCTGGGTAATTTCGGCTCTGTCATCAATCTTCTTTCCCATGACGACTAAACCTTCAATTTTTGGAAGAGACTTCTCTTGTTTATGTTGATTCTGCTGTTGAATTGCCTGAATCGCTTTTTGCGCTAACTGCTCATCGTCTTTTGCCTTTTGTGCTTTAAATTCAGCAATTTTCTTTTGCGATTTTGATTCATCAATTATTGTATGGATAGCAAATTTTGGAAAACCCATCTGGCGATAGGTCTCTTCGATAGGTCCTAACGCTTGGTTAACAAGGAATTGCTTTAGAATTTCATTCTCAGCTTCAAGTATTACCCGCTGGTCATCTAAATAAGGTACTTTACCAAAAGTCAATTCCTGCACAAACGGTGAAGTAACACCGCAGTGTTTAAGTACCCAGTTCCAATATTCACCAAGATTACGTTTGTTCATTTGCGGTTCTTCTATGTTAAAGAAGATTTTGACATGGGCAATATTTCTAAAGCTTTCTTCCAATCTCTGCGAAAATTCTTCAAATAGCGGAAATGGCCAAATATCGTCTGTCTTAAATACGAAATCCCATCTTTGCGAAATATGATGTAATTCCACATCTTCAATTTGAGTGCTGTCAAAAATTATTTTTTCTTCATCTTTTATATTCCAATTTAATTGCAAAAGTAATTTTTGAAATAGTGTTTTCTTATCAATTCCCAAATTGAACTTCCTTTCTTTTCATAATCATTCAAAATAACTACAGTACCTAAATTCTATCACTAAAAGCAATTATCTGTAAAAGCTTCTAGTGCTAGTCTGTAAAACTAGGAAATACAAAAGACGAAAGCGATAAAAAACAATCACCTCCGTCTTTTATTCAAACAAGCCAAAACCCATTTAAATTAATCTTCTTTTTCTTCTGAAAGCAAGATACTGATAGCATTTTGCAATTCTTCACGACGAACCTCGACTGTTTCACCATTGCGTCGCAGCTTAACTTCAACGATACCTTCTTCAGCTTTCTTACCAATTGTTACTCTGACAGGCAATCCCATCAAATCTGAGTCAGCAAACTTAACACCTGCGCGCTCCTTACGGTCATCAACTAGGACACTGTAGCCGGCACTTTGCAAATCAGACGTAACTTTATTTGCCAATTTAACTTGTGTTTCATTCTTCGAGTTAACTGGTACAACATGGATGTCAAAAGGTGCAATTGTCTGTGGCCAAATTATTCCATTTTCATCACTATTTTGCTCAATAATAGCTGACAAAAGTCGAGATACCCCTATACCATAGCAACCCATAATGACCGGAACCTGGCGTCCATTTTCATCAAGCACATCCGCCTTTAAGTCATTAGAGTAACGTGTGCCTAACTTGAAGATATGCCCGATTTCAATTCCCCTAGTAAACTTCAATGAACCTTGTCCATCAGGTGAAGTCTCACCTTCATGAACCATCCTTAAATCAACATAATCGTCGACTTCATAGTCTCTAGGAGCATTAACGTTGATGAAATGGTATCCATCTTCATTAGCACCACAAACACCATTACTCATTTTCTCGACATCAATATCGGCGACAACTCTCAAATTTTTCGAAATTCCAACTGGCCCCAATGAACCAAAACCAGTCCCAAGAATCTTAACCGTTTCTTCCTGAGTTGCCATTCTAATTTCATCGGCACCCAAAAAGTTTTTTAATTTAACCTCGTTAAGTTCGTCGATTCCACGAAGTAGAACAACAGTTGGCTTTTCATCAGCATATAATAGCAGAGTCTTCAAAACATTATCAACTGGTGTTTCAAGGAATTCTGCAACTTCTTCAACTGTTTTTGCATTTGGGGTCGGAACTTTTTTCAAATCGCGTTTACTTTCATGCGAAATTTTTGAAACTCTCAAATTCTTGGCCATTTCCAAATTTGCAGCATAATCACTGCCGTCGGAATATACAATCGTATCTTCACCTATATCTGCAATTGCCATATATTCTTTAGAATCATTACCACCCATGGCACCAGCATCACCAATTATCGAGCGAAAATTTAATCCGCAGCGCTCAAAGATGTTTTGATAAGCACTTTCCATTTTGTTATAAACAGTATCTAGACTATCTTGTGTTGCATGGAACGAATAACCATCAAACATTAAAAATTCGCGGCCACGCAATAATCCAAAACGTGGGCGATTTTCGTCACGATATTTCATTTGGATTTGATATAAAGTCAATGGCAGTTTTTTGTAAGACTTGATTGAATCCCGAATTATTGAAGTAAATGTCTCCTCGTGCGTTGGGCCCAAAATAAAGTCACGTTCATGACGATCTTTTAGCTTAAACATAGCAGGTCCATATGTTTCATATCTCCCAGATTCCTGCCAAAGCTCGGCTGGTATGACAGCAGGAACGAGCATTTCTACAGCATCGATTGCGTCCATTTCCTCACGAATAATTTGTTGAATCTTCATCAAGACTTTATGTGCAAGAGGTAAGTAAGCATACATACCTGCCGTAATTTGTTTAACATAACCTGCACGAAGCATCAATTTATGGCTAAGTGCCTCTGCATCACTTGGTACCTCCTTAATAGTAGGTATCAAAATTTTTGACTGTTTCATAACTAATCCCCTTTTTTCAACGAACATCAGCAATCACAATGGACTGCAATATGTTCTTAATTAAAGAAATAACGTTGAATATCATTCCATGTCACCAGTACCATCAACAACATTAAAAAGCCAAAACCAATTAAAGTGATAATACCTTCTTTTTCCGGTGACAACGGTTTTCTTCTGATTCCTTCTATAATATTCAAGACGATCTTCCCACCGTCCAATGCTGGAATAGGGAAAAGATTTACAATTCCCAAATTAATAGAAAGAAATGCCAACAGACCAATCACACTTGTTAGTCCATATTGTGTGGCTTCAGAGGTGTAAGAATAAATTGCAACCGGTCCACCAAGATCATTTAAACTGAATCCATGCGTGAAAATTCCACCAATAGCCGCGAACAATGCCAACATTGTTGTCCATGTTTTCGTAAAACCATAAGTCGCGATTGCCATAAATGAAGAATCGGTATGCGTTTTAGCAGTAATTCCGATCAAACCGATTTTCTTACCATTTTGGTTCTGGGTCCTAGGAGTCATCGCAACAGTTTTTCTTTGATTATTACGGCTATAGGTAACATTAATTTTTTCACCTGGAGCAGCATTAACATATGTTGAAAGTTTCTGCCAACTAGTAGTTTTATGACCGTTAACGGCTACAATTTTATCGCCAACCTTCAAGCCAGCCTTCTTTGCAACAGAACTCGTAGCAAAGCCACCAATTTTTGTGGAATTTTCAGTAGTTACTACACCACCTTGAATGACTGCAATCAAGGTAAAAGCAACGATTGTCAATATGAAATTATTGAGCGGTCCAGCAAAATTTGTCAACATTCTCTGCCAAAGTTTAGCAGATTGGAATTGAACATCAATTGGTGCAATCCTAACCTTTGTTCCATCTTCTTCAATGATTGATGCATCATGCAAAACTGAAAATCGACGGTACTTGTCTTCTTCGCCGTTCTCATAGCCTTCAATCCAAAGTTCTTTTTCAAGATCCCATTTGACAATTTCAACAGGTACTCCAGAAATCAACGTCTTCTTCTTGCTTGCATTGATTGTTTCAACAACATCATCCTGATTCAAAAGTAAACTAACTGTAGCACCTGGTTTCAATGAATCGTCATCATCTTCAAGGCCTGCCATCCGTACATATCCACCCAAAGGAAGTATCCGAATTGTATAAGTTGTGCCGTTTTTTTGGTGTGCAAAAATCTTGGGACCCATGCCAATTGAAAATTCACGTACTAAGATACCAGCACGTTTTGCAAAATAGAAATGCCCAAATTCATGAACAACTACCAGAATCCCAAAAACAATAATAAATGTCACGATTGTAATTAGCATGTTAGCTTCCTTTCAAAATAGAATGATTTTCAAATTAATCCTATAAAATGTGCAACCGGTAAAACAAACAATAATGAATCAAAACGATCTAAAATCCCCCCGTGACCAGGTAAAATTTTTCCGGAATCTTTTACGCCATAAAACCGTTTAAGCGCTGATTCAACTAAATCTCCCATTTGACCAACAATTGATAAAATCAGCGTTATAAGCAACATTGAGAAGAATCCCATGTTCTGTGGATAAATCAATGTAAAGCCACCTGCAATCACCATTGCGATAATTACACCACCAATTGAACCTTCCCAAGTCTTATTGGGGCTGATGTGTGGCGCTAGTTTATTCTTGCCTAACTTGCGTCCAACTAAATAGGCACCGCTATCCGTAGACCAAACGATCAATAATAGATAAAAAACGGTTGAAATCCCCACGTTTCTCGCCTGCATCAAATAATGAAAGCCCACAGATGAGTATATTATCCCAAGAATCAACATTCCCGCATCATCAAAAGAAAAACGATTCTTTGTGATTACAGTATAAGTCAGTAAAAGTAATACAAAAAAGTAAAAAACAGTAAATTGTGTTGTATCACTAGGTAAAAAATCCAACCAACTTTGTGGGATAAGTACTGCTAAGGCTGCTAGCATTGAGATAACAGCTTCTGGAGATATCAATAATTTTTTACGCATTATCAAGACTTCAGATAATGCAATTAGACCAAGCAGGATAGCTAATATATCAAACAGTGCTCCACCTAACCATACTAAGGGAACAAAAATGATTAGAGCAACTACTGCCGTAATTAAACGTTGTTTCATGATAACTTACCCTTTCTTCAGACCGCCAAAACGGCGATCACGTTTCTGATATTCTATAATATTTTCACATAAATCTTCAGGTGTATAATCTGGCCACAGAACATCACTGAAAATAAATTCGCTATACGCAAGCTGCCAGAGTAAAAAATTAGAAATTCTTTGTTCTCCGCTTGTACGAATCAATAAATCGGGATTTGCAAATTTCTTCAAATTACTCGTCATTAATGCATCTGAAATCATGCTCTCATCAATTGAATCAGCCGTTAATTCCTTTTTCTCAACCTTTGCTGCCAGTCTTCTCACAGCCGTCACTATCTCATCGCGTCCACCATAATTAATGGCAAAGTTCAAAATCATTCCTGTACAATGGCTTGTTTGCGTAATTGCACGATTGACAGCCGCTAATGTTTCAGTCGGAAGTTCACTCAATTCTCCCATCGCAGTAACTTGAATATTATTTTCAATTAATTCAGGAACGAAGGTATCAAAAAAAGTAATTGGCAGACTCATTAAAAATTCAACTTCTTTTTTGGGACGCTTCCAGTTTTCTGTCGAAAAAGTATATAATGTTAAAACCTTGACACCAAAATTACTTGCAGCTTTAGTAACCTCTTTAACCGTTGTTAGAGCAGTCTTGTGTCCTGCAATTCTTGGTAAATGTCTTTTTTGGGCCCAGCGTCCATTACCATCCATAATGATAGCAATGTGCTGAGGAATGCGTTCATCATCCATTTCCTGAACTATTTTCCCCAGATTATTATTCTTAATAAATTTTGAGAACAAGAGTTCACCTCCACTAAAGTTCAAAACTTATTTTAACAAAAAAGTAACAACGGAGCAAAAAAGCATTGCCTCTCAGGAAATTGATTAATAAAAAATTAACATCAATTTCCAGCATGCCACTCCGTTGTACCCTGTGACTAACTACGCTGTCGGTTAAACATCAAGAATTTCTTTTTCCTTTTCAGCTTGAATGTCATCAATGCTTTTTACTGAAGAATCTGTAAGCTTTTGTGCTTGCTCTTCCAAATTATGTAAATCGTCTTCAGTTAAATCGCCTTTTTTTTGTGCCTTTTTAAAATCATCGATTGCATCACGACGAATATTACGAACTGCTACTTTTGCTTTTTCAGCCTCCGCCTTAACTTCCTTTGCAATTTCCTTACGACGCTCCTCAGTTAGTTGTGGAATCACTAATCGAATTGCTGAACCATCATTGGCCGGAGAAATGCCCAAATCGGAAGCCAAGATAGCATGTTCAATATCCTTAAGTGAGGACTTGTCATAAGGAGTTACCATTAAAACACGAGCCTCTGGAATAGAAATCTGAGCTATCTGGTTCAGTGGTGTTGGTGCACCATAATATACCACCATAATTCTATTTAAAAGACTAGCATTTGCACGACCTGCACGAATATTCCCAAGTTCGCGCTGCAATGCTTCTTGTGCTTTTTTCATCTTTTCTTGTGCGCTTTTTAAAATCGGATCATTTATTTTCATCGCTTATTTTCCTTTCACTGTTGTTCCAATTGATTCACCCTTAACAACTCTTTGAATGTTGCCACGTTCGTTCATATTGAATACTACCAAAGGAATATCATTATCCATAGATAATGATGAAGCAGTAGTATCCATGACCTGTAGACCCTTATTAATAATATCAAGATGTGTTAACTCTGAAAACTTGACAGCCGATTGATCTTTTAGTGGGTCAGCAGAATAAATCCCATCTACCCCATTCTTCGCCATCAAGATAACATCTGCATTAATCTCTGAAGCACGCAAAGCAGCGGTTGTATCTGTTGAAAAATATGGTGAACCTGTTCCTGCAGCAAATATAACTATTCTGTCCTTCTCAAGATGGCGAATTGCTTTGCGCCGAATATAAGGCTCTGCAATCTGACGCATCTCAATTGAAGTCTGGACACGAGTTGGAACATCCAACGATTCCAGATTGTCTTGAAGTGCAAGAGCATTCATTACAGTACCTAACATGCCAATGTAATCTGCTTGTGATCTCTCCATACCCATCTGAGCACCGGCTTCGCCACGCCACATATTGCCACCGCCAACAACTATAGCAATCTGCACACCTAAAGCATAAACTTCTTTGATTTCTTCGGCAACTTTCCGGATTTCTAAGGGATTAATCCCAATTTTTTGATCGCCTGCAAGAGCTTCTCCGCTCAACTTTAATATCACACGTTTGTACTTTACATCTGTCATGATGGTCCTCCTATAGTTATCATTTGTGTGTCATACCTTGAATACACTCATAGTACATTCTATCATACTTAGGCAGCATTGAATATCTTAAAAAAGTAGTTTGCTGTATATAAATAGGGGTATTAAAACTAATTAGTTTCAATCCCCCAACTTGACAACAGACATAGAAAACTGAATAACTTGTTGTCTAATATATACTAGTCTTTAACTTGACTCATAACTTCTTCTACAAAGTTATCTTCTTTTTTCTCAATACCTTCGCCAACTTCATAACGGGTAAATGAAATAACCTTTCCACCCTTTGAAGCAACATATTTTGCAACAGTTTGATCTGGATCTTTAACAAATTCTTGGTCTGTCAAACTAATTTCAGCCAAGAACTTATTCAAGCGGCCTTCAACCATTTTTTCAACAATTTTCGCAGGCTTGCCTTCGTTCAAAGCTTCTTGTGTCAGAACTTCTTTCTCATGTGCAAGTTCTGCTGCAGGTACCTCAGTACGATCAACATACTTAGGATTGATTGCTGCAACATGCATAGCAACATCTTTGGCGGTTGCTTCATCTGCACCTTCAACAAGCACTAGTGAAGCAATCTTACCACCCATATGAAGATATGAACCGAAGTTTTGTGTTTCTGTTTTCTCAACTAATGTAAAACGACGTAATGTAATTTTTTCACCAATAACTTGCGTTGCTTCAATGATTTCATCATTAATTGTACCCTTGTCTGTAGAAATTTTGAGTGCTTCTTCAACATTTGCTGGTTTTGCTTCAGCAATATTGCTGGCAATAGTCTTCACCAGTTCTTTAAATTGTGCATTTTGTGCGACAAAATCAGTCTCAGCGTTAACTTCGACAACGGCTGCAACATTACCAGAAATCTCAACATCAGCTAAACCTTCAGCTGCAACACGATCACTTTTCTTAGCAGCTTTTGCAATCCCTTTTTCACGAAGAAAGTCAACAGCCTTTTGCATGTCACCCTCGACAGCTACTAAAGCTTTTTTAGCCTCCATCATACCTACGCCTGTTTTATCACGTAATTCTTTAACTTGAGAAGCAGAAATTTTTGCCATTACTATGGCCTCCTTATTTCTAAATTATAAAAAAGCTGTCCCTAACCTTAAGGCCATTAATGTGCCCAACGTTGGAGACAGCCTAAGATTTAACTATTCAGCATCTTTGGTATTGTTTTTACCTTCAACAGCTTCAACAATATCTTCGATTGAATCTACTGTATCTGCCTTTTTAAATGATTCTTCAACTGCTTCAGTGTCATCTTCACCTTGGTTGGCTTCGATAACAGCATCAGCCATCTTAGCAGTAATCAAACGAACTGCACGGATAGCATCATCATTAGAAGGAATTTTAACGTCAATTTCATCTGGATCAGCGTTTGTATCAACCATAGCAATGATAGGAATATTAAGTTTACGAGCTTCCTTGATGGCGATTCTTTCCTTACGTGGGTCAACTACAAACAATGCATCTGGAATACGAGGCATGTCTTCGATACCGCCCAAGAACTTCTCAAGACGCTCTTTTTGCTTAAGCAATAGAGCAACTTCCTTCTTAGGAAGGACATCAAAAGTACCATCTTCGGCCATTGCCTTGATTTCCTTAAGACGTTTGATACGTTTTTGAATTGTATCCCAGTTCGTTAAAGTTCCACCTAACCAACGATGGTTTACAAAGTATTGACCAGCGCGCTTTGCTTCTTCTTCAACTGCATCTTGTGCTTGCTTCTTTGTACCAACAAAAAGAATAACTCCGTTATTTTCTGCTGTTTTTTTCATGAAGTTATACGCATCGTCAATCAACTTAACTGTTTTTTGCAAATCAATGATGTAGATACCATTACGTTCTGTAAAGATATACTTCTTCATCTTGGGATTCCAACGACGTGTTTGATGTCCGAAATGAACACCAGCTTCAAGCAATTGTTTCATGCTAATTACTGCCATAATATAAAATACCTCCGATATTGTTTTGTTTTCCTCCTCCGTATTCAACTGAAATCAGACTCAACCGAGCACCATGACTACTATCCTACGAAGTGTGAATTGGTACTTATCTTAAAGCACCTGAAATATTATATCGTACTTCAAATTAAAACGCAAGAAATATTCAATTATTTCACAACCGTGCTTGCTGTTCCATCTTCACAAACACTTTTTGCACTATTTAGTGCAATTAATACCATATTTTTTACTGCTGTATCTGTGTAAAAAGCAACATGGGGCGTTACCAAAACATTATCAAGCGACAACAATTCCTTAAAGGTTTCATCTTTTATTTCTTGGTTACTTAAATCGTGATTAAAAATATCACTTTCATTCTCATAAGTATCTAGTGCTGCACCTGCAAGCTTTCCTGATTTCAAAGCCGTAATTAACGCTTTAGTATCTACCAGTGCGCCACGGGCTGTATTAATGATATAAGAGCCATCCTTCATCTTGTTAAGGTTTTCTGTACTTATCAAGTGATAATCGTTCGGAGTTGCCGGCATATGCAATGTAATTACATCTGCTTGAGAGAATAACTCATCATAGCTGTCAACATAAATTCCCTGCTTTTTTAATTCTGGATTAGGATAAAGATCATATGCAATAACTTTGGCACCGAATCCACGATAAATATCAATTGCAGCTCGTCCAATTCTCCCTGTCCCAACAACACCAACGGTCAATGAACGTAATTCTTTTCCTACATAAGGTGCCCAGCGAAAATCTTGTTTTGCAACTTTATTTCTGAATATGGTCGTGTTACGAAGAAGCTGCATCAATTGTGTTACTGAAAACTCAGCAATCGCATTTGGTGAATAAGCAGGAACATTCGTAACCACTACCCCATTTTTCTTTGCTGCATCAAGATTGATGTTATCAACACCAACGTTACGGATAGAAAATACTTTAACACCAAATTTCTTGAATTCTGTAAACATTTCATCTGGATAGGTACCAGTTTGAAGTGCTAAAACTCCATCAAATCCTTCGATTTTTTTTACAGAACTCATGTCTAACATGTCTGGTAAACGCAGAACCTCATTACCAGTTTCTTTTTCCCATTGAGCAAAATACTTCTCTTCGTCTTCACGTACATTAAAAGCTATAAACTTCATTATGAAATGAACCTCCAAAATTAAATATCTCTATTCTACGGTGGGACACAAGAAACTAATTATTTTAAATGAGCGGGTTGTCCGCGACTCAATAAAATATTATCTCCGTCCGCATATTATTGTAGCATGAAAGATATCCTCAACGCTCCTATTTAGCAATGTGTTTAGTAATATCTTTTATTTCTTAAGTTTTTTGATATTAATTCCATGTTCTTCAAGATATTTTAATTTCTGTGCTCGCAATTGATGCTTAAATGCATATTCAGCTTTTAATGCATCAGATTTGTTATCGAATGTTTCGTAATATAAAAGCTTCACTGGACGTCTGCTTTTTAACCGCGTATATTTTGCACCCTTTCCAGCATTATGGACAGCCAAACGATGACTTACATCGTTTGTGAATCCACCGTATAATGTAGAGTCAGCACATAACAAAACGTAAAAAAAATAGTCTTTATTCACTTTTTCCATACAGAATCTCCCTCAATAATGGTGTATATTCACCAGAATCGTTATATACAACGATAGCAGGCATAAACCTAACACCGTTTGGTCGACCATCCTTGATAGCCTCAATCAAAATCATATTCGCCTCTTTTTCTTCTTTCGGATGGACTAACTGAACTTTCTTGGGTGCAAGTCTGTGTTTTCTCATCAATTCGAAAATTTCGGCTGCTCTTTCAGGCCGATGTACAAAATACGCTTTACCATTCATCTTTAATAAATCACTTGTAACTTCAATAATTCGCTCAAGATTAACGGAGATTTCATGACGTGCAATTGCCAAATAAGGATTACTATTTTTTTTACTAGTAGGCAGATTTGAAAAATATGGTGGATTACAAGTCACGATATCAACTGAATCTTTTTTTATGAATTCGGCTGCTTTATCCAAATCAATATTTAGCATCTGAACTCTATCCCCGAGATTATTGAGTTCTATACTTCTCCTTGCCATATCTGCCAGACGCTCCTGAACCTCAACTTCGATAATTTGTCCAGCAACCTTTTTTGTTAAAAATAGTCCGACTGCCCCATTTCCCGCACATAGGTCAACCAAGATCCCCTTTTCTTTTTGCAGAGCACTAGTAAAATATGCTAGTAAAACAGCGTCCAAAGAAAAAGAAAATACTTCTGCGCTTTGGATAATCTGAACTTCATTTGAATATAGTCTATCAATTCGTTCGTTCTTGTAAAGTTCCATTTTAATATCACCTTCATTTTAACTTGCATGTCATCACAAAATTAGGCATACTTATCTTTGAAATAATTTAGATAAGAAAGGAATGTCTCGTGATGTTCTATTCATTTATTCGTATTGTAGCACGCATAATAGTGTTCATAATCAATGGAAATGCACACTATCTTAACAAGGAGAAGCTACCAAAGGACAATTATATACTTGTCGGACCTCATCGTGCTTGGTTTGACATGATTTATTTTGCCTTAGGTGCATCGCCAAAGAAGTTCTCATTTATGGCAAAGGAAGAATTGTTCAAGAATCCAATCCTGCGCTATATTCTAATTCATGCCAATGCATTTCCTGTTGATCGAAAAAATCCAGGTCCTTCTGTAATCAAGACACCTGTCAATTGGCTAAAAAAACGTGATCTTTCTCTAATCATGTTTCCCTCTGGGACAAGACATTCTCAAAGTTTAAAGGGTGGTGTCTTGCTGATTGCCCGTCTTGCAGGTGTTCCAATTGTACCTGCTGTCTACCAAGGACCCACTACAATGAAGGATTTGCTTAAGAGAAAAAAAGTAACTGTTGCCTTTGGTGACCCAATTACAATCAACTCTCGTAAAAAACTGACAGATGACCAGCAGCATGCAATTCTTGAAGAAATGGTATCTTCATTCAAAAAATTGGATGCCCAAATTAATCCTAATTATGTATACATTGATAAGAGTAAACACTAAGTCTTTATCCGGTAATTTAGATTATAGATGCTAAAAATTAATCCAGATAAAAGGAGTTTTGCCAAAACAAGCTGTTTCGGCAAAACTCCTTTTTTATTGAATCATCTTGATCTAGACCCAGGCCGCGCATTTATTTCTTAGCGCTTTGTGACTTCATTGCGTTCATCATTTGATGAAGCTTTTTCTCAGAAGGCTTTTGGCCCATCTGGAGCATCATAGTCTTCAACATTGTTTCATTAATTGGTGGGTTTTTCTTCAAGTAGCTTTCCATATATTTACGGGCAGCGAAGAATCCACCAACAAAGCCTAAGACAAGCGCAAGGATAACGATTAGTACCCAAATTGTGGTTGACATCACGAATTGCTCCTTTCATGTCGTTTCAAATAACAATTTTACACAATTATTGAATAAAAATAAAGCTCAAACTCGGTTAATCGTCACGCAATCCCTTTTTTCTTTGAATTTCTTTAACTTTTTCGGGTGTAACTTCCTTACCTTCTTTATTAAAAACTTGTAACATTTCGACATTACTACGAAAAGTTGATCGAAAAGCAGCCAAGTAATCTTCTCTAAGACTCTTTTGTTCAACTAATTCTTCTTTTGTCAAACCAACACTCTTTTTCTTCTTCGAAAGCTCATTAATTCGATTAATGAGTTCCTGCGGAATTTTACCCTTCATTTCATTACCTCACTGCTAATTATTATTGAACAGACTAATCATACATTAACAAATAACAATTTTCAAACATCTAATACGAACGTTTGTTTGTAATGTGCACCTATTTGTGTTAGAGTTATTTTATTAATAATGTGATTGAGGTGTCTTAAATGACAAAAGCTTCTGAAAAAAGACAAATGGCGGTTCTTCGTTTTATTTATGAACGAGTTAATGAAAAGGGATATCCGCCCACGGTTCGTGAAATCTGTCAAGCTGTTGATTTATCATCAACTTCTACTGTACATGGACATTTGGCACGACTTGAGAAAAAAGGATATCTCCAAAAGGACCCGACAAAACCGCGTGCAATTGAATTAACGACAATTGGTTTAGAAGCACTGGGAATTGAGGAGCATGCAGATTCAATTCCTATGCTTGGAACGGTTACAGCTGGAGTGCCAATCCTCGCTGTGGAAGAGGCCTCTGAATACTTTCCATTGCCTCCTAACTTTAATTCTGCGGATGATCTCTTTATTCTTACTATTCGTGGTGAGAGTATGATCAATGCTGGAATATTGAACGGGGATCAGGTTATTGTCCGCAAACAGGAAAGTGCAGAGAACGGAGAAATTGTGATTGCAATGAACGATGATAATGAAGCAACCTGCAAACGTTTTTTCAAAGAAGACGGCTATTATCGCTTACAGCCTGAAAACGACACAATGGATCCCATTATCTTAGATTCAGTCGTCATCTTGGGTAAAGTTGTTGGACTATACCGCAACTTTATTTCATAAAGACGAAACGTATCTTATTATGTATGGTATCGTAATGAAAGATCGCCCTCTAAAGGTTTGTGCAAAGCTGACCCTTAGAAGGCGATCTTTTTAAGTTTTTGTAAATTACATAAAATTGTAATCATTTCTTTTATTACTTTAAATTCATTATTCTAATTTCGTATTTTTTTCGCCATTTCAAGTAATTCCTTGGCATGTTCCAATGTCAATTTTGTAATTTCTGTCCCAGCTAACATCCTAGCAATTTCATTAATTCTCTTTTTTTCGTCTAATTTCTCAACATTTGTCTCAGTTCGCCCTTTAATAACTTCCTTAGTAACAAGATAATGGTGATTACTAATAGCGGCTACTTGTGGCAAATGTGTGATACACAAGACTTGTGACAATTGCGCAATCTGACTAATTTTCTCAGCCATCGCTTGAGCAACGCGACCACTAACGCCAGTATCAACTTCATCAAAAATGATACTTGTTAAGTTTCGATCCCTCGAAAAAACCGTCTTTAGTGCCAACATGATGCGTGAGAGCTCACCACCAGATGCAATTTTTACCAACGGCCCACTAGCTTCACCTTGATTGGTTTGAATGTAAAATTCCACTCGATCAATTCCACTACTTGATAGCTCATTCTTATCAGTTACAAAGCGTACTTCAAATTTAGCTTTATCCATATAAAGAGACTTCAACTGTAATTCAACCGCTTTTGATAATTGTTTCGCAGTTTTGATTCTTTCCTGACTCAACTTTTCTGCCGTTTGCAACGCCGTGTTATAAGCTTCATCAACAGCCTTTTGTTGAACTTCACTATCTTCATCTGCACTTTGCATCTGGGTTAATTCTTTTTCAATTTTATCGTAATAATTCAAAACTTTTTCAATCGAATTACCATATTTGTGTTCAAGCTGTCTGATTATATCCAATCTCTGGTTGGTCTGGTTTAACTCATCTTCATTCCACTCCATTACGTCTAATTCATTCGAAATATCGTGTGCAACATCTTGCAGCGTATAGAACGCACTCGATAAATTATCTGCAATATTGTGTAAATCCTCAGATAAGTTTCCCACTTTTTGTGTTGCTTCAGCAACATCACCTAAATGGCCCAAAAAATCAACCTCATCACCCGAAAGTAGTTCATAACCTTGTGACAATGTCTCACGAATAGTTTGGAAGTTTTCAAGTTTTTGCTTCTTGGTTTCCAGCTCTTCGTCTTCTCCTAAAACAAGATTGGCATCACCAATCTCTTGAACTTGAAACTGAAGCATATCCAATCTTTGAGCCCATTTCTGTTCGTCTGATTGTCTTTTTTTTAAAACTTTTAATTTTTCATGATAAATTTTGAATAATTTATCATATTTAACTTTTAAGTCTGTAGTTTTTTGGCTATATTGATCTAAAAGGCCTATATGATTCTCTGAATTCATTAACATTTGGTGCTCATTTTGTCCATGAATATCTATAAGCTGATTCCCAATCTTTTTCAGTGCTGTTAGTGTTACCAATGTATTATTAATACGACAGACACTCCTACCATTGCGATAAAGCTCTCGCTGAATAATCAATGCATCCTCATCTATCGTAATTCCGAGTTCTTCTACATCATGTTTTATCTTGACGCTCTTTGGAAATCCAAATAAGCCCTGTAAAACCGCTTTGTTGGCTCCCTTACGAATAAATTCCTGCGAACCTCTTCCGCCAGCTAAGAGCCCTAAAGCATCAATCACTATTGATTTACCAGCGCCTGTTTCACCAGTCAAAACCGTCATCTTAGATTCGAAATTAATATCAAGTTTTTCAATGATAGCGAAATCTCTAATCATTAATTCGCGTAACATCTCATCATTCCTTTGTTAGTTGGTCATCCCAAGGACTAATTCCTGTGCTGCCTTTGCATCATCAACTGATTTTGCAATTACCAAAACTGTATCATCATCACCTAAAGTACCAAAAATCTCTTCATAGCGCATCTGGTCTATCAGACTAGCTATTACAGGACCATTTCCCGGTGAAACCTTAATTAGTAGGAGTTCATTTTGAATACGTGAGGATAAATATGCATTCCTCAATGTATTTCGTAATTTTTTTTCTGAATTTAGTTTCTTCTCCGTTGGGAGACTGTATTGGTATTCACCGCTTGAAGAAGGTAGCTTAATCAGCTGCATCTCTTTTACATCACGTGAAATCGTTGCTTGTGTGACATCGATACCTTGTTCTTTCAAAAGCTTAACGATGTCTTCTTGTCTATCAATACTATACTGTAACAACAAATCCTTTATCGCTTTTTGCCGCTCTTGTTTCCGCATACCAATCACCAGTCCCCCACATTTATTCATAATTTATTATTATAATAGCCTATTTTGAATAAATATTAAAGAAAAAGCTTATAAAAATTAATGATTATTTACCAAAAGTTGCATATGCCTGTTCAATTAGTTCTTTATTGTCAATTCCTGTTCTGTTAACTCCGTTGCCAGCGACTTTTTTCAGATGACAAATAAATTCAATATTGCCTTCGCCACCTGTAATTGGAGAAAAATCAATTCCACAAACATCAAAATCTGCCTCTAGTGCAAAACTAATGATTTTGTCTAATACTGCCAAATGGACTTTTTTATCCCTAACGATACCATTCTTTCCAACATTGGCCTTACCAGCCTCAAATTGAGGTTTAATCAGCGCAACCACGTCACCTGAATCTTGCAGGATTGCATGCAATGGCGGTAAAATCAGCTCAAGGGAGATAAAGGAGACATCTATCGTAGCAAAATCTGGTAAGCCTTCAGTAAAATCTTCGGGTTTACTATATCGAAAATTTGTATTTTCCATTACAACTACACGCGGATCTTGTCTAATCTTCCAAGCCAATTGATTAGTTCCTACATCCAATGCATAACTCATTTTCGCACCATTTTGTAATGCAACATCCGTAAACCCGCCGGTAGAAGAGCCGATATCAAGGACTGTTTTATTCTTAATTTCCACGTCAAAAACTCTGAGTGCCTTTTCAAGTTTATAGCCACCTCGACTCACATAAGGCATCTTTTTCCCCTTAAAATGTAGCTCAGTCTCAATATTAATTTTCATCCCAGGCTTATCTAAGCGTTCTTCATTTTCACCTAATATTTCTCCAGCCATTACTGCCCGTTTTGCTTGTTCACGTGTATCAAAAAGACCTTGTTGAACAAGCAACACATCAACTCGTTCCTTTTTCATTAACTTTCCTTTCTCTTGAAATATTCTAGAAAATCCGCTAAAACACTATCGCTAGCATTTAATTTTACCAACACACTCTTTGCGTCTTCAAGCGCCTGTCCCAATCTTTGATAAGCACCATCGAGTCCTAAAATTACTGGATATGTGTTTTTGTTCTCACCTTTATCCTTATGAACTGCCTTTCCCATCTCTTTTGTTGTTGAGACTACGTCCAAAATGTCATCATATATCTGAAAAGCTAATCCAAAAGAAGCACCAAAGTTCACCAACAGCTCAAGTTCTTCTTTTTCTGTTTTACAAAGGATTCCTCCTGCTTGACATGCATATCTTAATAAAGCTCCAGTTTTTCTTTCGTGAACTTTCTTCAATTGTTCAAGATTCAGTGTTTTGTGCTCACCCTCTATATCTGCAATCTGTCCACTAACCATGCCCTCAGGTCCTGCAGCTTTTGCTAGGGCAGCTATTAGGTCAACTTTACTCTTTGAGTCCAATCCAGTTCTTGCGATCCAATCAAATGCAAGTGTTAATAATCCATCACCTGCTAAAACAGCTTCAGCCTGCCCGAATACCTTATGATTTGTTGCTTTGCCCCTTCGAAGATCGTCATTATCCATTTCTGGCAAATCATCATGAATCAGTGAGTACGTATGTAGAAGTTCAAGACTGCCAGCAACGGCCAAGACATCATCATCAATTGATCTATTATAAAACGAACAAATTGCCATAATCATAAGTGGACGAATTCTTTTCCCACCGATTTCGACAGAATAAGCCATTGCATCTTTCAAAGTTGCTTCTGCGGATAAGTTATTCAAAAATTCTGCGATTTTTTTCTCAAATCTAGGCAAATTTGTACTTTGAAAATCCTGCATTCTTCTATTCATTAGCCGAATCTCTTTCAAAATCAGTCTCATTTCCATCTTTATCCATCACTTTTGCAAGTGTCTTTTCAGCATTTTCAAGTGTTTTTTGCAATTCGTTGCTGAGAGAAACACCCTTCTGAAATTCCTCTAGAGCCTGTTCCAATGGTACATCACCTTGTTCAAGCTTTTGCACGATCTCTTCCAGGTCTTTCAAATTATCTTCAAAATTCTTTTTTTCAGCCATTATTCTTTGTCCTCCTTAATTCCATCACTTTTGCTTTTGCATTGCCATCTTGCAAATGAATATCTATCACGTCATCTGTTTTAAGCTGCGCAACAGACTTTATGATTCTTTGTTCGTTATCAGATACATAGCTATACCCTCGACCCATAATTTTCAACGGGCTCAGCATATCTAAGTCGGAGATTGCTTTTGCCAATCTCTGCTCATTTTTTTGAAAATAATTTTTAATTGAGCGATCAAGTTGTTGTGTTAAATATTCAACTTTTGAGTCATACAAATGCAACTTTTCAAAAGGTGCCTGTTCTTGCAGTCTTTGTATTAATGACCTTGCCGCTCTTTCATTTTCGGTCATTCTTTGCTGAAGTGCTTGTTGTGCGCGCTTTCTAAGATAATCAATTTTTTGCAGATAACCTTCATAAAGCCGTCCAGGTTGTTGAAAAACATATGAATTAATCAGTTTATTAACTAGCTGCTGTCGCAGTTTAATCCTAGATTGCAGATTTTGCAGCAATCTTATACGTAATTGTTGAATCTTCAGAATTTCATCACTGAGCACTGGTACAGCCAATTCTGCTGCAGCAGTCGGAGTAGCCGCCCTGACATCTGCTACTAAATCAGCAATTGTCGTATCAGTTTCGTGGCCGACAGAAGAAATGACAGGAATCTGACACTCAAAAATTGCTCGCGCAACCATTTCTTCATTAAATGGCCACAGGTCTTCAATGGAGCCACCTCCACGTCCAATTATGAGCGTATCAAAATTACCGATTTCTTCGACTTGCTGAATTCGTGCAACAATATCAGCAGCAGCACTTTCTCCTTGAACAAGAGCTGGAAATAAAACAATCTGAGCAATTGGATAACGCCGCCTGATAGTGGTCATTATATCTTTGATTACGGCACCTGATGGACTCGTAATTACGGCTATTTTTCGAGGAAATCTCGGCAGAAATTTCTTTTCAACACCAAATAGTCCTTCTTGGGCAAGCTTCTTCTTTAACTGTTCATAAGCTTGGTATAGGGCACCGACACCATCGGGTTCCATCCTTTCGATGTATATCTGATATCCTCCATTTGCTTCATAAAGCGATATTCGACCAACTACAAGAACTTTCATTCCTTCTTCTGGCTTGAACTTAACCTTATCAAAAGCAGATCTAAACATAATCGCATTTATTTTTGCATGCTCATCTTTGAGACTAAAATATTGATGAGCATTGGGGCGAGGACGATAATTAGAGATTTCCCCAGTTAAATATACTTTACCCAAATAAGGATCAGCATCAAACTTTCGCTTGAGATATTTTGTCAGTGAACTCACTGTTAAATACGCTTTTTCTGACAATTTTTATCCTCCATTTTATCTTTCTGCAAACTTAACCGTCTGTTCTAATAACAATGCAATCGTCATTGGTCCTACGCCTCCGGGAACCGGTGTAATTGCTTCAGCTATCGGTTCAACCTCAGTGAAATCAACATCCCCGACTAATTTGCCTGCTGCATTACGGTTCATCCCCACATCAACCACAACAACACCTGGTTTGACATCTGCCGCCTTAATAAATTCAGCTCGACCAATTGCAACAATCAAAATATCTGCTTGACGTGTCAACTCACGCAAATTAGCAGTCTTGCTATGAGTAACAGTGACGGTTGCATCTGCATTCAACAATAACGCAGCAATTGGACGACCAACAATATTGCTACGACCAACAACGACTGCATGTTTCCCTGCAACATCAATCTGGTGCTCTGCTAATAACCTCATAATACCATGTGGTGTACAAGGCAGCGACTGTGGATTATTGAGAAAAAGTTGTCCAACATTTAGAGGATGAAATCCGTCAACATCCTTTGACGGATCAATCTCTGCAGTTATTTTCGCAGAATCAATTTGTGGAGGCAATGGCAGTTGTACTAAAATTCCATGAATAGAAGGATCAACATTCAACTTAGCAATCAATGCTAATAACTCCTCTTCAGTCGTTGTCTCTGGCAGCTTAAAATCGTGTGTAGCGAGTCCAACTTCTGCCGCTGCACGATGCTTATTGCGTACATATATTTGGCTCGCACTGTCAGTACCAACTAAAATAACCGCTAGTGCTGGAATAATTCCCCGCTCGCGTAAACGAGCCGTCCGCTGCTTCAATTGTTGTCTGATTTTGCGTGAAAGTGCACGTCCATCTAGAATTTCAGTCATCATCATTCATCCTAACTTATGTAATTGTTGAACACCTTAATGCTCATACCTGCATTCCATTTTAGCATATCTAACTAATTTTTCATCAACTTCATACATGATTAATCAGTAAAATTTATCAGATTACTCTTGTTAAATGTAGAAATCAGTTTTTGATTAACTTTCAAAAACTACTCTATCTCCGATAACAAGAATTTACTAAATTCAAAGAATTTAACATTGTAATCTTGTTTAGCTACTCCAGTGAATTCTTTCAAAATGATTTTAAATCTAATAACCGGTTTATCAAATTATTTTTTTAACAAAAAACATCTAGCCAGATAATAGCCTAGATGTTCCAAATTTAAACATTCATTTTTCAGTGTTGAGTTAAACTGCCTTGCTTTTTTACTTTGAGATCAAGTTTGACAATACTCCGTTAACAAAGCGACGTGATTTCTCGTCACTAAACTCCTTTGTTAACTCCAAAGCCTCGTTTAAAGCAACTTTTCCTGGAATATCATCAACATCCTGAATTTCAAAGATTGCTATTCGCAGAATAATTACATCTGTCTTATTAAGACGTATAAGAGTCCAACCTTGGCCCAAATATTTTTGAATAGTTGCATCAAGCTCCGCCTTTTTCTCGTTAACACCTGTAACTAAAATACGAACATAACTTGGTATTTCTTCGGTTTCATTTTCATCATCATCTTTGACTTGATAATACAGTTCATCAACAACAATATCTTGATTGCTCTCCATTGCAAATAACATCTGAAAGGCAATTTTGCGCATATCGTGTCTACTCATAGTCACTTCTCGCCACCATTTTCCTCATCAAATAAGTTATTAGGATCAACGGTCGGAACTTGCTTCTCAGGAACGACTCCTTGAACATAGACATCTACAGTTGCTAACTCTAGCCCTGTCATAAATAATAGTTGTTGCTTAACTTTTTCTTGAATTTCAGATGCAACTTTAGGTACCGAGACACCGTAGTTCAAAAAAACATAGATTTCAACTGTCAATGTATCAAGTGACTGACCGAGCTTGACCCCTTTGCCACGGCTCTTACGCCCAAAAAGTTCATTTACACTATTGGCAAGCGAACCACGCATTGAATAAACACCATCAACCTGGTTTGCAGCAATACCGACAATCACCTCGATTACTTCGGGCGCAATCTCAATGTGTCCTAGTGTTGCTTCCTTACTTTCTATGATAATGTTATTATTTTCTGCCATCATCGAAACCTCCTTTGATTTAGGCACGAGAAATATAACTACCGTCTTGGGTATTGATTGTTAATACGTCACCTTCATTAATGAAAAACGGAACCTGAACAACTAAGCCAGTTTCAAGAGTAGCTGGTTTAGAACCACCAGAAGCAGTATCCCCTTTGATTCCTGGTTCTGTGGCTTTAACTTCAAGATCAACAGTGTTTGGTAATTCTACCCCAAGTGTTTCGGAACCGTACATAATAATACTTACTACCATATTCTCTTTTAAATAATTTAGCTCTTGTTTAACACGTTCTTCTGGCAACTCGAGTTGTTCATATGTTTCCATATCCATGAATACATGGCTAGTTCCATCAGCGTAAAGATATTGCATTTTCTTATTGTCGATTTGTGCTCTTTCTACTTTTTCACCTGCACGGAATGTTTTTTCTTGAACCGCACCACTACGCAAGTTCTTAAGTTTTGAGCGCACAAAAGCTGAACCCTTACCTGGTTTAACATGCAGAAACTCAACAACACGCCAAATCTCTCCATCTACCAAAATTGTTAAACCGTTTTTAAAATCATTTACTGAAATCATTATAATCCTCCTACAAATTATATCTCCGGGCAGTTACTCTTGAGATCATTCTACCATATAATCATCACACAAAATTTCCCAGAGTAATAGAACACATTTTATAATAGCAACACTTTGCACAAAAAAGCAAGTTTATCTATATTTCACAGTAATCTTTTGGAAAATTTGTTAAAATTTCAAAACCTGTCTCAGTAACTAAGACATCATCCTCAATTCGAATACCCGCTGTCCCAGGAACATATATTCCCGGTTCAATGGTTACAATGTGCCCTGCTTCCATAATATCTGGAAAGCGTGAACCAACATTCGGTAATTCATGGATATTTAGTCCTATACCATGACCCATTCCATGATTAAAATATTTGCCATATCCTTTTTTCTCAATAAATCCACGCCCAATTTCATCTAACCTGCGTCCGCTTACTCCCGGTTTTATTGCCTCAATTGTTCTACGCTCGGCTTCCAGGACAATCTGATACAAGTCTTTGACCTTTTGAGTCTGTTTTCCTAATGAGAAAGTTCTGGTTACGTCGGAAGTATAATGATGGTAATAGTAACCAAAGTCAACCGTTAGCAGGTCACCATCTTCTAACAGCTTTCTAGTTGCTGTTCCATGAGGCCAGGTCGTTCGATCACCACTTGCGACAATCGTTTCAAAAGACTTCTCCTCTGTCCCATTCTTTTTCATAAAATAGTCAAGTTCATTAGATAGTTCCAGTTCACTTTGAGACACATGAGCATTTTGCAACATGAACTCGTATCCTTTTCCAGCAATCTTACAAGACTCACGAATTTCATTAATTTCATTTTGATCCTTGATCGCACGCAACTTCTCAATAACTGCAGAAACGGGGACAATGTCCGAAGCAGCATTCTCATCTATGAAATCATAATCTTGATATGAGATCGTATCTTCAAAGGCCATTGCTGACAGATGTTCCTTTTCAACAAGTTCACAAGCTGTTTTTAAGTAATTACGAGTGTTACAGAAATTCCAGTCAGAATGATTTGCTTTAATTTGTTGTTCAAAGCGGCTGTCAGTAATCAAGTATTGGTTATTTTCCGTAACTAACAGCAGTCCATCATCTCCCGTAAAACCGCTCAAGTAATAGATGTTAAGTGGGTCAGTCACTAAAAAACTGTCGATACTCATTTTTGCCATTAATTCGCGTAAATTTTCAACTCTTTTTGAACTCATTAAAAATTCCTCCCATCTTTGAAAAATAATAAAAAAAGACCAACACAAAACGTAACGTTCCGTATTGATCTTATATCAAAAGCTTTATTTAATCTATTCAGCCACAGGGTAAACAGATACTTGCTTCTTGTCGCGACCTTTACGCTCGAAACGAACAACACCTTCAACTTTAGCGAATAATGTGTTGTCGCCACCCATACCAACATTAACACCTGGATAAATACGTGTACCACGTTGGCGATAAAGGATTGAACCACCAGAAACAAATTGTCCATCAGCACGCTTAGCGCCTAAACGTTTTGATTCAGAGTCGCGTCCGTTAGAAGTCGAACCACCACCCTTTTTATGAGCGAAGAATTGTAAATTCATTAACATAGTTAGTGCACCTCCCTAGCTTTTATTTTTCGTAATTTCAATATAATCAGAATAGTTTGTTGTTACATCACTAATACCTAATTTAAAATTAGCTAGTAGCAACTGTGCAGCTTCATTATCAACAGCAGAATCATCAAGTTGTACTTGCATGAACCCACCATCTTGTTCATTAGTGTCAACATGTACTCTGACTTTTGCAAGTTGCTCAAGACCATTTATCGTACTAATTGACAAAACGGAAACAGCTGCACACACAATATCTTGGCCATATTCTCCTGACTCAGCATGTCCTTTAAGTTCAAAACCAACTAGTTGGTTTTCCTTGTAGATAAAAGAAGCCCTTATCATTCAAATCCACCTCAATAATTATGCATTAATTGCATCAATAACAACTTTTGTATATGGTTGACGATGACCTTGTTTTGTATGTGAATGTTTCTTTGCTTTGTACTTGAAAGTAACAACTTTCTTTTCACGGCCCTGCTTTTCAACAGTACCCGTAACAGTTACACCATCAACAAATGGCTTCCCAACTTTAGTGTCTTCGCCACCTACTAAAACAACTTGATCAAACGTTACCTTCTCGCCTGCTTCTGCAGTCAATTTTTCAACGTAGATTGCTTGTCCGGCTTCAACCTTAAGTTGCTTGCCACCGGTTTTAATAATTGCGTACATATGTGCACCTCCTTAATTTACTTAGACTCGCCACGACTGAGTGGTCAAAAGACTCTTGTGAACTGGTCATGTGCGGTTGCAGTTGTGGCATGCACAAATACAACATTAGAATCATAGCAGATTTTCTATCTTGCGTCAATCACTTTGACAGATAAAAAGACCTGAAACATAGAAATGTTCAAGTCCCCACCTAAGTAATCACGACAATGGCGCGGGAGAGATTCGAACTCTCGACCGTCCGCTTAGAAGGCGGATGCTCTATCCAGCTGAGCTACCGAGCCATAAACAACACCAATTATTATATGATAGTCTAAATAAACTGTCAATTACTTTTGGAATATAAGTGTATAATCAATGCATTTTAATTCTAATAGACCCTTCTAAAATGTTTTTCCTCTGTTTTACTACTTTGTCTTTATTCACATGATACTTTTTTCTTGAAACTTTTTTGTAATAATGTAATAATAATGACATATAAGAAGAAGGATGTGACTTAAATGACGACATTCATAGCTATTATTGGAATCCTCATTTTTGCGACTTTAGTCCAATTTTTTGGAAATGTGCAGCAAAAAAGAAATGAATATAAGCATTTCAAAAATGATGAAGTTCAACGAAATTCAAAGGGTTTCGAAAACTAGGTAGGAGTATTCTATCTATTCTATCTTAGCGTTTTCTAAAAAAGTCGAGCATATATAAGAGACTAGATCAAAACTTATATTTTGCCCTGACTCATCTATTTATTCTGGATAAATGTATTCCATAAGTCAAAATTCTCAATCTTACTTCAAATTATCCATAGGCTTAGTTCATAAAACTAAGTTCATAATTCGGAGAGATCTCTGAATTGTAACTACCTTATTCTTAAAACAAAAATTATATTTTCCTGTTGATAGACTGTTAAATTACCGTTTATCAACTTTTTTTTGCAAAAAAAATGTTCTCTACGAATGATCAATTAAGTACAACGCCTTTCTAGAGAACAAAATAAAAGCTTGGTGATGTCCATGAAACACCCCCACTGTGCTTTCGACAAGTTTAAAAATGTCAATATCTTTCAGACATGCGTCCTATACAAGTGATAAAAAAACTTTTCAGATACTTAGTGGTTTTAGAATAAATAATTGCTATAATTTCAGAACTGCATCACCATCTTTAATGGTTGCTATCATATTACTTGCCATATCTCCAAATTTACCACCCGAATGGGTAATATTATACTGACTGATATCAAGAGCACATAAAAACAATAAACAGCGTTGAAGATCATTGCTAGGTATCTCAAAAGGATGTTCTTGTTCATATCCCTTCAAGAACTCATTTCGTAATTTGACATCACGAACCTCATTATAGAAGAATTTGATAAAGTCTTGGTAGCTTGTCCCAACATGAGAACGTTCGAAATCAATCAAAATGTTCTTACCCTCAAATTCCATAATGTTGCGCACACTAAAATCACCATGTAGTACCACTTTTGGCAACTGTTCGTATTCAAGGTTATCCTTGTCGAAATCTGATTTCAAAAGTTCAAGAACCTTCTGCGCATTTTCGTAATAAAGGCTTCCTTGCAGCTGTTCGACTTTCTGTGTTAAAAGTTGCGACAATGGTTGTCTGTTATCTTCAACTGAAACATTTCCAGTAACTTTCCGATGAAAACTGCCTAACAGCTTGCCATATTCATATGCCATTTCAGGAGTCATCTTTCGGTTGTCAACGTCTTTTAAGTTGCGGTCACGCAAAGTTACAACGTACTTATCCTCAAAAATTACACTATCTAAGTATATATCTGGATAATAGAATTGATTAACGTGTTGTTCAGCATAAAACATTGCCTTTTCTTTAAATATCTTGACAAAAAGCGGTTTGTGAAAAACCTTACTGTTTCCAACAAGATGTTGATTGCCTGCCACATCATGAATACTTTTTAAATTTGCTTGATAATAATCGTTTAAAAAATCAACGAGCATCCCTTCATCCCCCTAAATCAAAATAAAAAATTAATATCATCTATAAAAATGCTCTGTATAAAAAATTATTCAGAAACACGCGATTAATTGTTAGCTTAACAGTTTCAGTATATCATAGTATTATATTTCAGATTACGCTGGAATTAATGACTTTTACTTTTTGGGGGAAATTATGCAAAAAATTAAAATATTAAGTGCTCTTTCTTATTTTTCTATCGTTTTCGCACCATTTATCTTTCCACTTATTATCTGGTTTGTCTGTGCCGACGAGCCAGTCATCCGTAATCACGCAAAAAAAGCGTTTTTATTGCATCTGCTTCCTGTTTTTCTTACCCTCATGGGAATCATCTTTGTCGGTACAACAGGTATAGTAACAGACCAAGCACAGTTAACAGGTTGGGGAGTCGTTTTAGCCCTTGGTATAGTCTCGTTGATTGACTTAATTGTATTTATTTACAACATATACAAAGGGATCAAAATTCTTGCACAAGATTAAAAAATAGAAAATTTAAATTTTCTCTTGACATTTTATGTGAGTATTACTAAAATACGATTAACAAGTTAATACGAATATTAAACGTTGATTAGGAAAGTAGTTTCTTTGAACAATTCAGAGAGTCATCGGGTGGTGTGAGATGATTAAGTTTAAATTAGTGAAAATCCCCTATGAGTTGCAGATCGAACTTTGAGTAGATTCTACTGGGTACTCCCATTACAGAGACAACGAATTGTTTTGACAGTTTGTTTAAGGTACTTGAAATTAGTTTCAGGTATAAAAAAAGGTGGTACCACGTTTTTAACGTCCTTTAAGCAGAGTTATTCTGCTGGAGGGCGTTTTTTTTATTCGTATAATTTTGAAAGGAGATGAGGACCTATGGATGATCCAAGCGGCATTATTAAGAATGATGACAAAATACAGATTAAGTCAATAGTGATTTCTCATCTAAACAAAGTGAGAAATCCATAAATAAAAGGAGATTATCACAATGGAAAAACAACAAAACAAATTAGCTGCTTTAACTGAAACTGAAGAAACATTAGCAAATACACTATATCAAGCCTACACAACAAACAAACCGCTCGATGTCGCAGATTGGTCTAACAAAGTACCTGATGAAGAGAGTGCTTATCGCGTGCAAAACCGCCTGATGGAACTTAAGAATGAAGCTGTTGGCGGCTATAAGATCTCACTCACTAGTGAAGAAACACAAAAAATGTTTGATTCTGACTCACCCCTATATGGAGCTCAAGTTGAGAGTCGTTTCCTACACTCACCTGCCAGCTTTGCACTCAGTGATATGTTAGAACCGCTAGTCGAAGTTGAATTAGCATTTCGTGTTGACAAGGATCTCAGTCCAGAAGATGACCTTGAACAACTGATGCAAAAAACAAGTGTTGCGGGTGCGCTTGAAGTTCCCGACTGCAGATTCAAGGACTGGTTCCCAAGTCTTGAGAAAAATCTAGTTGTTTCAGATGCCGCTGTCGGCGGATTGATTGTCGTAGGTGATTTGTTCCCTACAACAGTTGTTTTTGAAAGCGTCAAAGCTGTTTCAGAAGTACATTGCAACCTCAAATTCAATGATCAATCTCTTAAAAAAGGTACATCGTCAGAAGTTCTTGGCAATCCATTAAAATCATTGCAATGGCTAGTTGTTAAATTACAGCAACATGGTAAGAAATTAACAGCTGGCCAATATGTTTCAACTGGAACTTTTGTGTTGCCTCCTAAGCTACAAGAAGGAACTTGGTCGGCTCATTTTGACAATGGATTGGGTGATGTTGAATTAAACGTCACTAAATAAACATACTAGCGTTGATGGCTAATATCTATTTAATCTTAATAATGGGTTTAAAATAACCAGGAACGTGAATAGGTTATGACATAGGTTTGTAAAATTTGAATACTAACGTAAAATTACGAACACAGTGAATCCTTTGCTCTAAGTATTTATACGTTGGACAGAAAAGTTTTAAGCTTATAGAACACATTTATCCGAAACAATAATATAAAAGCGCGGGATCATAAGTCCCTAAGTTAAAGAGCTGCATCAGAAAAAGTAATGATTTTTCTAGTGCAGCTCTTTTGGTGTGATTAAAAATAAAAAAGTACCGGTTGCAGCCAGCACTTTCAAAAACAATTCCTAATGAAAAGAATATCCAAAATATACACTAATTATGATATAAATCAGACCTTATTTAGTATCAAAGTGTCAAAACTAGCTGAGTGACTGGAACCAAAAGAAAATCATGCTGCGCGTCTGATTAACCAAATTTTGACTCCGCAATAAACAACCAGTTTCACAAATTAAAATTTGCTATCTCATTGAGACCTTCTTGATCTCATTAATATTACACAGCTACTCATATTTCTTAGCAAGTCTTTTTAAATGGTCAATTATTTCCTTTTGAGATTGCTCTTTGTTCTTTAAACTCTCTGCAACTTCAATAGCAGCTGCATTATTTCCCTTAAAAAGCTCTGTAAAATATTGTTCATACTTAATGACCACATTCTTGGCCCTTTTTGACTTTATCATACTGTTGCCCATTTTTACTTTTTCAAACGCATCTTTTGCCTCATCAAATCTTCCAAGCTCCAATAGACAAAAAACCTTGTATGGTTCGACCCAAATGGCTATTGCACTTTGAAAAACCGCCCCTTCCAAGACTCTAAGACATTGTTTATATTGATTATCTAAATATAATGCATAAATCAGATATTGTTCAAAAGCTTTACTTCTAACCACTTTATCCTTGGGAATACTGTAAATATTTTTTAAGAACAAGATAATTTCAGCATATTCGCCATCATAAATATGCTGCCTTACTCTAATTGTTTCTCTTATATTTAACACCAAGTAAGAAATAATGGCTGTAACCTCCCAAATAAGCAATAAATATATCAATAAAGAACTATACTTATTAAAATATATACTGAAATAAACTACAAAAATAATTAAGTTCATATTGACAAATAATATTAGCTGATTTTGAAAGCGCTTCTTAATAAACTGATTAAGTATCTCATGACTTTTAATCTTATTAGGCCTTAACTCTTCAACCTCTAAAGTCTCAAAAACTCTGCCAAAAGGGTCAAACTTATTCAATCTGTTTCTCTTCCAATATGCATATATTATTAGAAATAAAAACAAAATAAAAGGAGTTAATATTCCAAACATAAACATAGCCGGAAAATAACGATATAAATAAATTACTCCTCCGGTACTAGCTAGCCCATATGAAAAAGCAACCAGATAATTGCTTCGGTAAATGTGTCTCCAAACGCTTTCCGCCGATGAATTACTACTAGTTGATCTTTCATATCCAAATAAATTATAGCAATTTAGAAAAAACAATTGTCCAACTAGTATCCCGGCTATAAGCATTAATAGTCCCTGAATCAAACTACCATATCTAACAAATAGTACAAGCGCATTGTACATAAAAAAGCTTGAAAAAAGCACTGTGACTGCTGTACTTGCTATCCTGAATGTTTTCATCAATACGCTCACCTCTCTCATTTTTCCGCCTGTTGTCGTTGATATACGAATGAACTTAATTCTAGGTTCTGAGTTAAAACTGCTTGCATTAGATGATGGTCCCTTGCATAATCTCCATTTTGATCTTGCCTCATAATCAAATACATTTTGCCTTGATTTGTATATATATAAGTTGGAACTGTAAAAGGATTACCTCCAGTTATATTATTAATATTATCTGGAAATTCTAATGTGACAGGATGAAAATGTTGCCCTCCATCATCAGAAAAATTAAATCCACCTAATTTACTTGCATAATAAACCAAGTGATCATTCCCCCAATAAACAAGTGAAACATTACTCTGGTCCAACTTCTTTTGATACTTGACCTCTTCCCAATTCTTTAAATCACTACTCGAAACAGTTAGGTAGTATTCTGTTCCCAATGACTCATCTGTTGCATAGGTGACAAAAACCTTGTCACTGGTTTTAGAAATAAAAGCATTCCCGCGGAACCCATTGTACTTAAATTGTGAAAATTCCCAGTGCTTACCTTCATCCAGACTATAAAGTAAGCCCGTACTTTTAGCACGATATGCAACAAAAGCTGTGAATTCCGGCGTAACAATATAGCTTCCTGGATTAAGTGTTTCGTTATACGTATTATTTACAGTTAGAAACACTTGCTGATAACCATTCGGAACCTCAACTTTTGTTTTTCGATTGTCATATGTTACAAACATGGTTTGATTTTGTGTAAAATATTGCATTTTCTCAGAATGGGTTATTGTCGCAGGAAGTTTAACTGCAGAATGATTACTGGAACCTAATGACCTTTTACCGCTCGCATCAATCGACTTAACAACTGCTTTTTTGGCTATTTTTTTATTTTTCTTAACCGATTTTGACTTAACCAACTCTTCTTTTTTTCCTTTACTTTGAATCCACCAGTGATTTCCAGTATGGTGCAAATAAAAAGTTTTTGTTGCGTACATTGAGCCATCAAACATTGAACCCCCAAAATTTTGCCCAATGCTTCTATTATTAACTGCTGTATTAAAAATATAATTAAATTTGTACCGATTTTCTCCTTGCCAAGGCATAGAAATATCATACTCATATCCCACACGATAATCATATGGTACTTGCCACCCTTGATAATATGTGGCTATTTTCCTAGCAATCTTATGCAGTGCCTTTCTTTTTGTATTCGCTTGAACAACCTGACATGCCGGATTATTTCTAAAGGCATTCCATCTTTGTTCTTGGAAAAGCGCTACAACAAAAAAAACTGCAATATAGATCATAACAGCCAAACCCCATTTTTTTAAGTTCATCTTTCCCCTTCACCCACTTGTTTCGTGATAGATATTATTATTCACTTATTTTCTTTAACATTCAATAGAAAAAAGTACAAAATTTATCATATTCAAGTATAACAAAAAAGCCTACTTTGATAACTATTTTGCCACATTTTTTATTCAAACGCACTTATCTTCGCTGTCCCTTATCATTACCTATAACTAAATTTATTACATATATCTTCAATCACTCCCTACTTTCTTAAATAAAATAACTAATTAAGAGTATATGAAGTTATAGATTTTTCATAAAACATTATGACTAAAAATCATTAGAAAACAGACATCTAGATTCTTTTAACGGACTATTCTCAATAAATTGCATTATGAAAATGATTTTTTGCAAGTTGCATATTAAACTTATTTACACTTCAGAATTCATTTGAAACTTCTGAACGTTCAAAGACTTGCATTTGCTCATAACTTTATTACGAGTCCTTTTTTGTAAATAATCTCATTTGTTTTATTAATTTTATGCAATAATTTTTTTAATAGAAAAAAGGGACTTTAACCAAACCGGTTAAAGTCCCTAGAAATCCCATATCTATGCAGTTATAAATATCTTAATTTACTTTACGTCACTCAACAAGTTAGATAGTAATCAATGACGACCAACAAGTGATTACCCACACGACATAACAATGAATCTAGCCCAACTATATTTTTATATTTATACTCTTTTCCAATAATAATTAAATAGATCAAGCATTGTTTTGCCATTAAAATCCGTTACTTCTTTTCCATCTATCGTCACTTTAAATACTTCATAACCATCTTGCAGTTCAGGATCATCTACCAAGAGACTTCCCACAAAATCACCAGGCTTTTCAAATTCAATTTCTTTTTTGTCATAGTCTGCTTTGTAATAGATTTTCATCATTATGCTTCAGCTCCCTTTCACCATTACAATTATACACTATATGATATTTAGTTTATTCCACAAATTTTCTTCTTTTCATATTTTTTTTACTAAAAAGACAAGTTATCTTCCTTTAAATGAAAATTTCTTAGGATATCATCATTGATGTAAGGTATAAGGAGGAATCAATTATGACAGCCAAAGATCGTAGCACAAGGAAAATATTAATTATCGGGCTATTTGTCTTATTAATTGCAGGTGCAAGTGGTGGAATCGGATATTACTTCGGAGCCCATAATGCACAAACCAGCGTTCAAATGGGTAATTCGAAAGGTGTACCTAATGGTAAAAAAATGAAAGGTATGCCTAGCGGTAAGAAGCCATCTTCAAAGAGCTTTAATAATTAACAATTTTTGTATTTAGTGATATTCTTCATGCACCAAGAAAGGAGTCGGGTCAAAAGTTAAATTTTTGATCCGACTCCTCTATTTATTTCTTACAAATGCATTCTATAAATTTTGTCTCCACTTGTTGATTTGTTGATTCAAAGTTCGTTCATACTTCAATCAACAGCCGGTTTCCCTTTTTTCTCCATCTTCGCGTTTTCATCATTAATTGACTTATTTTTCCAATTAACTGCTAGAATAGATCCAGATATATTATGCCAGATACTAAAGATTGTAGAAGGAATTGCTGCAGCCGGAACAAAATACTTCATGGCCAAGGTTGCTCCCAAACTTGAGTCTTGCATTCCCACTTCAAATGTAATTGCCTTTCTCTGTGGCGTCCTTAATCTGATTAATTTTGAAAATAGGTATCCAAGTCCATAACCTGATAAATTATGCAGCATTACAACTGGAATAACAAGTAAAGTTTGTGTTGTCATCAAGTCTGCGTGATTAGCAGAAATTACTGCCCCAATTATTAGAAGAATTGCTAGTTGTGAGACAACAGGCAAAAATTTCGTCACCCATTCGATCTTATCTTTAAACAAATGATGTACTAGTAATCCAAGCAGAATTGGCACTAAAACAATTTTTATCGTACTTAAAAATAATGAAAACGTCGGAATATCAACATATTTTCCCGCAAAAAGTAATAATAATCCAGGTAATGCAACTGGCGCGAGCAATGTTGATAGTGTCTCAATTGATACATCAAGAGCAACATCGCCACCTGCCAAATACGCCATTACACTTGATGAGGTTCCACTTGGACAGGAACCTACTAGAATCACACCTGCTGCAGTTGCACCTTTTAGTTGAAACACTAGACATAAAACCCAAGCAATTGTCGGCATGATCAAATAATGTGCACAAGTTCCTGCAACAACAGGAAATGGTCTCTTAGCAATTCTTTCAAAATCTTGCAATTTTAAAGTTAGTCCCATCCCAAAAAGAATTATTCCTAACAAATATGCGACATTTGGAACTACCCATTCACTTGTCTTCGGCAAAAAATAATTGAAAACTACCCAAAAAACAATTGCTAACGTAAAATACTTTCCTATTAGTTTACTTATCTTTTCAATTTTATTCATTGTTTTAAATCCCTTCTAATTTATTAAACTATTCCTTTTATCTCTCTTAAGGCCTTCATTAACTGAATAAAAACATTAATATCCTATTAAATTTTTTCCCTCCCATATAAACAAAAAACCACCGTGCTATAATTCGCGCGGTGGTTTCTCTGATTTTTCAAATCTTAGCCAAGCCAAAATTTTCCAGTCATAAAATCACGCACACGCATGGTAATAATAACTAGAATAATGACAATAACATTCACAATTTGACTGTTCATGTACGGCATAAGATTTCCTCTTTTCTAAAGTTGATAAATAACAAAACAATTAAAAAAAAACATTTTTGACATCAAAAATTAATTATCGATAGTCTTATACTAAATCTGACTACAAATACAGTCAAGATTTATTTAAAAAAAATACTTTTAAAAAGGTTTGCCACGACCTTTCTCAATATTTACTGCCACTAGGAAAAACAAAAAGAGAGCTGGTCAAAAGTTTAATTTTATCCTAGCTCTCTACTTATCTAGATAAACTTGTTTTGTAAGTTTAATCGTCTAACACGAATTACTCATAACAAAAATTGACCCGCTATGCTCGCAATTTTGCAACTAATGTTTAAATTTTGCCGACTTATTTTCCGTTTTCTATATTTGTTTTTTTCAAAATGGACGTCCGCCCGCTAAAATAAAACCTATAATACCAACAACTATGGTTGCTGTAACCAATAAAGCCTTAATACTATTCCCAACACCCTTCTTACGACTAAAGTATATCTCGCAAAAACCTATCAATCCTATTGCAAGAACGGCCTTAACAATTGCTAAGACAGGTGATGTTTCCCAAGCATACTTTAAAAGGATTATTCCACTAATAATTGCGACCATATAACAAATCCTTGCAATCATCTTTAATAATTTACCTGCACCATTTCTACTGAAAACTGCAAAGAGAACAACAATCAGTAAAACGATCCATGAAAATAGATGCATCCATAACCAAATCATTCAATCACTTCCTACTTCGAATTATTCATAATTCTATTGTAGTTTATAAAATTTCAAAATGCATCTCTGAACTGCGATTTTTACTGACAAAATTTTTGCATAATTAACCTATTTCCAATAAGATCTTGTGTAATCAGCAAATCCTACTGTGTGATAAACTACCCCATTTTTCCTATTCTTGTTCAAAATTAAAAGTGAATTTTACTCCTGCCTCTAGTGTTTTATGGACAGTACACTTAGCAAGCGTCTCTGCAATAAAATCATCTTTGGCTTTCCCATTAATATCAGCCTTAAATGTAATATTAACCACAATTTCATCGACCTCGGAGGTCCCATCCTCATGCTTAGCAACATTTCCCACTGAACGAATATCGAATTTTTCAAGCTTAATCTTATATTTTCTTGCAACTGATTGGGCAGTAATAGTTAGACAGCCATTCACCGCCCCAATTAAATACTGTACTGGATTGGGACCTGCATCAGTTCCACGAGCAGTTGTCGGTTCATCCATTAAATAGCGATGAACCCCAGCCTGTGTTCCAACTTGGTAACCAATATTTCTGATACTTGAATTAACTACATACTTTCCCATAAGATCTCTCCTTTGTTTGATTAAATTAAAAAAGCCCCTGAAAATATATTTTCAAGGACGAATTGTATTCGTGGTACCACCTAGATTTACATTTTAACTCACATCAAAATGACTCAAGAGATACTCATTCAGATTAGAATGATATATCTGGATTTGTAATGGGATCCCTCCAATACTGTCTTACAGAAACCGCTCGA
This sequence comes from Liquorilactobacillus mali, assembly GCF_001437155.1. Classification (GTDB taxonomy): domain Bacteria; phylum Bacillota; class Bacilli; order Lactobacillales; family Lactobacillaceae; genus Liquorilactobacillus; species Liquorilactobacillus mali_A. The sequence continues at coordinate 91,025 of NZ_JQAR01000007.1, forward strand.
CAATATATTACTCCAAGACCATTTTCTTGATATTCATAATACTTGCTTTCAGCAGATGCAAGCTCTCTAAAGTTACTCCTACCATTACTTATCTCTTCACGGTAATTACAAATTATAAGTAAGATAATAATATATTTTTAAAGGAGCAATGTCAATAATATTTACTGGGATTAAGCATAATTTCTTCATCATCAAGTATTTTCCATTGTTACCCATAGTTCATTGAAAAAAAATACATGCATTTTTAATTCTATAAACAAATCTCTATGTTAGCGCTTTTATTTATGCTAGAATAACTCCTGTAAATTAGATTTTTATCTTAGAAAGGAATGTTGTGTCAATGGAAGATATTGTTTTCACTTTTGAATTCGACGATGCTAATAGTAACATTATTGCAAATGACTACCTTGAAAATGGCTGGAGACTCCTTCATGTTGGACAAAAAACGGTCATTGATCCACAGAGTAAACAAATGTATTATACAACTGTCTATGTAGTTGGCGCTACAAGTCAAGTATACGAATCATGGAAAGAAGAACAATTTCTGCTGAGAGAAAAGGCGACAAGAATCAAAGAATTCGTAAAAGCCAACGATAACGGAAACTTCTAATATAAACAAATTCAGACAAAATTAAAAACACTTTAAAAAAGGACCAGATCAAAATTCGACTCTTGATCTGGTTCCTTTTCATTTTCTATGATTAAAAATTTGCTGTCTTCTTTTGCGTAACTCACAGCGAAATAACTGACATTAGTAATTTTACATTAATAATAAAATTTGCAGATTCGATTACTCTCTACTTTTCTTTCCATTACTATCTTCACCAAAGTTATAAATGGATGGGTAAAACAGTATGTACTAAATAGTTTCTTGTCTTCCTGTCAGAAATTCTTGAATTTGAGCCTTTTCAATATTAGTTAATGTTGCTTGATAAGACTCACTCATCAGCTTCTTTTGAAGATCTGTTGTTACTTCCCAAAAGCCATCGATTCTTTCAAATTCTGATTTCTCACATTTTTTAAATATAGGATAAATATCAAGAAATTCATCCCACTCAAGATATGGTTCTTCTGTGATACTCTCAACATATCCTTGCTTCAAAGCATATTCTGTCGGCAAACCAAATTCATCAATAATTTTGTCCTTTATTAGCGCTTGGTAAACTTGTGCTTTATAATCTAACGTTACATCTTCACCTTCAGCAAGTTCTTCAACCGCCTGTTCAACAAGAACTGGATAAATTACTCTCATAAAAAATACCTCACTTCTTACGGTTTTTTATCTCCTCCAGTGAATAATGATGACTCCGATGATATTCACCTGTAGAAGTATTTAAGGAAAATGGTGGTACAGTTAACTTTTTATTCCCTCTGCGTTTATTTTTCTTGCTTTTTGATGTTTTTCTTGCTGGAACAGCCATAATTATTCCCCCTCTTTTTTTACCAACTAGCCTTTTTTACACCAGGAATTTGTCCTTTGTGTGCCAATTCTCTAAATCTAATTCTTGACATTCCAAACTTACGCATGTAGGCATGTGGTCTTCCGTCCAAAAAATCACGATTATGTAATCGAGTTGGCGAAGCGTTCCGTGGTAGTTTGCTTAATCCCTCGTAATCATGCTTTGCAATCAATTCTTTTCTTCTCTCAGCATATTTAGCAACCTGCATCTCTAATTTCTTTTGCTTTGCTATTTTAGACTTTTTAGCCAAAATAATTCCTTCTTTCTTTTTAAACAGTAACAATTACTATTTATATTACACCTCTTTTGCCTTTTTGTAAATATTATTACTGTTTTAATCTTTGCCTATAGGACGATTTGTCATTATCATTAAAAAGTAATCACAGTGAAAAATAATAAAAATTATCGACTTCTACATTTTTCTAAATATGTCTCCGTATTTCAACTATGTTAAACTCGACTTGAAAATAAATACGGATTGGTTCAAACTACAAATGATAGTTATTTAAAATAATAGTTTTTTATATTGAAAGTGCTATAGTCCAAAAACTGATGACTATAAAAGCTGAATACATATTCCAGGGGGGAGCATATATGGCAAAAATTATTCAGGGAACAGATGGTAAAAAATATAAGAAAATTGAACCAGAAACAAATAGAAAAAGAACAGTTGAAATAGTTATGGGCGCAATTTCACTAATTATTTCCGTTCTTTTAATTGGTTCAGGGCTAGGAGTGGCATCACTTGCTGACGCTTGGGGCGGTGGCGGAATTTACACAACTAAATTTATCTTTGGAATTCTTTTAGCTGTCCTTGCCTTTATTTTATGTTTTTTTATCAACAAAAATAGAAAACTGATTGGATGGGTTATCTTAGCTATAGGCATATATATTGGGGGATTTTGTGGTGTATATGGTATAGCCGGAGGAATTTTGTTTATCATTACTGGTATACTTGCTTTACTTAGAAAATAAATAATTTGGGGGAATTATTATGTCTAGAAAGATTCAAGACGAAGAAGGAAACACTTATGTCCAAGTAAAACCTTGGTATAAAAAATGGTGGATTTGGGTATTAGCTATTATAGTTCTGTTTTTTGCATTTGGGCTTGTGGGAGGAAACAAAAAAGGGGCAAGTTCTTCTAACAGTAATAGCACATCTAAAGCATCAGGACATCAAACTACTAATTCTGAAAAAAGCACTGAATCATCAACAACTTCTAAAAAAATAACAGTTGATTATCAGAGCTACAATTATTCAAAAGCAAAAACATACTCTACTAACTACACAGATACTTCTTGGAATGCTGCTACAATTTCCGTTCCCAAAGTTGTTCTTTACACGCTTGACAGTCCAACAACTTATAAGTCGGCTAATGATGGAACATTTAAAGCTCAAGGCTTCGTAAGACTATATTTTTCAGTAAAAGCCAATCGTGATGTTTCTGTATATCCAACTCAAGGAACATATATATACAACGGATCCGAGCAACACGAAGCAGATAGTGGAGAAAGTTGGGACGGAGACATAAGTAATGGAGTAACAAAAACTGGCGTAGTTACTGTTCCTATGAGAGTATAAAATAGTTTGTGTAAATGAATAAAAATCCTATTGAAAAGGGAATCC
>NZ_JQAR01000070.1 GCF_001437155.1 Liquorilactobacillus mali
AAAGTAACTTCGTAAGTATGTATTATGCCGAGAACGCACGATATCTAACGTGCGGCGTGTCGCAATGTCCATGACAATGATACTCATGCCGCTACTAGAAAAGTTGCCCGCTTTAAAGTCGTCAAAAGCGATATTTTGCGGTAAGAAATGATGATTGGGCCTTAAGTAAGTTGAGAGCTCTTGCGCAAAGCGCATCACTGTCATTCCAGAGATCCCAAAATCAGCGGCAATATCTTTTTGTGAGATATTCTGGTCTAATTTAGAAATAGCCTGATATTTAACGGCTTGTGAGATTTGGTCGTTAGCCTTGACGTCCTTGATCTCCGCAAGTTTTGTAATAGTTTTAGGGCAGGCAGCTGAAGCCGGGCAGAGATATTTTTGTTTGCGGATCGAAAAAACATTTGTGATCCCACCCGAAGGCAAACCGAGCATCTCAACGGTTTTAAAACCGTTGTAGCGCATTTTTTGACCACAAACTGGGCAAGCACAAGGATAAGATTGCCGCAAATGGATCTTGCGGACTTTTTTATGTTGGTAAAATCCTGCAGCTATCACTTTATTCTTATATTTTGGATCAAATTCCAGGTGTGAGTCTTTAATTCCCAATAGATCCAGTGTACAATTCTTCATGTAGGACATTCCTTTCAGTGTAGGGATTGTTTCTTTGAGATGAAGTGTGTCTTCATCTCTATTTTTTTATCATAAAACAAAATTGGTACTGAGAGAAGATTTTTCTATCAGTACCAAATATTATAGAACCC
>NZ_JQAR01000071.1 GCF_001437155.1 Liquorilactobacillus mali
CGGCGATCAGGTGAATCCGGTGCGTACAAACGCACTGCTCCTTTATAAGCGCCACGTTGTTTGGCCAACTCAATTCCTTGGCGCTGACGTTCACGAATTTTCCGCCGCTCCTCTTCAGCCGTGTATTTGTAGATCTCCAACACTAAGTTGGATAACAAAGCTTTCAGGTTTTGGTCTTCAACACCCGCAAAACTTGGTAAGTCCAAAATATTTAGCACGGCTCCTTTATGGCGGACCTCTTCAATAATTTCCGTCAAATCACGTGAACTTCGCCCTAAGCGATCCAAACTCAAAACAACAATCTCATCTTGATCATGAATATACTCCAACATAGCTTTTAATTGGGGACGGTCTACATTCTTCCCCGAAATTTTTTCGGCAAAAATTTTTTGCACCCCGGCTTTTTTAAGTGCGTCTAATTGGCGATCTAAGTTCTGTTCAGTGGTACTCACCCGTGCATATCCAACTTTCATTTCCCGCGTCCTCCTTGGTACATCCAAATGGTACACATGTTTTTCTTAGTATAGCACAACTAAAAAAGTGTACCACCTGGGTACAC
>NZ_JQAR01000072.1 GCF_001437155.1 Liquorilactobacillus mali
ACCTTCGGGTTATGAGCCCGACGAGCTACCAGACTGCTCCATCCCGCGATATTAAAATGACCCGTACGGGATTTGAACCCATGATACCGCCGTGAAAGGGCGGTGTCTTAACCACTTGACCAACGGGTCAAAAAAACGGAGAAGGAGGGATTTGAACCCTCGCGCCGCTTTCGCGACCTACACCCTTAGCAGGGGCGCCTCTTCAGCCACTTGAGTACTTCTCCATGAAAAAATTAATAAGCGGGTGACGAGAATCGAACTCGCGACAACAGCTTGGAAGGCTGTGGTTTTACCACTAAACTACACCCGCATAAATCTTATGGCGCGGGACAGAATCGAACTGCCGACACATGGAGCTTCAATCCATTGCTCTACCAACTGAGCTACCGAGCCATAAACTATTCATTTAATAAATATGCTTGTACCACGGTCCTAGACGGATTTGAACCGTCGATCTCCTGCGTGACAGGCAGGCGTGATAAA
>NZ_JQAR01000073.1 GCF_001437155.1 Liquorilactobacillus mali
TGGCTTAGTTTTTAGGAAGGCTGAAGCGGTATGAACAAAGTTTTTCCCTGGTTTTCGCAGCGAAAAACAAATCATAAGTTGACTCAGTTTTTGAGGTTTTGCCTCGCTCAACTCACAAGTAATCTAGTTTCAGCTTTTTACAGCTATCCTAACAATTAAGTTTTTTACTCACCAGCAAAAACATGCCCTTACTGTATGTTAAGACTCCATTCATGTTACCACTCTAGCCATTAGGCAGCAGCTTCTATGTCTGCAGGTCGGCTCTGAACCCAGCCTACAGATCAGATTACAGAATCCATAGACTACTCAATTATTTTTGTGAAGTTCTGGCTGAGTTCACCAGATGTCTACTTTTTAGCGTTCATCCATAAGCAGCTGTCGCATATCGAAATATGAAACCTATGTACTACTAACCTA
>NZ_JQAR01000074.1 GCF_001437155.1 Liquorilactobacillus mali
AAGCAGGTGGTTATGAAAATGGCCCTTACGGTCACGCGGCACAGCAATCTTCAACTTACCATATTCAGAGTCAATTAAGCGATAATACTGGCCATTGCGAGAATTGCCCGAATTAAAGCCGCAGCGGTCATAAGGATCATAACCAAGCAAAGCTGTTAGTTCAGCTTGCAAGATTCGATTAATAGCTGTTTCGAGTTGTTGACGAAAAAGTTCTTTAACATCGCCATTTGATAATAGAGTTTTGGTTAAATCTTTGGTAAACTGGTCCATGGGGAATCCCTCCGTTTTGGTTTGGTTTGACGATTTAATCATACGGGGAAGGGATTCCCTTTTCAATAGGATTTTTATTCATTTACACAAACTATTTTATACTCTC
>NZ_JQAR01000075.1 GCF_001437155.1 Liquorilactobacillus mali
AACACATCTAGGGTGGCACCCTTATTTTGAATGGAGTTCATGATCTTAGTCAAATCATGGTTGTTTCTGCCTAAGCGATCTAATTCAGTGACCATTACTATATCACCCTCACGAATATAGGCCAGCATTTTTTGCAGTTCTGGCCGATTAGTGTTAGCCCCACTTAATTTATCCGTAAATAATTTATCAACGTCTTTTAAAGCCGCTAACTGTCGATCTAAATGTTGCTCCTTGGAACTCACACGCGCATAACCGATTTTAGCCATTTCCA
>NZ_JQAR01000076.1 GCF_001437155.1 Liquorilactobacillus mali
GCGTAAAAGACCGCAAGGCCGTGATCAGTGACTTTAAACAAGTTCATCGGGCCGCCAACCGTGAAGCAGCCGAACTGAAACTGAATGAGTTCGCCAACAACTGGCATCAGACCTATCCCAAATTAATCAAAGATCTGCTTAAAATGCCGAATTTACTCACTTTCATGGACTTTCCACCAGCTATCCGGCAATCACTATACTCCACTAACCTGATTGAGAACTTTAATAAGCATCTCAAGCGCACC
>NZ_JQAR01000077.1 GCF_001437155.1 Liquorilactobacillus mali
AATGCTAAATATCGAGTTGAAAAGGATCATCAAGATATTGGGGTTCTAATCCCACTGGACGATGAAGAACTTAAACCTTTGATGACTAAAGCCTTGAGACGCTACTTTAACGTCCTAAGAAGCAATGAAAAGCATATCAAGAACGTGGAAAACTACTTGTACGGCACCATGCAAAACCTATTTGGCGTTTGGTGGAATAAACAAGCGGCTAGAGAATATGCGGCCAAACACCCCGAAGAA
>NZ_JQAR01000078.1 GCF_001437155.1 Liquorilactobacillus mali
CCAGCTGAACGTGGTAGTAATGAACGCTTTAATCGGAATTTACGTTATTTTTATCCTAAAGGGACTCGTTTTGAGCACATTAGTGCTCAAGATTTAACGACGACGTTACTCCAAATTAACCAGCGACCGCTTAAAATACTCGACTGGCAAACACCGTATCAGGTTATGCTGACAAATTTGTCCAAAAATTCGGATTAAATTTGCAATCTACC
>NZ_JQAR01000008.1 GCF_001437155.1 Liquorilactobacillus mali
AAAAAAGTACCTCACAATCATTAGACTCTTTGTCTAACAATTATGAAGCACTTCAAATGTCAAATTTTAACCCGGCTCTTTTATTATTTATTCCGAATAATGGTGTTCCATAAGTCAAGATTTGTCGTCTAGCCTTGCAGTAGTACTTAGGCTTTACCGACTTATTCACACTCCATCCTGTTTTTTATTTATACAATAACCAATAGCTAAATTATTTGTAACTTAACCTGAATCTTGAATGTAATTTATGCTAATGCTCAAAAGTTAACCAATTTCTGATGTACTCATATATTTATAAACTATTAAATTTTATCCTGTCATAAATATGGTAAAATATTAATGAGAGAGTTACAGGAACGTTTTTAAAACGTCTGGGGTGATTATCCATATGGAAAGTAGTGAGAGAATGGAAAAAAAGATTTTGTTTCCAGGAGATACAATTGGAATCATAGGTGAAAGTTCCAATGGAATTATGCTTGCGGAAGCAGCAAAAAAGATGGGTTTTAAAGTTATTGCTTACAATAGTGATGAAGCCGCACCAACTATGCAGGAAGCCGACCTGGGAGTTGTTGGTTCATTACACAGTAAGAGTAAGTTGCAAGACTTTGCCGAGCGGTGTGATCTTGTGACCTACGAATCAGACAAGGTACCCTCAGATGCTGTCGAATTAGTTAAGCAGTATACGCAAGTTCCACAAGACAGTGAAGCACTGGAGATTACACAGGATCGCTTGTTGGAACGTGCATTTTTGGAACAAATGAATGTCAATATTGCACCTTACGCAACTATAGTGAGTTTGGATGACATCTATCAAGCAATTGGTTCCATCGGTTACCCATGTGTCTTAAAGCCGATTCAAAAGGGTTTTGGGAGAAAAAGACAGCAAGTTATCAATAAACAGTCGGATATTGCAAAATGCGCTGATATTATTGATCTAGGTACTTATGTTCTTGAGGCATGGATTCCATATGAAAAGGAACTTTCAGTAATAATTGGCAAGGAATTTGATGGAAAACTCGATTTTTTCCCAATAGTAGAGAACGTATATCGGGATCATCATTTGTTTCAGTCGATTACCAAGAGTCAGCTTGAGGATGACGTTCAGTCAGAGGTGCATAGAATTGCGACTGAAATAGCCACACAGCTTGAATATGTTGGCGTATTGGAAATTGCGTTTTTCTTGACCAACAGTGGATCACTTTACGTGAAGAGAGTTGTACCGGCGCTTCACAAGGCTGGTTTCGTTTTTGAGAAAGCAACCAACATTTCTATGTTTGAAGTACATCTGCGGGCTCTTGCACAGATGCCAATTCCACAAGTAAGGTTTGTCCAACCAACAGTGATGGTTGCAGTTAAAGATGAGGATCTTGAGCCATTGCGAACACAGTGGGTCTTAAAAGATAATTGGTTTTATCGCTTTTATCGCTATCCACAGACTAAGAGGATGGTTGATCCAGGATATTTATTGGTTCTTGCAGGAACAACGACAGAGGCTGTTCAACAGATTGAAGCAACGAACATTTGGAATGACAAAAGCGCTGAAGTTGATTCCCCAAAGGAAATAACGGATGAGGAGATTCAGTAGAATCAGGAGTAGAGCGCGTACTTTTGATTTGTTCCCTAATTTATTACGGTTTATTGCTTTTAGTCATGAATTAAACAAGATACTGCAGCGGAAAATAATTTTAATTTTCTTGCTGTGGTATTTTATTTTAAAAAAGAGAGTATGGAGATAAGATGGCAAAACTTGGCATTAATGCGAAAGTATGAATATAACAAGTGTTTTTGTTATCAGTAATTCCAGATTGGAAGACGAAATCTCTTAATTTATGGAACATGTTTAGCTGAAATAATATAGAAGAGTCAAGACAAAATATATTTGAATTTTTATTTTGCATGCGAGAACTATTCTGTTGACAGTGGTAAAGTCGGATTCTTTTATCTTTTTTTAAGAAGCATAATGTTTTTTTTGGTATAATAAAATATGATTGGATTCAAGAGAGGATTGAAAAAAGTGACGGTAGAAAGACTACTAAAAGGAATGAATGATAAGCAGCAAGAAGCGGTCTTATGTACTGAAGGCCCACTATTGATTATTGCAGGAGCTGGAAGTGGGAAGACACGTGTTTTGACACATCGTGTAGCTTATCTAATTGAGGAAAAACAAGTCAATCCTTGGAATGTACTGGCAATTACTTTTACAAATAAAGCTGCAGCAGAAATGCGCGAACGTATTGGAAATTTACTGGAAGAGGGTGCAAATGATGTGTGGGTTTCAACATTTCATGCACTCTGTGTAAGGATCTTACGGCGAGATATTGATAAAATTGGTTATAATCGAGCTTTTACGATCACCGGAACTAGTGAACAACGGACCCTTATCAAGCATATTTTAGCTGATTTGAATATTGATATTAAGAAGTTTGATCCACGGGCAATATTAAGCGAGATCTCGAATGCAAAGAATGATTTGAAGACACCCACAGATTATCGTATGAATATCCAAGGCCCCTTCGAACAAGTAGTGGCGGATGTTTATCCAGAGTACCAAAAACAATTAGAGAATAATCAAGCAGTTGATTTTGATGATCTAATTATGTTGACACACCGCTTGTTCAAAGAAGTGCCGGATGTACTCGAATTCTATCAACGAAAGTTCCAATACATTCATGTCGATGAATATCAGGATACTAATCAGGCTCAATACGAACTTGTAAGTTTATTGGCAAAAAAGAATCGTAATTTATGTGTCGTTGGTGATGCAGACCAGAGTATCTATGGTTGGCGTGGGGCCAATATGGAAAATATCATGAATTTTGAACAAGACTATCCAGACACGACAATAGTTAAGTTGGAACAAAATTACCGTTCAACTAAGATAATTCTGCAGGCTGCGAATTCAGTGATTAAGAATAATACGAATCGCAAGGCAAAAGAATTGTGGACACAAAATAACGAAGGAACAAAGATCAGGTATTATCGTGGACAAAATGCGAATGATGAAGCCTTCTATGTTGTACGCAATATCCAAAAGATGATGCGCGAGAATGGATGCCATTACAATGACTTTGCAATTTTGTATCGCACAAATGCACAGTCACGAACAATTGAAGAAACATTTATAAAGGCCAATATTCCTTACAAGATTGTTGGAGCACATAAATTTTATGATCGTAAAGAAATTCGTGATGTGCTGGCATATATGCAGCTTGTAACTAACCCACAGGATTCATTGAGTTTTGAAAGAATCGTTAATGAGCCAAAACGAGGTATTGGTAGTACGAGCATAGAACGCTTAAATGATTTTGCACAGAATATGGGAATGAGCCTTTTAGATGCAGCAAGTAATGCTGTTTTGGCGAATATTTCTGGCAAGGCAAGTAATGCATTAGCGAATTTTGCTGATTTGATTAATGGCCTGCATGAATTGCGTGATAAATTGAATGTTACGGAAATGACGGAAAAAATTCTAGACAAGAGCGGCTATAAGAAAGTCCTAGAAGATTCTAAGACACTAGAAAATCAAAGTCGCTTAGAGAACTTGGAAGAATTCTTATCGGTTACTAAGCAGTTTGATGATTCATGGGAACCTGAAGATGAAAATAGTGACCCATTTGTAGATTTCCTAGCAGATCTCGCACTGGTTTCTGATCAAGATAGTTTAGTTGAAGAAACAGATGAGGTTACTTTAATGACACTCCATGCTGCAAAAGGATTGGAATTCCCAATTGTTTTCATGATGGGAATGGAAGAGGGAATCTTCCCATTGTCTCGTTCCATGATGGATGAAAATGAACTTGAGGAAGAACGACGATTGGCATACGTTGGAATCACACGAGCAGAAAGAGAGCTATTTCTAACAAATGCATTTTCAAGAATGCTGTATGGGAGGCGTCAAAATAATCCAGCATCAAGGTTTATTGAAGAGATTGATCCTGAATTGCTGCAAGCTGAAAATCAGCAGGTTGCTAATACAAGCATAAGGCACAATGATTCTAGAAAAGACTATCCATTCGGGCAAGCTAGGACACATTACAAGATGCCAGCAGGAACAGTCGAAAAAAATAAGGGTACAGGTGCAGAGAAGGTAGGCTGGAGCGTTGGCGACAAGGTCTTACATAAAGCTTGGGGTGAAGGAACAGTCGTTAAACTTGCAGGAAGCGGAGAAGATATGGAATTGGATATTGCGTTTGCAGGAATGGGAATTAAGCGTCTACTGGCGTCCTTTGCACCAATTAAGAAAAAATAGTCTAATCACGAGGAGGTCAGAAGATGGTAGCTGATACAAGGAAACAGGCGCAGGAGCGGATCTCTGAATTAGTTAAACAATTGAATGACTGGGCATACCGCTATTATGTAGAAGATCAGCCAACTGTGGAAGACTATGTTTACGATAAGGCATATCGCGAACTTATTGAATTGGAGAAGTCATATCCAGAACTTATTCTAGAAGATTCTCCTACACAGCGAGTAGGTGGACAAGTTCTAAGCGGATTCGAAAAAAAGGAACATGAGATTCCGATGCTTTCTTTAGGGGACGTTTTCTCAAAGAATGAGTTGGAACAGTTTGATCAGCGTCTGAGTAGAATACTTGCCGAAAAGGTTAATTACAGTTGTGAGCTTAAAATCGATGGCTTAGCAATTTCACTTATTTATAAAGATGGAATTTTTGTACAAGGTTCAACTCGGGGCAATGGAATAATTGGCGAAGATATTACGGAGAATTTAAAGACTGTCAAGGCAATTCCATTAAGATTGGAAGAACCAATCACTCTAGAAGTTCGCGGCGAATGTTATATGCCAAAAAAAGCATTTGCAAAACTTAATAAAAAAAGAGAAGAGCAAGGATTGGCAGTTTTCGCAAATCCAAGGAATGCTGCAGCTGGAAGTCTAAGGCAGTTAGATACAAAAATCACGGCTTCAAGGCAGCTCAGCACCTTTATTTACTACCTGATGGATCCTGAAAAATTTGGTTTAGAAACTCAAACAGATGTGCTTAAACAATTACATGAATGGGGCTTTAAAGTCAATTTGGAGTCACGCCAGTCAAAAAGTATGGAAGAGATTTTTAAGTATATCGATGAATATCAAGCAAAAAGAGCAGAACTGCCATATGAGATCGATGGAATTGTATTAAAAGCAGATAATTTAGCGACACATGCAATTGTTGGAAATACAGTCAAGGTACCTCGCTGGGCTATCGCGTACAAATTTCCGCCAGATGAACAAGAAACAGTTGTACGGAGAATTGAATGGACGGTTGGAAGGACAGGAACTGTTACGCCGACTGCGGTAATGGATGCAGTACAACTTGCGGGAACAACTGTTTCAAGGGCTTCATTGCATAATCCAGATTATCTGAAGGAAAAGGATATCCGACTGTTAGATACAGTTAAGTTACACAAGGCTGGAGATATTATTCCTGAGGTCTCAGAAGTGGTACTGGCTAAACGTTCAGCAGATTCCAAAATTGTCGAAATTCCAACGAAGTGTCCAGTTTGTAATGCAGAATTGGTACATCTTGATGAGGAGGTTGCGTTACGTTGCATTAATCCAAAATGTCCGGCTCTAGTTAAAGAAAGTTTAGTACATTTTGCATCGCGGAACGCAATGGATATCACAGGATTAGGCCCTAAAGTTGTTGAGCAGCTGTTTGCAAAGCAATTAATTAACGATGTTGCAGATTTATATCACCTAACTTTTGAAGATTTGCTTAAATTAGATAATTTTAAGGATAAGTCTGCTAGCAATCTGTTGACAGCTATCGATAATAGTCGGCATAATTCTGTAGAGCGACTTCTTTTTGGATTAGGTATCCGACATGTTGGTGCAAAAGTTGCGAAGCTTCTGATGGCGCACTTTAAGTCCTTGACTGGGCTTGTCGCTGCGGGAACGGAAGAAATTGCACAATTAGATTCATTAGGACAGGTAATCGCAACAAGTATTGTTACTTATTTTGATAATGCAGAAGTTAAGAAATTGGTCACAGAGTTGGCAGATGCCGGTGTGAATTTGGAATATTTAGGGCCTGATATAGGTGCTAGTGTTAATGCAGATAATTATTTCAACGGAAAGAAAATTGTTTTGACAGGGACACTAGACCAATTGAAACGTGCTGAGGCAAAAGAGTGGCTGGAGGCAAATGGTGCCGATGTTGTCGGCAGTGTGTCGAAAAAAACTGACATTGTAATTGCTGGTCATGATGCTGGCAGCAAATTGACAAAGGCGGAGGAGCTCGGAATTGAAATAATGAGTGAGCAACAGTTTATTGAACAAATGGAGGTTGCAAAGTGAAAAAAATAGGAGTCATATTGGGCGCTGCATTAAGCATTATGCTACTTACAGGATGTGCAAAGTTAAGTTCGGCAACGTCTACTGTAAAGAATGCTGCTAAGGGTTCATCATCTTCATCTGGTTACCAAGTGACAGGGAAGGCTGCGGATAGTGAATACCAAGGTGTTATTGAAAATGGTAAGTATTTAACCAGCAAGGCACGTGGTGTGGGAATCTCGCAAAATTCTGATAACTTGTTGAATTTAAAGAGTTTTGAATCAGGATTGACACAGATATCCAAGACAAAGTATTCAACAAGTGATTATGTCTTTCGTGAAGGACAGTTATTGTCTTCAACAACAGTTAAAAATTGGCTTGGAAGAAAGTCAAAGAGTAATTCAACTGGCTTAAATCCAGTTGATAATGGACAAACTGATGCCGATAAGCGTAATCCAATTTATATCCAGCAAATTGAAGAACAGGATTACATGAAAGAAGTTGATGGAAAGCTGCAGCTTGCTGGAATTACTATTGGTATCGGGATGAATGCAAAAGACTATTATCAAAAGGAAGAGTATGGGGCGACTTATACTACAACTATTTCAAAGAAAAAAATGATTGCTGAGGGGCAGCAGGCGGCAGCAAAGGTCTTAGAACGACTGCGTAAAACAAGCGGAGTGTCAGAAAATACACCGATTATCATTGCAATGTTCCAACAAGCAACAAATGATAGTCTTGTTGGTGGCTCATTCTATCAGTATACCTACGTAAAAAGTGGTTCAACGATTAACAATTGGACGAGCCTCAATTATAAGAGTTATGTTTTCCCTGAAACTTCGGTGTCCTCAGTGCCTAACGATAATGATGAGACATCCTTTGAAAGCTTTAAGAAGCAAGTTCAGAATTTCTTCCCTAATCTTGCGGGGGTAACGGCCCAAGCGGAATATAAGAACAAGACGCTTCAAGGAATGAATGTTAATATTACGACTCAATTCTACAGCTTAACTGAAATTACGAGTTTCACGCAGTATTTGGCTCAAGCTGCAAAGACCTATTTACCTAGTGGAATTCCAATTGATATAACGGTCAAAGGAACAGATGGTACAGTTCAAAGTTTTCTTGCACGTAAAGCGGACGAAAGCAGCTTCTATACACATGTTTTTGGAAGCTATTAAAAAACGTGATTCTGATGCGCATATAGTTGTTTAGTTATGCTAAAATGATTACTGATGAAATAGGAAAAGAGGGAGTTTGGATGGCAATTAGTGCAAGCGAAGTAGAGCATGTTGCAGGTTTAGCAAAGTTGGCTTTTACAGACGAAGAATTGCAAAAGTTTACAGGACAGATGGATGAAATTATTGGAATGGTCCAACAACTCAGTGAAGTAGATACTGATGGAATTCCCGTAACTACACACGTAACCGACGCAACAGGCGTAATGCGTGAAGATGTTGCGGTTAGCGGTACACCGCGCGAAGAGCTGATGAGAAATGTTCCTCAGCACCAAGATGGATATATCAAGGTACCAGCAATTATTGATGAAAGCGAGGAAGCATAGTCCATGAATTACTTTAAGCATGATTTTGCGAGCTTGCATGAATTATTGGTCAATAAGGAATTAAGTGTGACTGATCTTACACAGCAGACTTTTGATAATATTGAAAAGCGTGACCAAAAAATTGGAGCATTCTTGAACTTGAACAAAGAAGCTGCATTAGAACAGGCAGCTCAGCTTGATCAAGAAGGAGTCGCTGCAGATAATCTTTTGTCAGGTATTCCTTTAGGTATCAAGGATAATATTGTAACGAAGAATTTGAAGACGACGGCCGCCAGCAAGATTCTTGAAAATTTCGATCCAATCTATGATGCAACTGTAGTAGAAAAGTTAAATGCTCTTCAAACGATTACGGTTGGTAAGACTAATATGGATGAATTTGCAATGGGTGGTTCGACAGAGAGTTCAGCATTCAAATTGACAAAGAATGCTTGGGATCAAACTAAAGTTCCTGGTGGCTCGTCTGGTGGTTCTGCAGCTGCCGTTGCTTCTGGTGAAGTGATTGCTGCACTTGGTTCAGATACAGGTGGTTCAATTCGCCAACCTGCAGCTTATAATGGAATTGTTGGAGTAAAGCCAACCTATGGTCGGGTCTCAAGATACGGATTGATTGCTTTTGCATCAAGTCTTGATCAGATTGGTCCACTGACTCGTACGGTTAGAGATAATGCAATTTTGTTAAACGCAATTAGTGGTTTAGATCCTCGTGATTCAACTAGTTCAAGTCATGCTATTCCAGACTTTACTGCTAAGTTGGATGGCAATATCAAGGGAATGAAGATTGCAGTCCCTAAAGAATACATGGGCGAAGGTGTTGCCTCTGAAGTTCGAGAGGGAATTAAAAATGCAATTGCAGTCTTTGAAAAATTAGGTGCTACTGTTGATGAAGTTAGTCTTCCTCATAGTAAGTATGGTGTACCTGTTTATTACATTATTGCCTCATCTGAAGCAAGTTCGAATCTGCAACGCTTTGATGGTATTCGTTATGGTCATCGTGCGGCTGATGTAAAGAACTTGGAAGATGTTTATGTGAAATCACGTTCGGAAGGTTTTGGGGATGAGGTTAAGCGTCGTATCATGCTTGGAACCTTCTCATTATCTGCTGGAACTTATGATGCTTTCTTTAAGAAGGCTGCGCAAGTTCGTACGTTGATTTGCAGAGATTTTGCCAATGTGTTTAATGATTATGATCTTGTTTTAGGACCAACTTCCCCAACTACAGCATTTGGAATCGGTGAAGATATTAATGATCCAGTTACGATGTATATGAACGATATTTTAACAATTCCTGTTAACTTAGCTGGCCTTCCAGGTATGTCACTTCCTGCAGGGTTTGCAAATGGCCTTCCAATTGGAATGCAGCTGATTGCTAATCGTTTTGATGAAGAGACAATGTATCGTGCAGGCTATGCATTTGAGCAGGCAACTGATTTTCATAAAGAAGTTCCAACGTTTGGGGGGCAAGACTAATGAATTTTGAAACAACGATAGGACTAGAAGTCCACATTGAGATGAAGACAAAATCGAAGGCTTTCTCACCTGCACCTGTTAAATATGGTGTAGAACAAAATACAAATACTAATGTTGTTGACTGGGGGTTCCCAGGGGTATTGCCTACTGTCAATAAGGGTGCACTGGAATATGGGATGCGTGCAGCCTTGGCCCTTAACTGTGAAATTACTAAAGATATTCATTTCGACCGTAAAAATTATTTTTATCCTGATAACCCCAAGGCATACCAAATTACACAGTCCGAAACGCCGATTGGTCGCAATGGTTGGCTTGAAATTGAAGTAGATGGTAAGAAAAAGAAAATTGGAATTGAAGAGATGCACGTTGAAGAAGATGCTGGTAAAAACACGCATAGTCCAGATGGCTATTCATATGTTGATTTGAACCGCCAAGGAACACCGTTGATTGAAATTGTTTCAAAACCAGACATTACTTCTGCCGATGAAGCATATGCTTACTTAGTACGTTTGCGTCAAATTATTCAATTTACGGGTATCTCCGATGTTAAGATGGAGGAAGGCTCAATGCGTGCTGATGTTAACGTGTCAGTACGCCCGATTGGTTCTGACAAGTTTGGGACTAAGACTGAGATGAAGAACTTGAACTCATTCGAGCATGTTAGAAAAGGTGCTCACTATGAGGCTAAGAG
The DNA here is from genome assembly GCF_001437155.1 of Liquorilactobacillus mali. Taxonomy (GTDB): domain Bacteria; phylum Bacillota; class Bacilli; order Lactobacillales; family Lactobacillaceae; genus Liquorilactobacillus; species Liquorilactobacillus mali_A. Next base: position 9,990 of record NZ_JQAR01000008.1, read on the forward strand.
ACAGCAAAGAGTTTTATTATCGGGAGGAAAAATTCAACAGGAGACTCGTCGTTTCGATGAACCAACTGGTGAGACAATCTTGATGCGTGTCAAAGAAGGGGCGAGCGACTATCGCTACTTCCCAGAACCAGATATTCCACCGATTCATATTTCAGATGATTGGATCGAAGAAGTCCGTGCATCAATTCCGGAAATGCCTGATAAGCGTCGTGAAAAGTATGTTTCGTCGTGGGGAATTCCTGAGTATGATGCAGGTGTTCTTACACAGACTAAGGAAATGTCTGATTTCTTTGAAGCCACAGTTGCAGAAGGTGCTGATGCAAAGCTTGCTGCAAACTGGCTAATGGGTGAAGTTAATGCTTATATGAATGCTAATAAACTGGAATTACTTGAAACCAAGTTAACACCAGAAAACTTGGCAGGTATGATTAAACTGATTGAGGATGGTACAATCTCATCCAAGATTGCCAAGAAGGTATTCCAAGAAATCATTTCAAATGGTAGTGAGCCAAAGGCTTGGGTTGAGGCCAAGGGCCTTGTGCAGCTATCAGATCCAGCTGTTTTGGAACCATTGATTGAGACAGTTTTGAATAATAACGAGAAATCAATCGAAGATTTCAAGAATGGTAAGGGTCGTGCGATCGGTTTCTTGGTTGGTCAAATCATGAAGGAAACTCATGGAAAGGCAAACCCCAAGATTGTTAACAAATTATTAATGGATAGCTTGAAAAAAAGATAATAAAACATAAAGTTACTAAAAGTTTTTTTGTGTAGATTTAAAGGAGAGGTAGCGATGAGGAAGCGTTGTCGGATTATTTACAATCCAACATCTGGGCGTGAGGCAATGCGCAATGATCTTGTTGAAATTCTCGATATTCTTGAGAATGCCGGATATGAGACGAGTGCGTATCGTACAACCGCTAAGCCAAATTCGGCACGTGATGAGGCAGAACGGGTAGCACGTGCTGGTTTCAACTTAATTGTTGCAGCCGGCGGGGATGGAACTATCAATGAAGTAGTTAATGGAATTGCTCCGTTGAAACACCGTCCAATGATGGGAATTATTCCTGCAGGAACAACAAATGATTATGCAAGGGCATTAAAGATTCCACGTGAAGATCCGATAGCTGCTGCAAAGGTGATTGCCAAAGGCGAAAATGTCAGCATGGATATTGGTCAAGCCGACAAAAAATATTTTGTAAATATTGCAGGCGGTGGATTGCTGACGGAATTGACATATGGTGTTCCATCACAATATAAGTCACTCTTTGGATATCTCGCTTACCTTGTTAAGGGTGCAGAAATCCTACCACGAATTAAGCCAATCAAGATGCATCTCGAATATGACGATGGTGTTTTCGATGGGAAGGCCTCGATGTTTTTCTTAGCATTGACCAATTCGATTGGAGGATTTGAACAAATTGTTCCTGATGCATCGCTTGATGATGGCAAATTCACGTTGATTGTAGTCAAGACAAGTAACCTTGTTGAGATTTTGCAGTTAATGACAATGGTTCTGAATGGTGGACGTCATATTAAAGATCCGCGGATTTTGTATGTCAAAACTTCCAAGGTGATTGCTAAACCGGTTGATGAAAAGATGATGATTAATATTGATGGTGAATATGGTGGAGATGCTCCGATGGTTTTCAAAAATTTGAAACAGCATATTCAAATGTTCGCCAATACGGACAAAATTCCAGAAACTGCGATCACATCTTCCAATGCAACTGAGAAAATCATTGCGGAGCATTTTGTGGCAGAAGTTGAGGATCTTTCGGAGAAGGATCTTGACGGTGATGGAGCAATTGGAGTACCAAGCAAAAAATAGTTAGTAACATGTTGATAAGTCGGACAGTCGTTTGGTTTAAATAAATCAAACGGCTGTTGTTTTGTGTGGATAAGGATTGCACTTATTAACAATTCAGTATAAAGTTAAGTTATGATTCATAAAAAGGAGAACTAAATGAGTAAACCACCGGTAACAAAAAATCAAAAATTAACGCTGACAATCAGTGATTTAACATATCAAGGAATGGGTGTGGGCAAAGTTGATCATTACCCATTGTTTATTGAGGATGCACTTCCCGATGAGGTTGTGGATATTACTGTTATAAAAGTAAGTAAGAATTATGGTTTTGCAAAAGTTATTAACAGACATAATGATAGTCCACTTAGAACAGAGGGAATTGATAAAACTTATACACAAACGGGGATTGCACCATTACAACATCTTAAATATGATGCACAGCTTAGCTTTAAACGTAATCAGGTTATGGAACTATTGAAGAAATCACATTTAGAAGAAGTTGAAGTTGCCCCAGTTTTGGGGATGGATGAACCGATCCACTATCGTAACAAGGCGCAAGTTCCTGTCAGAATGGTTAAAAATCGGCTTGAAACCGGCTTTTTTAAGAAAAATAGTCATAATTTTGTTCCAATGGAGGACTATCTCATTCAAGACGAACGGATTGATGAAGTAATCAAAGCTGTACGCGATATTTTGCGTAAGTTCATGATTAGTGCATATGATGAGAAGACACATAAGGGTGTAGTCCGGCATATTATTGTGCGCCGTGGACATTATTCACACGAAGTAATGGTAGTGTTAGTAACACGGGCGAAGAAAATTCCAGAATCAGATGTGGTTGTGGATGAAATTCTAAAGGCTTGTCCAGATGTGCGTACGGTTGTGCAAAACATTAATCAGGAAAAAACAAATGTGATTTTGGGAAAGACAGAAAAAATTCTTGCTGGAGATGGCCGCATCACTGACAGCCTTAATGGTATTAATTTTGAGATTTCCGCACATTCATTCTATCAAGTTAACTCCATTCAGACAGAGAAAATCTATCAAAAAGTTGTTGAGGCTTCAGAATTAACTGGCAAAGAGACTGTGATTGATGCATATTGTGGGATAGGTACGATTTCCTTGAATCTCGCTCAAAAGGCTGCAAAAGTTTATGGTGTTGAAATTGTCCCAGAAGCAATTGATGATGCTAAAAAGAATGCGACTGTGAATAATATTGATAATGCAACCTTCGAAGTTGGAACAGCGAGTGATTGGATGGCTAAATGGTCTGAAGATGGTATTAAACCTGATGTTGTGGTCTTTGATCCACCTCGTAAAGGTCTGGAGTCAGAAGTTATCAACAGTACAGCAAAGTTGTCCCCAGCAAAGATCGTTTATGTGAGTTGCAATCCAGCTACATTGGTGCGTGATATTCAGTTATTCACAGAAAAAGGTTATCAAGTGGCAAAACCAATTCAACCAGTTGATCAGTTTCCGATGACGACACATATTGAATCAATAACGGTTTTAACGCGGGCAGAAAACAATTAAAAAGTACTGATTCAGTTTTTTAGCATGCTTGTTAAATTATTGATGATGATAAATTTGAATAGAGAGTTGGTGCAAAAATTAGATTTTGCCCAGCTCTTTCTTTTTTTATTCAATATGAATGTTGTACTATTAGTCAAAGTACTCCATTTTATCTCGAATTACTTTTTGGTAAAGCTCCTGCTAGTTTTATGATTTCTCATTAGTGGTCAGTACTCAAATTTTATTGCTTTATGATACACTTGCTTTTTAATGTTAATTTTTAGTTATTAAAAGCATTGACTTATTTTATTAAATCAAGTAACATGAAATTGTTATTATAATTAGTTTTTAGTGAGGAAATTAAGATGAACATATTGAAATCTAAAATTCAATATATGTGTCTTTGTGGATTACGTCTTAGACGGTCCACTATTTTGGCGTGATTTTTTATAGCTAAAAAATGGAGCGGATGAGACGAAATCTTTTTTAAGATTTCGTTTTTTTTATATCTTTATATACATTAGGAGGAAGTTTGGATGTGGGAAATAATTAGTAAAGCTTTACCTCAAATTTTGGAGGCTGGTTTCAAATATACCGTTCCGTTAACGCTTATTTCTTTTTTCTTTGGAATAATATTAGCACTTTTTACAGCGTTAATAAGATTGACTAAAAAGAATGGCTTTTTCTTAATAATAAAATTATTTTTTAGGTTTTATGTTTGGCTTTTTCGATCCACCCCATTGTTAGTGCAATTATTTATAGTTTACTTTGGCTTACCTTACTTGAAAATAAAGGGAATAGCTCCAGATGGAATAAAATTAGACGCTTTCATCGCGGGAGTAATAACCTTCTCACTCAATACTGGGGCATATGCATCTGAAACAATTAGAGCTGCCATTAGTTCTGTTCCCAGAGGACAATGGGAAGCAGCTTTCTCAATTGGGATGACTAGAAAACAAACATTGAAAAGAATTATATTGCCACAAGCGTTGAGGGTCTCTGTACCACCGCTCGCAAATAGTTTTATTAGTTTAGTTAAGGATACGTCCTTAGCTGCCTCTATAACTATCGTTGAAATGTTTGAAGTAAGTCAGCAAATAGCTGCAGAAAATTATCAGCCACTGCTGATGTATTCCTTGGTAGCTGCTGTCTACGCTGTCTTTTGTACCATACTTTCGTGGGGACAAGGAAAGCTTGAGAGTAGACTCGGAGTAAAATCTAACATGAAAGGAAGTGATAATTGATGGAATTAGAGAGAGTCAGTAAATCGTATGGTAATCACCTTGTTCTGAAGAATATTAATTTAGATTTTCCAAGGGGGAAAGTTACCGTTTTAGTAGGGCCATCTGGTTCAGGAAAATCAACAATTTTACGTTCACTAAATTTATTAGAAACTCCAGAAAGTGGTAAATATTTATTTGATGATCTGATAATTGATTTTACAAAGGGTCCCAATAAAAAGGAATTAGCATATGTGCGACAGAAAACAGGAATGGTATTTCAAAGTTATAATCTTTTTCCACATTTTTCAGTTCTTGGTAATATAATCGAAGGACCCACACAGGTACTGAAACTCGATAAAAAAACTGCAATTGAAAATGCAAAAAAAATATTAAAGAAAATTGGGCTGGAATCCAAGATTAATAATTATCCCGAAGAGCTTTCAGGCGGGCAGGCACAGAGGGTTGCAATCGCAAGATCTTTAGCCATGAACCCAGAGTACATATTACTTGATGAACCCACTTCGGCACTGGATCCTGAACTAGAACTTGAGGTTTTACAAATCCTTTTGCAGCTTGCAAGGGATGGCCAGTCAATGGTTATTGTCACGCACAATATGTCATTTGCGCAACAAGTAGCTGACAAAATAGTATTCGTCGAAGATGGGGATATTATTTATGATGGCGAACCTGAACCTTTCTTCAAGAACAATAAGAATTTGAGAATTACGAAGTTCCTATCATCAATGGTATTGAAATAAAAACTAATTTAGGGAGATTTTTAATATGAAAAAGCGGAATTTTATTTTGAGAATAGAAGTATTGGTAGCAACGATTGCAATTGTTTTTGGGATCTTCACAGTCTTAACTCCAAAGGCTAATGCGTCTTCATATAAAGATGATCTAATAAATAAAGATCAACTAACAATTGGACTAGAAGGAACCTATAAACCTTATTCGTATCGTTCAAATGGAAAATTGACAGGCTTTGAAGTAGATTTGGGGAAGGCTCTTGCAAAACAAATGGGAGTAAAAGTAAAGTTCGTGCCAACGAAGTGGGATTCATTAATCGCAGGAGTTGGAGCTTCAAAGTACGATATAGTGTTAAATAACATTACCCAGACACCAGAAAGAAAAAAAGTATACATCTTTTCAAATCCTTATATTTACTCACGATACGCAGTGATTTCCTCGAAAAAGAATAAAATTAATAATTTAAAGGAAATTAAGAATAAAAAATTTGCAGAAGGAACTGGTACAAATAACGAAATTCTTGCGAAAAAGTATAAAGCAACAATTGTTTCTTCAGGTGACTTTGCAACAAGTTTATCATTAATCCGTCAGGGAAGAGTTCAAGGAACAATCAATGCTGCAGAAGCATATTATGCATATGCCAAAACTAATAAAGTAAGTGATTTACACTTCAAAGATTTGTCAAAGCAAGTTAAACCAGTTAAAATTTCAGCACTTTTAAATAAGAAAAATAAAAAATTACAAAAACGTATTAATAAAGCATTGAAGACGCTTAAAGACAATGGTACATTGAAGAAACTTTCAGAAAAATATTTTGGTTCTGATATTACTAAGAAGCCATAATTTGCACCAAGGACATGATCTAAAAAAGCAAGCATTCCCATTTTTATCTGGGTCAGCTTGCTTTTTTATGTGCCTTAATAATTTTTTCAAGGGGGAGTGATTGAATGACCGTCGCTAGGATAATCAACGTACCACCGATAACTGAAAATGTACTGAGATGAGTACCTAGCAAAGCAACGGTTAGAATCGTTGCAACTAGTGGCTCAAATGCACCCAACATTCCGGTAGTACTAGCAGGAATATAGCGGATGCTTGCTAGAAAGAATAAATAGGCAAAAAGCGTCCCCGCAATAATAATGTATACAATCAGTCCCCACTCAAATATTGTGAGATGAGGCCATGGTACAAGTACAAAAACAGGTAGAAGACAAAGTCCACAAAGTAACATTGAGACTCCTGTCAGTGGAATTGTCTGGTAGCGTTGCATCAACTGATTAGGAATTACAACTTCCATTGCAGTACAAAAGGCCGCTAATAGTCCCCAGATAAGTGCCTGCGTTGAGAGAGACAAATGGTCTAAATGTCCGCCGGTAACTAAAACAACAGTTCCAATGATTGCTATAAAAACAGAAATTATTTCTATCCGTTTTGGTAAAATCCGTTTTACAAGTAATGTATATAATATTATGAAAAGTGGTGAGAGAAACTGAATGACCGTGGCAGTAGAAGCATTACTATATTGAACTGCCATGAAATAAGTGAATTGCGAACCTCCAACCCCAATAATTGAAAAAGGAAGCAGCTCTGACCATGCACTTTTTTCAAGCAGCAGAGTCTTTATTTCACCGCAATGTAGATGATGGGCCCAGGCAGCAAGGAGTAATCCAGCACCTATCAGACGTATGGCAACTAACCAAGTGGATGTAATTGCAGTATGCTGATATAGGTACTGCACTGCAACACCAGATGTTCCCCAAAAAGATGCTCCAGAAATAGCTAGGATAATACCACGGCGTCTATTCATAAGAGTCTACTGTCTTTTTTATGGATTTTGCTGTAGACGGGTTAATAAAAGAAAGCGAGTGAATGTACATTTCTTTTCCTCCAAATGATTTATTGCTTAATATATTCTATAATAAAGTCAAATGAATTTGAATATAATTTTAATTAAGGTATGGTTTGAAGTGATTATAATTTGATTAGTAGAACTAACAAGTAGAAGAATGATATATTCGGTTTCTGGAACAGGTAAGATTAATAAGTAATTTGAAGGTTAGGTTGAGACAATTAGGTGGCTTTGCCTCTAAAGTGTGAGGTCCACAACCAGAGGCCTGTCGGATTAGTTAGAAAATTTAGCTATCTTTTCACTGAAGAGTAAAATGATGAGATTAATGAGTATTTGGGCGGAAAAGTAAACAAAGAGGGTGATTGAAGTCAATACTAACTTTATTCAACGAATTACGATAGATTGGAACAAAATCGCTGAGGATAGTTATACTAGGAAGATAGATTCATTAAAAGGATCAACACAACTAGATTTTGATCATGCGGTGACGTTCTTTGTTGGTGATAATGGAAGTGGGAAATCAACTCTGTTAGAAGCTATTGCAATCAAGTATGGTTTCAATCCTGAGGGTGGAAGCCGTAACTATCAGTTCTCGACATACCATACATACTCGGAACTACTTGATGGAATACGCTTGGCACGCGGGGCCATACACGCAGATTGGGGATATTTCTTACGTGCAGAGAGCTTTTATAATGTTGCTACAAAGGAAATGGAATACGCTGATTTAAAGCATCCATCTGAAAAGTATCATGAAAAGTCACATGGCGAAAGTTTCTTAGCACTTGCGCAAAAGCAGTTTAGGCCAAACGGGCTATATCTTTTAGATGAGCCTGAATCAGCACTATCACCTCAACGGCAGCTCACGCTTTTGGCTGAGATTAGGGATTGTGTCAAGGCCGGTTCACAGTTTATCATCATCTCGCATTCACCGATTCTTTTAGGATATCCTAGGGCTAAAATTTTGGTATTTGATGATGGAAAGGTCCACAGTTGTACGTATGAGGAGACAGAAAGTTATCAGATAACCGAGATGTTTATTAATAATAGAAATCAAATTTTGCGGAATTTGTTTGAATAAGTTATTTTAGGAGGAAAATTATGAAAAAAGAACAAAATGTAAAGGAAATGTTAGATCAATTGAGTGCTGCCTACGCTGACGAACAAGTTAAGAGACAAGCAGAAGCTGGGGAAATTATTTTGGCTATGGCTGAGGAACTTGAGAAAACTGAAAACTGTGATATGGTCGCTAGTAAGCTCTCCAAAAAAATAGTTTTGTATTACTGGCGACATCAAAAGGATTTTCCAGCGGCGTTGATTACATTGCACAATCAAATAAAACAGCGTGCTATCAAGTATGATGCAACAGCAGTTACTGCACTGATGATGCCAAACTGGTTTTAAATTATTATAAAATGGAAACATTAAAGGGAGAATAAAAATGAATTTAAAGTCTATGAAAACTACTGTTGGAATTTGGCTATGCCTGATAGGGATATTTGTAATAATTCATTTTACATATTTGCTTGCAGGATTTAAATCAGATAATCGTGTTATTGTGGATGACGTCCTGCTGTCCCTGCTGGTTCTTTTTTTAAATAAGAAATATTTTCACCTCAAACTGCATCATCAGTTGAATATTTCACTCGGTGAATTGCTGCAAATTAATAGTTTGCCAATAATCTTCTACTTTGTCTACCTTACAGCTTGGGTCGTAAAGTTGCCCAATGCCGGTTTATATCGAATTGTTGATGCAATACTGTTGGCATTATCAGCTGCTGTATTTGAAGAGCTCTTTTTCCGAGGAATACTGCTCAATAATATGCTGCGGCACAGTCGGCGCAATTATAGCAGTTATCTGTCTGCAATTTTAGTCAGCAGTATCTTATTTGGTGTGACACACATGATTAATCTCTTCGGACAATCATTCTCTGCAACATTGTTACAAGCTGTTAATGCATTTGCAATCGGAATAATGCTCGCAGCGATTTATCTAAGAACAGGGAGTTTGAAGTGGACTATTCTGTATCACTTTATGTTAGATTTTACAGGAATACTTGTTAATCGTAGTGTTGTTATCGCAACACCAACATCGCAAAAATGGTTGGGAATCCTATTTGTAGATTTGTTGTATATCTCTGCAGGAATGATCTTAGTCAGAAAGAAGCAACAAAATAAGCTGGAATTTTAAAATGAATAGATAGGTCGAATAAAAATGCATCTTGTCGTTTAAGCTGGGGAACACAACTTAAACGAGAGGATGTTTTTTTACGATAAATTTTAAGAATAAATTATTTTAAAATAATACAAAAGAATTACCAAATAAATGCAGAACCGTTACACATTGAATACTTATTCATAACATTGAATTTGTATACTATTCAACGTGCTTAAGATATGAGAGCATAAAAAAGTTTTGGAGGGTATTTTCGATGAGAAAGCGAAATAAATATTTGGTAACTCTAGCAGCACTTTTTATAATGGGGACATTAAGTGCATGTTCAAATAGTAGCAGTGCAAGTGCTACTTCGAATGATTGGAATACGATTGTTAAGCAAGCAAAAAAAGAAGGCAAAGTGGTTTCTGTAGGTATGCCAGATACTTGGGCAAACTGGGTAGGAACATGGAATGATATTAAGTCAAAATTTGGAATTTCACATACTGATACGGATATGTCTAGTGCACAAGAATTACAAAAGTTTAAGTCAGCTGGGAAATCTTCTAGTGCGCCAGATATAGGTGATATCGGTCTGAATGTTGCGCCAACTGCGAAAAAGGAGAATTTGTTGGCCGCATATAAAACAAAGTACTGGAAAGATATTCCATCATGGGCAAAGGATAAAGATGGGTACTATTCAGCCGGATATACTGGCTCGATTGTTTTTATTACGGATACAAAAAATGTTAGTTCTTCAGACGCACCAACTTCCTGGAAACAATTGGCTTCAGGGAAGTACAAAGTTGCCATTGGGGATGTATCTACTGCAGCACAAGCACAGTATTCTGTTTTAGCTGCTGCATTTGCAAATGGTGGTAGTGAAAAGAATATTAATCCAGGTCTTAATTACTTTGCCAAACTTCAAAAGGAAAATCGCTTATCAACAGTTGATACAACGATTGAAAACTTGCAAAAAGGCGAGATTCAAGTTGCTGTAATGTGGGACTTTAATGCTTTGAATTATGCACATCAGATTGATTCCAAGCGTTATAAGATCACAGTTCCTACGGATGGTACGGTTGAAAGTGGGTATGCCGAAGTTATTAATAAAAACGCAGCTCATCCTTATGCCGCAAAATTGGCAAGATCATATATTTTATCAGATGCAGGACAAATTAATTTAGCTAAGGGATACGCAAGACCAATCCGTAAAGACGTAAAATTACCAGCAGCTGTAAAGGCAAAGTTGATACCTGAGAGTGAATATAAGAAAGAGTATCATGTAAAAGATAACAATGTTTGGAACAAGGAAACACTGAAATTAGGTCAAGAATGGAAGAATAAAGTAACAGGAGCAAACTAAACTATGGCTACACGATTAAAAATATTTTTACCGTTTGGATTACTGATATTATCAGTCTTAATAGTACCTGTAAGTGTAATGTTGATTTCAAGCTTGCAGAATATGGATGGGGGCTTTAGCTTTTCTAATTATCACCAGATTTTCTTCTCACGCTATTATCGTGGGGCAATTTATAACAGTATCAGTATTTCATTGATAACGTCACTAATATCATTAGTGATATCTATAATTGGGGCTTGGGCATTAACTAAGTTATCCTTAAGCACAAAAAATATTTTAATTACAGTGTTTAATATGTCATCAAGCTTTGCAGGTGTACCATTGGCATTTTCCCTGATAATTTTATTTGGTAACGCGGGTGTTTTTAAGGCAATTACAAGTACTCTGCATGTACATGATGCCTTGAATATCTATTCTGTTACAGGCATGACATTTGCCTATACTTTTTTTGAAATTCCTTTGGGAATCATGTTTTTCTTTCCGGTTCTAGACAGTTTGAATAGGGAATGGTTTGAAGTGTCTGATGTTTTAGGGGCTTCTAAAATGTTTTTTATTAGTAAAGTAATTTTCCCAATCATACTTCCCAACATTGTAGAAATCTTTGTTTTGCTTTTTGCAAATGCAATGGGGACTTATGAGACTGTCTATGCTTTGATGGGCAACAATTTGGTTTCAATCCCGACAGTTATTGGATCATTGATTAATGGTGAGTTGGTAGCTAATGTACCTCTAGCTTGTGCCTTTGCAACGCTTTTTACAGTTATTATGACAATAATAGTATGGCTTGGCAATAGAGTTACAAATATCAAAGGGAGGAGAATAAGCTGAAAATGGAAAAACATGCCGACAAAGTTATCGCAAAGATTGTAATTACACTGATTTCAGTATATTTAGTGGCACCGATTATAGCGACAATTATGTACTCTTTTGCTAAGTCGTGGGTAAATACTATTCTTCCGGATGGCTGGACGCTTGAATGGTATCTGCAGCTTGTCACAAACTCAGATTTTCTATCTGCTTTGGTAAGATCGATAATCCTTGGAATTGTAACTACTATAATTGCAATGTGCTGTTTTTTACCTGTCGTATTCTATGCCAACGTATACGATGAGAGTATTAAGGCAAGACTAAGATTTATTACAGTTCTACCGTTTACTATTCCAGGAATTGTCCTAGTTACTGGATTGGTAAGAGTCTATGCTAATCTGCCAATTCCACAAATGTTGGTACTTTTACTGGCAATTTCACTGTTGAGCTTACCTGTCACATATCAAGCACTCGATAATGCTTTTATCGCCCACGATTTTCGTGCTATGTTTGAGCAGGCATTGATTTTGGGGGATTCCCCATTAAAAGCATTCGTGAAAGTTGTGATACCTAATATTCGTGTTGGAATGTTTATTGCAATGCTATTAACATTCACAAGTGCATTTGGTGAATATGTGCTAACTAATATAATTTTAGGTGGAAACTATGAAACACTCAAAATTTATATGTATCGTTTAATGCAGAGTAATGGGCAAGCAAGCAGTGTTTTGACAACAGTTTACTTCTTCTTTCTAGCAATAATTTCAATAATTATGATTGCTATCATGAAACGACAAGGTAATAAAAAAGTAGAAGAAGTGGGGGATACAAAAAAATTATGAGTTCTATTTTCTTAGAAGTGAAGGACCTTTCCATTAATTTATCTGGTAATCAGGTAATTAAAGATATGAATTTTAAAATTCAAAAAAATACACTGACAACATTTCTCGGACCAAGTGGTAGCGGAAAGACAACGGTACTCAGGGCGATTGCGGGTCTAAACCAAAAAATATCGGGAAAGATTCTGCTCGATGGTAAGGAGATCCAGAATTTAGCGGCCAATCAGAGAAACATCGGAATGATTTTTCAATCATATGCGTTATTTCCTAATCTGTCAGTTTTTGAAAATGTTGCCTATGGACTAAGGGTCAGAAAAGAATCGAATGCAGTAATTAAAGAAAAGGTTGGTGCAATACTTAAAACTGTTAATTTGCAAGATAAAGAGCAAAGTTATCCTGAGAATCTCTCTGGCGGACAAAAGCAACGTGTTGCGATTGCTAGGGCGATGGTTTTAGAGCCGAAGATCTTATTATTAGATGAACCTCTAAGTGCCTTAGACGCAAAGATTAGAATTGAATTGCGCAATCAAATCAGAGAATATCAACAAAGATTAGGAATCACGATGTTGTTTGTTACGCACGATCAGGCTGAGGCAATGGCAATTTCTGATGAAATTATTGTAATGGACAATGGAAAAGTTCAACAACAAGGTTCGCCACTAGAAATTTATAAGCATCCGCAAAATATATTTATGGCTAAGTTCATTGGTAACCATAACATCCTTGAAGCTGGACAATTGCGCAGTCTAGGAGTTGAAGTTGCAGAAAATGATAAGAGCAGTTTCATTATTAGACCCGAGCTTTTCCAAACGAACATAACTGGTGACAGTGATGATTACATAGTTGTCTCTGGAAATATTAAGAATATATCCATACTAGGTGATCGCATTGAATACAGGCTTACTTCAGATAATGGACTGGAACTAAAGGCAGAATTCCTAAATCAGCAACAAACTTTTACGGTAGGAAAAGCAGTGAAATTTTATGTCAGAAAAGGCGATATTGAAAAGGTAGGGTTTTAGGATGTTAAGCTTGAAACAACTAAGAGAAATTCCTCGAGATAGTTGGAGCGGACATAATCATACAGAGTTTTGCTCACATGGAAGCGGCGAAGATGTTGAACTATATATTCAAAAGGCAATCGCAGAGGGATTTAAGACCTACTCAATTACCGAGCATTTTCCATTACCACAAGCATTTTATGAAAAGGCAAATGGATCTGCGCATTCAATATATACTGCTGCTATGCGTATTAATGAGTTACCAAGGTATTTTGCGAAAATGCAGAAGATTAAGCAGAAATATCAAGCTGACATCAAGATATTGATTGGATTTGAAATAGATTACATCGCTGAGTTTCGAGAATGGACGCAAAATCAATTAGTGAAGTATGCTAACCAAGTTGATGATACAATCTTATCAGTTCATTTTCTGCCAACTAAAGCAGGGTTGAGTGCGGTAGATGATAGTTTGCTTGATTTTAAAAATGGAGTTTTAAGCGAATATCAACGACCTGTGGAAGTTGCTAAAGCCTATCTAACTACTGTGATGGAAGCTGTAAAATGGGATACACGTTATAAACCAAAAAGGTATGGGCATATTATGTTGTACCGTAAGTGGAGAAATGAGTTTTCCAGCAACACGGTTTGGGAAGATGAGCAAGTGCAAGATAAATTGCATGCTATTTTGGATGAGATAGCTGATAGAGGCGAACTTCTTGATTGTAATTTTGCAGGCCTTTTTAGGAGCACCCAAACAGAAACCAGTCCAAATTATAATTGGATACAACAGGCACAGGAGAAAAGAATACCTTTAGTTTATGGTGCGGATGCTCATAAGGTTGAAAGTGTTTCTGCTGGATTCAACACATATTTGGAAAATAAATATTATTTGTAGGAGGTGCAACCATGAATTTGGAGATTACAGGTAATAAAAATTTTCGAATTTGTCAATTGACGGATATTCATTTGGGTGAGTATCCTTTCAATGATGCAAGCAATAAAACTATTCGACAAATTGAACAATTGCTAAAAGAAAATGATTTTGACCTAATCATGATTACTGGTGATCTTATTTGGGGTAAGTCTGTTGACAAACCCGACAAGGTACTGGGTGAACTGTATAAAATGTTGAATAAGTACAATGTTCCAGTTGCTGTAACCTATGGAAATCATGATAGTGAAGGTCAACATTCAAGAGCGGAACTGCGAGAATGCGAACAGTTTCTTGAGCATAGGGTACCGAAGAGACACAGTATGGTTGTTAATGATCGTGAAAGTTATACACTAGAGGTTTACCGAGATAATAAGTTAAGCAATGTTCTGTATGTATGGGATAGCGGTGATTATTTAAAGGAGGAGCCAGAAGATTATGCTGCTATTGAGCCGGAACAAGTTGAATGGTTCTGGCATTTGCCTTATGAGAAGGGAAAAAACAAGCAAGATATTGCATTCATGCATATTCCTCTGCCTGAATATAACTTGGTAGATTCATATGAGGAGGGGCAAAAGAATGAGAGCATTTGCGCATCGCCATATAATTCCGGCTTATTCTATAGTCTAAAAAAGGCAAAAAATATTAAAGCTCTTTTTGTAGGCCACGACCATGACAATAATTTTATTGCTGATTATAAGGGAATAAAACTTGGTTATGGCAATGTAACTGGATATAATACTTATGGCTCGCTGAAACGAGGGGCTAGAATAATTGAATTAACACCAACAGATGTAAAGACTCAGATTATCACTTTTGCGGAAAAATAAAAGTTAAGCAAAGCTACGGTATTAAGAAAGTAAAGAAAAGGCTTGTTTTCGATTTAAATCGAAAACAAGCCTTTTCCATCCTCAACTAGTACAAATTTTTTTAGGCAAGCAATAATTTTAATGGAAACTATAAAGTTGTATAATAATATCAAAAGAAACTGAGATAGCATTGATAATAATATAGTTAATTTTTAATAACTATTGCTAATAAAAATATGTGAATTTGTCAATATTGGAGGAATCAAGGATTGTTTAAGAAAATTGGAATTGGAATTCTTATAGTTATTAGTGCTATTTGTATATATTTGAGTATAGCTGAGAAAACAACTATTACAGTTAATTTCGTGGATGAAAATGGAACGAAATTACTGGTAAAACCAAAAAAATATTATGGTGTTCCGTATACATTATTGAGTAGTGGGCAGCTTGAAAAGAAGGTTCCCGGATATAAGCCGACTAAATCATTTATTTTTTTTCATACTAAAAATCAGAAGATAACATTAAAATTCACATCAAGAAATTATAAAAAGGAAATTGATAGTTTTAACAAGGCAAAATATGTTGCAGCAACTTTCCAACCAATGACAGTTACAGCCAAAAATGGATTTCAAAGTGATCCTTATAATACTGCACGAACGTATAATGGTAATAAGACAGGAAAAGATAGTTTGAGGCTTATCTACTCAGAGGATGGGATTAACTGGAAAAAATTACATGTTAGCTATCCAAGATTGAATGTCCGTGATCCTAGTATTATTAAAATAGACAATTATTGGTACATCGTATATACCAAGGGAATAGTACGAACAAAGGATTTTAAACAGTGGGAAAAGATTAAATGGCCTCATTCGAAGATTTTTGTCAATCACTTTGAGTGGGCTCCTGAATTTTTCAAGGATGCCAAGGGGAAATATCATATAATTATGGCTGGAAAGTCTACAACTACTGGCAATTTTCACCTTTATGTATCTGACTTTAATCAAAAAACTGGTCGTATTCTAAATAATTGGCAAGGTATAACTGGAAATAATTTGCCCAATAACATGATTGATGGAAACTTGACATATCATAATGGCAAATATGTTCTCTTTTATAAGAATGAGGATGTTACAACAAACAAGTTAACAAGGGCTACTTCTGATAATTATCTGGGACCTTATAAATCCGAAACACTAAACGTAAATCTTAAGGGTTATGATGGTGCTGAAGGGCTAGAAGCAATTTTTAGCGGTAATACCACAAGACTATATGTTGATACCTATAAATTTAATAAAAAAGGACAGACTATTTACAATGGTATCCACTATACGAAAGAAACGGGTCAAGGAAATACCTGGACCGAATTAAAACCGATAAAGGCACCGTTTATTGTGCGACATTTTGGAATTTTAAAAACTAAGTAACTGTATTTCAAACTTTCTGTTTCACTTACTAGCATAGCTTTTTTAAAATATAAGAAAGATGTTAAATGAAAATTCGTATTTATTCTCCGATAATATCAAAACCGTATCCGCGAATATGCTGTTTCAATAAGTCCAAATAATCTTTAGCAGTGTCACTGAGTTCAATCTTCTTGTGTTTAAGGTAACCAAGAGTCATTCTATCAGGGACATCGAGTGGAATTGCGACAATCTTTTCGTCATTGAGTTCACTACTGATGATTCCAGAACTTATTGTATATCCGTTGAGCCCAACCATTAGATTAAAAATTGTTGCACGATCACTGATTTGAATCCATTTTTTGTGTTGTAATGTACTAAGAATTTCTTCTGAGAAATAAAATGAATTGGTATCACCTTGCTCGTAGGAAAGGTAAGTATAGTCTTCGAGATCAGCAAGTGTGATCCTTTTTTTATTGGTCAAAGGATTGTCACGCCCAACAAATACATGGGGGTAGGCAATGAACAATGGAATAAATTCAAGATTCTTTTCAGAAATTAAACGCAGTAAAACTGTTTTATTGAAGTTGTTCAGATAGATCACACCTAGCTCGCTTCTAAAAGTTTGAATGTCATTCAAAACATTTTCTGTCTGTGTTTCACGCAGTGTGAAATTATATTCATCTTCACCGAGCTTTTTAACAAGTTCAACAAATGCATGAACAACAAAGGCATAGTGCTGGCCAGAAACACTGAAAATTTGTTTACGGACTGCCTCTTTACCAAAGCGTTCATTCAACAAGTTGACTTGATCCAAGACGCTACGTGAATAGTTGATGAATTCGCGTCCTTCAGCGGTTAAGGTGATTCCTAATTTACTACGGTAAAAAAGTTGAATCTTATATTCTTTCTCAAGTTCCTTCATTGCCTGTGAGAGTGAAGGTTGGCTGATGAAGAGCTGTTTAGCTGCCTCATTCATTGAACCAGTTTCAGCTATTTTTTCAAGATAATGTAGTTGTTGGATTCTCATCTTTTTCCTCCTTTGGTTATAGGTATTACCTATTATATCACTAAATAAACAAGTATTATCTAACAATGAATATCTTTGTTACACTGTATCCAATGAAAAGAATAACAGGAGGAATGAACAAATGACAGTTGATAAATTTCAGTTAGTAGGTTCACTGCTACGCACACCAGAATTACTCGAATATAAGAATAAGATCGAGCATCGTGATGATATAAAGTACCCATTTTATAATGACTTACCAGGTTACAAGGAAACAGAATCCAAGGCAATCAGTAAGATTATTCAATCTCAAATAGAACATAATTTGAGTGTAATCACTGATGGTGAGTACTCAAAATCAATGTGGCATCTTGATTTTCTATGGGGATTCAAGGGGATTGAACGATACATTGCAGACCATGGTTATACATTTAAAGATCATGATGGTGGTACATTTGAAACACGTAAGGATATTGGTATTAAGATTACTGGACCATTATCAGGTAAGAACCATCATTTTGTTGATATTTTCAAAGAAATCAAAAAACAAGCACAGGGGAGAACAGTTAAGACTACTGTTTGGGGAGCAGCACACGCGGTTACTGAACTGACAGTTTTTGATGGTCTTTTCGGTGAAGATCAGGTTTATAAAACAAAAGATGAGCTAAAAGATGGGGTAATCAAAGCCTACAAAGAATTCTTAGATGACTATAAGGCAGCTGGCGGCGAGATCGTTCAATTTGATGATTGCTTATGGGAACTTTTTGCGGATGATAACGAGAGCAGTTTCTTCGCTGATGGAACAAAAGGATTAGAGAATTTGGCAGACGAATTTGTTGCAATTAACAATGCAGTCGTTGATTATGGTCATGAATTGGGCTTGAAGGTCTGGACACATAATTGTCGTGGTAATTACGAGAGTCGTCATGCCGCAGGTGGTTCATATAAAGCAATTGCCGAGAAATTCTTACGTGATCAACATTACGACCGTTTCTTCTTGGAATGGGATGATGATCGTGCTGGTGATCTTTCTGCACTCGAAGTATTACGTAATAAGCCAAATGTTGAGGTCGTTTTGGGATTACTCTCAAGTAAAACTAATACTTTGGATGATGAGAAACGTGTTTATCGTTTATTAAACAAAGCCAGTCAGATTATTCCAAAAGACCGCTTATTTATTTCACATCAGTGTGGTTTCGCATCATGCGATTCAGGCAATGAGCTGACAATTTCACAGCAGTGGGCTAAGATTACACAAGGACAAGAAATTGCAAAGAATTTTTGGAGTACGGTAGCAACAGACTAAATAAATTAGAAGAGCAGGAACTCGAACAAATACTTTTTGTTGGAGGGCCTGCTCTTTTGCTGTGGCTATCAAGATAGTTTACAATTGTAAAGTGGAAGTCAATAAAAGTGCAAATAATAGGGAGAGCTCAATGAAAATAATAATTATTGGGAACTGCGGGAGTGGTAAATCGACACTAGCTAAGAAAATTGCAGCGAAGCTGAGTTACCCTTTATTGCAGCTCGACAGTTTATGGCATCAAACCGATTATTCACCCAAGGCAAAAAAATGGTTTGTCGAAAAACAAACTAGTTTTATGGAACAAAAGAATTGGATTATCGAGGGTAATTACCGGTCAACAATTGATTTACGTCTTAAACAAGCAGACCTTATCATATGGTTGAAGATAAATAAGTTTAAAGCAGTTTGGCGAGTTATTAAGCGTTCGATATTGTTTAGATTAAATAAAAAAACACGTCCAGAGATGCCCGCACGGTTCAAAGAACATTTTGACCGAGAATATTGGGAGTTCTTGAAGTTTGTCGTCTCTTACGATGAGAAGCAGATGTCCGAATTGATTCTGGCTAATAGTACCAAGCAGAGTCATCTGTTAATTATCAGGGGAAGAAAAGGAAAAGGGCAGCTTATGAACTACTTACTAAAAAAGGAGACTTGATTGTGGGAAAAAATTTTGAGCCAGCTCCTCTATTTATTTCGGATAAATGTGTACCATAAGCCAAAACTTTCAATTTAATCTCGAATTACCCATAGCAAAGTGTACGATATGTTAGTAATTTCGTATTAGTATCCACATTGTGCGACTCATTTTACATTTTCTTTTGAAAATCTGAATCAGATAAGGTAACCGATTAATTTGTAGTAGCAAAAATTGTTGAATAACTAGAAGTGTTACTTGAACCCGAGGTATCATTCTCGGAAAATGCGTTATACGCAGGGCTCATGTTGTAAGTTTTGCCATTATTATTAGAGATAGCTAGACTAAACCGATTTGTTGAGTCATCGGTATTATCTTCCAGACTGGCACCTGTTTGCCAGTTTTCCGTAATTTTTTTATTTGCAGGGGCCAAAAGGATACTCAGATAACTTGGAGCCTCCTGCGTAGTTGTACTTTGAACGTTAATAACTAAGCTATCATCGGGATGCAGGATAACGTGTTTAAAGTAATAAACTTGTGATTGATTCGTATCATCTGAAGTTAATGTTCCCTTTTTAAAGTCCAAAGTGTATGAATTGGCATAACCTATGTATTTTCCAGAATACTTTTTGTAGCGTGAAAAGTTGCTAACGGTAGTTGATTGCTTGACCGTACTGGATGAATCAGTTTTGCTTTTTGCGATTTTAGAGCTGGCACTTGAACTGCTGTTTTGTGCAGTTGTTTGCGAGGAACTGGTGGAGTCTGCAACACGGTTATTTGAATCGTGAGTGGTCTGTTTTTGCAACTCATTAAAAACAAAGATACCTACAAAAACAATAATAATTCCAATTGTAATCTCAACAATAATTGTGCGTTGGCGGATAGATCTAACCCTGAGATAATCGTCACGCCATGAGGGATCATTCTGGCGTTCTTTGTAGAAATCATATGTGTGTTGTGAACGTGTTCGTTTACTAGGATAAGTTTTAGGTTTCATAATTTCTTATATGGTCTCCTTATTTATAGAGGCAGTGAAAAGTTTTTTATTGGTACACCATGTCTTCTCAAATATAAAACGTTTTAAATGATAGCAATTTAAATCGGTCTTGTAATTATTTGAAAAATTTTACCTCTGACAATAACATTATTCTAATATATAATAGTAGCTATGAATAGAAATATGCAAGGATTTACGGGTTAATTAACCTAATATCAATATTTTACAGCAATGAACAACAAGAAAAACCGTTAAAATTTAAAACAATGTAGATTAAAATGGGCGTGAGGGAGTTTGTAAAATGGTAGATATTATATACATAGTTGAAGAATCTAAGAATAGCAAAGAATTAGAAATGTTCAACTATCTAATTGAACATAAGGAAAGTTTGGGAAAGCAGAATAGAAACCGTAATCTGGTAGTGTACAAAGTTTCAAAAAATGGAAAGGTTAGGCCTGCGGATAGTAAGGTTCAGGAAATAGTTGATTTATTGGGAACTAATGCATTGCCAATAGTTTTAACAGTGAAAAAGGGTAGCTTGTATAGTAATACTGAATTAGAAGCAATGTTTGATGGCATTTCACTTCAGCAGGGGGAAGAACATTAATTAAGTTATAATGAGATACACGAGAGTAGAGTTATTTCATAGGGGGTTAATATCATGAATATCGGATTCTATACAAGTTCAACACCGATCACTGTTTTGTCACCTAAAAGATTCGACCGTGCTCTGAAATTCTTAAAAAGCAAAGGGGCTAAACTGACTGTTGGAAGTCTCACTGGTAAGATTGATGGGTATCGTTCTGGTACGATTCTTGAACGTGCCCAGGAAATCAATGATTTAATACATAATCCTGAGGTTAACATCATCATGTCAACTATTGGAGGAACAAATACAAACTCGGTTTTGCCATATATTGATTATGAGTATCTTAAAAAGCATCCTAAGACCTTTGTTGGTTATTCAGATACTACAGCATTATTATTGGCAGTGAAGACTAAAGCTCCAGAATGTCGTATTTTGTATGGACCAGCCGTTGTTTCTTCATTTGGTGAATGGGAACCTCTTGTTGAAGAAACATGGAATTATTTTGAAAAAGTGGTTAATTCAAAATATGGAGAAAGTATTATTACTAAAGCTCCTCTTTATTGGACAGATGAGAAAGTTAATTGGGAAGATTTTGAACATGAGAAAAATACAGTTGTTAATAAGTGGCACTATACCAATGAGTCGACCCTAAAAGGTAGAATTATAGGGGGAAATCTCAACACAATGTATGGTTTTATTGCCTCTGAGTATTTCCCAAAATTGACTGCAAATGATATTTTATTGATTGAAGATGCTGAAAAAGATGCTTCAACTGTTGAGAAGAATTTTGCGATGCTCAAGCTTGCAGGTGTTTTTGATAACATCAAGGGAATTATTCTCGGAAAGCATGCGCTTTTTGATGGTGAAGGAACCAGTATGAAACCAATTGATATTTTGCAAGAAGTGTTAGGCAGCAAGCAAATACCAATTATTTATGATTATGATAGCTCACATACAGTTCCAATGATGACTACACCACTAGGAGCGGATGCGACAATTGATGCAGAAACAATGAGCATAGAATTTACAAATTATTAATTTAGTAGCAAAGCATAATAATGAGTGAAGAAATTTTGGAACACATTTACTTAGAATAAATAGAATGAGCTAGGCCAAATTTAACTTTTGACCTAGCTCATTTTTAACGATTAAAAATTGTTTAAACATGTTTATCCAAGATGAATGTAACTTTGAGTGTCATTATCTATCAGCCCTTCAATATAGTTAAATACCAATAATAGCCAACCAAATGAAAGCATGAAAGAGATAATTTCAAATGCTGTTAAGGAGAAGTATCCGACAACGCTGAATAAAAGTTCTGAGACTATAAGCGAGATTCCGACAGCATACGAGAGGAATATAAACTCTTTTGTTATGTCAGGTAGTAACCAACGGATACCAATAATTAATATCAGCACGAAGTAAATCAGGAAAAAAGCAACATGATCATGCAGTGTATGGAAAGAGGTATCATTAGGGAAGACCCCAACTAAAGCAAGATTGATTGCGACCATTGTCAATAAGATGCGTAAGAGCCAGAGCTTCCAAGTATGGGCATAGGTATTGTGCAAACTTACAAATAAATAATCAATTAATGCTAGCATCAAGAGTGCAGATAAGATAAGAGTCGCATTGAACTGCCAACCGCTTGAAGCTTGATTAGTTCCCAAAAAGCTGAGATTATGCTGCCACCAATAGCGTCGATTATTGACTGCCATTGAAATTACAACCCCACTGATAATTACAAGTGTCAAGACCGTTGAAAGTACATTACCATCAATTATTAATGCGAAGTGGATCATAAAAAGATTGGTGATGGTACAGAATACAAAAAGAATGATACTGGCAGTAAAATTATCAAACATCGCACCCTTAAACAAAACCCCAAGTAACCACATAGCGCTAACTAGGCAGAGAGCAAGAATTAGAGCAAAAGAAAGTACGATAACAGGAAAATTACGCCAATAAACATTTCTTGCGAATTCATTATGTGGATTCTTGCGGTCAATAATAAAGAAAAAGGTGAATAAAAGTGTGCCAACAATTGCTCCCAATGTGATAATGGCCGTTGCCAATGAAGAATTGCCAACCAAATTAATAGATCTGATCTTTTGCATAAGACAGTAAATATAGAAACCAATGCTCGTAATCAGTGCAACAGTAATTGGCCAAATAAAAGAATTCTTTGTAGGATATGCTTGATTATCCTGGAATTGAACGATTAGTTTATTGTTGCAGACACTGAGTATGGCCTTATCCTCGCCTTTGAGACCCAGTTTTTCACCAATATCAGCCGGAATTAACAATTGCAGATTCTTATTTTTCATAGTGTCCTCCAATACATAAAGTACTGGAATACATTATACCAAATTTTAAAAGGGAACATTAAAGTATGAAAATATGGATAATAAGATAAATGCAACAGTCATTACTAAATACTACTTATTTTTTTATTTTATTTTTACGAGAATCGTGCAAAATCTTCAGTGCACGCTTTCTAGTTTTGATATTGGGACTTTTAAGCATGCGGTAAGCTGTTGATAGATCAGTTTTATTTGACATAAGTATCTCCTTTATTTTCTTACTTCAACGAAAAGCGCACGTTGCTTGAGACGAGGCGAGTACTTCATAAGCTTGAGTGCTTCGGGAGTATTACGCTTGTTCTTACTTGTAAGATAGAGTCGTTCCTTAGTTTCTTTACATTCTAAAATAATATTTGTACGCAAGATGGTCACTCCTAATTTTTAAATAGTAATTATTACTGTTTAAAAATAACATAACATATAGGAGAAGTCAATAAGGTGTAGTCAGTTTAGCAAGATGGGTTGGAGAAAAGTTCATGTTTTGTATTTTGCTTATCTACCATTTGCTTATTTCCTCATTATTTATTGGGTTTTTGAGAATGCCCCACGCTGATGAAGAGTGATAATATTATCAAATTGGTTTGAGACATGTATTACTTTTTTTATAGAGATTTATAAAAAATGATTCAAATATATTTTATTACAGTTTATAATTAACACAATAGTCAGTAACCTAATAATTTAATCTGGGGGAAAAAAGTGTGAATAATAAAAGGGATGGGTTTTGGAATCAGGATATAATAAATGAAACAAAAAGTAGATTTGCTAATAATAGATCTTATATTTCTGAAACAATGCAATCCAAGATGATGGAAACACTTGATTGGGCTTATGATAAAACAACCAACGGATTACCTGGACAGGAAAGTATTGATGATTTAGTAAATGATTATTTATCAAAATATGATAAAGAAACTGCAATCGATAAATTAATACAGTTTCAAGTTGCCAAAGCAGCTACTTCTGGATTTGTAACAGGTTTTGGAGGAGCAATTACTTTTCCTGTGACAATTCCGGCTAATATTGCTTCAGTTATTTTATTCCAAATGAGAATGATTGCGGCAATTGCACGAATTAGAGGATATGATTTGAAGAGTGATCAGGTACAAACTTTTGTGTATGCCACACTAGCTGGTACTTCGGTTTCTGACATAGTTAAGAAGACGGGAATCTTGTTTACTAATAAGTTGGCTACAGGGATGATTAAGAGGATACCTGGTACTGCATTAGTACGAATTAATCAAAAGGTTGGTTTTCGGTTAGCCACTAAATTTGGTTCAAAAGGCCTTATTAATTTAGGTAAGATGGTGCCTGTTTTAGGTGCTGTTGTTGGCGGAACTTTTGATACAACTTCTACCTTGGCAATTGCTTCATTGGCCAAGAAGACCTTTTTAGAGGAAGGCGTAGCAGTTGGAGATGGGACGGTAATTGATAAGAAAATATTGAAAGTTATTCCAGAGAAAAGCAATAAAGAGTGGGACTAAAAGGGACTTTTATTAGTTTGAGAACATTTTTATCTCAGAATGAAATATGAGAATAATTTTTAATAAGAAAGGAGTTATGTCAAAAGTTAACTTTTGACATAACTCCTCTTATTTTGTATAAACATGTTCCATAAGTCAAAATTCTTGGTCAGCTCTGAATTACTCACTACAAATTACTCGCTATGTTTGTAATTTCGTATTAGTACACGAAGTTTATCGACCTATATCACACTCTTTTTGTACACATAATTTATTTAATATACGTATACTTATAATTCCACTGTGTTCCAGCAGTATTATGAATAATTCCCTTAACATCAGATTTCTGTAAATATGATGTAACCTGCTGGTAGACGGGGGTTACACCTTGATCGGCATTGAATATCTTAGCAGCGGCGACCAAATCACTCCAACGCTTATTAGCATTATTAGCATCCTCATTTTGCGCTTTTTCTATTAAAGCATCATATTCAGAGCTTGAATACCCACCATAGTTATAAGAAGTTCCAGTTAATGGAATTTGGAGGAATGTGATAGGATCATTGAAATCACCGCCCCAACCAGACAAGTACAGGTCAAAGTCGCCATCTTTTGCATTCTGCGAAGCATTGTTACTTGGAACGCTACGAATTGTTATTGATAAGCCAGGTAGAACTTTGGCGTATTGAGACTGTAAGTACTGTGAAACGACACTACTGCTGCTGTCGTCATTAGAAGAAAGCAATGTTAGCTTCAAGCTCTTCAGGCCAGTTTCTTGCAAGCCTTTTTTCCAATATTTTTTTGCCAGCTTTTCATTATATGCTACGGTATTTTTAACTGCCTGTTGTTTTGCAAAGTCTTCACCAGTTTTTGGATCTTTAGCTAATCCAGATGCTACAAAACCGGTTGGAATATAAGAACCATCCCCCAATACTCTTTTAGTAAGAACTTGGCGATTGATTGCTAGGGACATTGCCAAGCGAATATAACGGTTATTCAGGGCCTTACGCTTATCAGTATCTTTGTCTTTGAAGTTATATGCGATATATGAGATGTAAGAGTATGGATAAGATTTAAACTGCGATGAACTCTGATAGTTTTTAACTTGTTGATTAGACAAAGGTGTCATATCCAATTTGTTTTGCTGATAGAGTTCATGCCCAGTCGTAGGATTTTCTACAACAGTATAGTTAATTTGCTGCAACTTAACGACTTTTTTATCCCAATAATGAGTATTTTTTACGAATTTCCATTTGTTACCTGTTCCTGTCCATGACTTGATTGTAAATGGACCTGAGTAAACCATATACTGTGAACGAGTTCCATACTTGCTCCCATATTTTTCTACAACTTTCTGATTTTGTGGTCCGAATAATGGGTAAGCCATCAAGACTTTAAAATAAGAAATTGCCTTGTCGAGTTTGATGACAACAGTTTGTTTGTCGGGCGCACTAATACCGATTTGATTGGCAGATTTTTTGCCCGCAATAATTGCGTTAGCATTCTTGATACCACTAAATAAGTATGAATAGGGTGATTTTGTCTTAGGATTTATCGTTCTACGCCATGAGTAAACAAAATCTTGTGCGGTTATGCGATCACCGTTGCTCCAATATGCTTTTCTGATTTTGAATGTCCATGTTTTTCCGTCCTTTGAAACACTACTGGATTTTGCTAAACCAGCTGTTGTAGAACCATTTTTACCCAAACGATAAAAACTTTCAAAGACATTTCCAGTCTGGCCAAATCCTGTTGACTTTGAGATATCAATTGTACTTAGTGGAGCAGTAGCGCTGAGATTTAGAACTTGTTTCTGTGTGCTGCTAGTCTGCTTACCACACGCCGTAAGCAATAAAAATAAACTAGCAAAGATAGTTGTGATAGCGATTTTTTTCGAATTCATCTATTGTTCATCCCCAATTTTCTTGATTAAATACTTCTCCCTACAGAAATCAATTTAAGTTTATATAGCCTTGCTGCCTCTAGAACTACCGCGCCAAAAAACTAACCACGCGATAATCTTATGGAATCTAATTCTAGTCATAAAGCTTCTCCTTCTTTAAATTAATAATGACAGAACTGCAAATAAAAACGCCCCTGCAATTTAATGCAGGGACGTTAAAACGCGGTACCACCCAAACTTTACTGCGAAAGAAATAATTTCGTAGCCTCATAAACACAATGACAATATTATGTTATAGACGATAACGAGTCAAAACGTGCTGATAGCTTGCACCTTCAACAAAACTCCGGAGCCATTTTCGTCAAGTCTTAGACCCTGCCCTCTCACTATTAGCAGTCGCTGTACATCTGATCAGCTCAATTACTCTTTCCTTCAACGTTCACTTATCATGCTTTCTTTTTGATAGTATAAATGTTACTGAATTTTAAGTCAACTATTAGTCGTAAAAAATAAGGAATGAAAATAATTGCTGGCTGTTGATGATAGATAAAAAGTTATATTGTAATATTAATTTGAAAGTACGATACAAAAAAACTCACAGAGAATCCCTGGTAGTATAAGAATGATTAATAGATATTTTTTAGAAATACTAAATATGTTAGGCTAGTATTATCAATTAATATTAGGGGTATTTAAATTTTGAAAAAAACAGGTACGATCAGTCATATTGAATTATATGTGGGAAACTTAAAAGAAACACGAAATTTTTGGGAATGGTTATTAGTTGATAAACTCAATTACCAGCTATTTCAAGAATGGGAAAACGGTGTAAGTTTTCGTTTTGATGGGACCTATATTGTTTTTGTGCAGACTGAGAGATTTGAGCCAAAATATAATAGGACAGCTATAGGACTAAATCACTTAGCTTTTTATGTTGAATCTTCTCAGATTGTTGACTTGATTCGTCAAGAGATCCATGAGCGCGGATATAATGAGCTGTATGGGGAACGTTACCCTCATGCAGGTGGTAATGATGTGTATACGTTATTTTTTGAAGATCCAGATAGGATTAAAGTCGAAATTGTCAGTGATGAAAAACGAATTAGGTAGAGCTTAACTGCAAGTTAGATGATTTCTGTGATGATGTGATGGCCTATTAATACATTTTTTAGGTGGCAAGAGTAAAATGTATAAAGAAAATATCATAAAAGTTCAAAATAATAACATTAGGCAAAGATTAATCTAAGATTAAAATTAAATATGAACTAAAAAAGATGGAAAATAAAATAAAAGCCATCTTTTTTTATTTATACTAATTAATAATGAATAAATATTGTTATTACAGCTTTATTATGTATAATTATATAAAATGAGTGTTGCGAAATTATAATCCGTATCCTACATTAATTCTACAATTTTTCTTGGGATATAATGATATACAGAAGACATTATTTTAGTGATATAAGTTATAAATATTCAAAATGTAATGAGGAGGAGTTTAAATGGTTGAACAAAGTGCAGAAGATATTGCGGGAGCACAAGCTTTTATTGCTGCTAATAATATCAAACTCTTAGAGTTTGTGTATGTTGATTACAATGGAATTGCGCGTGGAAAGACGATTACAGTCAAGAAACTCGGCAGTCATTTGATAAGTGGGATTGGGATTACACGGGCAATGTTTGGCATGAATTCGCATGACCAACTCCAAGATATTGTGGGTATGACTGCAGTGGGTGAAGTACGGTTAATTCCAGATTTGAAAACACTTGCGCTTGTTCCGGGTGTCAAACAAATTGCCACATTGATGTGTGATCATTATGATACAGCTCAAAATTTGTATGAAGCAGATCCTAGGTTATTATTGCAAAATGTCCTTGAGAAGTATGCAGATATGGGTTTGAAAACAATTGGAACATATGAAAATGAATTTATTTATTTCAAAGAGAATGAAGAAAAGAAATTAGAGCCTGTTGATGAGCATCCCTGCTTTAGTATTGATGCAACTGGCACTTTTTATCATATGCTGCCAGAGGTCCTAGAGGCACTCGAAGAAAGTGGGATAGATGCTGAACAATATTATCCAGAGGCTGGTTTTGGACAGCACGAGCTATCAATGGAACCAACGGATTTATTAAGTGCGGCGGATAATGAAATTAGGTTTAAGCGTGTAATCAAAGGTGTTGCCAAAAAGCATGATTTATTTACGACGTTTGCACCAAAACCGCTTCTTGCGACCGAGGGAAATGGTGGTCACATACATTTTTCATTGTGGAAGATTGAGGACGATTCAAATGCGTTATACGACGAATCTGATGAGATGAAGTTGAGCATACTTGGAAAGTATTTTGTTGGGGGACTGCTCAAACATATAAAAGCTGTAGTTGCATTGACATGTCCAACGGTTAATTCATATCAACGATTACAACCGGGAGAGTGGAGTTCGGCTTATGCGACATATGGTCAGGATAACCGTGAGGCCGCAGTACGAATTCCATCAACTTTCTGGGGAAATCAGGAGAGTTCGATGAACATTGAATTGAAGGCCAGTGATGCCTCTGCCAATCCCTATTTGGCGATTGCAGGAATCCTGTTAGCAGGTCTTGATGGAATCAAAAATAAAGTCTTACCTAACCAACCTGTCGATGTTGACCCCGCAGAATTATCTGCTGAAGAAAGAGAAAAATTCGGAGTTAAAAAATTACCGAATTCCTTGGATGAAGCAATTGAAGAACTTGCAGCGGATGAATATTTTAAGAAGGTATTGCCTGCTAAATTATTAGAAGCATATTGCAAGGTTAAGAAATCAGAAGTTAAGTTTTATGATGGGATGCAGCAAGAAAAAATTGCAGAATTACATCGTTTGATTTACTAATATGAAGATATGAAATGAGAGGGAAAAAATGAAAGAAGAGAAAAAATTATCTTTATTAGAGGTTTTTGGTCTATCGATAGCAGTGGTTGCACCAACTGGAGCGATGGCATTTAATACTGCCGGGACTGCAGCTGCAGCGGGATCTGCAATTCCACTGGCATTTATCCTAGGTGGTCTTGGAATTTTTTTTGTTGGGATATCTTTTGTTGAGTTAGCGCATCATATTCCAGGTGAAGGTTCAGCATACGCGTATAATTCTAAAGCATTGGGTGAAAGAATAGGATTCTTATCTGGTTGGGCTTTAACACTTACATATATTTCCTTTACGGTCGGATGTGTGAGTATATTTTCTAACTTCGCTGATGTATTCTTGAAACATTTTGGTATTGACTTGCCAATTCCATTTTATATCGTAATTGCATTAGTGGCTGGTTGGTGGTTAAGCCATAAAGGAATTGAGTTTTCGACAAGATTTGCTTTGGTTCTTGAATTGATTTCGGTTGCAGCTTTGGCAATCTTAGCATTAGTAATTATTTTTTCTGGTGGTGATAATGGTAATTCAGTTAAACCTTTTGCTTTGGCTGGTACGCCTCTAAGTGGTTTAGGAACTGGGATGGTTTTTGCATTGTTATCATTTGCTGGTTTTGAAGGAGCTGCAACGGTTGCCCCCCAAGCGAAGAAACCTAAAAAAGCAATTACTGTGGCAATCTTAGGAACCGTAATTTTTGCAGTTATTTTTTATGTGGTTGTTAGTTATGCGCAAGTTATTGGTTTTGGAACTAGTAATATTACGAAACTTGCTAATTCATCAGCACCATTAAATTACTTAGCCACTCGATACGTAGGAAGTTATATGGCGGTGTTTATTGATTTTGCAAGCTGCACAAGCTTTTTTGCCTGCTATTTAGGTGCAATGAATGCTGCAGCATTTATGATGAAAGCCTTGGCAGATAACGGCTATCTTACATCTTGGTTTTCTGTAAATAAGACATTAGTTGCGACCCCTAAGCATGCTTTAGATACAGTCTCTGTTATTGCTTTGGTTGCCTATATAATCTTTGGTTTAAAGGTTGGTCCAACTAATTTCTATAATTATTGTGGGACATTGGGAACATTATCACTGTTACTGGTTTATGTAATGGTTAATATTGGAGCAATTAAGTATTTCATGCAACATCGTGAGTATTTTTCCTTTTGGAAACACCTATTTTCACCAATTGTGGGAACGTGTGTACTGATTTATCCTATTTACAGTAATCTTTGGCCAGTCCCGAGTTTTCCAATGAATTTGTTTCCATACATTGTGATTGTTTGGATATTAATTGGAGTAGTAATCTCATATAAGAGAAGAGTCAACTAAAAGGCAGATAATGGAGGAATCTATGAATGGAAGATACTTTATATTATTCAACAAACGACAGCGGAGATTTTGTTTACCCGATTGAGAAGGACAGCACAATTCTTTTAGTTGTAGATATGCAAAATGAATTTGTACTTGATAATTTTGGGGATGCCGTGAAGTTCAAAGAAGAAGGTACCTTTGAGCAGTGGCGTCCTTTTTATGAAAGGATAAACCAAATTGTCATTCCAAATAATAGAAAATTATTGAATTTTTTTCGTAAAGAAGATATGTTAATTTCCTATGCTCGAATTGCAAGCTTTAGAACAGATGGCCGAGACCGTTCACCTGTGCAACGACGACCAGGGTGGAATAATATTTTGTTGCAAAAGACATCCTACGGTTCACAAATCATTGATGTACTTGCCCCTGAAAAAGAAGATATTATTGTTGAAAAATCAACTGATAGTGTCGTTAATGGAACAGCTTATGTACAATTGTTGAATAATTTACAGATTAAAACAGTAGTAGTAACCGGTGTTGTTACAGATCAGTGTGTGGCAACATCTGTACGAGACTTGGCTGACCGTGGTTTTAATGTCATTGTTGCTGAAGATGCTTGTGCTGGAGCAACGATGGATGTGCACGAAGCAGAGTTGAAAATTATGAATCATATTTATTGTGATGTAATGAAGACTGAAGATATCCAACAGTTAATGGGAAACTTGATAAAATGATATAAGTTAAAATTTAAGACTAGTTTCAGTACTAATAGACGAAAATCAATTAATACTGAAACTTTTTTTATTTGAATTAATAATGCAAATAATTTTTTGATAACCCATCATCTTTGTTGACAAATGTAAACTTTGATAATATCATACACTTATAGTTACAACTGTAGACAAAAACAAAAAGGGTGACATAAATGACAGCAATCGATGCGACAAAAATGAGTCCTGCAGAATGGGAATTAATGCGAATTATTTGGACCAAGAATGGAGCAAGCAGTACTGAAGTAATTAAACTGATGCAGCAAAAGCGTGCTTGGACAGAATCTACAATCAAAACCTTGTTAAGAAGACTTGTGAATAAAAAGATTTTGAAGACTGTGAAAGACGGGCGCAAGTTTATCTATCATCCAACTGTTGGAGAAAAAGAGGCAATGGATGAAAATGTTACGGAATTATTTGACCATTTATGCAATATGAAAAAAGGGAAAGTTGTAATTGAATTACTTTCAAAATTAGAATTAAGCCGTTCGGATATTAAAGAATTGCAAAGAATATTAGAGCAAAAAAGTAAAACTGCACCAGAAATGGTGAAATGCGATTGTTTACCCGAAGGGATGAAAAATGAATGTTGTTAAACTTGCCAGAAAATAAGTGGGGGGTTAAGTACATGAAGAATGATGGGAAAGAAAATTCAAAGATGGAGCACCATAATATGTCGAAAATGGACCATGGTGAGACGGAGCATCATGACATGTCAGGTATGAACCATGACGAAATGAAGCATCATGATATGTCCGAGATGAATCATGATCAGATGGGACATCATGATATGCAGAAAATGGATCACAGTCAGATGGGGCATGATATGAGTGCTGGACACATGCATCACATGGGTAATTTCAAACAAAAGTTTTGGATCTCGTTTGTAGTTGCTTTGCCGATATTTATACTTTCATCATTTATGGGGATTGAACTTCCTTTTGACTTATCATTTCCTGGTTCAGATTGGTTGGTTCTATTGCTAGGAACATTTCTTTTTTTCTACGGAGGACAGCCATTTTATACTGGGGCATGGCAGGAGATAAAAGAAAAAAGCCCAGCAATGATGACGCTGATTACGTTGGGTATTAGTGTGGCCTACATCTATAGTTTATATGCTTTTATTATGAATCATTTTATCACTGGTGTGCCACATGTAATGGACTTTTTTTGGGAATTAGCAAGTTTAATTGTCATCATGTTGCTGGGACATTGGATTGAGATGAATGCTACGATGAATGCGGGCAATGCACTTGAGAAGATGGCTGCTTTATTACCTGGTGAAGCGCATGTGACCGAAGGCGGAAAAATGTTTGATGTGCCATTGAGTAAGCTGAAGGAAGGACAAAAAGTTAGGGTTTTGGCAGGAGAAAAAATACCAGCCGATGGGGAGATTCTCGAGGGTGTAAGTTCTGTGAATGAATCGTTGGTGACCGGTGAATCTAAAGCCATTTTAAAGAAAGAAAAAGATAAAGTTATTGGTGGTTCGTTGAATGGAGATGGGACTCTTCTTGTTGCTGTCACTGGAATTGGCGAGAATAGTTATTTAGCACAAGTTGGCAGGCTTGTGGAACAGGCACAGAAAGATAAGTCAAAAGCTGAATCAATTGCTGATTCAGTATCTAAGTGGTTGTTTTATGCGGCATTATTAATCGGGATTATTGCATTTTTAGCTTGGTTGAACCTCGCAGATATGAGTACTGCACTTAATCGAGCTGTTGCAGTCTTAGTAATTGCGTGCCCACATGCATTGGGATTGGCTATTCCGCTTGTTGTTTCTAGAAGTACTTCATTGGCAGCAGCACATGGATTACTAATTCGGAACCGAACCGCTTTGGAACAGGTCAAGCACTTAGATGTTATTTTGATGGATAAAACAGGAACTTTAACCGAAGGTGTTTTTAAAGTAAATGAGGTCAAAAGTTTGCATTCAAATTATTCAGATAATGAAGTTTTGGGTTTAATGGCACAACTTGAGGCAAATTCGAATCATCCATTAGCTGCAGGTATTCTTGCTGAAATGAGGAATCGTAAGTTAAAAACGGGTTCTGCATCTAATGCTCAGACGGTTAAGGGTGTGGGTATCACTGGTACAATTGATGGTCATGAATATAGTATTGTAACGGCAGATTATTTGAGGAGGAATAACATTGAATTCAATCAAACACAGTTTACTACTTTAGCTCAAAAAGGTAATTCGATTAGTTACTTGATAAGCAGCAGTAAAAAAATTCTGGGTTTTGTCGCTCAAGGTGATGAAGTTAAGCCAGAGTCAAAGGCCTTTATTACTGAACTGCATAAACTTGGAATTGAACCTGTTATGTTAACAGGTGATAATGAATTGGCTGCTCATAAAGTAGCTCAACAACTCGGTGAAATCATTGTCAAGGCAAATTTGAAGCCAGAAGATAAAGAAAAGATTGTTAGACAATATCAAAATGAAGGTCACCATGTGATGATGATTGGTGATGGAGTCAACGATGCTCCCAGTTTAATGAGAGCCGACATAGGTGTTGCGATTGGAGCAGGGACTGATGTGGCAATTGATTCAGCCGATGTAATTTTGGTTAAGAGTAACCCCATGGATGTTTTGGACTTCTTATATCTTGCAAAAGCAACCAATCGAAAAATGGTTGAGAATCTCTGGTGGGGTGCAGGGTACAATATTGTCGCATTGCCACTTGCAGCAGGACTTCTTGCAGGAATAGGTCTTATTTTAAGCCCAGCAGTTGGGGCAATTGTGATGTCGCTTTCAACTATTATCGTTGCTTTAAATGCAATGACATTGAAACTTGAGGTGAGTGACTGATGAAAAGGGAAGATTATGCAATTGATGGTATGGTGTGCGCATCATGCTCGATGACAATTGAAAAAGCAGTTGGTAAGTTGGCAGGTGTAGCTGATGTCAGTGTAAATTTGACAACTGAAAAAATGAACGTGGCATATGATCCCCAGTCTCTTGATGAGCAGAAAATCGTTTCCACGGTTGTTGATGCAGGTTATGGTGCCAAACTTCTTGCAGGAACATCTGATGAGATAGAACAACGAACATTTAGTAAAACACAACAGATAAATAAATTGTGGAACCAGTTTTTTTATTCGGCTATCTTTACAGTTCCACTTTTGTATCTTGCAATGGGTTCAATGTTGGGATTTTGGCTTCCAAGATTCATACGGCCGAGTTTTAATCCGCAAATTTTTGTGATTGTTGAATTGATATTGGCAATACCTATAGTTGTCTTGAATATCGATTACTTCAAAATTGGTTTTAAGACTTTAGCAAAGGGACATCCTAATATGGACTCACTGGTTGCATTAGGTTCTGGTGCTGCGCTAATATACAGTTTTTTTGGAACATTTCAGGTAATTTTAGGTAATTATAGTTACTCTGATGACCTTTATTATGAGGCTGCTGGGACAATTCTAACTTTAATCACACTTGGAAAATATTTTGAAACAGTTTCAAAAGGGAAAACATCAACAGCAATAAAAAAGTTGTTGGATTTAGCACCCAAAACCGCAAATGTAATAATTAATGGACAGGAAGAAGAACGACTGCTATCAGATGTAAAGATCGGAGATATTGCTATTGTCCGTCCTGGTCAGAAAATTCCAGCAGATGGACAAATTATTGAGGGAAATTCGACCATTGATGAGTCATTGTTGACGGGCGAAAGCATGCCAATATCAAAAAAGCTTGGAGATAGTGTATTTGGAGGTAGCCTAAATCAAACTGGTTCTTTTAAATTTAGAATTACGAAGGAACAGAAAGAAACGGTTTTATCCCAAATTATTAAGTTAGTAGAAGATGCACAGGCTCAGAAGGCTCCAATTGCAAAAATTGCTGATAAAGTATCTGCAGTCTTCGTGCCAACAGTTATTACTTTGGCATTATTAGCTGGATTTGGCTGGTACTTTATTGGTAATGAATCGTTTAGTTTCTCATTGACAATTATGATTGCTGTCTTAGTAATTGCCTGCCCTTGTGCACTTGGATTGGCAACACCAACAGCAATAATGGTCGGAACAGGTAAAGGAGCAGATAATGGGGTGTTCTTTAAGAGTGGAACAGCACTTGAGTCGCTGCAGAATATTCAAACAATTGTGCTAGACAAAACTGGCACAATAACAACTGGAGTTCCAAGTGTTACTGATATTTTGTCTTTTAATGATTTTACAAAAAAAGAAGTTATGGAATTTGCCAAGGCACTAGAGTATAATTCTGAGCACCCTCTTGCAAGGGCAATTATGATGTATGCCAAGGAACATGATGTGAAGACCAAAGTTGTCTCAGATTTCCAATCAGTAGCGGGCAAAGGTATTC
This sequence comes from Liquorilactobacillus mali, assembly GCF_001437155.1. GTDB lineage: Bacteria > Bacillota > Bacilli > Lactobacillales > Lactobacillaceae > Liquorilactobacillus > Liquorilactobacillus mali_A. The sequence goes on from NZ_JQAR01000008.1 coordinate 46,015, forward strand.
AAGCAGTTATTGCTGATCAGGCAGTAATTTTGGGCAATGAGTCATTTATGATGATGAACAAGGTTGATGTATCTTTTATTAAGAATCAGATTGATGAACTTGCATTACAAGGAAAGACACCACTATTAATAGCACTTGGAACAAAATTAGCAGGAATTATCGCGATTGCTGATCCTATCAAAAGTGCTAGTCGTACTGCAATTGCCAGATTGCAGGATGCGGGGATTGAAGTTATTATGATGACCGGTGATAATGATAAGACTGCCTCTGCAATTGCTGAACAGGTTGGGATAAAAACGGTTAGAAGTGAAGTTATGCCAGCAGATAAGGCAAATCAGGTTCAGGCTTTGCAGCGCGAAGGCAAGTTGGTTGGAATGGTTGGTGACGGAGTAAATGATGCACCAGCTTTGGCACAAGCCAACGTTGGAATTGCGATTGGTTCAGGAACTGATGTGGCAATTGATGCGGCTGATATTGTCTTGCTGCATAGTGACTTACTTGATGTTGTAACTGCATATCTGCTTAGCAAAGCAACTATCCATAACATTAAGGAGAATCTTTTTTGGGCCTTTGCGTATAATATCATGGGAATTCCAGTGGCAATGGGAGGATTATATTTATTTGGTGGTCCATTACTTAACCCGATGATTGCAGGGGCCGCAATGAGTTTTAGCTCGGTTTCAGTTTTATTAAATGCGCTGCGTCTTAGATCTTTTAGATCAGTCGTCTAAAAAAGTGCAAAGATTATAAAAATTAAGGAGTGATTGCTATGGAGAAAACATACGATATTACTGGTATGAAATGCAGTGGTTGTGTGAAAAAGGTGACTGAGGCTTTTACAGGAGTTTCAGGGGTAACAAAAGTTGCTGTCAGTCTTGCAGATGGAAATGCGGTTGTTGCAGGTGATTTTGACGAGCAGAATTTGAAGACATCATTAAAAGGAACACATTACAATATTAAGTTATAAAACGCATGATAAAACTGAAACAAAAAATGTGTTTATAACAAATAATTTTAGTGGATAAGGTTAACACTGTAATTAATTTCGAACTAAAAGAAGTCAAATAATTTCGAACATAATGCAAAAGATAATTGAGGGCCAGCATAAAAAATTGCTGTCCTTTTTTTATGGACTTTAGGAATGGCTTAGTTTTAGAAAGGAAAATGAATAATATTAATTGATTTTTGAATATTAAATACAAATTAACTATTGAAATTTAAGCTCAATGTAGTAGAATGGGAAACATCAATTAAACAACTAGTTCATTTCATACAAGGAGGATTGCACTGATGACATTCGAAAAAGTATTAAACATGCAAATCAATATTATTAGCCTAGTCATTATTAGGATGCCGCAGTGCAACCCGATGACATAGGCTTTTTGGTCACGGTTCACATTGCGGCATGTAAAACTGCGATGTGGATAGTGATTGGTAAATACAAACATTTTAAAAAAATGAAACCTTTCAATATTACACCGCAGTTTTATCATTGCTGATAAACTGGGGTGTTTTTTGTTTGAGAAAGGGGAATTATCATGTCCAAAAATATACATAATTATGCAGAAATGCATCTTAACGATTTTCTTGATTATCTAGCAATTCCAAGTGTTTCTGCTGAGAACAAGGGAATTGATGAAGCTAGTGATTGGCTAGTAAAGACTTTTGAACAGTTAGGTGCAAAGAAGTCTGAGAAATGGGCAAAAGAAGGACAAAATCCGTTTGTATATGCAGAGTTTGAAGGAAAAAGTGCAAAAACAGTTCTGTTTTACAATCATTATGATGTTCAGCCAGCGCAGCCATTGGACGAATGGAAGACGGAGCCATTTAATCCGACTTTTGTCGAAGGTAAATTGGTTGCTAGGGGGGCCAGTGATGACAAAGGTGAACTTATGGCGCGCCTCGTAATGGTGAAGTGGTTCCAAGAAAATGGAGGACTTCCAGTGAATCTGAAGTTTTTTGTCGAAGGAGAAGAAGAAATTGGGAGTCTGCATGTTGATGAGGCAGTTAGAGAGCATGCAAAAGAACTAAAAGCTGATGCATGTATTTGGGAAGGCGGCGGTAAAAATTCTGTCGGGCGCTTCGAAGTAATTAGTGGTATGAAGGGGATTGTTAGCTTTGACGTTGAAGCAGTTACCGCAGATGTTGATATGCACTCTTCACTTGCTTGTTTTGCACCAAATGCAGCATGGAGACTTGTTCAGGGATTAGCCACTCTGAAAGACAAGAATGGACGAATTACTGTAGATGGTTTCTATGATGATGTTGATGATTTAACTGATTTGGAGAAAAAAGCAGTTGCTCAAATGGATTTTGATGAAGAAAAAGTCAAAGAAACATTTGGCCTAAAACGTGATTTTATAACAGATAAGCCAGCATATGCCTTTGTAAATGAACCAACGATGACAATTAATGGTCTCACTTCTGGCTATGAGGGTGAAGGAGTGAAAACAGTTCTTCCCAAGTATGCAAAGGCTAAATTAGACTGTCGTCTAGTGCCGGGGCAAGATCCAGAGAAAATGGTTAAGCTAGTTGAGGCGCATCTGAAGAAAAATGGTTTTGCGGATTTAAAAGTCACATTCAATCTTGGCGAGAATGCTTTTCGTTCTGATTCAGACCATGCATTTGTAAAACTTGCTATGGCTACTGCGAAAAAAGTTTATGGGGATAGGCAAGTAAAATATGTTCCTAATGCTGCTGGTGGTGGACCAATTGAATGTTTTGGGAACGTACTTAAACTGCCTATTGTGTTAGTAGGAGTACATAATGCAGCAAGCGGAGCCCATGCACCAAATGAACACATCTTGGTTAGCGACTTTTCTCAGGGTGTTGAATATCTTACAGAGTTATTACAAAATTTTTAGGGGGATTTTAGTATGAAGTTGAGTAGAGTTTTGGTATCAAGTGGATTGGTAGTTGCGGCAAGTCTGTTATTTTTAGGAACATCAAGTAAGAAGGTTGATGCTGCAACCAAACAGGTTTTAAATTGGAGCGAACCATCATCTCTTGAAACATTAGATCCGGATCAGGTTGATGATTCTGTTGGGGGAGAAGTTCTACGTAACAGTAATGAAGGACTTTATGTTTTGGATGGCAATAATAAGCTGAAATTAGCAGGAGCATCGAGCGTCGAGGTATCTAAAGACGAGAAAACATATACTTTTAATCTAAGGAAGAATGCTAAATGGAGTAATGGCAAATCTGTAGTTGCTGCAGATTACGTTTATGGCTGGCGTAGGATGGTAACTCCAGCAACTGCCGCACCGAACTCTTATCTTTTTGATGGAGTGAAAAATGCAGAGGATATTATGAATAGCAAGAAATCCCCTGATACATTAGGGGTTAAAGCAGTAGGTAAGTACAAGTTAGTGGTGACTTTGGATAAAACAATTCCTTATTTCAAAAAATTACTTGTAATTTCGAGCTTCTATCCTCTAAATGAAAATGCTGTTAACAAATATGGCAAAAAATATGGAACTTCTTCAAAATATACGCTTTACAATGGTCCCTTTGTTGTTAAAGGCTGGACGGGGACAAATGATAAGTGGAATTTACAGAAAAATGATTACTATTGGGGTAAGAAACAAGTTAAGTTAACAAAAATAAACTTCCAGGTAACAAAGAGTACGACGACATCATACAATTTGTATCAAAGCGGTAAATTAGACGAAACACTTTTAAGCAGTGAGCAAGCTCGTCAATTAAAAACCAACAAAGAATTTAAATCGTTGGAGCAGGCAAGAACGACCTACGTCGATTACAATACGACTAGAAAGACTTTAAAAAATGTAAACATTCGTAAGGCCCTATCTTATGCAGTAAACCGCAAACAACTTGTAAAAAAAGTTTTGGGTGATGGCTCTGTTGTATCAAAGAATTTTGTACCAGAAGGATTAACAAGTTACAAAGGAAAAGATTTTGCGAAAGATGCGCAAGTAAAAGAAGCTTCAGAACATAACAAGAAACTTGCTAAGAAGTACTGGAAAAAGGGTTTGAAAGAATTAGGTGTTAAGAAGTTGACTTTAACATTCCTTAGTGATGACGATGATACAAGTAAGAATACAAGTGAATTCTTACAAAGCCAATATGAGACTACATTATCAGGATTAACGGTCAATCTTTCAAATATGCCAAAGAAGAATAGAATTACTAAGATGATGAATCAAGATTTTGATCTTGTGTTAACTGGTTGGGGTGCAGAATTTACTGATCCATTGACGTACTTAAACTTAATGACAAGTAATAATGTCTATAATTTCGGAAAATGGAAGAACAGTGACTATGATAAGTATGTTTCAAGTGCTAAAAATGATAGTGCTAGTGATGCAGATGGCAGGTGGAAAGCAATGAGCAATGCTACAAATGTCCTTGATGAGGAACAACCGCTTGCTCTGTTGTATCAACCTACTTCTGCACTCTTAATAAAATCGAATGTTAAAGGTTTGAAGTACAATTCAGTAGGTGGATTTCTCTGGAAAAATGCATATATAAAATAATATGGACTTTTTTGTAAAAAAATGTAATGAGTTCCATGGATACGAAGATATCTAAGCTCGATTTTTGTAAAAGTTTTAGGATAGGCAAAAAAATCTAGGATTAATTTTGATAATGAGATCAGTAAGAACTGCGCTCAATCAGAATTAACCCTAGATTTTTCTATATTTTGATTTTTAAATGATAGCGCTATCTTTACAAAAAATAAGTTTAAAGAGTATAAACCTAAGAAAAAAAAGTGATTTCGTGCTCCAGCACAAATATGTGAGAGAATGTTTATGCTTTAATACATGTTAAATAATGAATAATTATGATAATATTCTTACAACGAAAAGGGGATGGGAAAGATTACAAAATATCCATAATGTGAAATGCCAGAATTAGTTTAAACCGCTCTTCATTTTCATCCAGATTTACTCCCAATAGATTTTTAATACGTTTGATCCGATAGTTAATCGTATTTCGATGTGAAAATGTTTTTTCGGAAACGGCTTTAACACTACAGTTTTCTTGGAGGTATAGTTTAAGGAGATCTAGGTATTCAGTACCAGCTTCTTGGTCATATTTCAAAATGGGTTCCAGTGTTTTCAAAGCACTGTCTTCGAGGAGTTGATAATTATTAACTGCTAAAATGAGTTCGTTTATTCCATTATCTTCAAAAAAACATACTGAATTTGATGATTTTTTATGCATATGGGCCTTAACATATTCAATTTGTTTGTATGAGCGATGTAGTTCAAAAATTGATGATGCTGTTGAACTCACACTGATATTGAAGTTATATTCCTCGAAGTTTGCTTTCAACATTTTGTCAATTGAATTGGCAAATCCCGGAATGCTATTTGAACTGTTAATTACGATGAAGAAGGAATTATCGTAATCAAAAATACAGTTAATGAATCTGAACTTATTGAGCTCAACTTCAACTTTGAGACGGAGTTTACCGTAAAGCTTAGAATTAATCCTTAAAATATCCAAATCATCACTGCTGATGGCAAGAATAGTGTAGTCGGAATGCAAGTCGAAATTATTTCTTTCAAGTTGACGTTCAAATGTTTCAGGTGAATTAGGATGGAAAATTGCATTTTTTATACTTCCCATGAGACTGTATGACAACTGTTCACTTGCAAAAATACGGTTGCAATAGTCCCTAATTATATCAATTAAATGTATTTTCCAAGGAACTGTGATTAATGGAAAATTCTTTTTACTACAATAATCAATTATATTTTTAGGAATATCTCTGATGAATTGCCCCGTATTAATAATTAAAGCCGTTGCCCCTGAAGAAATTACCTTTTGAACATATTCAAAAAGCCAAGTGTCAGAATCTTTTCCAATTCCAGTTGTTATAACAATCTCATTTCCGTGCAGATAGTCCATTGTATTTATATTTTCCAAAATATGGACCCAACTAAATAATTTATCTAATCCGGTACTACCAGTTATGAGATTCATTTCATACTTTTCCTTAGTTGCGTAGTAAACTGATCTGAAATTTATAGCCATTTGATCACCAACTTTTTTTGTTTATCATTATATATCTAATATTTTACAAGTCAATGGAAGAAGGAATCATAAATGTTGAGTACGAAGTTACCAAAAATTATAACTAAACAATTACCTGGACCTAAAGCAAATATCATATTAAGTGAGAGAAAGAAATATGTTCCCAATTCTGTGGGGTGTATATATCCTGTAGTCATTGAAAATTCTGAGGGTGCAATTATTCAAGATCCAGATGGAAACTTATTTTTGGATTGGGTAGGTGGAGTAGGCGTTTTAAACGTGGGTCATACAAACCCGCGTGTTGTGGAGGCAGTAAAGAAACAAAGTGAGAAATATTTGCATGGAATGTTCAATATAGTCACACATAAGGGATATACAAAATTAGCACAAAAACTCGCTGAAATTGCCCCTGTAAAGAAAAAGAAAGAGGTAAAGGTTTTTTTTGCAAATAGTGGTGCGGAAGTAAACGAAAATGCCATAAAAATAGCGAAAGTATATACAAAAAGACCGAATGTGATTGTTTTTTCAGGCGCATTTCATGGGCGGACATTACTTACAATGACGATGACATCAAAGAAAGCATATGCAAAAGGTACCGGTCCATTGGCTGATGGAATATTTAGGGCAGATTTTCCTAATTTATATCATTTACCAAAGGGAATAAAAGAAGAAGATGCACTTGAGTATTACCTAAGTAGGATAAATCAAATTTTTGAAGAGGAATCAGCTGCTGATCAGGTTGCTGCAATTGTACTTGAGCCGATCCAAGGCGAAGGTGGATTTATTCCCGCACCGCTAAAGTGGGTTGAAGCAGTTCGCAAAATTTGTGATGAAAATGGCATTTTATTAATTGCCGATGAAGTTCAGAGTGGGTTTGCAAGAACTGGAAGAATGTTTGCTTCAAATTATTGGCAAGAAGCAGGTTTTGCACCAGATATCTTAACAGTGGCTAAGTCGATTGCTGGTGGATTACCCTTAGGTGGAGTAATCGCAAGAAAGGAGATAATGGATAGTGTTCCAAAAGGTGTGATTGGAGGGACCTTTGGAGGAAATGCAGTAGCGTGTGCAGCGGCACTTGAAGTATTGGAAATCATTAAAGATGAGGATTTAATAACCAAAGCACAAAAAATTGGAACGCGATGCAAGAAAGAATTCTTGGAGTGGAAAAATAAATATCCGGTTGTCGGAGATGTTCGAGGCTGGGGTGCAATGCTTGGAATTGAATTTGTTGAAGATAAAAAGACTAAGAAGCCAGCTACTAAGTTTGTGAGTGATTTAATTCAATTATGTGTTTCAAAGGGATTAATTATTGAAAATGCAGGTGCACATGGGAATGTAATTCGGTTTTTAGCACCTTTAGTGATAACAGAAGATCAGCTAAATGTTGGATTAACGATTTTAGAGGAATCAATTCAGGAATTAAGTGTAAGTAAAATATCCTGATTTAGGAGGTGTACAAAAATGGAAGAAATAATGATGTCTGTTAAGAGTATTTCAAAAAGTTATGGATCAAATCTGGTTTTGAAAGATGTCAGTATGGATATAAAAAAGGGCGAAGTAGTCTGTATTATTGGACCATCAGGCTCGGGAAAAAGCACATTCTTAAGATGCTTAAATTTGCTAGAAATACCAACAGCAGGCGATATTATCTTTCAAGATCAAAGTATCCTAAACGGGAAAATAAAAGTAAATAAATATCGACAGAATGTTGGAATGGTATTCCAAGGATATTACTTGTTCAATTTAAAAAAGGTAATAGACAACATAACAATGGCACCCCGAAGTTTAAACAAGAAAAAGAAAGAATTAGCGGAAAAAGAAGCTTGCGAATTATTGGACAAGGTAGGTCTGCTTGAGAAAAAAGATGTATATCCATCTTCATTATCTGGAGGTCAAAAACAGCGAGTGGCAATTGCCAGAGCACTTGCAATGGATCCAGAGCTTCTATTATTTGATGAACCCACTTCAGCACTTGATCCGGAGTTAGTTGGTGAAGTTTTGAAGGTTATAAAAAAATTGGCTAACGATGGGATGACTATGATTGTGGTCACACATGAGATGGGATTTGCTCGTGATGTTGCTGACAGAGTGATTTTTATGGAAGGTGGATACATAGTGGAGCAAGGGACTCCAAAAGAAATTTTTGAAAATCCTCAGAATCTCAGAACTCAAGAATTTCTCGCACGTATTCTGTAAAGAAAGGAGTTTTTGCATGAATTTAAACTGGACAGATGCTTTTAATAACTTAGTTCCGTCACTATTACAGGGCGTAGTGGTTGTACTACAAACAACGATTTCAAGTTTCTTAATTGCTGTGGTAGTAGGATTGCTAGTTGCCATTTGCAGGCTTACACAATTAAAGATTGTTAAGGGATTTTTTGCAACACTTGTGGAAATTGTTAGGGGAACTCCACTGTTAGTACAACTTTTCTATATTTACTATGTCGTGCCATTAATACTTGATAATATATTGAAGTCAATGGGTAATAGTAGTGCTAATATTCAATTTTCAGCAGTAGCTGCGGGGATTGCTGGACTTTCAATTAATTATGGAGCCTATATTTCTGAAGTATTTCGTTCGGCCATTCTTTCTATTGATGATGGTCAGAAAGAATCTGGATTGGCACTCGGATTTACTTATTACCAAGTCTTATGGAAAATAATTATTCCGCAGGCCTTTGCAAATAGTATCCCTGTTCTTGGCAATTATTTGGTAATGATGATAAAGGATACATCACTATTGGCTATCATTTCAGTGAGTGAATTGCTGTTACGGACACAGACATATGCTTCACAGACATTTGAAACAATTGAATCATATACTATTTTGGCGGGTGTATATTTGCTTTTAAGTTTGCCTTTGTCGCAGCTGATGAAATTATTGGAGAAGAAAATGAAGGTTTTGCATTAAAAAGGGAGATAATTACATGAAGAAAAGACTATTATTAATGTTGCTTAGTATCACGGCACTATTATTATTTGTAACTGCTTGTTCTTCAGGTAAAAGCAGTTCAAAAAGTTCTTCAACATCATCAAGTACAGATACGCTTGCGAAGATAAAGAAAAAAGGTGTACTTGTCGTTGGATCATCTAATGATGCACCATTTGCTTACATTGATACAAAAACAAAGAAATTCACGGGCATTGATGCTGATATCATTAAGGAAATTGCCAAGCGTCTTGGAATAAAGAAAGTCGAAATGAAACAGGTTCCATTTGAAAATCTTCTGGTTGAACTGAATAAGGGTTCAATTGATATGGTGACAGACGCTATGTATATAAAGAAAGATCGCCTTCAAAAAGCGGCCTTTACCGACATATGGTATAAGGAAGGGGATGCAGTTGTAATTCCTAAAAATTCTAGTATCAATTCATTGTCCGATTTGAAGGGTAAAGTTATTGGTGCACAAAAGGGGACTGCATTTCTGGAAATCGCAGAAAAATGGAAAAAAGAAGGAAAGGTTAAGGATGTTCAAGTGTATGGGAAACAAACTGAGTTAATGTTGGCTGTTGACACTGGTAAAATTGCAGCTTGTGTTACCGATGGAATAGTTGCTGATTACACACTCTCCAAGGATTCGTCACTATCACTTAAACTGCTGAGTTCGTACAAGTCTGAGGCCACTGGGCAAATTGGTGCTGCAGTAAACTTCTCAGATAAGTCATTACTGAATGCAACGAATAAAGCACTAAATAAAATGAAAAAAGATGGAACTCTCAAGAAAATTCTTGCAAAATATGGTCTATCTGATAAATACATGGTAAGTGTGTCAGACGGAATAACAAAAAACATTAAATAGAAGTTTTACTTCCGTGATAACATTTTAAGAAGAAAAATAAGGGACTAGATCAAAATTCAGCTTATGATCTAGTCTCTTATTATTACATATAAGTGTGCTTCACGAGGCAGAACATCATATGTCAGTACTCAATCTGCACCTGCTTATTTTTATTATGAGGTAGATAAGGTGTACATAATTAAACGCTGTTAGCAGAGGGGGTTAGAACAAAGTTACATTTTTGCTTTCAAGAGATAAAAGGAACATCTTCCGTGATAGCCCACCCGCATAGCCTCCAAGAGAACCATTGGCATTTATTACTCGATGACAAGGGATTATGATTGCGATTTTATTGGCTCCATTGGCATTTCCGACAGCCTGCGACTTACCAGAACTCCCGAGTAGTTCTGCAATTTTTTTGTAAGTGAGCAGTTCACCGGAATGTGTACTCTGCAGGATGTTCCAGACCCGTTTTTGAAAGGGAGTCCCATTGAGGGCTAATGAGACTGAAAACGTATCTATTTCTTTTAGAAAGTATGCGGTAAGCTGCTTTTTTAAAGTGAAATAAACAGCTGTGGGCTGTTCAACCAATTTGGCCTTGTAAAACTTGCACACTTGCTGTACGCGTAAGTCCAATTTTTTTGAATCAGTGAACTGCAATAGATACAGGTAATTATCGTCACTGATACTGACCATTTTTCCAATAGGAGTATCTATGTAATTAGTGAATAACCTCATCAAATGTATCCTCCGATGATAAAAAGCAATAGAGTAAACTGATTAATCTAGTTATCTAGTTAACAGAACAAAGAGTATCTGATTATGGTGTCATTTTACCTAGGAGTTCGAGAGCTAGAAGCTAAAACTCATGTTGTTAATTAATTATCTATTTTTACAATTGGATAAACACGATTATCTGCTTCATCAAATAGGCTTACAGGATGCTTTTCGGTGGCATCGAGACGCAATTGATATCCATATTTGTCGATGAAAATCAGCTCTTTATCATCTAATTTTGTTATTTTTCCAGGTAACTTGCGACCATCAATGAGTATATTGAGTGTAGCATTGACTTCAAGCAAATGAACTTTTCCACTAAGTTCATCTGTAAAATTCCACTTGCCTACATAGAAGTTAGGCAAAACTTCTGGGATTGACTTCTTCTTAAATAGGACGAGAGGTTTGAAATGGTTGCGCAGGCTGAATCCTGAAGTAGCATGTCGTTTGTGATTCATTGATAATTGCGCTCCTCTCACTAATCTACAAAATAGTATAATGTTAATTGATTTCAAAATATAATATAACATTTAAGTGTTGAATAAAGTAGTATTTAAACAGATTTTAACAGCAATATATTATTTTTGAAATAAGATTGTATTATCTGAAAGATATTAACAACAATTAGGTTATAGCAATATTTTTTAAATTTAAGCAGTTAACTATTTCTACTTAGATATACTCCATCCCCTTTTTTTGCTACAATAGTTTTTAAGAAAGCGATTCACAAAGGAGGAGGTTCTATGTTGAGGTTAGGGGTAATAGGTACGGGATGGATTACGAAACAATTTGTTGAAGCTGCACAGGAAAATGGTTCATGGGAGCTAACCAGTGTCTTCTCACGTTCAATTGAAAAAGCGGAGCAATTTGGACGTGAATTTTCGGGAAATGTTAAGGGTTATCGAGACTTACATCAATTTTTCTATGAAGGAAATTTTGAGGTTGTTTATATTGCATCTCCTAATAGTTTGCATTTTGAACAGAGTAGGCAGGCTATCCTAGCAGGGAAACATGTGATTGTTGAAAAACCAGCTTGTTCAAGTCCTGCTGAAATGAAGGTTCTACAAAGATTGCTGCGCAGATATAATAATGTTTATTACTTTGAAGCAGCAAGACATTTTCATGAACCAAATTTCTTGAAAGTCAAAGAAACAGTTAAGCAGATGAATACTATTCAGGGTGCCACACTGACTTATATGAAGTATTCTTCCAAGTACGATGATTTTCTTGCAGGTAATGAGCCGAATGTCTTTTCGTTGAATTTTTCGGGTGGAGCATTGCAAGACTTAGGTGTATATCTTGTCTATGATGCTGTTAGTTGGTTCGGGCTTCCAGATAGTGTCAGTTACACAGCGACTAAGCTTCGAAATGGGATTGATGGTAAAGGATTGGCACTGCTAAATTATCCCGGGTACACGGTTACTTTGAATGTGGGAAAAACTGCAAATTCATATCTGACAAGTGAAATATATGGACTCAAAGAGACTATTATTATGGATAATGCAGCAGACCTTGCTGATATTCAACTAGTCAATGGGGCCACAAAACGAATATTGACTCAAAAAACAGCTGCTAATCCGATGGCAGCTGAAGTTTCAGACTTTACTAGTATTCTACAAGATCCTTTATCATTGGATAATAAGCAAAAAATGGAGGACTGGTTAGCTGTCAGTGTACAAGTTAATCGTGTATTATATGATTTAAGATCAAGTGCAAACATTGTATTTAGGGCAGATAAAGAATTTAGATAGGGAAATATGGTGAAAGAGCATGAACTTCCAATTAATTTGAAATAAAATTGGAGATTTTTAGCTTTAGCCACAGGTCCAGAAGAGGGAAAAATGAATCCAAAATTTGAAAATAGTTTTAAGGAACAAGGCTTTACAAAACCAACGTTGATTCAAGAACAGGTGTACGAACCATTGAAGGAAGGGAAGAGTGTATTAGGGCTTGCACCGACGGGCTCAGGCAAGACTTTAGCATACTTGCTTCCACTACTTGAACGAGTTGATAAAGCACAAGGCGTTCAGTTGGTGATAGTTGCACCCTCGCAAGAATTAGCTGCACAAATTACAGAAGTGGCAAGACAGTGGGCGAAACTTCTAGATTTAACGGTACTTTCATTAATTGGAGGTGCGAACGTAAAACGTCAAATTGAAAAGTTGAAGAAAGCACCCGAAGTTGTAATTGGAACACCTGGGAGAATGCTTGAATTAGCCGAGAATAAGAAGTTGAAGTTGCATAATGTTAAAACATTTGTTTTTGACGAGGCTGATGACTTATTAACTGAACAAACTTTGGTTGCATGCCGTTCGTTATTAAACCATGCACCTGGAATTGTTCAGCTTGCATTTTTTTCAGCCACTAAGTCGGACATATTCGACCAATTGCATCAGTGGTTTGGAACCGAGGTCGAGGTTTTTGATGTTCGAGCAGAGGATCAAACTCAAGGCGAGGTTGAACACTTTTTGGTGGAGACCCCTGTCAGGAAAAGGATTGATACTTTGCGCAAACTTTCTAATCTTGAAAAATTCAGTGCCCTTGTATTTTTTAAAAAAGTCACTGAAATTGAGAATGCAGCTGATAAGCTGAAATACTTGGGTGTTAAGGTAGCAGTATTGGAGGGCCAACAGCGTCAAGTTGAACGTGAAAAAGCTTTGCGTCAACTGCGTAAGGGTGAGATTAGTTTGTTATTGACGACAGATGTTGCAGCTCGCGGGCTCGACATTGTGGGACTCCCTGCGGTCATTAATTATGACTTGCCAAAAGACAGGAATACCTATATTCATCGAGTAGGACGAACTGGTAGAATGGGAGCAAGCGGAATTGTAATTAATCTAGGTAACGATCATGATTTGAGAAATTTCCGCCAGTTGGTACAATCTGAAAATTACGAGCTGCATTTTGGGACTGTTTATCGTGGCGCGCTATTGCGAGTAGAAGAAATACCGGATGAGGTAAAGGAATCTCGACTGTCTAAATCAAAGACTGAATCCGCACAGCGCAGGAAAAAGAAAACAGTTTCTCCCGTTGTTATTGAGAAAAAAAAGCACAAGAAAAGAAAACGAGACAGATTAAATAAGGGAAAGCGGCATAAGAAGGAAAATCAATAGAGTAGGAATAAAAAGATCGGGCAATAAACAAAAATTAAAATTTAAGTTGGTTCCTATTTACTCTAGATAAACGTGCACATAATTAAGTTAAAATTTGCAGTCCAACCGTGAATTACGCGTAACAAAGGCCATACTATATTTGTAATTTCGTGTTAATGCTCGAATTTTATCGACTTCTTTTCACACTTTCTAATCAAACAGACTGTGTGAAAATATTTATTTTAAAACAGTTACTGATAAGACGAACTATTGACTTTAAGGGATTATCTTCATATACTTATATAGTTAGTATTTTGCTTATTGGTATGCGCTTGTAGCTCAGCAGGATAGAGCAACCGCCTCCTAAGCGGTAGGTCATCGGTTCGATTCCGATCAAGCGCACTCGGATATCTATAACTGATTAAAAAGGAGCCAAATCAAAAGTTAATTTTTGATTTGGCTCCTTTCTTTGAAGTAAGGATTATTATGGTTAACTTTTGTGAATTTTCTGACAGATATACAGGGAAAATATGCAAAAAACAGTATAATCTACTTGGGATTACTGTTCCAGTAAACTTTTGTTTGTAGTACAATTAATACGTAATTAGATAATATTGAGGTGAATATTTTTTGAAGAAATTAAAAGTAATGACAGTTTTTGGTACTAGACCTGAGGCTATCAAGATGGCACCTGTGATATTAGAATTGAAGAAGCAAGAAAGTCAGTTTGATACCGTAACAGTTGTGACAGCACAACATCGTGAAATGCTAGATCAGGTGATGGTAACTTTTAATATTGTCCCTGATTATGATCTTGATATTATGAAACAAAATCAAACATTAGGAGATATTACTGCTAATGTTTTGAAATTATTAGATGGAGTATTAGAAAAGGAAAAACCTGATATAGTTTTAGTCCATGGAGACACGACGACGACTTTTGCAGCAAGTATAGCAACTTTTTATCGCCAAATTTCTTTAGGGCATGTTGAAGCTGGCCTGAGGACGTGGAATAAGTATTCTCCTTATCCAGAAGAGATGAATCGCCAAATGACAGATGTTTTGAGTGATATCTATTTTGCCCCTACCAGCCAGAGTAAAGATAATTTACTCAAGGAAAACCATAAAAGTGAGCAGATATTTATAACTGGTAATACAGCGATTGATGCACTTAAGGAAACTGTGACAAGTGATTATCATCATAGTGTACTGGAAGAAGTAAATGAGAAGAATAGATTGATATTATTGACAATGCATCGACGCGAGAATCTTGGGAAACCAATGGAACAGGTATTTAAGGCTGTGCACAAAATTGTTGAGCAAAATCAAGATGTAGAGGTAGTTTATCCGATGCATTTGAATCCGAAGGTTAGAGAGGTTGCTAAGCGGATACTTGGGAATACTGAAAGAATTCATTTGATTGAGCCTTTGGATGTTGTTGACTTTCACAACCTCTGCGCTAGAAGCTACTATATTATGACAGATTCTGGTGGTGTCCAAGAAGAAGCCCCAGCATTGAAAAAGCCAGTTCTCGTTTTACGTGATACAACTGAGCGACCAGAAGGTGTTGAAGCTGGTACGCTAAGACTTGTTGGGACAAACCAGATGGAAGTTGAGAAAAATATGGACCTGCTGTTAAATGATGATGAAGTTTATCAAGCAATGGCAAAAGCGAAAAATCCTTATGGTGATGGTCGTGCAAGTGAACGAATTTTGAAGGCAATTGCGTATTATTTTGGTAAAGGTATTACAAGACCGGCTGATTTTTAGGTAGTAGTTGGATTTGTAGGGGGAGATATTATGGAAAAAGTTGATCGATTCGGATTTAAGAATGAGGAACAAGTATTTCATCGGTATTTTCCATTATACACGGTGGCTTTGCGCTACTATCCAGAAATATATTCTCTTCTTGAAAAACATCCAGATTTAGAGAATCCAAGGACGATTTCTTCGAATTTCAATATTATTTTTGCAATTATTAGGTACCAGACAATGGTAAAAAATCTTGTTAATCTACAGGCTGTTAGTGAGGCCGATGAGGATGTTTTGCAAGAAGTTAAAGAATTGCGTAAGGTAATAGATACACTTGATAAACTTAAATATCAAATTGCTCACAATCCATCTTCAGTAAAGAAAGCAATTTTAGTTAAAGATAAAGTATTAGATTTTAAGAGTTTTAGTAAAAAAGAATAGATGATTAGTGCTGCTTTTCTATTAGGAAAGTACGCACTAATTTTTTATACTAAATTAATTGAGGAGGATAGACTATGAATAAAGACGAAAAGATTAAAATATTACGTGATTTGATAAAAATAAATTCAGTTAATGGAAACGAAGCAAAAGTAACTAAGTATCTGGTAAAAATACTCAAAGATAAAAATATTAAGGCACATGCAGATTACTTTGATGAAGATAGTGCAAACCTTATTGCAGATATTGGTGTAGGCAATGGGCCAGTACTTTGCTTTGAAGGTCACCAAGATACTGTAGCAATTGGGGATGAAAGAAAATGGAAACACAATCCCTTCGAAGCTGAGGTAGTTGGTGATAATATCTATGGGCGTGGTGCCGCAGATATGAAGAGTGGTTTAGCAGCAGCAGTAATTGCAATGATTGAATTAAATGAAGATCTAGAAAAAATTCCAGGCAGAATAAGATTGGTAGCTACTTCAGGTGAAGAATTCGGTGCAAAGGGAGCATATCGTTTAACTGATAGTGATGTGTTGGATGATGTTTCCGCTATGGTTGTGGGAGAACCTACTGGTGGTAAATTAATTCATGCACATTCAGGATCATTAAATTATCGAATTAAAAGTTTTGGTAAATCTGTACATAGCTCAATCCCTGAAAGAGGAACTAATGCAATTATTGGGTTGAATTATTTCATTAATGCTGAACGGAAGATATTTGAGAATAGTCCTGTCGATTCAATCCTAGGGGAGTTCAAACACAGTATCACTACAATTAAAGGGGGCAGTCAAGTTAATATAATCCCCGACTATGCAGAACTATATGGCAATATTCGACCAACGATGGCGCTGAGTAATCAAAAGGTCAAAGACATGCTTGCTAAGGCAATTCTTGATTTAAATGAAGAACATAAATTAAAGTTAGAACTTGAAATAGTCCATGATTTTTTTCCAATGAGTACACCTTCGGAGAGTATTTTTGTAAAACAAGTACTTAAAGCAGCAAGGGAGAATTTTGGTTCTAAGTCACAATTGGGAATTATCAATGGTGCAACTGATGCGAGTGTTTATGTGCAGAAATATCCGACATTACCGGTTGTGGTGTTAGGACCTGATACTTGGGAAATAGCGCACCAAGCAAATGAAATGACTAGTATTAAAAGTTACATGAATACAATTGAAACATATAAAGAAATAGCAAGGTCATTTTTTTAATAAAGATTATATTTTGTTAAATTTATTAATTTTTAATTTCTATTTAAGATGTTAGCAATTATAATTAAAAAAGTTATAATTAAAATATAGAAATAGGAGATTAATATGAGGTATAAATATGAGATTATATATCCTAAGATAGAAGTGACCAAGGAAACCCCAGTTGTTATGACGCTACATGGAATGAACTCATCTTATTTTGATTTGAGGCCACTGGTTCCAGTTTTTGGGAAAGATGTAATTGAGTTGCATATACAGGGTGATCTCAATTATGGAAGTGGATATGCATATTTTATTCCTAAATTTATTGATAAGACAGAAACAGAAGTTATTGGAGATGTTATCACAGGTATTCATGATCAAGTAGAAGAAATCCTAGGACAGAATAATTTGCAGGGCAACCCGCTGTTTTGTTTGGGATTTAGTCAAGGTGCAATTATTAGTGCAGGTTTGAGTGTTTTCTATCCGAATTGGTTGGATATAGTAGCAATATTAAGTGCAAGATTACCGCAATTCTATATTGAGAAAGCTAGAAAGAGCCTTACAGGAAAAAAATTGGACACAGGAATATTTATTTCTCAGGGACAAAAAGATCCAGTGTTTCCACTTGAGACTGGTCGCGAACTTGCAAGTTTTTTTAAAAAATATGCTGACAACGTTGAGTATCATGAATATCCTAGTGGCCATATGGTTGATTACAGTGAACCGCAGGATATATATGATTGGTTTAATGAATTTTATATCAAAAATAATTAGTATAGGTTGACTGGGTTAAAAAACCCAGTTTTTTTATTTGCAATTAATGCTCTCAATTTAACTGTGTTATCTAGCAATAATGTAAGTATAGAAGTAAAAAAAGTAGCAATAATGATATGACCGTATGTCATATGTTATTTGTGCGCAAATCCTGATAAAACTATTAACTTGACAGATAATGCATGTTTGAACTATTATCCACGTATGGTGACACCGTGTCACCAAAAATGTAAGGAGGGGGTCATGTGGTTTCAGAAACATTCAAAAATTTAGATATTGAAAAGAAAAAAAGAATATTTCGGGCAATGCTGAATGAATTTGAAAAGTACCCATTGTCTCAAGCACAAGTTGCAAGAATTATTAATGAAGTCGGGATTTCAAGGGGAAGTTTTTATAAATACTTTAAAGATATTAATGATGCGTACTGGTATGTTTATCGAATCGCGATGGAAGAAATTCATAAACAAAATGTAGGCAGACAGGGTCAAAAAATTCCTTATCAAGTGCTTGTTCGCAATTTTGTGGAACAAACTGCAAACAGTCAATTTTTTAATTTTATCAAAATGCATCTTTGTGTGAACGAATCACTAATTAAGAATGAAGAAAAACAGGTATTTGAAGAACAGCCAGCAGATTTTGAAGAATGGGCCGTGATGGTTTTGTCTCATGAAGTTATTAAACAAATACTTCTTAAACCTACGGATAAAGAAAAATTACTGAATTATCTAGATGCGGCTGTCAAAAAAATAAAGCAGGAGGATTAAAATATGTTCCTTGCATGGAAAGAAATGCGTTACGAAAAACTGAGGTATACGTTAATCATAGCAATGATTGTTTTAATAAGTTATTTAATATTTATTCTAACTAGTTTGGCCCAAGGATTAGCTAGACAGAATACGGATGCAATTAAATCATGGGATATTCAAAATGTTATTCTAAATGATAATGCTAATACAAGCATGACACAATCGATAATTACAAAATCACAATTAAACAAGGTACAGATTGGTAAGAAAACAGCAATAGTAACGCAAGTTCCAGTTGTAGTTCGCGGTGATGGGAATAGTAAGGTTAGTGCACAGTTCGTAGGAGTAAATAGTAAACAGTTTATTATGAAAAATTTGAAAGTCACAGAGGGTAAAAAACCAATAAAAGCCAATGAGGTCTTGGCAGATAGTTCGCTTAAGCAAGCAGGTTATCAGATAGGCGATGAGATTAAGTTGAATTCGGGTCAAACCAATTATTTAATTAGCGGTTTTGTAAATAATGAGAAACTAAATATTGCCCCTGTCATCTACGGCGCTAATAGTGTGGCCAAGGTATTAAAAAATGCGGGACCTACTTTTGCAGCAAGTGCAATTGTCTCACAAGGTAGTAAAATTATTCTCAGCAAGGATAGTGGTTTAAAGAATTACTCAGTAGGAGAGTTCATTAAAAAACTTCCAGGGTATTCTGCGCAACTGACTACTTTTATTTTTATGATAGGCTTCTTAATGATAATCTCATTGGTAGTAGTTGCTGTGTTCCTATATATATTGACAATGCAAAAATTAGAAAATTATGCAGTGCTACGGGCGCAAGGGGTTCCTGTAGGTGTCTTGGTACGTGCTACAATTTCGCAGTCGTTATTAATTGTTATCAGCGGGTTGATAGTTGGAACTGCACTAACAGGATTAACAGCGAGCTTCATACCTTCGGAAGTTCCAATGTATTTCAGTATTCCGCTATTAAGTATTGTGGCCATAGGTTTAGTTGTGGTCGCGTTGTTAGGTGTAATAATCCCAATAAGGGTAGTGACACGTGTTGATCCAGTGACAGTGATTGGAGGGTAGGCAATGGAGACGGTTAGTTTAAGAGAAATTAATAAATATTTTGGTGAAAAGAAGAATCGAATTCATGTCCTAACTAATGTTAATTTCAAGGCACAAAAAGGCGAGCTATGTCTGGTGCTAGGTCCTTCAGGATCTGGGAAAAGTACTTTTTTAACAATTGCAGGTGGAATACAGACTCCCTCTTCAGGGGAAGTACTTATCGATAATGTGAAATTAAATAGTTTGAGAGAGAAACAAAAAGAACAACTTAGATTGGAGAAAATTGGTTTTGTTTTACAAAATTATAGCTTGGTTCCATATCTTAGAGTTGAAGAACAATTTGAATTAGCAAAGCGTGTAAAAAAAGAAGGAAACTTGAATAAAGCTGATTTTACTGCAGTAATTAAACAACTAGGAATTGCAGATTTATTAACTCAGTATCCGCGCGAATTATCGGGAGGTCAGAGACAGCGTGTAGCAATTGCACGGGCACTTTATTCAAATCCAGATATAATCTTTGCTGATGAACCAACTGCAGCCCTGGATTCACAAAGGGTCGTCGAAGTGGGGAAATTATTTAAAGATTTAGCACATAACCATAATAAGTCCGTTATCATAGTGACACATGATTTGCGTTTAAAGGAATACGCTGATCGAATTTATGAGATTATGGATGGTAATTTAAAACAAGTCTAGATAAGATAAACCTGTTTTTAGACAAAATGTAATTTGAATATGCACAAAAAAGACGCTGACACAATTATTCGTGTCAGCGTCTTTTCTTTAATAGTCTATTTAAAAACTACATTGTAATCCTGTTTTATTTGACGACTAGTTTTAGTACCAGCCGCTAGTTTGCCAATGTTTAACCGCATTTTGCCATGAACCATAACGACTGATAACATAATTGTTGGCAACACGTTCTTGGTTAGCAGCAGAGTAATCACCGTTCAAATAAGAAGCAGAAAGTTGGTACTTACCATAATATTGACCATTTTTTGCTGTATATGAACCACCTGATTCACGAGCGGCAATCCAAGCACGAGCAGCTGATTCGCTTGATGATGTTGATGTACTTGTCGATGTTGTAGATGTTGCTGTATTTGAGCTAGCAGCAGCCGTAGTAGTGCTTGAAGAACTTACGGCAGGTGTAGCTGCACTTGAAGTACTACTTGTGCTTGCAGCTGGTGCACTACTTGTTGTACTTGAAGTACTTGCAGCTGGCGTACTTGTTGTGCTGGTAGAAGTTGATGCTGAGCTTGTAGTACTTGTTGTAGTACTTGTAGTGTTTGTTGTAGTACTTGAAGTACTTGCAGTTCCACCAATTTCTAATTTTTGACCAACAACAATCACGTTTGCATCTTGTAAACTATTTTGTTGCTTAATAGCATCGATTGTAGTGTTGTATTCATTGGCTAATTCAGAAACAGTATCCCCAGCCTTAACTGTAACAGTATCAGCATTTGCTGCGACTGTACCAGCTGTCAACATACCTGTAACTGTTGCAGCTGACAATAAAATTTTCTTAATATCCATAGTTATATATTCACTCCTGTTTTTTGTCTCGTAGCATTTGCTACCCTTCATGCGATTTCCAAATCAAATCGCGTCAACAGTGATTAGTATATCCATTAAACATGACAGGAAAATAGCAGTTCTGTTACTATAAGGAGCTTTTTTGTAATATTTTATTGCTTTTGTAATATATCGTAATATAAAAAAGCGATATTTCAGAATAAAAATGCGAAATATTGCTAAAGTGAAGGTGTTTATGAGACCTTTCATTAAATGTGACAAAAATGGATAAAAAATTGCCAGAAATTTTAATATTTGCAGAAAAAAAAATAGAAAAAAATGCTTTTTTTATTTGATAAACCCATTTTTAGGGGTATTAAGAAGATAAATTACAAATATTTCGGCTTTTTGCAACATTTTTAGAAAAATCTACGAATTTTGAAAAAAATAACTAGAATTATTATCATAATTATTGTCGCAAATGTAATATTGACCCATGCAATAGAACCTTTAGCGAATGGTAGGACTACATTCATACCATAAAAACCTGTGATAATAGTCGGAATTGTTAGCACAAGGGACCAAACAGTCAAAAAACGCATAACATCATTTAAATTATTATTGAGTAAGTTATTTGACGTTGCAGATATACGTTCAGTAACTTCTAATGCAATCTCGACAGTTTGTTCTGCCTGATGGACTTCAATTGAAATATTATGCAAGAGTTTCTTTTCTGTTGGAGATAGTTCTTGTGAAGATTGATTTTCGGTTATACTTTCAAGAACTAGTAGATTTGTTTTGATACCACTAGCGATATAAACAAGACTGCGTTCAACATTTGATAATTGAATCAGATTTTGATTGCTTATTTTGTGTTTAAGGTTACTTAAATAACGATCACGTGTGTGGTTTAGACTGTCAATGGCATCTTGAAAGCAGATCGTAACTTGATATAAGATGGTTAGAATCAAGGTTCTTATTGTTGCATCCAAATGAGTCACTTTTGCAATCATTTTTGCAGTATCTAGATCTAAGGATTTAGAACGAAAGGTAAAAACAGTATTTTTCTTAACCAAAAATGTAATTGGCTCCAGAACAAAACTATTAGTAGCAGCAATTTTTTTAACAGGTAAGTTATAAATCAATATTTCAATGTTTTCTTGCTGATCGTAGCGGGCTCTTTCATGTTTATCTGTTGCGTATGCAATGTGTCTGGGATTGAGCTCATGGTTTTCAATGAGGTTATTTTTGTCTGCATCGGTAATGTCACAAACGTCGAACCAAGTGAATGAATTTCTTTTTTCTTCTATTATATGCTTTGTAATCATGGCAGTTACCTCTTAATTAGTTATTATGAAAAATTTTAGCATACTTTTTTAATGGGTGCTTGATTTGTGCAAATTTTAATGGAACGCTGTCAGAAAATAAGAAGTACGATATAATTAAGTTAATAATAATGGAGGTGCTTTGATTGGGTAAGATATTCTTGGTAAATGCAGGAAGTTCTTCAGTTAAATGGAAGTTATTTGAAGCAAGTGATGAGAGTGTTATCGCAAAGGGGCTAGTAGAACGAATAAACATGTTAGGATCCCTATTCGAAGTTAAATACAGTGGGAAAAAGTATGAGATTAAGATTGATAATCTATCTTATGAAAAGGCCGCCGAGTTAATTTTTGAAAAGCTGCAAGAACTTAAAATCATTACTGATTTAAGGGAGATAGAGGCTGTTGGACATCGTGTTGTTGCAGGTGGTGAACTGTTCAGGAAAGCTGTTGAATTGACAGAAGATAATTTAAACAAGTTATCTAAGATGAATGATTTTGCACCTTTACATAATCCAATGGAAGTTAAATATGTGAATATCATGAAGCAGACATTGCCTGAAGTTCCACAGTATGCTGTTTTTGATAGTCAATTCTTCACGGATTTACCTGAAAAAAATGCGATTTTCAGCATACCATACGAATATACAAAGAAATTTGGAATTAGAAGATATGGAGAACATGGAATCAGTCATGAATATATATCTCATCGGGCAGCAGATTTGCTAAATAAACCATTGGAATCTTTGAAGATGATAACACTTCATTTAGGAAGCGGAGCATCAGTCGCTGCTGAAAAAGATGGTAAAGCATTTGATACATCAATGGGATTTACACCCTTGACAGGCTTAACAATGGGAACACGTGCTGGAGATGTTGATCCATCGATTATTCCATATCTGATGAAAAAATTATCACTAAGTTTGGACGAAGTCCTGTTGATGCTGAATAAGGAATCCGGACTACTTGGTGTTTCTGGGATATCTTCGGATATGCGAGACTTGCTGGCGAATGCGGATCAAGAACAGGTAAAACTTGCAATCGATATTTTTATTAATCGCATCGTTAAGTATGTTGGAAGTTATTACGCTGAATTGGGTGGACTGGATGTGCTGGTATTTGCTGGTGGAATTGGAGAAAATAATCGAGAATTACGCAATCTTATTGTTGAGAAGCTGCAAGTGTTGGGCCTGAAGATTTCTCAGGATGCCAATGAAGCAAATGAAGAAGGGGTAATATCAGCGAAAGATTCCTCCGCAAAAATAATGATAATCCCAACAAATGAGGAATTATCAATGGTTAGACAGATTTTAGCATTACGCAATAAATAGTACTAACTTAGTAGGCATCATCGAAACTAATGAGTTTGTTGTATAATTATTTCTAGAAGACAAATATAGATTGAAAAAATTTGAAATCTGATGGATTATTTTGACTTATGCAGATTTTTTACATGCAAAAAGAATGAAAGGACTAGGACAAAGGATGACTTTTGACCAGTCCTTTTATTTACGCTTTGCAAATGAGTAAATATCAAAGACAGATATGGTATACTTTTAAGATGAACAGATGTTCGCAAAAAAGGTGGGGATAGGATGCGTTTCTTACATACAGCAGACTGGCATATCGGGAGAAAATTATACGGATATGATTTAGCGAAGGAACAAGAACACGATTTTGCGCAAATTACAAAAATTGCGTTAGAAAGAAAAGTTGATGCAATTGTAATTGCTGGTGATTTATATGATCGAGCTTTACCAAATGAAGATTCTGTAAATCGTTTGAATAAAATGATTGTAGAGCTGAATTTAAAATTAAAGAAACCAATCTTGGCTATCAGTGGTAATCATGATTCAGCAGCTAGACTGAATACAGGAAGAGAATGGTTTAAAGCAACGCAATACTTCTTGAATACGAGTATCGAAGAAGCAATGACACCTGTCGAGTTTTCAGATACACAGTTCTTTTTATTACCATATTTTCAAATATTTCAGGCTAGGAATTTTTTTGCAGACGAATCATTGACTGATTTGACTGTTGCCATAAGGAAGATAATTGAAAAAATGAAAGAAAACTTTGCTGTAAATAAAAAACATGTGTTGGTCGCACATTTTTTTGCAGCTGGTAGTACCAAAACTGATTCTGAAACGAAAATTGAGGTAGGAGGATTGAACGCTGTACCATTAGACCTGCTTACAGACTTTGATTATGTAGCCTTGGGTCATCTTCATGATGTTAATGCGTTGCATGATGAACGAATTAAATATAGTGGGTCTCTTGCTAAGTTTTCAGTGTCAGAAGCAAAGTCTGCCAAGGGTGTATGGATTGTTGATACTGAACCTTTCCATTCTGATTTTGTTGCTATAAAACCTCTTAATGATATTGTATTGCTGCAGGACAGGTATGAAAAACTGATTTCTCCAAGTGTATATAACGAAGTAAACAATGAAGACTTCGTAGCAATTACACTGACAGATAGGGCAGTTATTCCAAATGTCATGAATAATTTGCGCGAGTTCTATCCCAAAATAATAAGTTTAAGTCGTGAAAAACAAATAGTAGATCTTCCAAAGAATGAAGACATTGTACTTGAATTAGATCCAATGAGACTACTAGAGAATTTTTTTGAGGATATGACAGGCGAAAAAATAACGGAGCAGCAAAAAAAATGGGCGTCTAATAGTCTTGAGCGTGTGATTGGTGGTGAAGCAGAATGAAGCCGCTGAAAATAAAGATGACTAATTTTGGGCCATATGCAAAGCAAGAAATTGATTTTACACGTTTTACTGAACAACCGCTTTTTCTAATCAGCGGTAAAACCGGTAGTGGAAAAACGACGATTTTTGACGCCATGTGTTTTGCACTTTTTGGAAGCACATCAGGCGATGATCGTGAAGCAGAAGCAATGCGCTCAGGTTTTGCCAAAGAATCTGAGGTGACAGAAGTTGAATTTATTTTTGAACATCAAGATAAAATTTATCGTATTAAACGTCAACCTAAACAAGTTATCATCAAAAAGAGGGGTTCTGGAACAAAAGTTCAAAATATGACGGTATTGTTGAGCTATCAAGATAATGGTAAAGAAGTTGAACTAAATAAAGTTGGACTAGTCAATAAATTTATTCAGGAATTAATTCATCTGACATTAGAACAATTTACCCAGATAATCATGTTACCGCAGGGAAAATTTCGGAATTTTTTAGATTCAGATAGTAATGAAAAAGAAAAATTATTACGTGAGCTCTTTTCTACAAGTTTATTTAAGAAATGGGCAGATGATATTCAAAATCAAGCAAAAAAGACACATGATCAGACTCAGGAAAAGCAAAATGAGATTGATGCATTAAAGAGTCAAATCAATGAGATAGATAGTAAGCTGGATGTGGCCAGTTGGTTAGAGGTTGCAAGTGAAAGAAATAAAGAGAACAAGCAAGTTAGAGAGGCTGCCAAGTTAAAGTTAACCAAGATGGAAGAACAGGTTGCAGATGCGCAAGATAATTTACTGAAAAACAAACTGTTACTGCAGGACTTTGAAACATTAGAGTCTACTAAAAAAAGTTTACTTGAATTTAGGGATGAAGACTGGCTTAAAGAAGAGGAAGAAAGATTAAGTGAGTTGAAGTGGTTTCAGAAAAATGAACAATTGGTTTTAAGGCTTGAAGAACAACGGGCATCCTATGATAAAACAAGGGATAAAATTGAAAAGGCTGCAGAACAGAAAATAGCTGTCGAAGAGAAACTTAAGGTAAATCAAGAAGAAAATAGGAATTTAGAAGCAAAGGAAGATGAAATTAATTCTTTAACTGATGATGTAAGACGATTAAAAGATAAGAAGATTTATGTTGAAAAAGCAGTACAATTGGAAAATGAACGGATAACTGCTGATAGTGAGTTCAAAATGCTCAAAGATGAGATAACCAAGCTAGAGAAAAAATTGGCTCGAGACGAGAAGAGTATTGAAAAGCAGCAGAAAATTATTAAATTGAACAAAGATATACCAGAACAAGAATTGAAATTGCAAGAAGTAAAGAGCAACCTAACCAAAGCAGACGAATTGATAGAAAGAATGGAAAAAAATAAGTCCAAGGTTGGCAGATTAAGAGCAACTTTAACAAAACAGAGGGTTGATTTAGCAGATACAAAAGAACAGCTTAAAATTGCTAAAGAAAAGCATGAAAAATTAGATGCTGCACTAGCAAAAAACCAGATAATTATGTTAAGTAAGAAGTTAAAACCAGGTGAACCTTGCCCTCTATGCGGTTCGATAGAACATCCACAAGCACTGATAGCAGATGAACTGTTAGTTGAGGTGACAGAAAGCGATGTTGAAGATTCAGCAAAAATGCAACAGAAATTAATGCAAAACAGTGGCGAAATAGCAGGCAAGATTGATACCAACGAAGAAAGAATTGCAGAACTAAAGGTCGTCTCAGACCAAGACTTGCAAAAATTGAATGATATTCCGAATATAAAAGAAGTTAATTTTGCGGAGATGCAGATAAAGGTCTCTGAATTAAAAAAAGATTTAAATATTGGGCTTCGGGAGCTAGAAGAGCAAAAACAGAATATTAAAGATGCTTCAATAAGTCTTGAAGATATGCTGCATGAAAAAGCAAAGTTTGAAGAGAAAATGGAATCGCTAAAAGAACAAGAACGTAGTTTTAAACTCGACATTGCTAAGAAAGAGGCAAAATTAGCAGCTGTTCAGGCAGAAATACCAAATGGCATTACTTCATTACAACAATTGGAACTACTTATATCAGAGAAACAACAAGTAATTACAGACTTTGAGACAGAAAAGAAAAAAGTTGTCGATCAGGCGGTCAAGATTGATACTAGTTTAACGATGCTTACTGAGAGACTTGAGGGTCTTAAAGATACAAATGGTTCTTTAGAAGAGAGTTTGCGACAAAATAGAAAAAAACTCGATGAAATTATGTTTGAGCATGACGAGAATTTAACCATTGCTAAGATGAGGGCAGGAATTAATGAGATAAAAGAGATTGCAGTGGTTGAAACAAAAATTAGGAACTATCAGAATAAAATTGTTGAATTGAAGACAAAAATTACTGACCTTAAAATGAGAACGAATGGTAAAAATGTTCAAAATATTACAGAATTAGATGCAAAACTGGTGCAATTAAAACAGGCCAAAGAATTTGCTTTCGCGGAATATGAAAAGAATTCACAGAAATACTCTGAACTATTCAAAGTTACGCAAGCTGTTAAAAAAAGATGGACCGAATATCAGGTAAAACTAAAACTTGATGCTCAATGGAACCAATTATTGGAAGTAATTGGTGGAAAGGGAAAAGTCAAATTAGGCTTAGAGCGATATGTCTTACGTAGATATCTGAGACAGGTGCTGCAAGTAGCCAATGTTAAATTAATGAATCTGACGAATGAGCGATATTATTTTGAACTTGACAAGAATAACGGAACTTATGCTACAGATACGGGACTTGAGTTGGATATTTTTGATGCCGATCTGGGTAAACTTAGAAGTGTCAAGACTCTTTCTGGCGGTGAGAGTTTTATTGCGGCATTGTGTCTAGCACTTGCCATGGCAGAAGTTGTCCAAAGTATAAATGGAGGAACTCAAATTGACGCTTTATTTATTGATGAAGGTTTTGGTGCGCTGGATGACGATTCGTTGCAAGTTGCATTAGAAGCGCTCCAAACTTTGGAAGGAAAGAATCGTTTGATTGGAATAATTAGTCATGTGAGTGCATTACGCGAACAATTGCCAGCACAGTTAAGAATAGAATCTAAAAATGGACGCAGTGTGGCGCACTATATTTTTGATTTTGAAGAGTTGCCAACTCTTAGATAGACTTTTTTTTGTCTAAGGTATAATATCGTTGTTGAGAATTATTATCATTTATAACTATTGAGGAGTGAATGTGATGGCAACGCAGGAACAAAATACTTTGCTAGTAGCTGCGAATAAACTAAAAAGCAACAAAATCAAAAATACGCCACAAAGACAGGTAATACTGTCGTATTTAATGACGTCACATGCTCATCCATCGATTGAGATGATTTTCAAGTATGTCAGGAAAAATGGTTTTAGTGTCAGTTTAGCTACTGTGTATAATACGCTGCAGCTATTTGTAGATCATAATTTAATTATTGAAATTGCGGCTGATAGTGGTGGACATATGCGATATGATTATTTCGAGGTACCACACTATCATGTAATTTGTGTTAATTGTAATAAGATAGTTGATGTTTTTGATGATTCATACAAGAAAAATGAGAAAATTGCTATAGCCAAGACTGGTTATCAGGTTTTGAATAGTCAGTACGAAGTTTACGGAGTTTGTCCCGAATGCCAAGCGAAACTTAAGAACAAAGCAGTTAAAATTTAATTGACACGTAGATATGTCTAAGTTATACTTTATCTGTTAAAAAGCAATGAAATAGATAGTAGGAAGGTAATCACTATTCAAGAGACTTGATGGTGCTGCAAATCAAGATAAATTATTCTTCCGAATTACACTATTGAGCTGAGCTTAGATTAGGTTCACCTCTTTATCGGTGTAAGAGCTGGTCATGACTATGACAAATTGGGTGGTAACGCGGAATTTATTTCGTCCCTAATACTATTTATAATAGTATTAGGGATTTTTTATTTTAGGAGGGGAAAAATGAATATTATTGATGAATTGACATGGCGCGGTGCGATTAACCAAATGTCAGATGAAGAAGGACTAAGAAAAAAAGTTGAAGAAAAGTCAATTGGCGTATACTGTGGTGTTGATCCAACTGGGGATAGCTTACACATTGGACATCTTATCCCATTTATGATGCTCAAGCGGTTCCAGATGGCTGGACATCGTGCACATATTATAATTGGCGGTGGTACGGGGTCAATAGGTGATCCCTCTGGTCGAAGTTCTGAGAGAGTTCTGCAGACTATGGAACAGGTTCATCACAATGAAGAAGCACTGACATCTCAAATGAAACACCTTTTTGGCAAAGATAATATAACTATTGTGAATAATTATGATTGGCTGTCAAAAATAGATCTGCTGAGTTTTTTACGTGATTATGGGAAGTTATTTAGTATAAATACAATGTTGAACAAAGAAGTTGTTTCGAGTCGACTAGAGAGTGGGATTTCTTTTACGGAATTCACATACCAAATTCTGCAGTCAATTGATTTTCATCATTTACTGAAAGAAAAGGATGTTGAGTTGCAAATTGGCGGTGCAGATCAATGGGGAAATATCACAGCAGGAATTGACATGATTCATAAGATTGAAGGGTCTGATACAGAGGCATTTGCATTAACAATTCCCTTGATGTTGAAGGCTGATGGAACTAAGTTTGGGAAAACCGCAGGTGGAGCAGTTTGGTTGGATCCTGAGAAAACAACACCTTATGAATTTTATCAGTTTTGGTTGAATCAGGATGATCGTGATGTAGTGAAATATTTGAAATACTTTACTTTTTTGACAAAAGAGGAAATTGATGAATTGGCTAAGAAGGTCGCTGCTGAACCTGAGAAGCGTGAGGCTCAAAGACGATTAGCTGAAGAAGTGACAGCTTTTGTACATGGTAAAGATGCGGTAATCCAAGCGGAGCATATTTCTAAGGCATTGTTTTCTGGGGATGTTAAGATGCTGACTGCAACTGAAATAAAGCAAGGGTTTAAAAAGATGCCAACGGTTGAGATTACGAATGAGTCAATGAATATTATTGATTGGCTTGTTTCAACCCAAATTGAGAAATCAAAACGCCAAGCTCGTGAAGACGTTACGAATGGGGCTATATATATAAATGGTGATAGAATCAAGGAACTAGATTATATAATTAATCCTGCTGAATCATTCGAAGGAAAATTTGTAATTGCTCGTCGGGGTAAAAAGAAATATTTTCTTGCTAAAGTAAAATAGAAAAAGCTTTGTTCTGAATTTAATGTTTTTTTCAGAATAAAGCTTTTTTTTCGTAGCATTTATACTAAAATCCGAATTATTTTTATTTATACAATAAAATAGTTAGGATATTCAATGGTGAACATTATTGAAATTTTTTTGCTGATATTTATTTTTAAATTTTTTCTTGACGACTTAATTGTGAGAGCGTATAGTAGTCAATGTTGTTGCAACAGATTGGTTCTTTTTTTGAAAAATAGAAACAAATACTTGTTGACAACAAATACTTTATTGTCTATAATTGAGTAGACAAACAAATAATATGTGATAATTCATTTATTGAATTTTTATACATTTTGTTTGTAAGGTAGATCTTTGAAAACTGAACAAAGTTTCGACAAATCAAATGTGTAGGGTCTCTTGTTTAGTA
>NZ_JQAR01000009.1 GCF_001437155.1 Liquorilactobacillus mali
AACCAAAGATTTTTCCAAACCGGCCTTTATTATGGAGACTTATGTCACAGCCTCTTTTATTTTTGCTACTTAGTTGGAGACTTTACAAAGTAGTTCAATCCATTTACGAGCAATAATCCGACTACCATTGCAAAGAGCCCGCTAAATAGTGGTGAAAATGTACCACCTGAAAGAGCGGCACTGATATAGCCAATGACTTCACCATAGATGAAGCCCCAAAATAAAATCGTTAACTGTTTAGCCATCTATGCAACACCTCACAATATAACTGTAGTTTAGCACATTTTTTGTAATTTGGCACTCCTTAAAAAGGTCCAAGATGTTTTTTTTAGAGAGTATTGCTATAATGTTAGATAAGAGTAAGGGGTGAATAATATGGGTGGTGCAGCACTTCAAGTGATTAGCAGTTATAGTTTGCTGCAAAGTTCAATTCGATTAAAAGATGTCATTAAAAGTGCTAAAGAAAAGGGATACACAGCACTAGCTTTAACAGACATAAACGTTATGTACGGAGCCCTTTCATTTTATGATGCATGTCGTGTTGAAGGAATTAAACCACTTATAGGGATGACATTAGAGACATCCACCGACAAAAAAGAAACACTGATTTTAATTGCTAAAAATGAGAATGGGTATCACAACTTGATTCAGATTTCGACTCAAAAACAATTGTTGCTTGCAAAGAATAATCCAGAGTTCATAATCAAGAAAAATGCTGCCCTTTTTGAAGATATAATTACGATAATTCCCCCTGAGGATAGTTTTTTTGTCAACAAGCTATTGGATGGAGAGAGCGAACTTGCAGGGAAATACCTGAAACAAGGTAGAAATTTGTTGAAAGAAAATTTGTATATTGGAATAAGTGCAGCGACATCAGATGCACTGTATGATAAAGTATTGCAATATGCAAATGAAATGGATATTAAAACTGTTGCTGTTGAATCTGTTAAGTATTTAGAAAAGAATGATTTATTTGTTTGTAAAGTCATGGATGCAATTAAGCAGAACAAACAGCTAGACAGCAAAGAATTGCAGTATGCAAATAATTTGAATGGTACTTCATGGCTAAAACCGTTAAATGACATAAAACAAGACTATTTAGAAAAAAATCGTTTTGAAGCATTTGAAAATATGATTTCTCTGACTAAACGAGTTGATTTCGCTTTTTCGCCAAAAAGAGTAATACTTCCAAAATTCCAAACACCACAAGGCATTAATGCCAATATTTACTTGAAACAGCTTTGCAGTAAAGGAATGCAGGGAAGAATGCGAGATCAATCGCGGAACATAATTGAAAAATATCTGGGAAGAATGAACAAGGAACTAAATATCATTAAGAAAATGGGATTTGCAGATTATTTCTTGATTGTTTGGGATGTCACAAATTATGCCCATGAACATGGGATTTTGGTTGGCCCCGGTCGTGGTTCTGCTGCTGGTTCGCTGGTTTCGTACCTCCTAGGAATTACAGATGTTGACCCAATTAAATACAATTTGCTTTTTGAACGTTTTTTAAACGAAGAACGTGCACAAATGCCCGATATTGACTTGGATATTCCAGATAATCGACGACAGGAAATAATTGAATATGTTAATAGAAAATATGGCGAAAACCATGTGGCACAGATAATCACTTTTGGGACATTTGGTGCAAAACAGGCTTTGCGCGATGTTGCAAGAGTAATGGATTTTTCGCAAGTAGAAAGTAATAGTTGGAGTCGTGTAATTCCCAGTCAATTGGGAATTACATTGGCAGATGCTGAGAAGAAATCTATTCAGTTGCGGAATTTAATCAACGAAAATGAGCGCAATCAGCTTTTATTTAAAACTGCACTGCTACTGGAAGGTCTACCTAGACATTATTCAGTTCATGCTGCCGGAGTGATTCTAAGTGATGCAGATCTGAGAAAAGTTGTGCCATTGCAAATGGGTAACGATGATGTTTTGCTGACACAATATACTAAAGATGATGTTGAACGTGTAGGATTGCTGAAAATTGATTTTTTAGGTTTGAGAAACCTAACGATTCTAAATAGCACATTGTCTGGAATAAAGAGAAATTTTGGTCAAACCGTTGATATAAATAAAATTTCATTGAATGATGAAGAGACACTTCGGCTTTTTCAAAGGGCCGATACTAGCGGTGTGTTTCAGTTTGAATCATCCGGTATTCGCAATGTTTTGCGTAATCTTTACCCAACTTCTTTTGAGGATATTGCTGCTGTCAATGCATTGTTTAGACCTGGTCCTATGGAGAATATTACGCACTTTATAGCTCGCAAACATGGTAAGGAGAAGATTGTTTATCCAGATAATTCGCTAATTCCAATCCTGAAGAATACGTATGGAATTTTAGTTTATCAGGAGCAAGTTATGCAAGTTGCTTCTATAATGGGTGGATTTACTTTAGGGCAAGCCGATATATTGCGAAGAGCAATGAGTAAAAAGAAGGCTAGTGTAATTGAGGAATTGAAGTCCAAGTTTGTCGATGGTGCCGTAAAGTTGGGATATTCTCAAAAAAACGCAGAACGAGTCTATGATTATATCGAACGTTTTGCTAATTATGGATTTAACCGTTCGCATGCCATTGCATATTCTAAAATAGCATTTCAGCTTGCTTATTTAAAAGTTCACTATGCTGCGCCATTTTTTGCAGCAATTTTGAATTCTGTTATCGGTGACAGGATAAAGACAAGGGATTTTATAGTTGAAGCAAAGCAGCATCAATTAAAGATTGAGACTCCCAATATAAACAGAAGCAATTATTATACTTTTTCTGGGAAAAAGAACTTGATTATTGGTTTGGGTAACATCAAGACCTTGCGCAGAGATTTTATCAAAGAAATCATCGAAGAACGTAAGAGCACCGGTCAGTATAGTTCATTTGATGACTTCATAAGAAGAATTAATCACAAATTTTTAAAAGAGGAACCACTTAAGGCTTTGATATATTCTGGCGCTTTTGACTCATTTTCTGAAAATCGTGCAACTTTACTGGGCAATCTTAGCAAAAAGATGAGCAATGTTGAGTTGAGTGGAGAGAGCAGTGAGTTGTTATCACTGCTAGCACCCAAGCAGGAAAAATATACAGAACTTCCCTTGGAAGAGATTTTAGCTGGAGAGCAGAAGTATCTTGGTATTTTCCTTTCGGCTCATCCAGTAGAGCAGTTTGCAGAGGTTGCACAGCTGCATAACGCAAAGATGATAGCAAATGTTCACGAAAATGAGAAGCAGCAAATTTTGTGTTTGGTTAAGAAGATAAAAGTAATTAGAACAAAAACTGGTCAACAGATGGCTTTTTTAACGGTAGAAGACCAGACAGGCGAAATCGAATTGACGCTTTTTCCAAGTATTTTTGAAAAGATTGATGATGACTTGCAAACAAATCAGGTTTATCTTGTTTCTGGAAAGAGTGAAAAACGCAATCAAAAGATACAAATTATCGTTTCAACGATGGTTTCAGCTGAAAGTTTGAAAACAGAAATGAAAGGGAGGCTATTTTTAAGACTAACCGAAAATGATTCAAGCAGTATAAACAAACAACTTTTGAAAATATTACAGTTACATGCTGGAAAAATTCCAGTTGTCCTATATGAGGAGAAAAAAGCTGTGAAATGGGTTTTAGACGAAAAGTACTGGGTAAACAGGTCGTCAGAATTAGAAGAACAGTTAATAAAGTTGATTGGAAAAAACAACGTTGTCTTTCAAAATGAAAACAAATGAAAATATCATGTGATAAATTGAATTTAATTTGTAATTTTACAAGACATTTACTCCTAAAAGTGATACTATAACCCTTGGAGAATGTGTTGTTCCATTATATTTACTTGAGGTGAAAAAAATGAAACGCATAGGTATTTTAACAAGTGGTGGAGATGCTTCTGGGATGAATGCTGCAGTCCGTTCGATTGCTCGTTCAGCTATTTCAGCGGGCCTAGAAGCTTATGGTATTAATTATGGTTTTGCGGGTTTGGTTGCTGGAAATATTCGTCGATTAGAGTCAAAGGATATGGATGGCATCATTGATCGTGGTGGTACAATTTTATATTCAGCTCGTTTCCCTGAATTTGCGGAAGAAAAAACGCAGCTTAAGGGAATTGAACAGCTTAAGAAGTTTGGAATTGATGCTTTAGTTGTGATTGGTGGAGATGGATCTTATCATGGCGCCGAGCGTCTTACACAGCATGGCTTTAATTCAATTGGTGTACCAGGGACTATTGATAATGATATTCCAGGTACTGATTTTACAGTTGGTTTCGATACAGCTGTTAATGTTGCGCTTGATGCGCTTGACAGAATTAATGATACGGCTACTTCTCATCAGAGAACTTTCGTTGTCGAAGTCATGGGCCGTGGTGCCGGTGATATTGCACTATGGGCAGGGATTGGTGCTGATGCTGATGCAATTGTCATTCCTGAGCGTGAGTACGATGTTAAGGAAATTGCGGAACATCTTAAACGCAACTATGAGAATGGCAAAGAGCATGGCCTGATTGTTTTGGCTGAGGGTGTCATGTCTGCAGCTGATTTTAAAGAGCAACTTGATCAATATGGTGATTTTGACAGCCGTGCGATCACATTGGGTCACGTACAGCGCGGTGGACGTCCAACTGCAAAAGATCGTGTTCTTGCAAGCATGTTTGGCGATTATGCTGTCCGTCTCCTGCTTGAAGGAAAGGGCGGTTTAGCGATTGGTATCAGAGATAACAAGCTAGTTGCAACTGATATCATCGATACCTTAGAGAACCATAAGCATATTACAGACGTATCATTGCTTGATTTAAATGATCGTCTTCGTTTCTAATGCACTAATAACTTTGTAAAGAATTGACATTAAAGTCGTCTTTAAAAATTATTCAAAGGGGAGATTTTACTCATGAAGAAAACCAAGATCGTAAGTACACTTGGTCCAGCTAGTAATAGTTTGGAAACAATCGTTAAGTTAATCGAAGCAGGTGCCAACGTATTCCGCTTTAACTTTTCTCACGGTGATCATGAAGAACATTTAGGACGTATTAAGCTCGTTCATGAAGCAGAGAAGATTACAGGAAAAATGGTTGGTATCATGCTTGATACCAAGGGTGCCGAGATTCGGACAACTGTTCAAAAAGAAGGCAAAATTCATTATGAAATCGGCGATGTAGTTCGTATTTCAATGGATAGCTCTATCGAAGGAACTCGTGAGAAGATCGCAGTTACTTATCCTGGATTGATTGATGATGTCCACGTAGGTGGTCACGTATTATTTGATGATGGTTTGATTGACATGCAGATCGAAGAAATCGATCAAGATAAAAAAGAATTAGTATGTAAAGTTTTGAATGCTGGTGTGTTAGGCTCACGTAAGGGTGTTAATGCTCCTGGTGTTTCTATCAACTTACCAGGTATTACTGAAAAAGATTCAGATGATATCCGTTTTGGTTTAGATAACGAAATTAACTTTATTGCAGCAAGTTTTGTTCGTAAACCAGCAGATGTTTTAGATATTCGTGAATTACTTGAAGAAAAACATATGGAACACGTACAAATCTTCCCTAAGATTGAATCACAAGAAGGTATCGATAATTTTGACGAAATCATTAAGGTTTCAGATGGTTTGATGGTTGCTCGTGGTGATATGGGTGTTGAGATTCCTGTAGAAAATGTTCCATTGGTTCAAAAGACATTGATTAAGAAATGTAATGCTCTTGGCAAACCAGTTATTACTGCAACTCAAATGCTTGATTCAATGCAAGAAAACCCACGTCCTACACGTGCTGAAGCTTCAGATGTTGCCAATGCTGTTTTTGATGGAACAGATGCAACAATGCTTTCTGGTGAAAGTGCTAATGGTGATTACCCAGTTGAAGCAGTTGCAACAATGGCACGTATTGATATTAAGGCTGAAAACACATTGCGCGAACATCATACATTTTCAATCAATGACTTTGATAAGACAGATGTAACGGAAGCTGTTGGCCGTGCCGTTGCTGAAGCAGCTAACAACCTCGGAATTAAAACAATTGTTGCTGCTACTAAGTCTGGTCATACAGCACGTATGATTTCAAAATACCGTCCAGATGCTGATATTTTAGCCGTAACATTCGACGATCGTACTCGTCGTGGTTTATCAATCAACTGGGGTGTTCATCCTGTTCTTGCAGAAACACCTGCTTCAACTGATGACATGTTTGCCTTGGCAACAGAAAAGGCTAAAGAAGCTGGATTTGCTAAGGAAGGCGACTTGATCTTGATTACTGCTGGTGTTCCAGTTGGTGAAAAAGGAACAACAAATGTTATGAAGATCCAATTGATCGGTTCAAAGCTTGTTTCAGGTCAAGGTGTTGGTGATGAAACAGTTATTGGAAAAGCTGTTGTAGCTAGTTCAGCTGCAGAAGCAAATAAAAATGCTGTTGAAGGCGGAATCTTAGTTACAAAAACAACTGACAAGGAATACTTGCCTGCTATTGAAAAATCAAGTGCTTTAATCGTTGAAAACGGTGGATTGACATCACATGCTGCTGTTGTAGGTATTTCTATGGGAATTCCTGTAATCGTCGGCGCAGAAGGTGCAACATCATTGATTTCAAATGATGAAGTTGTAACGGTTGATTCACGTCGTGGAATCGTTTATCGTGGTGCTTCAAGCGCACTTTAGGATTCTGAGATTAATTTTAAATAAAGAGAATAAGTGCTATAAAAGTTAGTTTTTCTAAATTTGTTGCACTTCTCAATAGGAAAGTTGTACCAGGAAAATTAATGGTACAACTTTTTTGTTTTGTCAGAATATTAAGAATGTATAGACATCAGATAGAATATTTTATAAATGATATTTTTTGTGAGAATAACTTGTCGCTTTCCCTGTTTTTACTGAGTAGGGCCAGATATTAATTAGCAATTTATAATGGTTTCGGGTAAAATAGGTAACGAATATATACATTGGGGTGGAAGAATGGAAAGTTGGATTTTTTTGGGAATTATTTTCTTGGTGGCTTTATTTGCAAAGAATAATTCACTTACAATTGCTGCGGTAGTTGTTTTAGCGTTGAAGGCAATCCCACTTACGAATAATTGGATGCCAGTAATACAAACAAAGGGTATCAATTGGGGTGTAACAGTTATTTCAGTTGCTATTCTCATTCCAATCGCTACTGGACAAATAACTTTTAATGACTTGATACAAATTTTCAAAACACCTGTAGGACTTATTTCAGTTGCATGCGGTATCTTGGTTGCAGTATTGTCCCGTCAAGGGATTTCTTTGCTGGCTGGTTCTCCTCAAGTGACAGTTGCCTTGGTGATTGGTACAATAATTGGTGTCGTCTTCTTGCGAGGAGTCGCTGCTGGACCTGTAATTGCTTCAGGAATTGCTTATTGTATAATGAGTTTGTTACATGTGAGTCTTAACTAATGGAGGAAAATAATGGAAAAAGATAAAATGATTGGCCACATTATAGAAGCCCGTGTAACTGATCAGAATGATGATTTTTATTTTTTGCAGTGTGAAGGAACAACTTTTAGATTGGCTAAAGAAGAATCTGAATCGGAACTAGTTAACGGAAGCTTGATTTCTGGATTTGCATATGAAAATGAGGATCATGAACTGCAGATAACAAAGAAAATTCCGACCAGTCAAATTGGGCGCTATGCATTTGGAGAAGTTGTTTCTAGTCGACGCGACTTAGGTGTATTTGTTGATATCGGATTACCAAATAAGGACGTTGCGGTTTCACTTGATGAACTTCCTGAATTGACAAACCTCTGGCCCAAAAAGGGCGATAGTTTAATGATTGCTCTTAGAGTCGACGCAAAAGGACGCCTTTGGGGAACAATTGCAAGCGAAGAAATTTTTAAGGGTATTTCTGGCAAAGCGGATGATAGTATGAAAAATAAGAATGTTGAAGCAATTGCCTACCGCTTGAAGTTGGCAGGTACTCATGTCATAACTTCAGATTTCGAATTAGGTTTTATTCATCCAAGCGAACGAGACCGCGAACCACGTTTAGGAGAACATCTCAATGCACGAGTGATTGGAATCAGGACGGATGGAACACTGAATCTTTCATTGCGCAGAAGGGCATATGAGGCTATCAGTGATGATGCACAGATGATTTTAGCAGCATTACAGCATTCTGAAGGTGTTCTAAGTTATACCGATAAATCTACACCAGCAGATATTAAGGATTATTTTGGAATCAGCAAGGGCCAATTCAAACGTGCTGTCGGACATCTTATGAAAGCTGGATTGGTAAAACAAACTGATGGGAAAATGTATCTTAACGAAAAATAACCATTTGGTGTGAGAAAGAAGGAGTTAATGTAATGGAATTTTTGGAGACACGAATAACTGACATTGAATCCCAACTTCATCAGGCTGGTTTGAAGTTAACACCACAAAGACGTGCTACTGTCAGCACCCTTTTACATAATTGTGAAAAGCACCTCTCCGCCGAAGAATTATTTACTCTTGTACGTAAAAAAGAGACTGATATCGGCTTAGCTACTGTTTATCGAACACTTGAAATTTTGTTTGAACTTGGGATAGTGAACAAGATTAATTTTGAAGATGGCATGTCGCGCTATGATTTAAGGTTATCTGATCAGGGACATTTTCACCACCATTTACTTTGTAAGGTATGCGGTAAGGTTCAAGAGGTTCATGAAGACTTACTTTTAGATGTTGAAGAGGAAGTTAAAAACAAATTTGGTTTTGAGGTAACAGATCATCGCTTGATTTTTCACGGTATCTGTGCGGACTGCTTGGCAAAGAAAAAATAGGGCCGGTAGAGCAGCAGTAATGAGGGTGAGTTTATCAAAAATACTATTTTAGATTATATACATTATTTAAAAGTAGAGCGTGGACTTTCTGAAAATACGGTTAGCAGCTATCAAAATGACTTGATGCAATTTATAGCCTTTCTTGAAACACGAAAAATTGATAATTTCACAGTTATTACGAGACAGATTATTGTTGATTTTCTAGAATTAGAATCCAATCAGCAAAAAGCTACAAGTTCGATAGTACGCTCTGTGACTAGTCTAAGAAAATTCTTTCAATATTTGGTTGAAGAGGGTATTATTCAAAATGATCCAATGGAATTAATTGACGCTCCCAAAAAGAGTGAACATCTTCCAGAGGTACTTTCAACATCTGAAGTTGAAAGACTCTTGAATTCACCCGATACTTCAAAGCCTCTTGGCATCAGAAATCGTGCCATCTTAGAATTGATGTATGCTACTGGATTGCGTGTCAGTGAAGTGATCAATATTCAGCTTGCGGATTTGCATCTGAGTTTGGGATTGATTCAAACAATTGGAAAGGGACAAAAAGAAAGAATAGTTCCAATTGGAGATAAGGCTATTTCGTGGGTTGAGAAATACTTGAATGACATTCGTCCTAGGTTATTGAAGAAACAGCAAAGTAATTTTTTGTTTCTAAATCATCATGGAAGAAAGTTGACAAGACAAGGTATATGGAAAAACTTGAAGGCAGATGTTTTAAGGGCAGGGATTGAAAAGAATGTTACGCCGCATACACTTAGACATTCATTTGCAACTCATATCTTAGAAAATGGGGCAGATTTGAGAATCGTTCAGGAACTTTTAGGACACTCAGATATCTCAACGACTCAGATCTATACACATTTGTCAAAGAGAAGATTAGCGGAAATTTACGGAAAATATCATCCACGTGCTTAGAATAAATTGTTTAAAGAATAGAATTATGATAAAGTTGATGCAACTTTACTTATTAATACCTTTTTGAGACCACAGGAGGTCATCATGCTTTATAAGTATAAAAACGATTATGAGAAAATTACGATGGGATTACTTTCATTTATCCCAGATTTGAAGGAGTACTCACATCTAAAAACTGAATTGAATTGGTACAGTGGTGCTGATGAACGTTGCCTTTATCTTTGGAAGAATGATAATGGCGACTTTATTGGGGTTATTGGTGTCGAGATTTCGGATGATATCTTGATGGTACGCCATATTGCAATAACACCTGCAGAGAGAAATGAGGGCGTCAGCTTTGATATGCTTAGTGGATTGTGCAAGCTATATCCAGGAAGAAAGATGATGGGGAGCCTTGAAACGGCTGGACTAATTACAAAGTGGGAGCACCGTAATAATGGTAACTAGTTTTGAAAACCAGAAGCTGACCTTCAAAATAAAAAGTTTTGAAGGTCCTTTGGACTTGTTATTGCACCTTATAAAACAGAATCAAATGGACATTTACGACATTCCAATGACAGAAATAACTTCGCAGTATATTGAAAAGCTGCATCAAATGCAGACGATGGAGCTCGATATAGCTGGGGAGTATTTGGTGATGGCCTCCACATTGTTAAACATAAAAAGCAAGATGCTCTTGCCTAATCATGATGAGTTGGAAGATGATGAGACGATCGATGATCCAAGACTTGAACTTGTTCAACAGCTTTTGGAACATCAATGCTATCAAATGGCAGCTGAGAACTTGGATGAGCTTTTTGAGTCAAGAGCACTACATTATACTAGAGAACAGGCTGAGAAACCAGATGACACGCGTAAAGTGCTACTGAGCGGCAGCCAGCCTGCAGTGCTCTTGAAACAGACCTTTGTACGACTACTGGCCAGCAAAAAAACGGTCATTGCAAAAAAGGGAAGCATTAGGAAAGAACACTTTACAATTGAGGGGGAAATGACAAATATTCTTTACCGTTTACTGAAGAATGATTCTATTTCTTTTGATTCTTTGATTATTGAAGAAGAAGTACAAGTTGAGAAAATTGTAACTTGTTTTCTAGCGATGCTGGAACTAGTAAAAAGAGGAACAATCGAGATAATTCAAAAACAGAGTTTAGATACCATTATTTTGAGGAGTGTAGTTAATGCAATCAACAATTCAAGCAGAGATTGAAGCTCTTCTTTTTGTTGCAGGAAATGAAGGAATATCCTTGGCCCAGCTCTCACAATTGACTGGACTGCTAAAGCCAGCTGTGATGGAGCAAATCGGTCTTTTAAATAAAAAATATGCGGAAGATCAAAGTTGTTGTCTTGAAATAATTACAACTAATGAGTTCTATCGCTTAGCCACTAAGAGCAAGTTTGCAGATCTTTTACGGGATTATTTTGAGGCCCCTAATATGTCAGCTCTTTCACGGGCAGCATTAGAAGCACTTGCAATCATTGCGTATCAACAGCCTGTTACACGTATACGTATTGACGAAATTCGTGGTGTTAAGTCAAATGGATCAATTCAAAAGTTGCTGGCATTTGAATTGATTGAAGAATCAGGAAGGCTTGATGCGCCAGGTCGCCCTATCTTGTATAAAACAACAGAGAACTTTTTGAATTATTTTGGTCTGCATTCGTTAGATGAATTACCACCTTTACCAGAGATATCTGAAGAAGAGGGTATGCCGAATAATGGAGAACAAAACTTATTAGACTTATTTAATGAGACCCTCGAAGATGATGAATGAAAAATAGGAGAAACAAATATGGAATCAAATGAACGTTTACAAAAGGTTATGGCAAATGCGGGTGTAGCTTCTAGGAGAGCATCTGAAAAGATGATTTTGGATGGCAAGGTATCTGTGAATGGCAAGATAGTTAAGGAACTTGGCACAAAGGTATCAAGCAGTGATATAGTTGTAGTTGCTGGAAAAACTCTGGATACAGAAAAAAAGGTATATTTTCTTTTCTACA
This sequence comes from Liquorilactobacillus mali, assembly GCF_001437155.1. GTDB lineage: Bacteria > Bacillota > Bacilli > Lactobacillales > Lactobacillaceae > Liquorilactobacillus > Liquorilactobacillus mali_A. The sequence continues at coordinate 11,677 of NZ_JQAR01000009.1, forward strand.
AACCACGCGGAGTTATTACCGCAGTGAGTGATGATAAGGGACGGAAAGTCGTAACCGATTATTTTAAGAACATTGAGCAACGAATTTATCCGGTGGGCAGACTTGATTATGATACTTCTGGATTGCTTTTGATGACTAATGATGGTGATTTGGCCAACAAGTTAATGCATCCAAGAAATAAGGTTGATAAAACCTATGTTGCCAAAGTTTCGGGTATACCAGAGAATGATGATTTTAAAAAATTGCGTTTAGGTGTGACGATTGAGGGTAAAAAGACCGCACCTGCAAAGGCAAAACTACTATCAGCGGATCAGAAGAAGAACAAGGCTCTTGTTTCCTTAGTAATTCATGAAGGCCGTTATCATCAAGTAAAAAAAATGTTTGATGCAATCGGTCACCCAGTGGAGAAGTTAAAGCGTGAAACGTACGGTTTTTTAACATTGGATGGTTTAACCTCTGGGGATTATAGAGAATTAACGCACGATGAAGTTTTACGCCTTAAAAGTAAGTAAATAAATAGTTGCATTAATGTGTAGATAATGCTAAAATTCAAGAGTAACAAAATAATATGGTTTATCTTCAGGGGCAGGGTGAAACTCCCGACCGGCGGTGACAGTCCGCGACCTGCATTTGTGCAGTTGATTTGGTGTGATTCCAAAACCGACAGTAAAGTCTGGATAAAGAAGATAGGGCTTGTTTGATTATAAAAAGTCAATTGAACCCTGTTGGTCTCTGATCAGCAGGTTTTTTTGTATTCTCAAATAAGACCCGTGAAGATGAACATCAGGAGGTTTTTTTGATGGTCTATACAGCTACACGTCGTTATGTTATTTCTGCTAGTTTAGCGGGTATTTCATACTTATTGATGTTCTTGTCTTTTGTGGTAGTTCCGCTGGTTCCTTACATGAAAGTTGATTTTTCGGATTTACCAATTCTTTTTGGCATGTTTATCTTTGGACCGCTTGGAGGAATTGAGATTGCTTTGATTCGCTCAATTCTCTATTTTCTAATTTCTGGTCCATCAATTGATAGATTGATTGGGGTAGCAACGAATTTTATTGCTTCGATGACATTCGCATTGCCAATTTTTTACGCATTACGTAAACGCTATGATGCAAGTGTCTGGAACATCGTCCGTTCTATTTTCTTGGGGACATTAAGCTTAACTGTAATCTTATCGTTAGCCAATTATTTTGTAATTATGCCTTTGTATATGAGTGTTTTAGGGATGAAGTTATCCATGCCACTAGCAAAACTTGTTTTAATTGGCATTGTTCCTTTCAATTTAATTAAAGGGGTTTTGGTTGGAGCAGCATTTTGGATCTTGTTTGCTAAGATGAAAGAATGGCTTGTTAAGCAATCAATTGTTCTGAAATAATCTTAATAGATAATTTTTTACGCAGGGTTAGAAGTAAAAACTTCTAGTTCTGCTTTTTTGTTGTGAACCAAGATTAGATACAATATGCGAATGATAATCATTGGAAATAAATAATACAGTTGACTCCATTTACTTTTTTATTAATCTTGCAGATAATATTAATGATACTGACTAAACATATATTAATAATGTAGAATAATCGTAGGATGTATAGGGGAGGTTAATTCTTGAACAATAATAAGTGGCTGTTTTTCTTTTCGGATATTCAACCAAGAAGGCATGCAGTGATCAGGCAAGTGCTAAGTAATAAAAGAACTGTTTCAAGTCTATATTGGGGAATGCAGTATCACATTTTAGATTGGCTGAATGTTGAACCTGAATTAGATGAAAAGCAATTTGATTTGCAAATAGATAATCTGTGTGAAAAAGGGTGTCTTGCTACAACTTCGAAGGGTCTTATCTTATCGGCGTCTGGAATTATTCAGAAAAAGGATTATCAAAAAAAGAGTTATGTAATAACTGAACCATCGCTTTTTCAGCATATAAATGAGAAACAATGGCTTGAACTCTTGCCGTTATTGATTCAAGTAATATCTGAGCTATCGTATCATAATCATCGTTATTACGTGGTTGGTTCCTCAATTAGAGCTCAGTTTTTCTTTAAGAATTGGTATCAAAATATTGCGAATAAGAATGAGCTTGCTAATAGCTTAAAACAGTTACTTAAACTTTTTTTAGGGCGTTTTCCACAAGAGCAGTCCAATATTTTTATGGCACTTTTCAGTGGACATGAAACTATCGGAAAGACAGCTGAACAAGTTGCAACCATGCTTCCAAGGTTCTCTCATGAAGATGTTATTTCATTGTGGAGAGATTTAAGCATGCAATTTGCATTTTTTCTTCTAGAGAGCGACTCTATTTTTAGACAGTTAGTCGTCCCGCTAAGTACTATGGAAAAACTATCCAAAAGTGCATTAATCACTTACCAACTATTCAATGACGATCTGAGCATAGAACAAATCGCAGAAAAGCGTAGATTAAGGGTGAGTACAATTAAGGAGCATTTGTTGGAAAGTGCAATTCTACGTGAAGATTTTGTATACCATAGGATTATAACTGCTGATGATTACAGCATTATGACGAGTACTCTCACAGGCAAGGCAATTGACTGGGATTATAAGCAGTTGGACGATCACATTGAGTTTTTCAAATTTAGATTATTTCAGATTGAAAGGAGCAAAAAAATTGAATAATTTGCAATTAAATCAACTTTTAAAGCAATATTTTGGATATTCTGAGTTTAAAAAGGGGCAGATTGAGATTATCAAAAACCTGCTTGCAAATAATTCAACATTGGGTATTCTACCAACAGGAACAGGTAAATCCTTGTGTTATCAGTTAACTGGCAAGATTATTAAGAAAACAGTATTGATAATATCTCCCCTTTTGTCTTTGATGAATGATCAGGTAGAACAATTAAAATATAGCGGTGAGAAAAAGGTTGTAGCATTGACGTCCGAATTGTCGTACAACGAGAAAAACTTTATTTTGAACAACATAGCATCTTATTCATTTATTTATGTATCACCAGAAATGTTAAAAAATGATAAAGTTGCACTTCAATTATCAAAAATAGACATCGGGCTCCTAGTTGTTGATGAGGCTCATTGTATTTCACAGTGGGGGCCTGATTTTCGCCCAGATTATTTGCGTATTAAGAACTTCCGTAAATTGTTACATTGTCCGCTTACACTGGCTTTGACTGCGACAGCAACAAGTGAAGTTGCCCAGGATATAAAAGCAAATTTATTTGATAGTAGTGAGACTCCGCACGTAATCCGTTATTCTGTTGATCGTCCTAATATTTTTTTGGCTGTACACGAGTCACCGTCTTCAACAGAAAAGAATAGATACTTGATAGAATTGATTTCCCAGCTTAATGGGCCAGGTTTAATTTATTTCTCGAGTAAGAAACAGGCCGATAGAATTAGCGAGATGATCAGGATAAAAACTAATTTGCGTGCGGCGTCATATCACGCAGATTTAAGTGTAATGAATCGTTATACAATACAGCATCAGTTTATGGAAAATCAGTTAGACATTGTTTGTGCTACTAGTGCTTTTGGAATGGGAATAAACAAGCAGGACGTGCGCTACGTCATACACTATCATCTACCAAGTGACTTGAGTAGCTATGTGCAAGAGATTGGGAGAGCTGGCAGGGATGGAAAAAGAAGTATTGCAGTCTTACTGTATTCAAAAACAGATATTGGATTGCAGCAACAGCTTAGCATAGACAGTTTGCCCGATGATATTGATATTGATAATTTTAATACTGAGAGTGAGTTTGATGACCTGTCCAGTAAGGGTAGAGTATTGCAGTATTATTTTGACCAAAATATAAAAACTGACAAAATTAAAGCAATTTTTTCTAAGAGACGTAAGGAAAAATTAGAGAAATTAAATGTACTATTGCGATATATTACAGATGATGGATGTAGAAGAAAATATTTACTAAAGTCTTTTGGAGAAAATGTGATTCCCGAGCATAACGAAAGGTGCTGTCAGTTAAAGGGAGAACAATTGAATTTAAATGAGTTTAAGTTTGAAAAAAAGGAATATAAAAAGGATTCACTGGTGAACTATAGAGTAATTCTTGAATCTTTTTTTAAGACTTAGTGATTAAATGTAATTCTTAAGTAAAGAACTATGACTTGCTGTGGTAACGTATGGTAGAATAATAAATGATTATTTGAGGGGGAAATTTTCATGAGTCGTAAAACTCCGGACCAAAAACAGCAACCTTGGGATAAATCTTTTGACGATGCTCGTGACAATAGTGGAAACTATTCACGGACAGCTAGCCGAAAGAGTAACCGAGCAAATAGCGTGTTAACCACATCATTATTAGTTGTGTTCATTGCAATTATTTTAGGAACAGTTGCACTTTATTTTATTTCGCAGAAGACTTCACAGTCTTCTTCGGGAGGTAGTGACAATGTAGGTGTAGTTGAATCAAGTTCGAGCAAGAAGAGTAGTAGTAGTTCAAAAAAAGAATCATCGTCTAAAAAGAGCTCATCAAGTTCAGTCGCTGAGTCATCTTCTTCTGAGTCTACTAAAGAGTATACGGAAGCAGAAACTTCAAGCAGTTCAAGTGAAGTGGCGACAACAGCATCGAGTTCCAGTGAAACTGCAGATTCGTCCAGTGCATACAGTACAACATCGAGCTCTTCATCATCGGCCAGTGCTCAGTATGTCACAGTTGCTGCTGGTCAGGGAATCTATCGCGTGGCGGTCAATAATGGATTGACCGTTCAAGAGCTGCTTGAGCTGAATCCAACATTGAGCTCAAGTTCAACACTTACTCCAGGTGAGTCAGTTCGTGTCAAATAGTGTGGCCTTAATAAACACATAATCATAATAGAGATAGAAAATAATATTTTCATGGAGAGGTTTAGTCAAGATGGGGAAGTTATTACAAGTTGCAATTGATGGACCGGCTTCGGCTGGAAAAAGTACAGTTGCAAAACTTGTCGCGCATAAATTAAATTACATATACTGTGATACCGGTGCAATGTATCGTGCTGTCACTTGGGCGGCAATTCATGATGGAGTTCAACTTGATGATGAAGAATCATTAGGGGCAATTTTGGACAATATCAATATTAAGTTTGTGCCATCAGCTGATGGACAAAGAGTTTTTGTGAATGAAAAAGAAGTGACAGAAGAAATTAGAATGCCTGAGATCAGTAATAATGTGTCTACAGTTGCTGCTCAGGTTTCGGTCCGCAAGTATCTTACAGATTTACAGCAAAAGATTGCACGTGACGGTGGAATCGTAATGGATGGTAGAGATATCGGAACAACTGTCTTGCCCAATGCTGAAGTTAAAATCTTTATGGTAGCAAGTGTAAAAGAAAGAGCGCTGAGAAGATACAAGGAAAACATCGAGAAAGGCATCCAGACACCGCTTGAGATTCTTGAGCGAGAAATAGAAGAGCGCGATCGTAAAGATTCTACCAGAATAATTTCGCCGCTTGTAAAAGCTGATGATGCCGTTCAATTAGACACAACAAGCCTAACAATTGAGCAGGTTGTTGACAAAATAATGAAAATAATTGGAAAAAAAGCTTGAAATCTCACTAAAAGTGTATTTTAACTGGAATTTTTGATTGAATTCAGCTAGAATAGAGATTAGAGTTGAGTCGTTAAGGAGGACATGGTCCATGAGTGAATCAGATGCAAACAAGGATTTATTAGAAGCTTTAAATAGCGTAAATGAAGTAAAAATAGGTGATGTCGTTAAGGGCGAAGTTTTGGCCATTGATGATGCTAAACAAGTGATTGTTGGGATTGAAGGAGCAGGTGTTGAAGGTGTAGTTCCATTTAAGGAACTTAGCTTGAAACCTGATCAAGAGGTGTCAGATGACGTAACTATTGGTGATGTGATTGACTTGGTAGTTATTTCTCGTATTGGTTCCGACAAAGAAGGCGGTAGTTACTTATTATCACAACGTCGTCTTGAAGCACGTAAAATTTGGGATGATATTGAGAAGAAGTTTGAAGCTGGCGAGACGATTACTGCTCCTGTAACACAAGTAGTTAAGGGTGGTCTAGTAGTTGATGCCGGTGTTCGCGGATTTATTCCAGCATCAATGGTTGATGATCGTTTTGTTGAAGACTTGAATCAATACAAGAATCAAGAACTTGAACTCAAGATCATTGAAATTGAACCAAGTGAGAATCGTTTAATTCTTTCTCATAAGGAAATTGTTAAAGCAGCTCGTGAGGCTAAGAAAGCAGAGACATTAGCAAAATTAGTTGTGGGTGATGTTGTCGAAGGAAAAGTTGCACGTTTAACAAACTTCGGTGCATTTGTTGATTTAGGTGGCGTGGATGGATTAGTTCATGTTTCAGAAATCTCATACGAGCGTGTTAACAAGCCTTCCGATGTACTTAAGGTTGGTGAAACTGTTAAGGTTAAGGTGCTTTCAATTGATACAGAAAGAGATCGTATTTCACTTTCAATCAAGCAAACCTTGCCACAACCATGGGATAATATTACAGAAAAAGTTGCTGAAGGTGATGTACTTGAAGGAACAGTCAAGCGTCTTACAAGCTTTGGTGCATTTGTAGAAGTATTCCCTGGTGTTGAAGGCCTTGTGCATATTTCTCAAATTTCACACAAGCATATTGCTACGCCAAATGAAGTCTTGACTTCCAGCGAAAAAATTAAAGTGAAAGTCTTAAATGTTCATGCTGACGAGCATAGACTGGCACTTTCAATCAAAGCACTTGAGGAAAAACCAAGTGCTGCTGGTGAAGCTAAGAAAGAGGCATCTTCAGAAGAAAAAGTTGATCTTCCAGATGAAAGTACGGGCTTTACACTTGGTGACCTTGTTAGTGATTTGAAGGATGAGGATCATCAAGATTAGTCACTTGGTTGTATGTTTTTCTAGTATGATAAATCTAGTAGTTATTCTTTAGCACGGAAACGGTAGATTGTTGAACAAATCTATCGTTTTTTTGCTGATATAAGTATATTTTAATTTCAAATAGAAAAGAGGGATGCAAAAATGGCAAATCCAGTTGTAGCAATTGTTGGTCGACCTAATGTTGGTAAATCGACTGTTTTTAATAGAATCGCGGGAGAAAGAATTTCTATTGTTGAAGATGTTCCCGGAGTCACGAGAGATAGAATTTATGCACATAGTGAGTGGCTCGGGCAGAAGTTTAATTTAATTGATACTGGGGGAATTGATATTGGCGACGAACCATTCCTGACCCAGATTACAGAACAAGCTGAAATTGCAATTGATGAAGCTGATGTAATTGTTTTTGTTGTCAGTGTTCGAGAAGGAATAACTGATGCTGATGAAAAAGTCGCGCGAATTCTTTATAAATCTGATAAGCCAGTTATTTTGGCGGTTAATAAAGTTGATAATCTCGAATTACGGGGAGATATTTTTGATTTTTATTCACTTGGTTTTGGTGAACCACTAGCTGTTTCCAGTACACACGGGATAGGTGTGGGTGATTTGCTTGATAAAATCTGTCATTCTTTTCCAGAAAATCAAGCTGAAGAAGAAGATAAAACAATTAAATTTAGTTTGATTGGTCGTCCTAACGTTGGGAAATCATCACTTGTAAATGCTATTTTAGGTGAAAATCGTGTAATTGTTTCAAATATCGAAGGTACAACTAGAGATGCAATTGATACACCTTTTATTTCAAGTCAAGGTGATGAATTTACAGTTATCGATACTGCGGGGATCAGAAAACGTGGGAAGGTTTATGAAAATACTGAAAAGTATTCTGTTTTAAGAGCCATGAGGGCAATCGATCGTTCAGATGTCGTATTGGTAGTATTGAATGCTGAAGAAGGAATTCGAGAACAAGATAAAAAAGTTGCAGGTTATGCTCATGAAGCAGGACGTGGCATTATTATTCTTGTTAATAAATGGGATACACTAAAGAAGAATAATCGTACAATGACAGAGTTTGAGGAAAAAATTCGTCAAGAATTTCAGTATCTTAGCTACGCGCCGATAATTTTTGTTTCAGCCGTGACGAAACAAAGGCTAGATAAGCTACCTGCTTTGATTAAGCGGATCAATGAGAACCATCAACGAAGGATTCCTTCAGCTGTATTGAATGATGTGATCATGGATGCGATTGCTCGTAATCCTACGCCAACTGATCATGGCAAGCGTCTTAGAGTCTTTTACACGACACAAGTTGCGGTTAAACCACCTACATTTGTTGTCTTCGTTAACGACCCTGAGCTAATGCATTTTTCATATCAAAGATTCTTAGAGAATCAGATACGTGATTCGTTTGATTTTACTGGTACTCCTGTTCATTTAATTGAACGCAAGCGTAAATAGTTTTAATTAATTGGCCAATATGTTAGACTTAATATTCTATTGATATTTAGCACCTATCAGAAAGGTTAAATTTTTAAAAAAAAGGTGAAAAACCTTGTTATATTAGGCTTTATATGCTATCTTATTTAAAGAGATAATGATTTGTTAGTCATTGTTTCGTCATTACGACAAGGGCGAAATTACGCCAACGGATATTTAGTTATCTGTGCCTATTTCTTCGTATGAGGAGGTGAAACACATGGCAAACAAAGCACAATTAATCGAAACAGTTGCAACAAAGACAGGTTTGACAAAAAAAGATGCAACTACTGCTGTTGACGCAGTTTTTGAAACAATTCAAGCTACATTGGCAGAAGGCGAAAAGGTTCAATTGATCGGATTTGGTAACTTCGAAGTGCGTGAACGTGCAGCTCGTAAGGGTCGCAACCCACAAACTGGTAAGGAAATTCAAATTCCTGCAAGCAAAGTACCTGCATTTAAACCAGGTAAAGCTTTAAAGGATGCTGTTAAATAAGCATTAAGCATTAATACTTATTCGTCAGGAGCTGTATCAAAACTAAGGTTTTGTTACAGTTCTTTTTTTGTTAAAATATAGCAACCAACCTTGTGAATGTAGTATAAATTTTTGTTTAATTGCCATGTCTTCACAGTCTTATTTTATAGTTTTCTACACAGAATTTATTAAATAAACGGATGAAAAAAGGGGAATTTATGAATCATTATGAAGGTGTAATTAATTTAATCGAAGAGGGAAATATTGAAAAAGCGACTCAAGTTTTTGAACAGGTCCTCAAAGAAGCAGATCCAGATGACATTTATAGCCTAGCAGAGGAATTATATATGCTGGGATTTTCTGATTTTGCAAAAAAAGCCTATAAATCACTTCTGGTCAAGTTTCCAGATGAAGATATTTTGCGTGTACAATTGGCAGATCTTGCAGTCAGTGATGGGCATGATGATGAGGCACTTGAATATTTATCCGCAGTTAAGCCAGATTCTGATGCATATGTAAATTCACTTTTGGTTGCAGCAGATTTGTATCAGACGCAAGGATTACTGGAAGTCAGTGAAAATAAACTTCTTGAGGCATTAAAGATTGCTCCGAATGAAGAGGCAGTTATTTTTGGACTAGCTGAATTTTACTTTAATACTAAGAAATTTGGTAAAGCGATTGAATTGTATCTTACATTGGTCAAGTTGGGATTTACTCAGTTAGCAGGTGTTTCAATGGTCCAGCGCCTTGGGCAGGCATATGCAGAAGTTGGTAAATTTGAACAGGCACTAGGGTACTTCGAACAATTAGAGGACGAACAGATTAGTCCTGATACACGTTTTCAGATTGCGTTTACGCAGCTTCAAGTCAAGAATTACGAAGATGCCATTGAAAATTTCAAAAAACTAAAAAAGGATAATAAAGATTACACGACACTGTATCCATTTTTAGCGACTGCATATGAACAAATGGGATTTTTACAAGATGCACTTGAGACACTTCAAGAGGGACTGCGGGTAGATCAATACAATATTAAATTATATGAGAAAGCTAGCTCGATTTCTTTGAAGCTGCAGCAGCCTGAAGAAGCACAAGAATATCTGGAAAAAGCTCTTGAACTGGAACCAGACAGCCTAACATTAGTAATTGAACTCAGTAATTTACTAGTTAGCCGTCAAAAGTATCAAGAAACAATTGATTTTTTGAGTTCATTTGTTCAAAATGACGAGATAGATCCTCAAATTTATTGGAATCTAGGTAAGTCATACGGTGCATTAGATAATGATGAATTAGCACTCAAATACTATCAAGCTGCAAGTCGGGTATATGATGATAATCCAACATTTCTCAGAGAATTTGCTATTTTAAATCGACGTGTTGGAAATCTCGAAGAGGCTCGTCAAAATGTTGCTCTTTATCTTAAGCTTGTACCTGATGATTTAGAAATGCAGAACTTTGAAGATGAATTACTTGAGGATTTTTAGCAGAAACAATAATAGTGTGCCATGAGACGCGATTTTAGTGTTTTATGGCACACTATTTTTTTCATCTTTAGGTCTGAATGTGAAACAAGAATATGAAAGTTATTAAAATTTTAAACTAATAAGTACTATTTTCATTTTAAAAGCTGACTTCTGTATAATCGCATTAGATCATTAAGGAGAAAACGTTATTTTTGATTTTTTACTTATTTTCAAAAAAAATTATTAAGTATTTTATAATTTTTGTCCTTTAATAAGGAACATATTTATGTAAGCGCTATCCAAATGGTGGGGTTATCATAATAACTGTGGAGAGGAGCATGACAATGATAACTGAATATAACAAAAAAACATTAATTAAATATTTTTTGAATCATCGTGGATTTATTTCGGGATTTGAATTGTCGGCTTATTTAGGAGTCTCTACTAAGACTATTTCTCGTACTATAAAAAAGATTAATGAAAAAAGTATGGATAGTCCGATTATTGAATCAAAAAGGGGGAAAGGGTACCGATTAAATTATCAGAACTATATGAGTAAAGAAGGAATTATTGAAAATAATAATTCTAATGAACTAACATCTGTTGAGCGTCGAAATGAAATTGTTAAACAATTATTAATTTCGTCACCCCAAAAACAAAATATAAATAGTGTATTTGGAAGATTTTATATTAGTGAATCTTTAGTGTCAGTAGATTTAAGGATCTTAAGAAGAATGTTACTCAGATATCACTTAAAATTAAAAAGAAGTAATGGTTATATTTGGATTGAGGGTGAAGAGGTAAATATTCGCAAAACAATAACAGATTTATTAGTCACGGATGATGTTACAAGTGTTAATTACTTTCTTCAAACTAATCAGCAGATACAAAAACAAGATGCATCTTTTGTAACAAGACAAATAAATCTAATTGAAAACTCTATGAAGACTGAAATTCCATATCCTTATAATGTTAATTTATTTTCTCATATATATATACTAATCGAGAGATATCATAATGCTGGTTCATTAATAAGTGATGATTACAAGTTAAAACCTAGTGAGGGGAAAGGTGTAGAAAGGGATCCTCATTTTCTATCCATTTGTAAAAAGATAATTGACAATTTAAATATTTATTTAAATTTTAAGCTTCCTTGTGTAGAAACATATTATCTCTACCAATATTTAAGTTCATCAAGAGTACTTGATGAACAGGTAGATATTAAAGAAATATCAGATAAGTTGAAACATGTTACCTTATTTTTGATGAAGGAAGTCTCTAGGAACCCTAAATACCAGAATTTGAAAGGCAAAAGTTTATTTATTAACCTAGCAAATCATATAAAACCAATGTTAAAAAGATTGGAAAATAATATAAAAGTAAAAAATAGTTTATTAGAGCAAATAATTTTAGAGTATCCCGAATTGTTTAGAACTGTGAAAAGAGCAACGCTGAATGTGAGTAACGAATTCCATTTGAAAAAAATTAATGACGAGGAAGTTGGATTTTTAACAGTATATTTTGCACAATCTTTGGAAAACTTGCGACCACCAATTAATATTTTAATAGTTTGTACGACTGGTTTTGGAACTGCACAATTATTAAAAGCAAAAATAAAAAAAAGATTTTCTGAGCTAAATATTGTAAATCTGGTAGCAAGCCATGATTTAAATGATGTCCTAGATAGTAATCCTGAGGTTAATTTAGTTGTTTCAACCATCAATATAGAAAATGTTTCTCCAGTACCAATTTTGGTTGTAAGTGCCATGTTTACAATGGAAGATCAGAGACTTCTTGAAAAAAAAGTCGATAGCATTCGTAAGGAAATGATGATTTGATGAAAAAAATTATTTTATGGGAACCTACTTTTATAAATACAAAAAAAAAGGAACTGATTAATGATGTTGTCGATTATTTGTTAAAGAAGAATTTAATTTATAGTTGTGACGAGGTAGCAAAAGCAATAAATTATCGTGAAAGCCTAAATAGTACAATTATTGCGCACAATTTAGCTGCTCCACATGCGAAAAGCGGAGCGATAAGACAAACGATTTTATTATTTATCAAGTTAAAGGAGGGGGAATTTGTAACAGATTGGACAGAAAACGATAAAAGTATTGATAGATTTATATTTACATTAATTCCTGAAAAATGTAGCTTGAATGACTTGCAAGCTTTAAAGAATTTTTATATTCATTTATCAAAAAATAATGTAATGCAGTTATTTTGTCGTGGGAAAAAAGATGAAATAAGAAAGTTATTATGGGATGAAGGAGATTAGTTATGCAAGAAAAATCATTAGAGAATTTTTTAGATAAGAAGACAATTATCGTCGACTTGAAAGTAAATACCAAGGAAGAGGTAATTAAAGTAATTGCAGAAAGATTTTATGAAGAAGGATATATAGATTCAATCAAAGAATTTATAGGAGCAGTTTATGAAAGAGAAAAAGAAGGAGTCACTGGGATTGGCAATCATGTAGCTATTCCGCATGGTAAAAGTAACACAGTAAAAAGGAATGGGGTAGCAATTGCAATTCTTGATCACGAGATTGAATGGGACTCTTTAGATGATACGGGCGCAAAGGTAGTTGTTTTGTTTGATATTGGGGAAAACAGTGAAGGTGCAAAAGAGCATTTAAAAATGTTATCAGTTTTTGCTCGAAAATTAGGAAAAAAGGAGGTGATTGATTATTTATTGAAGGCAAAGTCAATCGATGATGTTATTAACGCGTTTAAAAAATAAAAAGGAGGGATTTAATATGAAAATTGTTGGGATTTCAGCGTGCACAGTTGGGATTGCGCATACTTATTTAGCACAGCAAAAAATTGAGGATGCTGCAAAAAAAGTTGGTGATGAGGTAAAAATTGAAACTCAAGGAACAATAGGGACAGAAAATAAATTAACAAAAGAAGAAATTCAAGAAGCAGATATTATCATTTTGGCCGTGGATGTCAAAATATCAGGAGAAGAACGTTTTAAAGGAAAAAAAGTAGTTAAGGTTTCAACCGAGACCGCAATTAAATCACCAAACAAATTAGTTGAAAAATTACACGAAATTGTTGAAAAGGAAAATTAATTGATTGCAAATTTAAGGAGGAATTATTAGTAATGAAAGAATTTTTAAAAAAAGCTAATTTTAAAGGCCATTTACTGACAGCTATTTCCTATTTAATTCCAATTGTTTGTGGAGCAGGGTTTGTTATTGCGATTGGTATGGCTTTTGGAGGAAAAAGTCAAACAACATTAATAATTGGAAAATTTGATTTTTTTCAAGCTCTAGCCACGATAGGTGGGCAAACATTAGGAATGTTACCGGTTATTATTGCTACAGGAATTGCTTTTTCGATTGCTGGTAAACCTGGTATTGCTCCTGGATTCGTTGTTGGACTAGCTGCTAATTCAATTAGTGCTGGGTTTATAGGTGGTATTATTGGTGGTTATATAGCTGGATGGATAGCTTTTGCTGTTCTAAAATATGTGAAGGTTCCTGATTGGGCTAAAGGATTAATGCCAACATTAATTGTTCCCTTCCTAGCTTGTATAGCCAGTGGATTGATTATGGTATATATCATTGGGACACCTGTTTCATGGTTCACGGCTTGGCTAACTGCATTATTAAAGGGGTTAAATGGAACATCTAATTTAATATTTGGAGCTGTCTTGGGTATTCTCAGCATTGTCGATTTTGGAGGACCAATTAATAAAACTGCTTTTGCCTTTGCGTTGACATTACAGGCACAAGGAATTAATGGTCCAGTTACAGCTTTACAGCTAACTAACACAGCTACTCCAATAGGTTTTGGTCTTGCTTTTTTAATTGCTAGAATGCTTCATAAAAATATTTATACGCATGAAGAAATTGAAACGTTAAAATCTACGGTTCCAATGGGGGTTGTTAACATCGTTGAGGGCTCAATTCCAATTGTTATGAATGATATTGTTCGAGGAGTTGTTGCTGCCGGACTTGGAGGAATGTGTGAAGGTGCAATTTTGATGTCACTTGCACATGGCGAAGGAGCAACAGTACCTTTCGGAGGATTTTTGATGTTGCCAACTATGGGAAAAAATTGGTGGGTTGGCCTACTGGCTATTTCAGCTAATGTGTTAGTGACAGGCGTTGTGTATGCTTTGATAAAGAAAAATATCTCAATTGATGACGAAAAAATTAATAGACAAAAAGAGGAAGAAGATATTAGTTTAGACGACATTCAGGTTATGTAAATAAACAATTTTAAAATATTGAGAAAGGAACTTACAAAAATGAAACATAAAATTGAATTATCACCGTCATTAATGACGATGAATTTAGATAAGTTTAAAGAGGAAATTGAATTTTTAAATGATAATGTTAACTCATACCATATAGACATAATGGATGGACATTTTGTTCCTAATATTACTTTATCACCTTGGTTTATTGAACAGGTTAGAAAAGTTTCAGATGTGCCTTTATCAGCGCATTTGATGGTAACAGATGCAAGTTTTTGGGTCGAAAAGTTGATAGACATAAAATGTGAATTTATATGTATGCCTGCAGAAGTTATTAATGGTGTTGCTTTTCGATTAATTGATGAAATACACGATGCAGGATTAAAAGCAGGTGTAGTTTTGAATCCAGAAACGCCAATAAGTGCTATTCAAAGCTATATTGATCTGATTGATAAGATAACAATTATGACAGTAGATCCAGGGTATGCAGGTCAACGATTCTTAAAAAACTGTTTGAATAAGGTTAGTAAACTTAGAAAATTACGTGAAGAAAATGGTTATACGTATGAACTTGAAATTGATGGCTCTACTAATATAAAACATTGGAAATTAATGTCTGATGTAAACCCAGATATTTATGTTATTGGACGCAGCGGTTTGTTTGGCTTGACTGAAAACATTGAGAGTTCTTGGGGTCAGATGGTTGAAGAATATGAAAAAAGTACTGGTTACAAATTTAATAATGGAATATACGTAAAAAATAATTAATGAAGATTTTAAAATCCTAAAATAATTGGTACGTCCCAAAAAAATAAAAGGTTGACTTTTTTGATGCGAGGTTTATTATAATTCATGAAAGCCCTTTTTTAGGGGAATTATAAGTTGAGGAGGTAACAAAATGTTTGATGAACAAGATAAATTGTGTGTAAATGCAATTCGTATGTTGAGCATTGATACAATTGAAAAAGCAAATTCTGGTCATCCGGGTTTGCCAATGGGTGCTGCACCAATGGCGTACGTTTTGTGGTCACGACATTTGAAGATTTATCCCAAGAAGTCTAAATGGTTTGATCGTGATCGTTTTGTTTTATCAGCAGGTCATGGATCTGCGATGTTGTACAGTTTGTTGCATTTGGCAGGGTACCAAGTTTCTTTAAATGATTTAAAACAATTTCGTCAAGAGGATAGTTTGACACCTGGTCATCCTGAATTTGGTAAAACTGATGGGGTTGAAGCGACGACTGGGCCACTTGGGCAAGGCCTAGGTATGGCAGTTGGTATGGCAATGGCTGAGAAACATCTTGCAGCTATTTACAATAAACCAGATAAAGAAATAGTTGACCATTATACTTACAGTTTAGTGGGAGATGGAGATTTAATGGAGGGAATTTCTCATGAAGCGGCTAGTTTAGCTGGTCATTTGAAACTTGGCAAATTAATTGTGCTTTATGACTCAAATGATATTTCATTAGATGGTCCCACCAAAATGTCTTTTGATGATAATGCGAAAAAAAGATTTGAAGGATATGGTTGGGAATATATTCGTGTAGAAGATGGAAATAATTTAAAAGAAATTGATAGCGCTTTAAAAATGGCTAAGAAAGATATTCAAAGGCCAACAATTATTGAAGTAAAAACAGTAATAGGATATGGTTCGCCTGATCAAGGAACAAACAAAGTACATGGAGCACCATTAGGAAAAGAAAATGTTGCAATTACGCGTAAGTCCTATGATTGGAATTATCAGCCTTTTGAAATCCCGGATGAAGTTTATGAGCGATTCCATAAATTAATAAATGAAACTGGGAAGAAATCTTATGAGAACTGGGAAGAAAGGCTCAAGGATTACGAGGATAAGTATCCTAGTCTGGCATATCAATTTAAAGATGGTCTAACAAATAAGGTCGACTTCAACTGGATAAAGGAAGTTGCGGATTATCATGAAGGAAGTTCTGCAGAAGCAAGTAGAATCACTGGTCATAAAGTAATCTCGGCGATTTCTAAGTTCAATCCTACTTTCTGGGGAGGATCTGCGGATCTCTTCTCATCAAACAAAACAAATGCTGCAGATACAAAAGCGTTTGAACCAAGTAATCCTAAGGAGCGAAATATTTGGTTTGGTGTGCGTGAATTTGGTCAGGCTGCTGCAATTAACGGAATCGCTTTGCATGGTGGTACGCGAACTTATGGCAGCACATTCTTTGTATTTTCTGATTATTTACGAGGCGCTTTGAGATTGTCTGCGTTACAGCATTTACCAGTAACTTATGTCTTCACTCATGACTCAATTGCTGTAGGTGAAGATGGACCAACTCATGAACCAATTGAGCAATTAATGAGTTTGAGAGCTATGCCAAATGTAAATGTTATCCGTCCTGCTGATGCTAATGAAGTAATTGCTGCGTGGAGAATTGCCTTAAATGCTGATAGAATACCTACAGTTTTGGTTTTGACTCGTCAAGGATTACCTGTACTTCCTAAGACAGACAAATTAGCCGATGAGGGTGTAAAGCATGGAGCATATGTTTTATTACCAGCACAAAAGGATGTACCTGATGGAATTTTAATTGCAACTGGATCCGAGGTGAGTCTTGCTCAAGAAGCTCAAAAGCAATTGTTGAGTGATGGAATTGATGTTTCTGTGGTTTCAATGCCTTCGTTTGAGTTATTTGAAGCACAGGGGAGTGAGTACAAAGAAAAAATTTTGCCAAATAGTGTTTCAAATAGAATGTCAATTGAAATGGGAGCCACATTAGGTTGGGAACGTTATGTTGGTAGAGATGGAGTAGCAATTGGAATTGATAAATTTGGAGCTAGTGGTAATGGCCCATTAATTACTAAACACTATGGTTTTAATGTTGAAAATATTGTTACACAGTATAAGAAAGCATTTATTAAATAAATGGAGGCTTTATAAATGGTAAATGATAAATTAAATTTTAAGATCGAAGTTTATTCTGATGGAGCAGATATTAAAGATATGCGTGATGTTGCTGAGAATGATTTTATTACTGGTTTCACAACGAACCCTTCTTTGATGAAACAAGCTGGTGTCAAGAACTATCTAACTTTTGCAAAAGAAGTTGTCAAGGAATTTCCTGATTATTCGATCTCTTTTGAAGTATTTAGCAATGATCACGATACAATGTTGAAAGAAGCTGAATTATTGCATGCTTTAGGAGAAAATGTTTATGTAAAGATTCCTAGTATTACAACTGAAGGAAAAAGTACAGCACCAATTATTAAATATTTGTCTGAAAAAGGAGTTTCTATTAATGTAACTGCAATTGCAACAATCGATCAAGTTAAGACTGCAGTAGCATCATTTTCAGCAGGAACGGAGAACATTGTTTCAATTTTTGTTGGTCGTTTGGCTGATACCGGAGCAGATCCTACAGAATTTGTTAAAGAGAGTGTAGCTATAACAAAAGATCATCCAGAAGCACAACTATTATGGGCAAGTACACGTGAGGTATTAAATATCTTCCAAGCACAAGAACTGGGTGTTGATATCATTACTGTACCACCAACAATAATTAAGAAGTTAAGTAGTGTTGGCAAGTCAGCAGAAAAAGTATCACTTGATACAGTTTTGGGATTTGAAAAAGATATTAAGGCTTCAGGTTTAAAGATTCTTTAATAAATTTGAATTAGTCTAAATAGTTAAATTTTACTATTTAGGCTTTTTTGGTCAGGAAGGGATGAAAAATTTTGATTATCGAACCATCGCTATTAAGTGCTAATTTAATGAATGTAAAACATGATTTAAATAAGTTATCGCAAGATCGAATTGAACGGGTCCATATTGATATTATGGATGGTAACTTTGTACCAAATTTAGCTTTTACACCAGAATTTGTTAAACGGTTAAATGAGACAACAAGTTTTTTCTTGGATTGTCATCTAATGGTCGAAAATCCTGAAAAGTGGGTAGATCATTTTGAAAAAAGCGGTGCGGATTTAATAACAATTCATGTAGAGAGTACACCTCATATTCATCGGGTATTGCAACAAATTAAAGAGACAGGGAAAAAAGTTGGTATTGCAGTTAATCCAGGAACAACTCTTCAATCTATAGCATGGCTATTTCCACTAGTTGATCAAGTCTTAATAATGACGGTTAATCCAGGCTTTGGAGGCCAAAAATTTATTTTTGAAATGGTTGGCAAAATTAAAGAACTCAACAAATTGAAGAAACACTTCAATTATAAGTTTGATATTGAGGTGGATGGGGGAATTAATGTTAAAACCGGCAGGTTATGTTTAGACGCGGGAGCAAATATATTAGTTGCGGGTTCATACGTATTTTCTGGAGAAAGTATTTCAGAACAAATTAATAATTTAAGACAACTAGTCTAACAAAGGGGGGTTGTATTTTGAAAAAAATTGTTTTTGGTTCGGATCATGCAGGCTTTTCATTAAAGGAAGAATTAATTCCCTACGTCAAAAGTCTTGAATATCAAGTGATAGATTTAGGAACTTTTTCAAAAGAAAGTACTGATTATCCAATTTATGGCAAGAAGGTTGGTGAAATTGTGGCCAATGCCGAGGCCGATCTGGGTATTGTAATTTGTGGGACTGGTATTGGAATATCAATTGCTGCTAATAAAATACCAGGAGTTCGAGCAGCCTGCGTAACTAACTTATATGGAGCGGAATATTCAAAAAAGCACAATAATGCGAATGTTTTAGCACTAGGTGCCAGAATGCTAAATATAACACAGGCAAAAGAAATTGTTAATAAATGGTTACAAACTGACTTTGAAAGCGGAAGACATCAAAGAAGGATTGATGAGATTTCTGCTCTTGATGAGAGAGATGTAGAAAAGTTTGAAAGAATTTCAGGAAACAGATAAATATATGATTTATATTTCTTAGATTATCTAATTCTGAAGTTACAGTGAATAAATTCTTTTACTACGGGTTAAATAGAGGCTAAATTAATAGTTTGTGTGTAGATAAAAATTATTAGAAAAACAGATCTCTTAAATAAAAAATGAGATGAATTTGGATATTCATCTCATTTTTTATTTTGATTTGTAGTTTCTGCAAATTAAGTGCTTTTGCTCTCAAAGTGAGTTAATAAATTTTGAATTGATATTTAAATATATACTTAATCATAATAATTATCTTAATTAATGAAATTCAGCTTTAGTAAGTTTGCTATAAGCTCCTCCGAATGATTGTAAGACATACTAAAAAATGTTGTAGATACAAGTATATATATAAAGGAACATATATATCTAGTTTAGTTTTGTTTAGTAAATAAATGCTTGACATAAAACAAAATTAGTATTAAATTAAAAACGTTTAAAGAAGCGCTTTCAGAACGTGCATTCAGAAACCATTATTTAGCCAAATAAAAGATTAGTGTCAAAATATAAACTACTTTTAGTGTATGATTTTTTATCTTCTTATATATACTGTACGAATATTAAATTATTTTTTTTAAGAAAGGGTGGTAAAAAATGCAAAATGGAAATAAGACTTTAGAGAAAAATGATAAGGTAGTAATACCTTTGATACGCTTATTGCCTGCTCTTGCTATAGGGCCTGCAACATGGCTTGGTGCCTATATTGTAGCTAATTCAATTTTTATTCCTGCAATGTTACAAAAATTAGACGGTACAAATAAAGTGAATTTAGTAGCTCTTTTTTCCACATGTGCGATGATTTTATGTGCAATATCTAATATGGTTGCTGGATATTTATCTGATCGTACTAGGAGTCACTTTGGTGCAAGGACGCCATGGATTCTTGGAGGTTCTACGGTATTTGCAATTGGGATGTTTTTAGCTTCAGCATCTACTAGCGTCTTATGGCTGTTTGTGATGTGGATGGTAACAGCAGTTGCGTTACAATTTATTGTGGCACCAATGGTTGCATGGATAGATTTCGCTGAAAAAAAATATCAAAGTACTGCTTCTAGTGCATATGGTGGTGTCGGAATGGCCTTTGGTAATAATGGCTTTTCAGTTATTGGGGCACTTTTTTAAGCACATCTTAAATTGGGATTTATAGTATTCGGACTAATTTGTTTTATAGGTTCTTTGATTGCATGCTTATTAGTCAGAGAACCTTCTAATGTTAATCAAAGAAGCATAAATACAAGTAAAAATAAAGTAGGCTTTAAAGAATTTATTATGAATATTTTTCCTAGTTGGGAAAAGGGAAGAAATTATTATTTAACACTCATAGGTAAAATGTTCTTGGGTATTGGTAACTTTTTAATTGGTTCATATCTTTTATATATTTTAGAAGACTTTTTCCATCAAGGAACTAGAGACGCGTCGTCGTCAATTCAACTTATTAATATGATAATGTTTATTTTTGCCTTAGTTCTAGGACTTTTTGCAGGTCCTATTTCTGATAAATTTAGATTAGTAAAGTTACCAGTGGCATTTTCTGCTGTTTTTGTTGGCCTTGGAGCTTTGAGTATTATCATACTTCAAAATGAAATTGGTCTAATACTTTATGCCGTATTTGCAGGTTTTGGAATGGGATTATGGAACTCGTTAGATAATAGTTTAAATTTAATAGTATTACCAGACAAACAGCGTGTGGCTTTTTTCTTGGGAGTTTATAATCTTGCAAATTCATTACCCCAAGCGATTGCCCCAATTCTTGCAGCAATTCTTATTCCGATAAGTGGATATCCAGCGGTATTTATTGGTGCTTTTGTATTTGCAGCTCTAGGAGGCATAACTATTTTGTTCGTTAAAAGTGTAAGATAAAGTTTTTTCTAAACATGTTAAGAAACATGACTTCAAATAATCCCTCAATTTTCAGTAAATAAGTGTTTGAAATATTTAGTTATAAAAAATTAATTATACAATATAGAGAAAACCTTATTCACGAAAGAATGAGAAATCTGGAGTAGGTACGAAAGTAACTTAATTGGGTCTATGGTCGGAAACTGATTTTAGATATAAAATCATACTGCACTTTTATTTTAAATAAGTAAAAATTAAAGTGCGGATTTTCTGAGCCGGTGATGGAGTTTATAAGATATATACTCCAAGAAATTGGTACTTGGTCTATTATTACACAATCTAAAAATTTATACTTTTTCATTGAATATGTTAGCTTAATGAAACAAGGTATTTTTTACTGTAACTAAATTATTAGAGACATTCTTATAAAAAATTGTATTTTAAAGAGTGGAAAAAATGGGCAAAGACTTTAAAATGATTATACTTATGCAATCTTTTTCTGGGGATACTACCTATTTTCACTTTTTATATTTTCAACTAAGATGGCAGATTTTTCGTTGTAAATAATGAATATGAATAATTTGTAATTAAGAAAAAAATACTTTACAAGTCAGAAAAAGAATTTGATTCGTGAATCATGTTTATGTAGATAAATAAAAGACCAAATCAAAGTTTTACCTTTGATCCAGTCTTAAAATATTTCTTATATTATTAATCCTAAGAGCTAATTGATAATGATCAGGCTCTTATTTTTTTAATTTAAAAATTCTTTTTTTCGGCACAGAGTAGCTGAAACCTTCGCCGAAAACTTCGCTTACTGTTAGAACAGAAACAAATGCTTTTTCATCATATTTAGCGACGATATGTTTTAAGGTCATCAATTCACTTGGACTGACAACACAATATATTGCCTGTCTTGTTTCATTTGAATATGCACCTGTTGCTTGTAAATGGCTCACACCACGTTCCAAAACATCCATAATATCCTTCGTAATCTTTTCATATTGATTGCTCATTATGATGACACCGCGTGCTGTATATGCACCTTCAAGGGTAAAGTTGACAATTTTTGAGAAGACGTAAGATGCTAGCAGGGTGTACATCATTCTCCTGATATCAACGTAACTCAACGAAGCGGTTAGAACAATACAGTCAAGTATTAACAAGGTTCGTCCCATTGCAACACCTTGTTTTTTCTCCAAAATCCGTGCAACAATATCTGCACCGCCCGTTGTGCCGCCAAACCGATAGACAATTCCTGAGCCAATCCCGCCAAGCACACCAGCCAATATTCCGGCAATAAACAAATCATGGTGAATGTTAATTGAAAATGGCAGTCTTTGCCATAGCCAGATAAAGACTGAAAGTGAAAGAGTGCCATAAACCGTATAAATAAGTGCTTTTTTTCCTAGGTATTTGTAGCCGATGACTACTAAAGGTATATTAATTGCAAGTGTTGAAAAAGCGGGATCAATATGCAGCCAGTAGCGGGTAATGAGTGAAATACCTGTCACACCGCCTTCGGCCAAGTTGTTACTGATGTTGATCATCACAAAACCAAAAGCATACATTCCACAGCCAAAAGCAATCATAATAAAGTCAACCAAGCGAACTTTTGAATCAGTTGAATACATCTTTTTCCCTCCAAGAACTTAGTATCTTTTAAGAGCATAACATAATTTTTGTCAAAATAGCTCTTCACTGAGCACTTGTTAAGCAGAATTTCATTATTCTTGCAGATGCAGGCAAAGCAACAATCTGTTAGAATAAATAGGAATAAACAAAATTGAAGAGGATGATAAATATGGTTAAGATTTTAGTAGCTGGATTTAAAGGACGTATGGGCAACACAACTACAAAAATGGTTTTAGAGAATGCGGATTTTGAATTGACTGGTGTATATGATCCAAATGCATCTGAAAATAATCTCAATGAATTATCCGATTTTAAAGATGAGGATGTACCAGCTTATACTAAATTAGCAGACATTGATGTGAATTCAATTGATGTTTGGATAGATTTCACATCGCCTGCCTCAGTGTTTGAAAATGCTAAATTTGCTTTCTTACACAATATCTCACCGGTTATCGGTACAACTGGTCTGACTAATGATCAAGTCGCTGAACTAAAAGAAATCGCAAAGAAAAATAAGGTTGGTGGATTAATTGCACCAAATTTTGGAATTTCTGCCGTTCTCTTGATGCAATTTGCACAACAAGCTGCTAAGTACTTTCCAGATGTAGAAATAATCGAGATGCATCACGATAAGAAGCTGGATGCACCTAGTGGTACAGCATTAAATACTGCGAAATTAATTTCTGAAGTTCGTAAGCAAAAAATTCAAGGTAATCCTGAAGAAAAAGAGAGCCTAATTGGGGCACGTGGAGCTGATTATGAAGGAATGCGTATTCATAGTGTCCGTTTGCCAGGTTATGTTGCACATGAACAGGTATTATTTGGCGGAAAAGGTGAAGCTTTAACAATAAGACAAGATTCATTTGATCGTATCTCATTCATGTCAGGTGTTGCAGTAGCCGCGAAGAAGATAGGAGACTATGATGAATTGCTTGTAGGACTTGAGAATCTCCTATGAAATTAATTAAGTTACCCCTTGAATTTCAAAAGGCTCGAATTATTCTTGAAAAAATTCGCAATGCTGGATTTGAAGCTTATTTTGTGGGGGGCAGTGTTCGTGATACTTTATTAGGTTTGCCATTGCATGATGTTGACATTGCTACAAGTGCCTATCCAGCTGAGATTAAGCAAATATTTAGAAAAACGGTGGATACTGGTATTGAACACGGAACTGTGACAGTCCTTGACCACGGCGATGGTTATGAAGTGACTACTTTCAGAACTGAGTCGACCTATCAAGATTACAGAAGACCTGATAGTGTTCAATTTGTTCGTTCACTTAAGGATGATCTTAAGCGCAGGGATTTAACTATCAATGCTTTGGCGCTCAGCCTTAATGGCGAGATTATTGACTTATTTGGTGGGCTTGAGGACTTGAAGAAAGGCCTAATAAAGGCTGTTGGAAATCCTAATGAAAGGTATCATGAAGATGCTTTGCGAATGATGCGAACCGTTCGCTTTGCGAGTCAGCTTGATTTTGAAATTGAAACAACTACATTGGAAGCAGTTACCAATAATGCACACTTACTTGAGAAAATTGCAGTTGAGAGAATTAACGTTGAATGGACAAAGCTACTTTTGGGTAAGAATCCTAAAAAGGGTATAGTTGGATTCCTTGATACGAGACTTTTTGTTTATTGTCCACTATTTAATACAATGGAACAAGTACTCAAGACTATGCTTTCACTTGAGCAATTACATTTTAGTGATGATGTTGCGGCCTGGACGCTTTTCTGTTATCTGGCACTGAATGACCATAAGCAGATAAGAAAGCTATTAAAAGCATGGAAATGTTCTAATGAGTTGATAGCAAATGTTCAAAGCTGTTTTTCAGCGCTTGAACTGCTCAAAACTAACCAATTTAATGCATGGAATTTGTATACACTTGGATTGCCAGCATTTGAGACGGCTAATTTGGTTGCAAATATGCTAGGATTTGCAAGAGATATTGCAGCTATTCAGAGTAATTATGAATCTTTGCCAATTAAAAATAAAAAAGAATTAGCTGTTAACGGTGGAAATTTGATCAAGGATCTGCAGTTTACTCCTGGACCATTGCTAGGCAAGGTTTTAACAGAGATTGAAAAACAAGTAGTGTGCGGTGAACTAAAAAATGAATTGCCTTCATTAGAAGAAGCAGCACTAAAAATCAAGAATAATTGATAGCGAAAGAGTGGGAAAATGCAGACATTACGTGTTGAAAATTTGAGTAAGACTTACGGAGAAAAAACACTTTTTGAAAACCTAAATTTCCTAATCAACGAACATGACAGAATAGGTCTGATTGGGACTAATGGTTCTGGGAAAACATCGCTTCTAAATGTTTTAACAGGAGAAGACAGTGCAGACAGCGGAGAATTGATTGCACCGAATAATTATCGAATTAGTTATTTGAAACAAGTTCCCGAATTGGATGAAAATGCAACGGTGATGGATGCAATCTTTGAAGGAGCTGCTCCGATTTTTAAAACTATTCGTGACTACGAAGATGCGTTGACTGTTTATGGTCAAAATCCGGATGATCCTAAGGCCCAGCGGCGATATGATAATGCCGAAGCGGCTATGAATCGCGAAGACGCATGGAGTGCTGAGAGTGATGTGAAAACAATTCTTAGTCAGCTTCATTTGAATCAACTTGATGTCGCAATTAAGACTCTTTCAGGTGGGCAGAAAAAACGTGTCGGGTTAGCACAGGTTTTGATTCAAGCACCTGATTTGCTTGTGCTGGATGAACCAACCAACCACCTTGATTTTGATTCGATTAACTGGCTGCAAGATTACCTAGTGAGCTACAAAGGAGCACTACTTGTAGTTACGCATGATCGGTATTTTTTGGATCAGATTGCTACACAAATTTTGGAATTATCCTTTGGAAGTCTTTATCCATATCAAGGCAATTACCAGGATTATGTTGAACAAAAGGCACAACGAGTTCAAAGAGAAGCCGACTTTGAACATAAGCAGCAGCAATTATATAAAAAAGAACTAGCTTGGATGAGAACTGGTGCAAAAGCGCGTACAACTAAGCAACAGGCCCGCATCAATAGTTTTAATGAACTTGAGGAAAATCTGAAAGTAACTAAAGACGATGGCGCTGTCAATATTTCCTTAGGACAGCAGCGGCTTGGCAAGAAGGTCATTGAATTGAAAAATGCATCATTGTCGATTGCCAATCATGTAATTATGCGAGACTTTAGTTTGTTGGTCCAAGCTGGAGATCGAATTGGAATTACAGGGGCTAATGGTGCAGGAAAATCAAGCCTTCTAAATGCATTAGCAGGAGATCTACCACTTGATGCAGGTCTCCTAGAAATTGGGGAAACAGTTAGAATTGCTTATTATCGGCAGCAGACTGAGCCGATTCCTGAGGATAAGCGGTTGATTAGTTATCTCAACGAAGTTGCCCAGAGTGTAACTGATAAGCATGGTGTACAATTAAGCACAACGCAGCTTCTAGAACAGTTTTTATTTCCAAGATTTATGCACGGAACACTGATTCGAAAGCTTTCAGGCGGTGAAAAACGCAGACTGTATTTGCTGAAACTATTGATGAGCGAACCAAATGTCTTGATATTAGATGAACCAACAAATGATTTGGATATCGCTACATTGACGGTTTTGGAAGACTATGTAAGCAATTTTAATGGGACTGTGATTACTGTTTCTCATGACCGGTATTTTCTTGATAAAGTTGCTACAAACCTATTAATTTTTAAAGGCAGCGGAGTGATTGAGCGTTTTACGGGTGAGTTTACAGACTATCTAAGTCAGCATAGTGACTTTGAGAAGCAGCAGAACACGAATCGCAAAGAACAAGTTCAACTTGATGAAAAGAATGCTGTCCCTGCTAAAAAAGAAAAGAAAAAATTAACATACGCTGAAAAAATTGAATTTGAAAAAATTGAAGATTTGATTGATAATTTAGAAAGTGAAAAAGAACAATTGACTGAAACAATGAACAATACGGATGGAACCAACTATGGTGAATTAGCTGATTTACAGCGGCAAATAGATGAACATGATCAGTTGATTGATGAAAAAATGGCACGTTGGGAATACCTAAGTCAATTTGAGCAATAATTTGAATAACGGAGGAATATTTATGGCAATCTTGGAAACTCCATACTTACAACTTATAAATGATATTCTAGAAAAGGGACATCAAAAAGATGATCGGACTGGTACAGGTACCAAGAGTCTTTTCGGATATCAGATGCGCTTCGATCTAAGCCAGGGCTTTCCTCTTTTAACAACTAAGAAAGTAGCATTTGGCCTTGTAAAAAGTGAATTATTATGGTTTTTACGTGGTGATACCAACATTCGTTTTTTATTGCAGCATAAGAATCATATCTGGGATGAATGGGCATTCAAGAAATGGATTGAAAGTGATGAATATACAGGACCAGACATGACAGATTTTGGTAGAAGAGCACTTATTGATGCTGATTTTGCAGCAGCTTACAAGAAACAGAAAAAGATTTTCTGTGATCGTATTCTAGCCGATGACGAATTTTCTGCAAAATACGGTAATTTAGGCGATGTTTATGGAGCTCAGTGGCGTCACTGGAAGACAAGAGATGGTCAAGTTATTGATCAGATTCAGAACGTAATTGATGGCATTAGAAACACGCCAGATTCACGAAGATTAATTGTATCTGCTTGGAATCCAGAAGATGTACCGAATAGCGCACTCCCACCGTGTCATACCCTGTTCCAATTCTACGTTGTTGATGGAAAATTGAGTTGTCAGCTTTATCAACGTAGTGCGGATGTCTTTTTAGGAGTTCCATTCAACATTGCAAGTTATGCATTATTAACGTATTTGATTGCCCATGAGACTGGGCTTGAGGTTGGTGAATTTGTGCATACTTTAGGAGATGCACATATTTACAATAATCATGTTGGACAGATTAAAGAGCAATTAGCACGTACACCCAAAGATTCACCAACTCTCTGGCTGAATCCTGATAAGAATAGCATCTTTGATTTTGAGATGTCTGATATCAAGGTGGAAGGTTACGATCCTGCACCAGCAATCAAAGCACCAGTTGCAGTGTAATTAATTATCTGAGGTGGATAAAATGTTAGCATATATTTGGGCAGAAGATGAGCAGCACCATATCGGGATAGATGGCCATTTACCATGGTCATTGCCTGCTGATTTAGCATATTTTAAGGTTGTGACAAAGAATCATCCAATTGTTATGGGACGCAGAACCTTTGATAGTTTTCCTGGATTTTTGCCAAAAAGACATCATTATGTTCTAACCAGATCGATTGCTTTTGGTGATAAATACAAAGATGATAGTCGAATAACCGTTGTAAATAATATCGAAGATTTAAAAAAAATGCTCAAGAAAGAAGATAGTGATGTTTTCATCATTGGGGGTGCATCCCTTTTTGCTGAATTTGCAGATACAGTTGATCTCCTGTATGTGACACGCATTAAAGGGAAGTTTTCAGGAGATACAACTATGCCTGAACTTCAAATGGATGCTTTTAAATTAATCAAAAAAGTACCTGGAACTGTTGATGAACGGAATAAGTTTCCTCATGTTTTTGAAGTTTACCAAAGAAAAGCATAGAAAACAGATCGAAAATGGGGCATGAGAGGTACGGTGTCATGCTCTATAGATAGCTCAAATTTAGACGGAATTTTTGACTTATGACAAGCATTTAAAACATGTACAATAAAGGGATTAGGCCAGAAATTAATTCTCGACTGATTCCTTTATTTTTTTATCAAATATTAGAAAAATAACGTGTTTCTTTTATTAAACAGGAATAACCATAATGAGTTTAGGAAAAAATAGTAAAAATATATTAAACAAAAAATGATTTTATGAAATATTGAAAGAACTTTGTTATAATTGTCTCATTTAAATTTCTTTAATTATTAGAGAGGATGCTTTTTTGAATAAAATTATAAAAAATCTTGTTCCAGTCATTGTTTGCTGTATCTTAGGACTTATTTTTTATTTAGTACTCTCCTTTGCTTTTGGTTCAAATAATATTAAAGTTAACAAAGCTGCTGATTCAAGCTCGAAACAAGTAGCAAGAAAGCAAACTAAACAAAAGAAGAATATCAAGTTAGTTGCGTTGGGGGATTCATTAACACAGGGAGTAGGAGATTCTACTAATAAGGGCGGCTATGTCCACCTGATCCAAGAAAAATTAAAGAAAAACAACAAGTTAAATGTTTCGACTGAAAATTTTGGTAAGGCTGGGGATCGTAGCGACCAGATATTAGCGCGGCTCAAAAAGAGCGAGAACATGCAAAAACAGCTAGGGAGTGCTGATGTAATTGTATTAACAGTCGGCGGAAATGATTTGATGCAGACATTGCAGAAAAACTTTACATCACTGTCTTCTGATGATTTTGCTAATGTTATGGCAAGTGCAGAAAAGGTTTATACTAATAAGTTGAATAAACTGTTAAAATCGGTAAGAGCATACAATTCAGAAGCACCGGTATTTATTTATGGTGTTTATAATCCCTTCTATGTTTATTTTCCAAGATTGTCACAATTACAAAAGTATACTAATGAGTGGAATACAGAGACTCTCAGTGTTGTTGCTAAGAAACATGATATGTATATGGTGCAAATTAATAAACAACTATCTGAGGGACAATATCTAGGTAAAACGGCACAACTCAAGACCACTACTGTAACTGATTTAGATAAACTCAGCGAAAATGAACTTACACAAGTTGCATCTAATAAAAAGGAGAAAAATAATTATTTATCGTCTGATGACCATTTTCATCCGAATTTAAAGGGGTATAATTATATGACAGGGCGGTTGTATGCTGTAATGATGAGACATAAGAAAACTTGGCTGAATGAGGTGAATAAGTAGTGAGTGAGTTAAAGAGGCCAAAGAAAATAAAAAAGAAGGCCAAGATAAATTATTGGAAGTGGGCTTTTGTTGTGTTAGCTGCACTTGTTTTGGGAACTACATTATTTGTCTATAAACAAGTAACTACACAATCTGTAGAGCAAAAGGAAGTTACTGCAAAAACTGCCAAGACCGGTAAATACACCACGATTAATGTGGAAATGAATAGAAAGCAACTGAATGGAACAATTAACTATTATTTGAAGAAACAGCAACAGAAAAATAATATTAAGTATCGTTTTTATGTCAGTGACTCAGCCGCTATCATGGTAGGAACAACGCAAATATTAGGGCAAAATGTTTCATTTTCACTTTATACGACTCCAAAAGTCACAAAAGATGGTAATATTGTGTTGCTTGCAAAGGGCGTAGGAATCGGTTCTTTAAGTGCCCCTCCTTCATTTATACTTAATTATGTGAAAAAGCATTATAAGCTTAATAAGGGAATTACGATTGATGCTAAACATGATAAGATTGGCCTCAATCTTAATAAGTTTGCAACAGCAAGGGGAATTAGTATCAAGGCTAAAACAATTGATCTGAAGAACAACGATTTTCATTTTACTCTCTCAATACCTTTAAAATAAGGAGGTCTTTTATGCATCGTTTAAGTTTCTACCAATATTTGATGACTGAAAGAGATCCAAATAGTCATAAGGAAGTTGCGCAATTCGCAAATAACGCTTTTTACGATCAATCTTTTCCGAAACAGTCGCAGATTTATGATGAGTTATCACAGTATCTTGAATTAAATGGCAGCTACCTGCCTTCAATGACTGTTTTTGACGAAGCGTGGGAATTATATCTTGAAAAGATGAATTAAATAAATGTAAAGCTGAGGTAATAGAAGTGAAAAAGGAAGAGAATTCAAAAAAACAGCAAAAACAAAAGAATAGGCGCAAATATAGTCTATTAACTTTGATTCTAACTAGTTTAGTAACACTGTTAATTGGTGGCGGAGCTGTTTTTTATTATATGAATCAAAAATTAGTAGCAGCAACTGAAACCAGTCAAGCAATGAGTAAGATTGAAACAGTTTTTTCATCGCTCTACAGTGGTTACTACAAGTCTGTCAGCAAGAAAAAGCTTGAAAATGGTGCACTAACGGGGATGGTAAATGCACTGGGTGACCCATTTACAGACTATATGTCTAAAGATGAAACTGAGTCATTGAACAATACCATTTCAAGTAGTTTTACAGGAATTGGTGCTGAGGTCCAAAAGAAGGGGGATTACGTTCAGATAATTGCCCCAATTAAGGGCACTCCTGCTAAAAAGGCTGGGTTGCAAGCCGATGATATTATTTTGAAGATCGATGGCAAGTCAATTAAGGGTTATTCATTGAGTAAAGCAATCTCGTTAATTAGAGGTAAAAAAGGGACAAGTGTCACGTTGACTATCAAGCGTGGTGATTCAACCTTTACCAAAACATTAACTAGAGCAACAATTCCGGTTGAAACGGTAACGGGTCACCTTCTTAAGAATAACAAGACAATTGGATATATTCAGGTCTCGACTTTCTCCGAAAAGACAGCTGCTGAATTCAAAGCTGAGATCAAGAGTTTGCGCAAGCAAGGTGCAAAATCCTTTGTGATCGATATGCGTGATAATCCTGGTGGCTTGATGGACCAAGCACTTAAGATGTCTTCCATGTTTGTGAAAAATGGGAAGACAATCCTGCAAGTTCAACAACGTGGTCAGGCGGCACAAGTGTACAAGGCTGGCAAGAAGTATGATAAAGGGTTCAAAGTTAATGAGAAAACAGTTGTCTTAATAAACAGCGGTAGTGCTAGTGCTGCTGAGATTTTCTCTGCAGCCTTGAATCAATCGGCCAATATTAAATTGATTGGTACTAAGTCATACGGTAAAGGTACTGTTCAAACAACTCTGCCTTTCACTGATAAAACAGAGCTCAAGATGACAATTGCAAAATGGTTGACACCAAATGGCTCTTGGATTAATCACAAGGGATTGAAACCTACGATTAAGGCTGATTACCCAAGTTATGCTTATCAAACAGCTATTAGTACGAAGAAGACATATACGCAGGGTGAGGTCTCTGGTCAGATTAAGAAAGCCCAAGTCCTTTTAAATGCTTTGAATTATAGTGTAGGCTCAGCAAATGGTTATTATGGTGATTCAACAGTTGCAGCTGTAAAGAAATTCCAGACAGACAATAAGCTGACTGTTAATGGTAATATGGATAAAGAAACTATCAACAAGCTTGAGGAATTAGCGGCTGAAAAAGTTTCTGATAGTGATAATGCGCTTAAAGCAGCCATTTCTCAACTTAGTGGTAATTAGTTTTAAGATTAATAATTATTAAGAATTGGTTTTTTGATGTCCTATTAATATTTTAAACAACAGCGACTTATCTCATTGGGATCGGTCGTTGTTTTTGGTTTATAAAATGGTACTGAAGTTGAGTAACAGTTCCTGATAGACAGGCAGCAACGACCTCATTATTTATTACTAAGGAACTTTTAATTTTAACCACATTTTTCAGGCAGTTTTCTAAACAATACTCGCACAATCTCATTTTTTTTGTTAAAGTTAAGAAAGATAAGGTCCCAATAGAAATGGAAATGTAGTTAATTAAATGAAAGTAGAAGAACAGCTGAATTGTTGGAGGGGAAGTTTTGAGACGCTTTATAAAAAGATTTCACTGGAGCTATTGGATTTTACTTACATCAATTGCTGTTCTTATTGCGCTTTTTATCAGATCATTTCTAATCACGCCACTTCAAATTGATGGTAATTCGATGGAACCAACACTTCAATCAAAAGAAGAAGCTCTTGTGATGAATCTCGGAAAGATACATCGTTTTGATGTAGTTATTATCAGAATGCCTAATAATGAGACATATATTAAAAGGGTTATCGGAATGCCTGGGGATCGTTTATCATATAAAAATGATGTACTGCGTATAAACGGAAGACCAGTCAAAGAAAATTTCTTAAAGAAGATACTTGCGACCAAACATCAGCCGTATACATCTGATTTCACCTTGAAGGAACTAACTGGGAAATCGAAAATACCTAAGAATGAATATTTTGTACTCGGTGATAATCGGCGAATAAGCAAAGATTCACGTACCTTTGGTCCAGTCAAAGATAGTTGGATTAAGGGGCGAGCAATCATCGTTTATTGGCCGCTGAATAGGATTCAGTGGATCGGACATTAGTTGTATATTGAAAGGACTAAATTAACTATGGCAACAATTCAATGGTTTCCAGGACACATGGCTAAGGCCTTGCGTCAAGTAAAAGAAAATATAAAACAAGTTGATATTGTACTTGAACTTGTTGACGCACGATTACCAGAGTCGTCGCGTAATCCACAATTAGCCCAAATTCTTCAAAATAAACCAAGTATTTTGGTGCTAACGAAAAAAGATTTAGCAGATTCACAGACCACTGCTCGCTGGGTTAGATATTACGAGTCACAAAAGCAGCCTGCAATTGCTGTTAATAGCACAACAGGCAGTTTAAAAATCATTGAAGAAAAAATAAAGCAAGTTCTTGCTGATAAAATAGCTTTGCAGGCAGAGAAGGGGATATTGCATAAGCGTATTAAGGTAATGTGTATTGGTATTCCAAATGTTGGTAAATCAACGCTACTTAATCATTTGGTTAAGAAGAATGTAGCTCAGGTTGGTAACCGCCCTGGCGTCACAAAGTCGCAGCAATGGCTCAAAGCTGGGAAAGATATGCTATTGTTGGATACTCCAGGAATTTTATGGCCCAAATTCGAGGATCCAATGATTGGGAAAAAATTGGCATTGACTGGCGCAATTAAAGAAACTTTGTATGCTAAAGATGATATCGCACTGTATCTGCTCGAACATTTCTGTCAATTTGCCCCTGCAAAGCTTAAAGAACACTACAAATTGTCAGAAAGCGATCTATCCTTGTCAACGGTAGATTTGTTACTACTAATAACTAAAAAGATTGGGTTCAAAGATGACTATGATAAAGCAAGTGAAAGAATGATACTGGAGTGCCGTAAAGGCAAGCTGGGTAGATATACACTTGATGCAGTACCAGAAAGCACTCAAAGATATGATGGATAAGAGAAGATCAATCAATGAGATAAAGGCGTTAATTAATGTCGATCCCAATCAGGAATTATTGCAAGAATTAGCCGGTGATGAACGCAAAGGTGTGCAAAATTTGTTAGCACAATATAGAAAGCGTGAACTCAAGAAGCAAGCAGCGATGGAAGCATTCAAGAAACGCTTTAGCTACGAACGGGCTTTTTGGCAAGAGGGGAAACAGTTAGTTTGCGGAATTGATGAAGTTGGCCGTGGACCACTGGCTGGACCTGTTGTAGCAGCGGCAGTTATTTTGCCACATGATTTTGGACTCGTTGAGGTCAATGATTCAAAGCAATTAACGAAAAAAACAAGAGAAAGACTGTATAGTCAGATCATTGAACAGGCACTTGGTGTTTCTGTTGGGCTTTGTGATAATTATGAGATAGATACTGTCAATATTTATCAGGCTGCACGGATTGCAATGTTAAAGGCAGTTAATGGGCTATCGCGTAAACCACAACAACTAATTATTGATGCAATGGATATTGACTCTTCAATTGAACAATTAAAGCTGATTAAGGCAGATTCCAAAAGTGTTAGTGTCGCTGCCGCGAGTATTGTTGCAAAAGTCTGGCGTGACCACTTAATGAGTTTTTATGATAGTTTGTACCCAGAATATGATTTCAAGTCAAATGACGGTTATGGGACAAAAAAGCACCTTGATGCTCTGAATGCATATGGTATAACACCGCTTCATCGTAGAAGCTTTGAACCAATCAAGTCTAATTTTTAATTAATTGCGTATTTTTATAGAAAACACTTTAGAGGGTGATTCTATGAAGATAAAAGAATTTATAATAAAACTGCACTTGAGTAATCTCATTAGTGCAGCCAAGTTAAGAAAAATTTGTACTTGGATGAAAGAAAATCAGGCTATTCCCGATATTAAAAAATTGGAAGAATTAGCTGAAATTAAAGAATCTGAGCGTAGTTTCTTTTGGAAGAAATTCAATTCGATTGAATTAGAACTTGCAGTTGATCGCAATTTATATCATAGTAAAGCTATTACGATAATTGATTCTGCATATCCGCAATGCTTACTGGAAAGCTATAATCCACCAAATGTACTGTTCTATCGCGGAGATTTATCTTTGATTACAAACGATCGAAAATTGTTGGGAATTGTGGGTGCCCGTCGGAATAGTACATACTCATCAGTTGTTCTTGCAAAACTGTTGCCTGCCGTTGTTGCGGCTAAAATCATAACTGTGAGTGGCTTAGCCCAAGGAGTTGACAGCCTTGTACATCTGCAGACATTTGCAGATTGCGGCAAGACAATTGCTGTTATCGGCACTGGGCTGGACATTTTTTATCCTAGCCAAAATCGTGTGCTTCAGCAAAAAATTGCACGCGAAGGGTTGTTACTTAGTGA
Source organism: Liquorilactobacillus mali (assembly GCF_001437155.1). Lineage (GTDB taxonomy): Bacteria > Bacillota > Bacilli > Lactobacillales > Lactobacillaceae > Liquorilactobacillus > Liquorilactobacillus mali_A. The sequence continues at coordinate 46,827 of NZ_JQAR01000009.1, forward strand.
ATATGGACTTGGTACCGGACCAAGAAGATTTCATTTTCCTGCAAGAAATCGAATTATTGCTGGACTAGTTGAAACCTTACTAGTTGTCGAGGCAAGACACCATAGTGGCAGTCTGATTTCTGCAAATCTTGCCTTGCAAGAAAATCGTAATGTACTTGCGGTTCCTGGGCCAATTAACTCGCTATTATCCGTTGGCACAAATGAGCTGATTAAAGCTGGAGCTAAACCTGTGTTAGATGCTCAAGATATTATTGAAGAATTTCGAAATACTTGACAAAGCCTGCGGTTATGGCCTAAGATTATTAGCGATTTTTATACATTAAAAAAAGATATTAAAAAAGGAGTCTGGTAGATGCCTAAGACCCAGAAGAAAACAACAACAAAAAGAAAAGTAAAGAAAAACCTTGTGATTGTTGAGTCTCCATCAAAGGCTAAAACAATTGAAAAGTATTTAGGATCTCGATACAAGGTTATGGCCAGTTTAGGCCATATCAGAGACTTACCGAGAAGTACGATGGGTGTCGATGTTGAACACGATTATGAACCCCATTATATTTCGATACGCGGCAAAGGCGACGTTATCAAAGAATTGCGCAAAGAGGCTAAGAAAGCAGCACATGTTTATCTTGCAGCCGATCCTGATAGAGAGGGAGAAGCGATTGCATGGCATCTTTCTTATTTATTAGGATTAAATCCTGAAGATAAGAATCGAGTTGTTTTTAATGAAATCACTAAAGACGCAGTAAAGAATTCATTTAAAAATCCACGTGCAATTGACATGAACCTTGTAGATGCACAGCAAGCAAGGCGTGTTCTTGATCGCCTAGTAGGTTACTCTATCAGCCCAATACTTTGGGCAAAAATAAAAAAAGGATTGAGTGCAGGTCGTGTGCAGTCAATTGCTTTGAACCTGATTATTAAAAGAGAACAAGAGATTCGTGAGTTTGTACCTGAAGAGTACTGGTCGATTGATGCTCAATTTCAAGCCAGCAGGACTAAGTTCAATGCCGATTATTATGGAATAAATGGTAAGAAAAAGGAATTGCATAATAACGATGAAGTTCAAGAAATCATGCAAAAGATTGATAAGAACAAGCCGTTTAATGTGACACGGGTTGTCCCTAAGGAACGCAAGCGATTCCCAGCACTTCCTTTTACAACAAGTACAATGCAGCAGACAGCTAATAATACGCTTAACTTTAGAACTCAAAAAACGATGATGGTTGCGCAGCAGCTTTACGAAGGAATTAATATTGGAAAAGGCGGCGCGGTGGGACTAATCACTTATATGCGTACGGATTCAACCAGAATTTCTGATATCGCCAAGCACGAAGCTTCTGCTTTTATTCACGAAACTTATGGTGCGGAGTATGCTGCAGTCAAACCACGCAAAGGCAAACTTGCTGAAGGTGCCCAAGACGCTCATGAGGCTATTCGTCCTTCGTCAGTTTTACGAACTCCGGAGTCACTTTCAGCATATTTGAACAAAGACCAAATGAAGCTGTATTCATTAGTTTGGTCGCGCTTTGTAGCAAGCCAGATGACACCGGCAATCGTCGATACAATGAGTGTTGATATTGAGCAGAATTCTGTGATGTATCGGGCAAAAGGCTCAAAGATGAAGTTTCCTGGTTTTACGAAGGTTTACAGTGAAAGCAAGCGCAAAGACAATATTTTGCCAGATCTAGAAGTTGGTCAAGAAGTCAAGCTAGTAGCCAATCAACCTAATCAGCATTTTACTTTACCGCCCGCAAGATATACTGAAGCTACATTGATCAAGACACTTGAAGAAAATGGTGTTGGACGTCCTTCAACCTATGCGCCTACGCTGAATACTATTCAAAAACGTTATTATGTAAAACTCGTTGCACGTAAGTTTGAGTCTACTGAGTTGGGTGAAATAGTAAACAAGATGATTGTTAAATGTTTCCCAGATATCTTAAATGTTGATTTTACTGCTCAATTAGAAGATCAACTGGATGAGATTGAAGAAGGAAAGCAGGAATGGGTTAAAGTCATTGATAGTTTCTATCAGCCTTTTGCAAAAGAGGTAGATGCTGCTGAAGAGAAGATGGCTAAAGTCAAAATTAAAGATGAACCTGCAGGTATTAACTGTGATGTCTGTGGTGCTCCTTTAGTAATTAAACTTGGCCGCTATGGTAAATTTTATGCATGCAGCCGTTTCCCTGATTGTCACAACACAAAACCTATTACAAAGGAAATCGGAGTAGTTTGTCCAGAATGTCACAAAGGGCAGATTATTGAACGCAAATCAAAAAAGAATCGCATTTTTTATGGATGTGACCGTTATCCCGAATGTGAGTTTGTTTCATGGGATAAGCCAGTTGGTCGTGATTGCCCTAAATGTCAGCATTACTTGATTGAGAAAAAGACTAAAAAGGGAATGCAGGTTAAATGTAGCAATTGCGATTATCAAGAGGAAATTCAAAAATAATAATATTAGTAATTCATAATTTTTGAATGGCTCATAGGGCACACCTCCATTTTTTATGCTAAAGTTATAGCATAAGGTGGAGGTTTTTTTATGGAACAGGAATGGGTAAAAGAATTTAAACAATATTTGGCAGTAGAAAGAAGATATTCTGATGATACAGTCAAAGCATATACTGATGATTTAAGACTCTTCAATGATTTTCTCCTTGAGAATGGTGGTTCCTCATCTTTTTCACAAGTAAATCGATTTGATGTACATGTTTTTATGAGTTTTTTGTATGATAAACATTATCAACCATCATCAATTGCTAGAATTATTTCAAGTTTGCGTTCTTTTTACAGATTTGCGGAAAAAAACAGCTATGTTAAGAACAATCCTTTTGCCTATGTTCAATTAAAGAGACATCCGCGTGCCTTGCCACGCTTTTTCTATGAAAAAGAAATGACGGCTCTTTTTGAGGCAACTGATGGAGATGAGCCAATCTTAATCAGGGATAAGGCGTTACTAGAAGCTCTTTATGCGACTGGAATGCGTGTTAGCGAGTGTACTGGACTAACTTTGCAAGCGGTTGATATGGAGATGCGAGCAATGTTATTGCATGGTAAAGGTAATAAGGATCGCTATGTTCCCTTTGGCACATATTGTCAAAAAGCACTAGAAAATTACTATGTTAAGGTTCGAACACCATTAATGGCGAAGTATAAGAAAGAGCATAATTTTGTATTTGTAAATCATTATGGTGATCCGTTGACTGCCGCTGGGATTACGTATATTCTAAAGAAAATCGTCAGCCGCAGCATCTTGACCACACAGATACATCCCCATGAACTACGTCATACTTTTGCAACACATATGATGAACAACGGTGCTGACTTGCGAGCAGTCCAAGAACTGTTGGGACATAGCAGCTTATCTACTACGCAAATTTATACACATGTTACAAAGGAACACTTACAACGAGATTATCGTAAGTTCTTTCCACGGGCATGATAAAATTTAGGAGGAATATAAAATGACTGGTGTATCATTTCACGCAACAACAATTTGTGCAGTTCGCCATAATGGACATACTGCAATGGCCGGTGACGGACAGGTCACAATGGGTGAAAAAGTTATAATGAAGGGTACTGCACGCAAGGTCAGAAGAATCTATAACAATCAAGTCGTTGTTGGTTTTGCTGGAAGTGTTGCGGATGCTTTTAATTTAGAAGAACGTTTTGAAAGAAAATTAGATGAATATAGCGGTAATCTGCAGCGAGCAGCTGTTGAGTTAGCCCAAGAATGGCGGAGTGACCAAGCTTTGCAAAAATTAGAAGCACTCTTAATTGTTATGAATAAAGACGAATTATTAATGGTGTCTGGGAGCGGTGAAGTAATTGCACCCGATGATGATATCTTAGCAATCGGTTCTGGTGGTAACTTTGCCTTAGCGGCTGCAAAGGCTATGAAGGAATATGCTTCAACGATGTCTGCAGGCGAAATTGCTAAGGCTGCTATTAATATCGCAGGTGATATTGATATCTTTACCAACCATAATGTAATTGCAGAAGAACTTTAAGAAGAGAAAGGATCTTTTAAATGAACCCTATTGAAAAAACCCCAAAACAAATTGTTAAGGAACTCAATGCTTATGTAATTGGCCAAGATAAAGCCAAAAGGGCAATTGCAGTTGCATTACGTAACCGCTACCGCAGGATGCAGCTTTCAGGAGAAATGCAAGAGGAGATCACACCAAAGAATGTTTTGATGATTGGTCCGACGGGTGTTGGTAAAACCGAAATTGCAAGAAGGCTGGCTAAAATTGTTCAAGCTCCCTTTATAAAGGTTGAGGCCACTAAGTTTACTGAAGTCGGATATGTCGGTCGAGACGTTGAGTCAATGGTTCGTGACTTGGTAGAAGTTTCATACAAAATGGAAGCGGAGCTCCAGTTTGACAAGGTACGTTCAGAAGCTCGAGCAAATGCCAATAAACGTTTGGTAAAAATACTTGTACCAGCTATTAAAAAAAATAAGAAAGAAGGGGTAGAGGAAATAAATATCACACAAATGTTTCAAGAAATCCAAAGAGGCCAAGCCCCTAGCCTTGAACCTGTTCAAAAAGAAGTAGTCACAGAGAAGATTAAGAATGAACGTTTATCTGTAAAGGAAAAGCTGAATAAGGGTTTGCTTGAGAAACGAGAGATTACTATAGAAGTTGATGATACTTCGCAAAAAACGAAGGGATCATCAGGGCTGTTAAGCCAGGTAGGAATTGACTTGGGAGATGCTTTAAGTTCTTTGGCTCCAACAAAAAGGGTTAAACGAACCATGACTGTGGCAGAAGCACGTGAATATTTTACTCATGAGGAAGCTAAAAAACTCATTAATACTGCGGATGTTGCTGATCTAGCGATTAAACGTGCAGAAAATACAGGAATTATTTTTATCGATGAAATTGATAAGATCACATCTAAATCACAAAGAAATAGCGGTGAGGTTTCACGTGAAGGTGTTCAAAGAGATATCTTGCCTATTGTCGAAGGTTCGCAAATTCAAACAAAGTACGGTCTAATTAATACAGATCACATTTTATTTATTGCTTCAGGAGCTTTCCACGAAAGCAAACCCAGCGATTTAATTGCCGAATTGCAGGGTCGCTTCCCTATCAGGGTTGAACTTGATGAATTGAAGGCAGAAGACTTCGTTAAAATATTGACGGAGCCAAACAACGCATTAGTAAAACAATATATTGCACTGATTGGTACAGATAATGTTAAAGTTACATTTACAATTGAAGCAATCCAAAAGATTTCCGAGATAGCATATCGTGTCAATCATGAGAATGAAAATATTGGGGCACGTAGATTGCATACGATTCTTGAAAAATTATTGGAGGACTTGTTGTTTGAGGGACCAGATATGCAGATGGGTGACATTACAATTACCGAAGCATACGTACAGAATAAGATTGGCAATATTGCGGCAGACAAGGATCTAAGCCAGTATATTCTATAATAATCGTTGAATGAAGGGAAAATAAGATGACAATTAGCTTAGAAAATACATTCTTGAAGGTTTCTTTTGATGAACATGGTGGTGAACTGACGAGCTTATTCAACAAGAAAAATAAACTTGAATATCTTTGGCAGGCTGACCCTAAGTATTGGGGCCGTCATGCACCAGTCCTGTTTCCAATCGTTGGTAGACTAAAAAACGATGAATATAGCTATGAACAGCATAAGTATCGAATGACACAACATGGATTTGCCCGTGATACGGATTTTGAAATTGAAACAAAAACTGATAAATTTGTAATTTTCCGTTTGGAATCGAACGAAGAAACTATGCAAAATTATCCATTTGAATTTGTATTGCGTATCAAGTACGAACTTATGAGCGATACATTAAAGGTTAGCTACTTAGTTGACAATCCAAGTAAAAATCAGTTGCTGTTTTCTGTTGGTGGTCATCCGGCTTTTAATGTTCCCCTATCATCCACAGAAACATTTTCTGATTATCATGTAGCAGTTACTCCCAATAAAATTTATCAGCAGATTCAACTTCAGGGAAATTACAGTGATTCTAGCCACCCGCTTGATTTTACAGCTGGAGCTATTGATGTTACGAGAGAAACATTTAAAAATGATGCAGTTATTTTGAGGTTGGAGGAGAAAAGTACAGAGCTAACACTAACAACGGCCCAGGGGAAAAATGGTATTCGTTTCAATACGGGTAATGCTCAGTATGTTGGAGTCTGGTCGAAATATCCGGAAGAAGCCCCATTTGTATGTATTGAACCATGGTGGGGTTTGGCTGACGATGTAAGTGCCAGTGGCGAGCTAACTGAAAAGGTTAGCGTACATGTACTAAAAACCAATGAAAGTTTTAACGGCTTTTATAAGATTCAGGTTTTTTAAAAAGAATATAAAGTAGGAAAATCGTTATTTATGCAGAATAAATAAGGGAGCCAGGTCAAAATTTAACTTTTGGACCCAGCTCCTTTATTTAACTGAATATAAATTGTTGTAGTATGCTTAGACTATGCAATTTACCGTTTATTTTTCTTCCTGTAAACCAAACCAAAAGGGACTAAGTTCTCATTACCATTTTTGATTCGCGATAAATTTCCCTTGTGGCGATAGAAAACGAAAACTGTTAGAATGAGTGCAATAACTGTCAAAATCGGGTCATGGAAGAATAACGATAAGATTGTAATCAATGTCATTCCCACCATACTTGCAATACTGACCATGCTTGAAAGATACAGGGTGGTCAGGAATATAAGCCATGCAACAACAAAGAATAACGGACTATACGCGAGTAGAATACCGGCACTGGTTGCAACCGCTTTACCGCCCTTAAATTTCGCAAAAATTGGAAAAACATGACCAATAACGGCGGCACATCCTATTATCAAAACATTGATATGAACATCGAAAAAATAGGGTTGACATGCAGCAAGTGTCCCTTTTAGCATATCAATTAATAAAACGATTACTCCTGCTTTTTTCCCAAGTACTCTGAAAGTATTCGTTGTTCCCATGTTGCCACTTCCGAATTGGCGAATATCCTTATTATAGAATATTTTACCAATCCAAATACCTGATGGAATTGATCCAAGAAGGTATCCTATTATTAACATTAATACAATAGTCGAATCCATTACAGATTGACCTCCTTTAGCTTAATACGACCTATTCTATCATTTTTTTGGCATTATCTACAAATCTAATTTTATTACTGCGAATTTACTAACCACTAAAACAAGTGATTACTTTACAATTTGCAATTTCATAAGGTATGATATTCAAGTTGGAACGTAAGAACGAGCATTAATTCAATACTCCATGAAGTAGAAGGGGTTTAATATATGGAAAAAACAAATTACAATGATGATTCAATTCAAGTGTTAAAGGGATTAGAGGCTGTCAGAAAAAGGCCAGGGATGTACATTGGGTCAACTGATAGTCGTGGATTGCATCATTTGGTATATGAAATAGTTGATAACGCCGTTGATGAAGCACTATCCGGATACGGTAAGGAAATAAATGTGATTTTGCATAAAGATAATAGTATTTCAGTTGTAGATCATGGACGTGGTTTGCCTGTTGGAATGCATTCTTTAGGAATTCCGACTGTTGAGGTCATATTTACAGTTCTTCATGCCGGTGGAAAGTTCGGTCAAGGTGGCTACAAGACATCTGGTGGTTTACACGGAGTTGGTGCCAGTGTTGTCAATGCTCTTTCTTCAAAATTGACTGTTAATACCATTAGAGATGGTATTGAGTATGAAGAAGACTTTAAAGATGGCGGGAAACCTATTGGCACACTGCGTAAGATTGGAAAAACTAAAAAAACAAATGGTACTACAGTAACCTTTAAACCTGATGAAACCATCTTTACGACCACTAAGTATAACTATGACACATTGGCTGAGCGACTACGTGAATCGGCCTTTTTATTAAAAGGTGTCAAGATTACAATCACTGATGAACGAACCGAACAAGAAGATATTTTTTATTTTGAAGATGGAATTAAGGAATTTGTTGCTTATCTCAATGAGGATAAGGATACATTGGGCAACGTAATGTATTTTGACGGTATTAAAGGCGGCATTGAAGTTGAGGTCGCTGCTCAATACAATGATGGTTATTCCGAGAGTATCTTGTCATTCGTAAATAATGTTAGGACTAAGGATGGCGGCACACACGAAGCTGGCATGAAATCGGCTTGGACAAAAGCATTCAATGACTATGCTCGTCAGGTTTCTTTGCTGAAAGAAAAAGATAAAAACTTGGAAGGCAGTGATGTTCGTGAGGGACTTACTGCTGTTATTTCGATTCGTGTTCCAGAAGAACTATTGCAATTCGAAGGACAGACAAAAGGAAAGCTTGGAACACCAGAGGCACGTTCAATAGTTGAGAGCGTTATCTCTGAACAACTGGGCTTTTACTTAATGGAAAATGGTGAATTTGCGCAAGACCTTGTTAGAAAATCGTTGAAAGCTAGAGAGGCTAGGGAAGCTGCACGGAAAGCAAGAGATGAGAGCAGAACTGGCAAGAAAAAGAAAAAAGAACGATTGTTATCCGGTAAACTGACACCTGCCCAATCTAAAAATGCTAAAAGAAATGAATTATTCTTGGTCGAAGGTGACTCTGCTGGCGGTTCGGCTAAGCAAGGACGAGATCGGAAATTTCAAGCAATCTTGCCATTACGCGGTAAAGTGTTGAACACCGAGAAGGCTAAGCTGTCTGAAATTCTCAAAAATGAAGAAATTAATACGATGATTTATACAATTGGTGCTGGTGTTGGTACGGAATTTACAATAGATGATGCCAACTATGACAAAATCATCATCATGACTGATGCCGATACAGATGGTGCGCATATTCAAACATTGCTATTAACATTCTTTTATAAGTACATGAGGCCAATGATAGATGCTGGGAGAATATATATAGCACTACCGCCCTTATACAAGATCCAAAAGAAGATTAAAAATAAGAATGTAATTAAGTATGCTTGGACCGATGATGAATTGCATTATGCAACTAAAGAAATGAAGAAGGGTTACACACTGCAAAGGTTCAAAGGTCTGGGAGAAATGAATGCTGATCAACTCTGGGAAACAACAATGAATCCAGAAACAAGGACGCTGGTTCGGGTCAAGATTGAAGATGACACTCTGGCAGAGAAGCGTGTTACGACTCTGATGGGTGATAAGGTAGAACCACGACGCAAATGGATTGAGAAAAATGTTCAGTTTACACTAGAAGAAGACGGCAGTTTATTGGACAACACAGTTGCTGCAGGGGCACACCATATTGAAGAAAAGCAAGAAGGGAGTGTTGAATAATGGTTGAAAACCAAGTCAGTAAAATTCAAGAACTCTCACTTGAGGCTGTTATGGGTGAACGCTTTGGACGTTACTCCAAGTATATCATTCAAGAACGTGCTCTACCTGATATTAGAGACGGTTTAAAACCCGTTCAGCGTCGCATCTTATACGCGATGAATCAGGATGGTAATACTTACGAGAAAGCATTTAGAAAATCTGCAAAATCTGTAGGTAATGTGATGGGGAATTTTCATCCCCACGGTGATAGTTCGATCTATGAAGCAATGGTTCGCTTGAGCCAATCATGGAAACTCCGCGAGCCGCTTATTGAGATGCATGGAAATAATGGATCGATGGATGGTGATCCACCTGCAGCCATGCGTTATACGGAAGCGCGTTTAAGCCAAATATCAGGTGAGCTGCTTCGCGATATTGATAAAAACACAGTTGACTTTGTTCCCAATTTTGATGATACAGATATGGAACCAACCGTTTTACCAGCACGCTTCCCCAATCTGCTTGTAAATGGTGCAACTGGGATATCTGCAGGATATGCTACTGAAATTCCGCCTCATAACCTCCATGAAACGATTCAGGCACTACTTTATTTGATGAGTCATCCTAAAGCTACACTTGATGATCTTATGGAATTTGTGAAGGGTCCGGATTTCCCAACGGGAGGAATTCTGCAGGGAATAGATGGGATTATTAAGGCTTATACTACTGGGCGCGGACGCGTTATGCTACGGGCGAAAACAGAAGTCGAATCCTTAAAGGGTAACAAAGAGCAAATTGTCATAACTGAGATACCTTATGAAGTTAACAAAGCGATTCTTGTGAAGAAAATAGATGAAATCCGCTTGTTAAAGAAAGTTGAAGGTATTGCTGAAGTTCGTGATGAAAGTGACCGTGAGGGGTTACGTGTCGTAATCGAATTAAAACGAAATGCCAATCAAGAAGGTATCTTAAATTATTTGTTCAAGAATACTGATTTGCAGATATCATACAATTTCAACATGGTTGCAATTAATAATATGCGGCCTGAAAATGTAGGGCTGAAACAAATATTGACTGCCTATCTTGAACATCAAAGAGTTGTAACAACAAGAAGGACTCAATTTGAACTTGAAAAGGCTCGTGAACGCGAACATATTGTTGCTGGGTTAATCAAGGCATTGTCAATTTTAGATGATGTAATTAAAACGATTCGTGCAAGCAATAATAAAAAGGATGCAAAAGACAATTTGGTTGTCGAGTACAGTTTCACTGAAGCACAAGCTGAGGCTATTGTGTCATTACAACTCTATCGTTTAACAAATACTGATGTAACTGCTCTTCAGGCGGAAGCAAAGGAATTGACTGATAAGATCAGAAAATTTGAACTTATTCTGGCAAATCCAAAAGAATTGGATAAAGTTATCAAGAAGGAAATCTTGGCAATTGACAAGAAATATACATCTGAGCGAAAAACGGTTATTCAAGACAAAGTTGAACAGCTGAAGATCGAAACAGAAGTTCTTGTTGCTCCCGAGGATGTTGTTGTTATGGTAAGTAGAGATGGTTACCTTAAGAGAAGTTCCCTGCGCTCATTCAATGCATCTGATGTTACAGAAAATGGTTTGAAACCTGAGGATTCGGTTGTGTATCAGGAAACTATAAATACGCTTGATCATTTCTTTATCTTCACAGATAGTGGGAATGTGATATATCGTCCTGTGCACGAAATTCCTGATTATAAGTGGAAAGACACAGGTTTACATCTTTCCCAGTCAATAGGACTCAAACCAGATGAGAAGATTCTAGCTGCATTTGCCTTTAAAGATTTGGAACAAGCTGGTAATTTTGTTCTTGCTACAAAAGAAGGGAATATCAAACAAACTGCTTTTGCTGATTTAAAACCTGGTAGAACTTATAAATCCAGAGCGAGTCAAGGTATGAAGTTAAAATCTGATACGGATAAGTTGATATTGGTTAATTTTGTACAGTCTGAGCAGATTAATGATATGTATGTTTTTGCAATCACACATGGTGGATATGGGCTAAGATACTTGTTATCTGAGGTTCCAGTATCAGGTGCTAAAGCCGCAGGTGTTAAGGCAATGGACTTACGAGATGACTTTATTGCTTCGGTCTTGTTGGTAACAGGTTCTGAGCAGGTTGGAATTCTTACGCAAAGAGGTGCATTCAAGCGAATGTCAGTAGCTGAAGTGTCCCCTACAACTAGGGCAAGACGTGGTGTCCAAGTTTTACGGGAACTAAAAAGAAATCCTCATCGTATTGAGTTTGTTTCTTTATTATCGAAAGAAGAACCTCATGATTTGACGATAATCACTGACAAACAAGAAACAGTAACGATCAATCCATTTGAACACCCTGTAGGTGATCGTTATTCAAATGGTTCGTTTGTAGTTGATACGGCTACTCAGGGTAACCCAATAAGATTTATAGTAACAAAAGAGAAAAAAGAAGAATAATGATTAATAGTCCTGTTAGAAGTTAGCGAAAGCTAATTTTTAGAAGGACTTTTTTTTAATAATTCACAATTAATGTTATTTATTTTACTTTACTATCTTTTTTTCACAAATAATTCATACATTAGACATACAGCTGTCAAATCAATATTTTAAATTATTATATGGGTAATAAAGAGTTTATTTCTGCTTATTTTGGGAGTAGGGAAAATAACGACTTTATTATAAATTATGGTATAGGGGTCTTTGGATGAAGAAAAAGTATTTATATGAAGTTGATTTAATGAGGTGTATTTTCATTTTTGGGGTACTAGCAAATCATGTAACATCATCATTTATTGCTAGCTTATCAACCGATTCAGTTCCACAGTTAGTTTTGTTAATGACACATTTATTGTTGCATTTCACAAGAATGGGATTCATGTTCGTTACAGGGTTAGTACTATTTTTACAATATTATAAAAAAGATCAGGTAAATTATCTGGCCTTCTGGTACAAACGCTACAAGGGTGGTGGAGTGCCTTACTTATTTTGGAATGGATTTTTCTTAATATTTGTTGCTATTGCAGCAGGCGACACTTTGAATTTTCACAGTTGGGTAACAGATTGGTATTCGGCTTTGATTCATGGGGATCAATTCTATATGTACTACATTTTGGTGACATTTCAGCTTTATCTGATTTTTCCATTATTACTTAAATTGTTTAAGAAGTTGAATGGTTATCATCTATTGATATTCTCAATCAGCGCGTTAATCCAATTATTTTTCTTAATCTGGACAAAATATATATATCCAGAGATGAATCATGATAACTGGCCATATTTACTGAAGTACTACGGCAACTTTGTCTTATCATACCAATTCTATTTTATTGCAGGTGGCTTTGTTTCAATTCATTATGATGAGGCCAAGGTATTCATCACAAAGTACCGAAAAATCGTCTATACACTCACTGCCTTACTAGGATTAGGAACGTTTGTTCTGTTTTACATTAACTGGTATATTCTCAAGTTAGGCAAACATTATACAGAGCTAGTACATCAGCCTTACTTGATGATTTATGCTTCACTCATGATTTGTACTGTTTGGTGTCTTAGCCTTTCATATGCGAGTCACAGAACGCAACCACGATGGGAGAAATTTGCAAGATTCGTTTCCTTATCTTCAAAGTTATCTTTTGGTGTCTATCTGACTCAAACTATTGGGCTGACACTTTTAGCGTATATCTTATTGAATATTAAGGGGTACTTGAATGAATGGGTCTTATTCCTGCTATTACCAGTAGGATATTTAGTTGTTTTGGGGACTTCATGGCTAGTGTCATTCATTCTCTACAAAGTTCCTCCATTTGGAATATTGATTGGACGCCCACAAAAGCTTAGGAGGAGTAAATAATGACAAAATTAACTACAGAACTTGCTATGCATTTAAAAAAGAATGTTAATCGTGAATTTTTAAAAGATGAACGAATGAACAAATGGTTTACTGGAAAAGACGTAGAAGAAGACATAACAAAGCTTCAAAAAATTTTTTTAGACGCCCATATGGGCAGTGGGGACATTGCATTTATGTGTCTTGAAAATTCCGCTGCATATATTCCAATCAATCAGGCTTTGTGGCGGTTGGGTGTCACTGCACATCCCGTTTCTGAGAGTACCTCTGATGTAGAACTTGTCAAAGACTTTCGCGAGAATCATTATGCGGCAATTATTTTTAATGACAGCCGTGCCGAAGTTTTCAGTAATTTCACTGAATTAGATAAGCACACAGTTCAGTTGCATACATTTGAAGATTTGGTCATTCTAACAAGAAATGATTTGAACATAGGTGAGAAGGAAGCTAAGCCAAATGAGCAGTCATATGGTTGGATATTGAATACATCTGGAACCACCGGAAAGCCTAAGAAGGTTGGCCTGACTCATGAGATTATGTTAAAGGCAGCGCACTATGACATGGGGAGCCATCGTTTAAGTGCAGATGATACTGTTTTGATTATAATGCCAATGTTTCACATTAATGCACAGGAATTAATCGTTGTTTCTACACTTCTATCGGATGGGAGGTTAGTGATTGCACCTAAGTTCAGTGCAAGCCGTTTCTGGCAGCAGGTGATGAAGAATGATGTTACATGGTCCTCAGTGGTTCCTACAATTGTTTCTATCTTATTAAAAAATGAGAAAGCCTTAGCTCAATTTGACCCAAATCACAAACTTCGCTTCGTTAGATGTGCTTCTGCGATGCTTCCGGTTAGCCGTCATAAGAAATTTGTAAAAAAGTTTGGTGTTCCGTTGCTTGAAGGGTATGGCATGACAGAATCTTGTAGTCAATGTACTTTGAATCCATTAGATAATATAAAAATTGGTTCAGTCGGTAAACCATACCATACTGATGTAACAATTATAGATGGGGATGACTTTACTGATGCACCAGGAATTCATGGAGAGATTGCAATTCGCGGTGATCACGTAATTACGAGCTATCTTGATCCACATCCCGACTCCTTTAAAGATGGTTGGTTCTTAACAGGTGATTTAGGCTACTTTGATGAAGAAGGTTATCTGTGGTTGGAAGGTCGTAGTAAAGATGTTATTAATCATGGTGGTGAAAAAGTCAGTCCATCGGTTGTCGAAGATGTTCTTGGAAACCTGGACTTCATTAAACAAGTTGCAGTCGTGGGATTGCCTGATGAACTATATGGCGAAATTGTAGCGGCTGCCGTAATTGATGATACCAAAGATTCTGAGACTCTGGCAAAACACCGTCAACGAATTATTGATTATGCAGCAACACATCTTGCTAAGTATCGGAGACCAACTGAAATCTTCTTTTTAGATGAATTTCCATTAAATCCAACTCGCAAGATATTAAGGCCAAAATTGGCAGAGATACTACAAGAAAAGAGGACTGTGAAATAGTATGAAGAATCTTAAAAAAAGTTTTATCGCAATTCTTTTATTATTTTGGTGTGGGATTGCTGTTTATGGCTGGCACCTGACAAGAGAAGATGCTGGAAGTTCCAGCTTAAAGAATGTCGTACTTGGGTATCAAGCTGGAGATGAATTCTATATCTCTAAAATTAGAGGCCAGTTCGTTAAAAAGATGAAGGCGAAGGGATACAATGTTAAGTTCAAGGAATTCCAAAATGGTGCGGCAATGATGCAGGCACTTGCTTCAGGTAATGTCGACTACGCGCGTGTAGGAGATACGCCGCCCGTATCTGCCTTGGCATCGGGTACTAAATTAACTTATGTGGCAGCTGGTGGAACAAAAGCAAAAGGTAGTGGAATTCTGATTCACAAAAACTCTTCAATCAAAACATTGGCGGATTTAAAAGGTAAAAAAGTTGCATACACTAAGGGTACAAGTTCACAATACATGCTGCTGAGGGCTCTTAAAGTAGCCGGATTGAGCAATGATGATATAACATGGGTCAATTTAGATTCTGATGCTGCAAGTGTTGCATATTCTAAAGGAAAGGTTGATGCTTGGGCTAACTGGGATCCTAGTGTAGCACAAGTTGAAATAACCGAGAATTCAAAGCTGCTTGTTGATGGTACAACTACAAAGGCACTCAACCGAAGCTTCATTGTTTCACCAACAACATATGCAAGCAAAAACAAAACACTAAGCAAGCTAATTATTAAATATACTGAGCAAGATATGAAGTGGGCTAACAAGAATCATTCTAAATTGATCAAAAAAATGAGTGCAGATTTAAAACTTTCTAAGAAGGTGGTTCGTAGATCTGTTACCAGAAGAACGTTCTCAATGAAAGCAATGTCAAAGAGTGTCGTAAAAGAGGAACAGGAAATTGCTAATGTATTTTACGACAATAACATTCTTACAAAGAAAATTGATGTTTCAAAACATGTTCAGTACCTTAAATAATTAATAAGGAGAAAGATTATGGAAAATATTGAAACAAATGAAAATTATCATTTTTCGTTTAAGTTTAAAAATTCATTACCTTGGTTGATTCCTGTTTTCTTGATAGTTTTTTGGCAAGTTGCTTGCAATCTCTCGTGGGTCAATGAGACCTTGTTACCATCTCCAATTGATGTTGTAACAAATGGTATTAAGCTTTTTAAGAAGGGTGAACTTCAAGAAAATATGAGTATTAGTCTTTATCGTGCAACTGCCGGTCTTCTGATTGGTGGTGGACTAGGGTTCATTCTAGGTTTTATAAATGGAGTTTCACGTAGGGCAAGATTATTGTTTGACAGCACTATTCAAATGTTGCGTAATATCCCACATTTAGCATTGATTCCCTTGATTATTTTATGGCTTGGAATTGGTGAATCTGCCAAAATATCATTGGTTGCATTAGGGTGTCTCTTCCCGATGTATATCAATACCTACCATGGAATTACATCAGTCGATCCTAAGCTAATTGAGATGGGAAAATCTTATGAATTGAGTAAAAAGGATCTGTTTATCAAGGTTATTTTTCCTGGAGCTCTTCCAACTATTTTGATGGGTGTTAGATATGCACTTGGTGTAATGTGGACGACCTTGATTGTTGCTGAAACAATTTCTGCAAGTTCTGGTATAGGTTATATGTCAACGAACGCCGAACAGTTCATGGATATGAAGACGATTGTTTTATGTATTTTAATCTATGCCCTATTGGGAAAATTATCTGATTTTATCGCTAAAAACTTAGAAGACATCTTCTTAGAATGGCGTGCAATTGAAAGGAGGAATACAGATGCCTCAGAAACTTCTGGAGATAAGTAAAGTCGGTAAGTCGTACGGCAACAGTGTTATTTTGAGTGATGCTAACCTAGTCATTAATGAAGGTGAATTTATTGCACTAGTCGGAATGAGTGGTGGCGGTAAAAGTACGCTATTGCGAATGTTGGCCGGCTTAGAAGAGACATCTGCCGGTTCCATTATTCAAGATGGTAATAAGATTCATGGGTTAAACAAAGAAGCTCGTGTAATGTTCCAAGAAGATCGCTTGCTCCCATGGATGAATGTCATAGATAACGTTTTGCTGGATAAAAAGGGTAAACAAGCAGTTAGCGAGGCTACCGAACTACTGGAACAAGTAGAATTAGAGCAGTATGCTAAGCAATTTCCTTCTCAATTATCAGGTGGACAAAGACAGCGTGTTGCTTTGGCACGCGCGCTAATGTCACATCCACGCCTGCTTCTGTTGGATGAGCCATTAGGAGCACTTGATGCACTAACAAGGACTAAAATGCAGGACTTGATTAGAAAAGTTTGTCAGGATAAGGCGATTACAACTTTTTTGGTAACACATGATATTAATGAAGCTGTGAGAATGGCTGATCGTATCGCCATAATCAAGAATGGAACAATCTGGCGAATCGTTGATAATCCATATCGTGGCAAAGAAAGCCTTATCGATAAGGAAAAAGAAGTTGAAATCTCTGAAGAGATTCTTGCCGAAATTTTGGATTAAATGAATAAGGTAGTTTGGACTGATTATTTTTTGAAATACAACAAAGTAATTAGTATTTAATTAAGTATTGCAGTTTTAAATTGAATTTAGATAATCATAAAAAGACTTGATTTACGGTTAAATCCGTTGAAATCAAGCCTTTTTCGTCTTATTATAAGCACCAATTATAGAGCACTAACACCACCATCGACATTAATTATTTGACCGGTCATAAAATTATTCGTTATTAAATAAAGATATGCCGAAGCAACTTCAGTGATTTTTGCCGTGCGCTTCAAAGGGATGCTTGTGGCAATCGATTGCTCTTGTTGCTGTAGTTCTGCGGGTGAGAGGCCGCGCCACAATCCAGTTGCTGTCCAGGTTGGAGCAACTGCGTTAACGCGCTTATGTTCGGATGCCACTTCAATGGCTAACCCTTTAACTAACAAGTCAATAGCATGGTTACCAACGATTGCACCCGATGCTGTACTTGGGTGACCGCCTGTTCCTGAGGTGAAAGTTAGTGATCCGTCTTCATTTAGGTGTGACATAGCTAGTTGTGCAAGTTGGAGATTGGCGAAGAACTTGCCTTCTATTACTTTTCGAATCTCTGTTAGAGAATTGTCTAAAAAACCTCCACCCATTGCACTCCCGAGAGTTGAAACAATGTGATCAAATGATTTATGATTTGCAAAAAAGTTAGCCAACTGCTTTTGATCAGTAGCGTCTAGAGCAGTGCCATTTAAGCTTGAAGTGGAGCATGGTTGAGTGTTGGTAGTGATTAACTCTTTTACATGTGACTTGCTGCGGCCGATTACACTGACATGCGCACCTTGTTTCAAACATTGGAGAGCTACTTCCTTACCAAAACCGGATGTTCCACCTACGATTAAAATTCTTTTATTTTTCAATTCCATGTTCTAATCCCCCTTTATTCAGAGTGATTGTACATAACAAGGCAATGACTCCGAAAATCATTAACAAGGTAAAACCTAATTGACTACCACTTGTGATTCCAACATGTACGCTACCACTGCTTTTTTCTTGAAGACTGATAATCGTCGACATGATAGCAGTTCCTATTGAACCGGCATATTGCTGACTCATACTGAATAATGAGTTCTGGTCGGCCTTTAATGACTGTGGGGTGGCCTTGCTTGCATCTGACATTGTATTCCCAAAACCTGTGTTGAATCCTAGACGAGTGATTATGAAGACTAAACCGATTATTATGACTGAGAACTTACTAACGAAGCCGGCAAACAGTAACATTCCACCAACCACCAAGAAATTACTAAGGAGTAGAGGTCGTCTTGCTCCAACGCGGTCATACCATTTACCAGCAAATGGGGCACTAAGCGATCCTAGCAGCGACCCAGGTAGAAGAATTAAACCAGCAATCAATGAGTTGACCAACAATACATTTTCAGCAAAGATGGGAATTACGAAAGAAAGTGAGATGTTGATCATTTGAAGTATAAAGTAGTTGACGAGACGGAACATTAGATATTTGTTTTTAAAAAGAGCAGGATTAAATAAAACATTTTTACTTCGCTGTTCATGTCTAATAAAGAAGTACATAGAAATAAGGCAAAGCAGTAAAAGAATGATTGCCACGCTTAAATGCACACTTAGTTGTTGGACACCGAATTCAAGCAGTATTAAGAACAAGGACAAGGCTAGAAAACCGCTATAATCAAATTTAACCTTTGCATGAAGCGGACGATTTTCTAAGGTAACTAATCCGATAATTAGGGCAATTAAAACTAACAATAGACTAGTGCTAAAAATTGCACGCCATGACAAATAATGATTCATGATTCCGCCAAAAGTTGGACCAAGTGCGGGTGCAAGTGAAATTAGCATTGCGGCAATTCCCGTATATGTTCCCCAATACGCCATCGGAATTTCGGAAAAAATCACTGAAAACATTAGTGGTGTACTAATTCCGGTTCCACTGGCCTGCAGCAAACGACCAATCATGAGAATACTGAAATTGGGTGCGCTGAAACACAACAATTCACCAATTACTGCCAAACTAGCGCTCAGTATAAAAAGTTGACGTCTTCTAAGACGTTTCAACAAATAAGAAGTTGCTCCCATAACCAAAGTAACCATTAATAGGTATCCAGTAGTTAACCACTGAATCGTGCTAAGCGACTCATTAAAGGTTTTCATTAAGGTTGGAAATGTGACATTCATGGAGGTTTCGACTAAGATACCAACAAAAGTTAGGATTCCCACCGCTCCAAGTGATAAATTGATTTTGCTATTAACGTTCTTCATTAATGATTAATCTCCCTACGTTTTTATGTTTTTCAGTATTTTAAACAAAAAAAGGGCTATGCGATTTTTGCTCCGCAAGCCCAAAGTACTCAGTACTGTTAAGTATAAAGGATATTAACCTTTTTTTCAATGAAAATTCTTCGATGATGGGGACTGGATCAAGGGCTAAGTTTTACCGACTGATGGTGAACACTCTTGTTAAAAAGAGTGAAGCAACGACAATGAATTAAGTGATACTACTTTTGCGACTATTACCAGTCTTAACTGGAATTGATTTTCAAATTCAGCTTTTTATACTGAAAGATAGAGGAGATGATAGATGTGAGTGAAGAGTTATGGGACTTACGTAAAGTGTTAGCTGAAATCAAGAATAATCCAACTGATTATCATGAAACTGATGAATTGATTGATCCAAATGCTGAATTATCTGGTGTTTATCGCTACATTGGAGCTGGTGGAACAGTTGAAAGGCCAACACAAGAAGGTCCGACAATGATGTTTAATAATGTAAAAGGCTTTCCTGATGCCCGTGTTTTGATGGGACTTCAGGCTAGCCGCAGGCGCGTTGGAAGAATCTTCCACCAGGACTATAAAACGTTAGGGCACTTTTTGAATAAAGCGGTGTTGAATCCAATTTCACCGGTAACTGTCAGCGAAGAGGATGCACCTGTTCATGAAGTAGTCCATAAGGCGACTGATTCAGATTTTGATTTACGCAAATTGGTGGCAGCGCCAACCAATACACCATACGATGCTGGTCCATACATCACAATCGGAGTCGTATTAGGCTCAAGCATGGACAAGTCGATGAGCGACGTGACGATTCATCGTATGGTAATCGAAGACAAGGACACACTAGGGGTATATATTATGCCTGGTGGTCGTCATATTGGAGCTTTCGCTGAAGAATATGAGAAAGCAGACAAACCGATGCCAATTACGATTAATATTGGACTTGACCCAGCAATTACCATTGGTGCAACTTTTGAACCACCTACTACTCCATTAGGATACAATGAGTTAGATATCGCTGGAGCGATTCGTAATCAACCAGTTCAGCTTGTACGGGGTCTAACAGTTGATGAAAAAGCAATCGCGCGCTCAGAATATACGTTGGAAGGTTATATTGTACCAAATGAGCGGATCCAAGAAGATATTAACACACATACTGGTAAAGCAATGCCGGAATTTCCAGGATACGATGGAGATGCTAATCCCGCATTGCAGATTATTAAGGTTACGGCCGTCACTCATCGTAGGATCACCCAATCATGCAGAGTGTAATTGGGCCAAGTGAAGAACATGTCAGCATGGCAGGTATACCAACCGAAGCAAGTATTCTGCAATTAACAGACAAAGCTATCCCAGGAAAAGTCCTGAATGTATACAACCCGCCAGCAGGTGGTGGTAAATTGATGACTATCATGCAGATTCACAAAGAAAATGAAGCTGACGAAGGCATTCAACGCCAGGCAGCATTGTTAGCATTCTCTGCCTTTAAGGAATTAAAGACAGTCTTCTTGGTTGATGAAGACGTTGATATTTTTGATATGAATGACGTTGTTTGGACAATTAATACTCGTTTTCAGGCTGACAAAGACCTTATGGTTTTATCCGGTATGCGTAATCACCCACTTGATCCATCTGAACGTCCAGAGTATGACCCAAAGTCAATTCGTTTCCGTGGAATGAGCTCCAAACTTGTAGTTGATGGCACAGTGCCATTTGATATGAAGGCACAATTTGAGCGTGCACAATTCATGAAAGTTAAAGACTGGGAGAAATATCTAAAATAGTGTAATAAAATGGAGGAACAGGAATGAAACGGCTTGTCGTTGGTGTTACAGGTGCATCTGGGAGTGTCTATGCAATCGACTTATTAAAAAAATTGCAGCAGATTCCGACGGTGGAAGTTCACTTAGTAATGAGTATGTGGGCTCAAAAGAATATTGCGATTGAGACTGAGTATAAATTGTCTGATATTCAAAAATTAGCTGAATTTAACTACAAAGCTCAAGACTTAGGTGCAGCAATTGCAAGTGGTTCCTTTTTAACCGATGGAATGATTATTGTTCCAGCCAGTATGAAAACAGTTGCTGGAATTGCATCAGGATACAGCGATGATTTGATTATGCGTGCAGCTGACGTAACCCTTAAAGAGCAGCGCAAATTAGTGCTGGTTCCCCGCGAAACACCACTCAGTCCGATTCATTTGGAGAATCTTACTAAGTTAGCACGTTTAGGTGTTCAGATTATTCCGCCAATTCCGGCATTCTATGGAAGGCCAACCACAATTCAGGATTTATTGGATCATCAATCGATGAAATTGTTGGATGCTTTTCAGATTGAAAATAATTTTAGAAAGCGCTGGACTGGTGATTAAGAACAGGAGATACTTTGATCTAACTAAAAGGAAAGCTACAGTTTGATTTGATGTCAAGATGGTAGGTATTCAGATTGTTTAATCAACTAGCAATTTAGAAAGCGTCGAAATAATAACTAAACTTCAGTATAAGAAAAGAGCGTATCAGCCAGTTTGGAAAATAGGTTGATATAACGCTCATTTTTTAGATGTTTTCTTGTTCAGATGTTATTTTATATTGGAAGAGCTGTCTTAACTGTTTTGCAAATTCACCGATTGACGTCAGGCGCGTTGCCTTGGGGTAGACAAATTGCTGTTGGCTGTATATCGGAGGAGAAAAAGATCTCATTTCAAAAGCTGGAGTGACAAAGGGTTCTGCAGATTTTTTAAAAAGAAATGTTGCCCGCTGACTATGATTGATCATTTCAATGATTGTTTCAATATGTGCACTTTCAAAAAAGACGTGTGGCTCAATTCCACAAGATTTAAAACGAGTGATTACTGGTTCGTAAACACCGGATCCCTTTAGAAGAGTAACCAATTCCAAGTTGGCAAGATCTTGCGGCTTGAGTTTAGCTTTTCGTGTCAGCGGATGAGAAGCTGGAACTACAACCACTAGTTCGTCATTTACTAGCGGAATTTTGTGGTACAGTGAGTCTTGCAACAGATTTGACTGAGTATCACGCAGGATGCTCGCATCGATTTTTCCTTCAGTCAAAGAAGAGAGCAAATTAACGCCTTCATTTTCAATGATGTGAAAGTTGAAACTAGGATGTTTTTGTTTGAACTGTCCAATCAGTTGAGTAATCCCATACTGTGCTAAAACGGGTATAATTCCAAGTTTAATAACACCAGTATTCATCTTGCGATAGTCATTTAGGTCAAGCTGAAGTTTATCATACCTTAATATGGCTTCCTTAGCATATTGATAAAATAGATCACCTGCTTCAGTAATTACTAGTTGACGTCTATTTTCGGTATTGATCAATTGGATTTGCAAGTCACATTGGAGTGCTTTCATTCTTTTGGAAAGCGCCGCCTGCGTCATATTAAGCTCTAAAGCAGCACTAGAAATGCTTCGCAAATGGTATACGGCTATAAATGACTGCAAATCACTAATGTTCATGACAATAATTACCTCCAATTCAGTTAGTATTTAGTCAATTGTTTAAAAATAAGAAAGGATGCATGGTATGCAATCACATTTTACAACAAGTGAGACCTCAGCCGGATACACGATTACTGCAAAAGTAACATTAATCAATCGCGATTTAATGATTGTAGTTACTGGAGGTGACTTTGATCATATAGGTACTATCACTACTATAGCCTCAAACATGCAATTACAAACAATTCGTTTTCCAAGTCACGACGGCCGCCTTCATCAGGATCATTATATTTCAGAGAGGATCGCATCAGGACTTAAAGAGATTCTGCCAGGTAACTGTGTTGTTAGTGCTGGAGTTCATGTCAATCAAATTAGCAAACATCAGATTGCGGTCGCAGTTCCAATGGCAGTAAAATTGGTTCAACAAATAAAAGATTGGCTGCAGCATCAGCCATTACCGACAGCACAACCGCAGTATTATCAAGGAGCGCAACATCCACAATAAATATGCAAATAGGTATGCAATGCAATAGTACAGATATAGTACAGATACTTTAAAATATGCTAATTTACAGCTGTATCCCTATTTACGAATTATGAAAGATTTGATCAATCATATTTTTTTCATTTTTTTAATTTCGTCTTCATCTGGGGTAACATAGAGAGTTTGTTGACCTTCATAGATTACAAAACCTGGTTTTGCGCCGTTGGGTTTGCGGATATTTTTTACCTCAACGTAATCGACAGGTACATTCCCAGAAGAGCGCGCTTTCGAATAGTAGGCTGCTAGTTCAGCTGCTTCGAGGAGTGTTTGTTCACCTGGCTGACTATTGTGAATGATTACATGTGAACCATGTATGTTCTTTGCATGAAGCCAGATATCCTTTTTCTGCGCCATTTTTAATGTCAAACGGTCATTTTGCAGATTATTTTTACCAACCGATATTTTTATCCCTTCACTAGAATAAAATGTATCAGGTTGGCCAAGCTTGTTTTTCCTGACTTTGCCGCTTTTATTTTGTTTTTGTGCTCGTAAATAGCCTTCTTGTTGCAACTCTACTTTAATATCAGGCAAATCTTGGGGATCCGCCAACTCAAGCTGTGTTTCAATTTCTTCAAGGTAATTTATTTCTGCCTTAGTTATTTTTATTTGATTTGTTACATATTCAACTGCATTTTTTAATTTTTGATACTTCTTAAAATATTTCTGCGCATTCTGAGAAGGGGATAGTTGATTTGAAAGAGCTATCTTGACTGGTTTTTCGCTATCATAGTAATTGGGTAATTCTATTTCGGTCATTCCACGCTTTACTTGAAAAAGATAAGTGGTTAACAGTTCACCCTTAACGCGCAAGATATCTGCTTTTTGTGTAGAGTCCATTGTCTGCTGCAGTTTTTTTAATTTCTTACGATTTTTCTGCAAGTTGACTTTAATAACATGAAATAATTGTGATCCTTGCTGCTGTACGCGATCACTAGTAGCTTTCTTTTGATAGAACTTATCTAGTAAAACACTCAATGATTCAGCATTTTCTACTTTTGAGTCATCATATTTAAAGAAAGTGAAAAAGGCTTTATTTTCCTCAACGATATTGGGAGTAGGGCAATCAGCCTGTTTCAAGGCTTGATCCCAGTTAGTGGATAAATCATCACCAACATCGTGCAATCGGTCTGCTAGATATAGAGCATGTTCGGTTGCGATTCCCTGATAATTTTTTTGTAATTGCTTAGCTAGGATCTCGCGGTTAGGGAATTGCTGTACGAGTTCTAAATATTTCTTAGACTTATCTGTAAAAGGGTTTAACAAATCCTGTTTCGGTGGTTGAATATATGTTGCACCTGGAAGTAAGGTTCTGAAACGATTCTGGCTGGGTCCAATATGCTTAATTGTATCCAGTATTTTGTTCTCGGCCTGATTAATCAAAAGTACATTACTGTAACGACCCATAATCTCAATACTTAATAATAATGGCAGTTCATCACCTAACTCGTTACGTGTAGTGAAACTGAAATAAGCAACACGATCATTATCAAGTTGACTAATTTCAGTAATCTTTGCATTCTCAAGATATTTTCTAAGTGTCATTGTAAAGTTAGTTGGAACTGGAGGATTATTGTAAGGAATTTGTGTAATTTGAATACGGGCATAATTAGGATGTGCCGATAATAAAAGCGGATGGTTTTGTCGCTGGGACCTAATTGTCAAGATAATTTCATTAGGGAAAGGCTGCGATATTTTTGTTACACGTCCGCCTATAATTTTACTTCTTAATTCGGCAATCATCGCATGGGTAAATAGTCCATCAAATGGCATGCTGACAACTCGCTTTCGTAACTGATTTTTACTGTATCTAATTGTACCGTTTAACTGCATAAAGAGCAAAAATAGTTTTTTTATTTAAATAAGATATGTAATCAATGTGTTGTACTTGCTATTATTATGCAAGTAATTCATAATGATTAATGTGATTTGCATAATGCATATTAAACTTTTACTTGGAGGGATTCTTTTGAAAAGCTGTTTAGATAGCCTGATTGATCTTCAACGTCAGTATAGAGAGAAGCTTGTTGCTTTATCACAAAAAAATGGATTAACGATTGCAGAGTGGCAATTACTTTTGAAAATTGTCGAGGGAGCCTCAACCCAAGAAAAGTTGGCTAAATTAACACAACTTAATGTTTCTACATTGAGCAGACAATTGGCTAAATTACTCTCAAAAGAGTTTGTAGTCAAGGAGTCACAAGAAAATGAGCAGGGGCGACGTTTTTTTGCATATACCAGTACATTTAGTGGGTTGGATGCCATAGCGGCTATGAAGAAAGATATTGCACAGTATAGCGAACAACTTTTTTCACATTGGTCTGAAGAGGAACAAAATCTGTTACAGATTCTGCTTAATAGGTTGAGCAAAAGTATGGAGCGAGTGTAGCGACTTTTCACGTGTGGTTATTTAGTAGTCGCGTTTTTTTTAATGTGTTATGATACCATGGTATAACAAAAAGCAAAGAAGTAGGTGTACATCTATGAAAATCGCTGTTGTGACAGACAGTACCGCATATTTAACAGATAAACAAATTGCGGATAATAATATTCATGTAATTCCAATTCCGGTCATTATTGATAATGAAGTGTACAAGGAAGGGGTAGATATTTCTACAGAGGAGTTCTATGAAAAACTTAAGAAATCTAAAACGTTTCCCAGTACCTCTCAACCCGCTATCGGTGAATTGATTACATTTTATGAGAACTTAGGAAAACAAGGATATGACGCTGTTATCAGTATACATTTGGCCTCAACAATTTCTGGTTTTTATCAAACGTTAAAGAATGTAGCAAGTGAGGTCAAGGGGATAAAGGTCTATCCTTTTGATTCGCAAATTACCGTAATGCTTATGGGTAATCTTGCCTTAAAGGCAGCCAGAATGGCAAAAGCTGGTGCCAGTGTCGAGGAAATATTTACTGAATTAGAGGCATTAAGAAAAACAATGAACGAATGCTTTATTGTTGATGATTTGCAAAACTTGGTTCGTGGAGGACGATTGTCGAATGCCACAGCATTTATAGGGAGTGTGTTGAAGATAAAACCGCTTTTGACTTTTGACAATGATTCTCATAAGATTGTTGCTTTTGACAAAGTTCGTTCAATGAAGAAGGCACTCAAGCGAGCTGAAAAAATTTTTGAGGATGAGAAGAAGAGGGTTGATTATCCCCTTAGATTGATTGTTATTCATGCAAATGATTTGAGTGCTGCAGAATCATGGAAAGAAGAACTTTCTCAAAAATATCCAGATTGTCAAATTGATTTAAGCTACTTCGGACCCGTGGTAGGTACTCACCTTGGAGAAAAGGCGATTGCGCTGGCCTGGATGAGAGATATAGATAAATAATAGAACTGCTATTATAATTTATAATTGAGAAATTGGCTGAAACTCTATAGTTTATCAGCTTTTTTTTCTGAAATGTTTTCTAATCGAAGAGGTGTTGTTTTATGAAAAAAATTGATTTAGGTCTTAAAGCTAGTTCGCAACGTGAACAACTCAGAAATCGGTTAAGTTATAAGCCAAATGTTTTTGAATTTTATACTGATGAAAATAATTTTACAACGGAAGGTATAAAAAGACTCACAGAGGCAATATTACAGGTAAAAGAACATGGTGTTAAAGATATAATTTTACACCACCCAATGAGGTACCGAGGTGAATATACAGAATTAGTTGCACCTGAAAGTCAGTTTAAAGAACTAAACTATTTTATAGATTTTAGTACTAATCAGTTGTTGCAGCTATCCTTTGATTATGGACTTCAGACGCTTCTGCATGGCTCATATTCTAGACATACTGAAAAGATGATTGCTTTATATCCGTCATTTTCGGAAGCGAGAGATGTTGTCTACCAAAAACTTGATAAATTTGCAGCCCTTGGACAATCTCACATTATGTTTGAAAATTCGCTATCGCGATTATTTTATTATGGGTTTGAAGACGAAGATAACTTCATTTTAAATAAAAATTATCGTTTAGCCTTTGATCTTAGCCACTGTTTTATAAAAGTTAATGCAGATAACGCCAAATTGTGTGCTAGTTTAAAGAGACTTAAACCTAATGTAGTGCATTATCACCTGGTTGATTCAATGGGATTAACTCATGATAGCTTGCCACTGGGTGAAGGGAAGATCAATTGGGAAAATGTTTTACCGCTATTGAATGAAAAAGCCTCGAGTATCTTCGAAATAAAATTGGCTGATGAAAATATAGCAACAGAACAAATTGCTAGTTATCGATATTTAACTGATATTTATGCCAAACTGAATAAAAGAGCTTAAAATTGGTTTAAAAAAGAATACTTCTCTTTCATTTACCTACTCAACGTATATAATTTTAGATGGTAAGCAATATACTAATTGGAAGTTAATTTATTCGTTTGAGGGAGATGAGTGTTTGAATAAATTTTTGAATATAACTGTTGGGGGACTAGGTCTTTTGTACGTTCTAAATGATACTTACTTTAGACTACTGGTTAAGTTCTATCTTCATAGGGGATATTCTTCTGCGAATGCGGAAAAAATAGCTAATAGCACTAATATTTTTTCAATTATAATTATTTTGACAATACTGTTGGTAATATTTGGGGTACTAGCAGTTATAAGCAACATGGTTTACTTTATGCGAGGTAACTTTATTTTCAAGCTCTTCCTGAATTGTGTTGCAATGTCGATGCCATTTCTTTATGTGAGAAATATCTGGTTTAGTATTTATGAGCTGTTTTTTTGTGGCATTTTTATCTACTATATCTGGTCTTTAAAAAAAAGTACTTTGAATAATAGCAGGCGTTTACTGCCACAAAATCGTGTTATTAAATAAGTTAATGGGTGATCTTAAAAGAATAACCTTAAGGAGATTAAAAATTTGAAGATTTTCAAAGAAATATTTAGTTGGATATTGCCAATCATTGTCGGTTTGTTAATTGCATTGATTGTTAAACAATTTTGGTTCGGCATTGTCAAGGTTGACGGAACATCTATGTATCCAACATTACAAAATGATGAACGGGTAATGATGCTTAAGCAAGCTAAGATTAAACACAATACTGTCATTGTTTTCAATGCATATGGAGTCGATAAAAATAACCAGGCCGTAACAAAATCAACTAAATATGTTAAACGTGTAATTGGTATGCCAGGAGACAAAGTTGAATATAGGAGCAATGGTCAACTCTACATTAATGGCAAAAAAATGTCACAGGGCTATATCTCTAAAGCACAAAGAACGACTGGAACATTGACTCTGGTTTTAAAAGAAGCAAAGGGTGTTGAACTTGGGACAGGTAATTCCTTCACAGTTCCTAAGGGAAAGTACTTTGTTTTGGGTGATAATCGCAAGGATTCTAATGATAGCCGTTACTATGGTTTTGTTCCTAAAAGTAAAGTCGATGGTGTCATAAAAGTTCCTTTCTGGAATTCAAAAAAATCACTAGTAAACTCATATTCAAGTAATTAATGATAAATTTAAAAAAACAGCCATGGTATTAGATTGACGTGGCTGGTTTTGTGTATTTGAAACAACGTTATTTATATATTTATAAAGGAAGATAAAATATAATGACACACAAAATAGCTCTTCTTTCAGATGTTCATGGAAATCAAACAGCATTAGAGTCTGTCTTAGCAGATGTAAGAAAAAATAATATTGATGAATGTTGGTTCCTAGGTGATTTAATTATGCCAGGTCCAGGTGGTAAAAAGTTATTTGAGATGCTTGAGGCAAGTAATACTACAGTTTATATTCGTGGTAATTGGGACGATTGTTTGCTTGAAGTCCTTAATCCAGATGTTTATATTGATATAAACGATGCATCTGATGTGTATGTTGGAATCTTAAGCAAGTATCTCTATGAAAACATTGATCATAATGACATTGAAAAAATCAAATCTTTTAAATCTTGTAGTCAAAATAAAATTGAGAATCTCTTAATCAGCATTTCCCATAATTTACCTACAAAAAATTATGGGACGTCACTCATGACAATTGCTAAACAAGAAAATTTTAATAAGTTATTTGCATCAGAAGACATTGATATTGCAGTCTATGGACATATTCACTCACAGTTATTGCGTTACAGCGATACAGGTCAATTAATAGTCAATCCAGGAACAATCGGACAACCATTTTCAAGGCGTGGGAAGTTTCTAAAAGATAGAAGAGCACAGTATGCTATTTTAGAGATAGATGAGAATGGACTTGTAAATCTAGAATTTAGGCGTGTCTCATATGATATAGATCAAGAACTAGCAATAGCAAGAGATAATAAGAGAGCGTAAAATATCTTGTGTAAATGCATAAAAGATTTCTGAATTGTATAGAA